>JANLTX010000039.1:0-57641 GCA_031363095.1 Armatimonadota bacterium | reverse complement strand
GGCCACTCGAACCCACCCGGCCACTCGTAAACCTCGTGTCCACCCTCCCTTCGCGGCGAAGGGAGGGCGAGGCGCAGTGAGGAACGAACGAAGCACTCGGGTGGGTTCGAAGCACTCGGGTGGGTTCGGTGTAACCCAAGTTACAAATATTTGCTTACCCAGCCGCTGGGTGTTGCGAGGGGGTGGGTTCGGGGTGGGTTCGGTGTAACCCGACCAATCAGCTTCTGCTTACCCGGGCTATGGGGCGCTTCGCACCGTCTCACTTCGTTCGAGAGGGGTAGGATATTTCGAGCGAAGCGAGACGGCGGAGGCACGACGCGGGTATCCAGCCGCTGGGTGTTTGCCGGACGATTTTCGTCCTGGTTCCGGGAAACAAAAATAATTTGCAACCAGTTCAGACACGCCTGTGTCTAAACAGTGGACGATGAAAAAGAAAAGAGAGGAGTAAGTGATGGGACATTTATCGGCGAATCAGATTGCACAGACGGCAGAGCTGATCTTAGCGACGGACGACGGGCGGCTGCCAGCGGACCCGTTCAAGCTGCCCGTGGTCTTTCGGTCTCTGCTGGAGGACAGGCTCCTGAGCTACCGGACCGTCTCCCAGAACCTGCAGGCGGCGTCCGGGCAGCGCTCGGGACACTCCGGGCGGGTGAAGGAGTCGTTGCCACGGCTGCGGCAACGCCTCCGGGACGGGTTCAAGTTCCTCGATGCGCTGCCGGACTTCCGGGTTTCCGAGAGTGAGAAGCAGTCGGCGCTGCTTGCCTATGGCTGGTCCGGGCTGAAGGTGGGCAACCTGGAGCCGAAAGACCGAGTTTTCGAGCTGGCAAGGCTTGCGCTCTCCATGACACCTTCCGTCCAGCCGCCGGACGCACGCTACCCACAGGATTTGCTCGCCCAGATCGAGCTGGAGCTGTCGATTCTTGCGGAGGCAGAACCCGGCTCTCGGATCGGGAACCGCTCGGCGGCGACGCAGGCACGGGATCGGGCGCTGAAAGAGCTTCACCGCGCCGTGACCCGTCTCCGGCACTACTACATCGCATGCAGCGACGACATCGACGAAACCCCGGAGCTGGCGAAGATCGGGATGAACCCCACGCAGCGTACCGGGCAGCGCAAGACAAAGGCTGAGAACGGCGTCAAGCCACCCGAGAAGCCGCTGCCGTCGGTTGGCGCAGGGTAGACCCATCCCCCAGCCCCTTCCCTTGCGTATTTCCGACCGGGTACCCGCTGCGGGTGGCGGCGCAAAGGAAGGGGAGCCAGATGAGGTTTCCCCCTTCCCTTGCCCCCGCGAAGCGGGAAAAAGGCAAGGGTAAGGGGGTCAGGGGGATGGGTTCCGCCGAACCTGGACGAGCTGGGCGGCGATAGACAGCGCGATCTCCTGCGGCGTGACGCCCCCGATGTCCAGACCGATGGGCGCGTGCAGCTTATCGAGCGTCGCTTCGTCGCAGATGCTTTCGGTGCGCAGGCCCTCTTTCACCAGCCGCACCTTGCGCCGTGACCCGATCATCCCGACATAACCCGAGGGTCGCTTCAGGACTTCCGACAGCACCCGGCCATCGTTGCGATGCCCGCGCGTCACGATCACCCAGTACGTGTCCTCGTTCGTCGGGAGCGTTCGGGCCATGGCAACCAGGTCGTCGCAGAGAACCGTGTGGGCGCTCGGGAGCTTCGCGGGGCTGGCATACTCGATCCGGTCGTCTATCGCCGTCACCGTGAAGCCGATGCCCGCCGCGAGCGGCACCAGCGCCGCTCCCACGTGCCCGCAGCCCAGAACGTAGAGCCGGGGCGCAGGCTTCAGCGTCTCGACAAAGCATGTCCCCCCTTCCCCCGTGCCGGGTACCCAGCGGCTGGGTGTGGGCGAAAGCACGCCGAGGGACGAGGCTCGCGCTTCGGGGGACACTCGCGCCGCGCCCGTGGTGAGATCGGTTGCCAGCGTCGTGCGCTCGCCTCGGTCCAGCGCCGCCAGGGCTTCTTGGTACGCCGGAGCGAAGACGCTCGGGTCGGCGCAGAGCGTCAGGCTCGCGTAGCCGCCGCAGATCAGGCCATCGTCCCACCCGAAGTCGTCGTCCAGGCGCAGCGTAAATGTATCGGGGAGGTTGGAGGTCAGCGCAAGCAGCGCCCGGCGACGCGTCTCCATTTCGAGGCACCCGCCCCCGACCGTTCCGCGCGTCGTGCCATCGGGGAAGATGAGCAGCCGCGCACCCGGCTTCTGCGGGGCGCTTCCTTGCACCCCGGTAAGCAAACCGAGCGCAAATCGCTCGCCCGCCTCGAAGCGCTCAACCAACTCCCGCGCCAGTGTTTCGTCCACAGGGGGAGTATAGCAGACTGGCACGAGTACCTGAGGATTTAGTAAATACTTACCGATCATAGTTTTCGAACCTCGACCACCGATAGAAAGAATCCAGTTAATGACCACACGACATCGACTTTTGACACGAGCAGGCAGCGTCGCGGGGCTATCGCTCCTCGCCGGACTCGCGCTCGTCCTGACTCCCACCCGCGCCCACGCCCAGTGGTTTGCCTCTGGCTTGATCAATATCGACATCAACTCTGCGGGTAGCATCTTCGGCCCCGGTGCGGGCGTCGTCGGTTCGGCAGGCGATGTCTGGAACGGCACCACCGCGTCCGTCGCGAACCTCAAGGACAACCTCAACGCCAACACGGGCGTCGCGTTCAACCTGACCACCACGGGAGCTTCCACCACCGGCGGTTTCTCCGGGACGTTCGGCAACTTGCCCAACGGCTCCGCGCCATGGTCCGCGCTGACGCTCACCGGGCTGGCCGCCAACCGACCGTACCGGGTGTATCTCTACGGCAACGGAGCCTCCGCGACCGCCTCGACGCTCAACGGCGCGGCGTTCAACATCCCGCTCGTGGCGGCGGGCGCGACCAACACCCTGACGCTCGGAACGAACTACACCACGGCGGTTGTGACATCGAACGCCTCGGGCCAGATCGTCTTCGCTGGCGCGGCGCAGCGCTTCAGTGCGCTCCAGATCGCGGCGGCACCGGAGCCAGGCTCGCTCGCGCTGATTGGCCTCGCCGCGCTCCCGCTGGGAAGTCTTCTGCGCCGCCGCAAGACGCTGTAGCGACAGGCTGTACGCCGAACCTGCCCCCGCCTACCTCCTGCTACGGCTGGGGCGAGTTCGGATACAATGCTCGAGATGGTCCAGATCGATGTGTGCGAAGGAACAACCGCCCGGTGCAACGTCCCGCAGGGCGAGCTGAGCGTCCTTCTTGCACGGGCCGCCGAGCTGAACGGCACGTTTTTGTGCGTCGATGTCACCGCGCCGACCCCCGCTGACTGGGAGTTCGTCGCCCGTAGCTTTCCTTTTCATCCGCTCGCGCTCGAAGACGCCCAGCGCCAGAGCCAGCGCTCCAAGCTGGACGACTACGACACGTATCTCTTTCTCTCGGTCCACGCGCCGACCAACACCGACGACACCCGCGAGATCGACCTGTTTGTGGGGCCGGGCTACCTTCTTACTATCGACGAGCCGGGCGGGCCACCTCTCGATGAGGTCCGGGCGCGGCGACAGAAAAGCCAGTCCGAGCAGCGCCATGTGCCGGGGTATCTGCTCTATCTCACGCTGGATGCCATTGTAGACGCCTACTTTCCCGTCATGGACGACCTCGACGAACAGATCGACGCTATTGAGCTTCAGGTTTATGCACGCGGCGCAAAAGACTTCGAGCTGAGCGACGCTTTATTGCTCAAGAAGAAACTCTTGCTCCTGCGCCAGGCCGTCGCGCCGCTTCGGGACGTCCTCAATCACCTGCTTCGGATCGACCAACCCGCGCTCGTCGCCCCCGAGCTTCGTATTTTCTTTCAGGACGTTTTTGACCATACGCTGAGACTGGTCGAGCAGATCGATCTGCACCGCGACCTGCTCGGCTCCGTGCTCGATGCGGCCATGGCGCAGTCCAGCAACCGGCTCAATCAGGTCATGAAAACCATGACCGGCGTCTCGACCGTTTTGATGAGCGTCACGCTGATCTCCAGCATCTACGGGATGAATTTTGCCAACATGCCCGAGCTGAAGCGCCCGAGCGGATACTACGAGGCTCTCGGCGCGATGGTACTTGTCTCCGTGGTGCTCGTCGTCTTCTTCAAGAAAATCAAGTGGTTCTGAGTTTGGTGCTATAATCAGGCCGTGCGGTTTCCCTGGAGCCGACCGGCCAACCCCATTCTCCAAGACCTGCTGGTCTTCCTGGACGAAGGCAGTGTGCCGCCACGCCTCTATAAAATCTGCCGCGAGGTGGGCCGGATGGAGCTTCGGTACGCGGCGCTTCGGCTGATTGGCTGGCTGGAGTGTCAGTCAAACCCCGAGACAGCCGAGAAATCCCTGGAAGAACGAACGCTTTTGATCGATCCCAAGTACCACTGGTGCCAGAACCTGCTACGCCTCCTCGACGACGAGCGCGAGCTGGGTCGGTTTTTCATCGTCGAGGGCGGAGAGCTGCGCTGGCAGGACGAGATCGCGTTCTCCGAGCAGCTTGCGCTGGTGAAGCAGGTCCGTCGCTGGAGGAAGCGTCATGGTAGCTGACCCGCTCGATGCCATTGTCGGGCAGGAGCCAGCCGTGGCCGCGCTGCGCCGCGCTCTCGAAAAAAGCGCCGTGCCCCAGAGCTTGCTTTTTGTCGGGCCGGAGGGCGTCGGCAAGACCGCAACGGCGCTCGCGTTCTTAAAAATACTTCTCGGAAGCGACCCGCTCACCGTGCGCCGGATCGACGACGGCCAGCACCCGGACCTGCTTCGAATCGCGCCCGACGGCGAGCTGACCCGCATCTGGCAGCTCTGGAGCCGCCCCGGCCACCCGCCGGGCGCCCTTGAAACCCTGCGCTTCGCCCCCATCGCCGCACCGCGCCGGGCGTATCTCATCGAGCGGGCCGAGACCCTCAACGAAGAGTCCGCCAACTCACTGCTCAAGGCGCTCGAAGAGCCGCCGCCCTATGTCCAGTTTATTCTGTGTGCGCCGTCGCCCGCCTCGGTTCTGGAGACCATTCTCTCGCGCTGCCAGGTGATTCGGTTCTCCGCGATTCCCGCCAGCGAGATCGCGGGAGTGCTGATAACGCAGAAAAATCTGCCCGAGGGCGAAGCCAATCTTCTGGCCGCGTACGCCGAGGGTGCACTCGGAAGAGCGTTGCGCCTCGCGGACTCGCCCGAGCTTCGGACGCAGCGCAACGCCCTGCTGGACCTCGCGTACCGCCTGAGCGAAGTTCCGGCCATCGGTGGCCTGCGCCTCGCGGAAGACCTGAGAAAGCTGGCCTCCCCCCCGAAACCCAAGAAAGGCGAGGAAGAAGAAACCGGCCCCGACAAGAGCGCACGGGGCGACCTGGGCCGCGCCCTCGATGTCCTCGCGGCCTGGCACGGCGACCTGCTCTGCGCCGCGCTACACGGCGAGAGCGCCCCGCTCGTCCATCAGGACCGCCGCGACCAGGTTCTTCGCGCCGCCAAGAGATACAAACCCGAGCAGCTTGCCGAGAACCTGCAAGCCCTCTTTCAGTTCCGAAGGCACGTCGCCCGGAACGCCAATCAGCAGCTCCTCACCGAAGTTTTACTCATGAAATTAGCACCCCGATCCTGATGTCCCCCGAAGCGCGTCCCTCGCAAGCTCGTGAAGCTTTCGCCCCCGCTTTTCCGCTCGTGCCTCGCTGCGGGGGGAGTTTAGAAAGCTCCCCCGTCCGAGCTTGCGAGGGATCAACGGGGGCGAGGGAGCTTCGGTCGCCTGCGACCGACGCGACACTCGGGGGACATGTGAAAGCGAAAATTAATGCCCCTTTGCCTCTTTGTGACCCGCACCGGCTCCGATGAGATCGCCCTCTCTTCCGACAAAGCCCACCATGTCCGCGCCGTGCTTCGCATGCGCAAGGGCGACGGACTGATGCTCCACGACGGCGCGGGAAATTCTGCGCTGGCAAAAATTACCAGGATCGAGAAAAGCGGCGTGAGCGCGAAACTCGCTGCACCGTGGACGCCCGTGCTGACCGAACCGGAGCGCAGGCTCACCGTGTTTCAGGCGCTCCCGAAGATCGGGGAGAAAGCGGAGCAGATACTCCAGCACGGGGTCGAGCTGGGCGTTCACTCCGTGGTGTTTTTCGCCTCGGAGAAGTCCACCGCGCTCGACTCGGGAGACCGGGCGGCCCGCAAGGTCGCACGCTGGGAAGACATCGCCCGCAACGCCGCCGAGCAGTCCGGGCGCGGGATCGTCCCGTCGGTTTTCTGGGCCGCGAGCTTGCCGGAAGCCATCGAACGCTCTACCGAAACTCGGCTGACCCTCCAGCCGGGCAGCGCAAAAACCCTGGCAGATGCCCCCGAAGGCCCGCTCGACCTGTTTTTCGGTCCCGAGAGTGGCCTCACTTCGGGCGAGATCGGCCAGATCGGCGGCGAGGAGATTTCGCTCGGCCCGAGAATTCTGCGCACCGAGACGGCGGCGCTGGCGGCTCTCGCCCGTCTTTTGTTGTAATCTGCACTGGCCCCAGGACGAAAATCGTCCGGCTATGGGGCGTCGCAAGCTCCGCCGTCGCCTTCGGCGAAATTTCGAATAGCCCCAGGACCGGGGCAAGGGAACTATCGGGCCGATTCTGTTGTATGATATTTCTGGCAGAACGCCATCATTTTCCTTAGGAGGGAACTGACGTGAAACGTAACTATGCCGTCGCTCTGGGCGGCGCACTCATTCTCGGCGCACTCGGTGTGGCGTCGCTGACGCAGGCGAAAGCGCCCGGCGCTCGTCTCGACAAGCCGTTTGGCGATATCAAGGAGCGGGACATCCGCACCGGCAAGATGGTCTCGCTCAAAAGCGACTACAAGGGCAAGGTCGTGGTTGGGATCTTCATGCAGAACAACTGTGGCACCACCTGGCGCTACGAGGCCAAGATCGGCAAGCTCATCGGCGACTACAAGAAAAAGGGCGTCGAGGTCATCGCGGTGCACTCCAGCCCGTACGAGACCGACGCGGAGATCAAGGGTCAGATGGACTCGCGCAACCTGCCGATTCCTATCCTCGATGACAAGCCGACCCAGCAGCTCATGCAGCACGTCGGCGCAAACTGCTCCCCGACCTTCTTCGTGATCGACAAGGTGGGCAACTACCGCTACTTCGGTGCCTTCGACAATCGCCCCAGTGGCGAGTCGGAGTCCTACCTTCGCCCGGCGCTCGATGCGATCCTGGCAAACAAACCCGTGCCGAAAAAATCGACACGGGCCTTTGGCTGAGGGCTGTCCCCGCGATCCGGTTCGGGTCGCTAACCTCCCTCCTCAAGGACATTCGGCCCGGCAAATCTTTTGCCGGGCCGCGTGCTACAATCATTTCTATGAAGACCGCTCTGATTGCTCTTGCACTGGTGCTCTCGGCGCTGCCCGCGCTCGCGCAGGGCGGCCTGAAGCGCTTTCCGGCCACCGCGATGGACGCCGTCGTGCCCGACGCCGCGCTCCGGGACATTCGCACCGGCAAGACCATCAAGCTCTCCGACTACCGGGGAAAAGTCCTGGTCGGCGTCTTTATGGCGGCGTTTTGCGCCAACACCTGGAAACACGATCAGCGCATCGAGAAAGCCGTCGCCGACTACAGAGGCCGGGGCGTCGAGTTCCTTGTGATCCACGCGACGCTCCACGAGATCGACGACGATCTAATCAACAAAGCCAGAGTTCGTGGTTTAGACTTGCCGATGCTCGACGACAAGGTCACCCACGAATTGGTCCAAAAAATCGACGCGCCGTGCACCCCGACGTTTTTTGTTTTGGATAAAAACGGCGTCTTGCGGTACAAAGGTGGCTTCGACAACAACCGAGACCCACAGCCTGTCCCCTATCTGCGCCCCGTGCTGGAGGCGCTACTCGCCGGAAAGCCGCTCCCGTTCAAGCAGACCACCGCATACGGCTGCTCCCTGCGCCGAAAGATTTAGCCCCGTGAAGCTTCTCTTTGCCGCCCTTCCTCTACTCACCCTGCTCGGAGCCGCCAGCGTTTCCCCCAGCCCCCAATCACCCAGCGGCTGGGTACCCGGGGAGCCAAACAAGAAAACTTCCGATTCTGGTCCCCCATTATTGGGGTTAGGGGAACCTCGCTCTCCGGTCGAGCTGGCGCTCTCGCGCGACGGACGCCTCGCCGTGACCGCGAACCGGACGGGCGGAACACTCTCCGTGGTCGATCTGGACGCGGGCAAGGTGCTTCGGGAGATCTCTGTGGGCGGCGAGCCATTTGGGGTTGCGCTTACGCCCGACGGCAAGAGCGCCGTGGTCAGCCTCCTGGCCGACGATGCGCTAGCCGTGGTACCGCTCGACGGTGTCGGTGCGGTGATCAAAATTCTCGTGGGCGACGAGCCACGCGGGATCGCGCTCTCGGAGGGTGGCAAGACTGCTTATGTGGCGCTGGGCGGCGCAGACTCCGTGGCGCAGGTCGATCTCGAAACCCGGAAAGTTATCCGAAAAATCTCGGTCGAGAAAGAGCCGTGGCAGGTCGCGCTTTCCGCCGACGGAAAAACGCTCGTGGTCGGCAACACACGTGGACGGAGCGCGTCGGTGATCGATACGCCGACCGGAAAGGCCCGCTACACGGTTACCCTCTCGGGGCGCAACGTCCGGCACCTCGCGATCTCGCCCGACGGCAAGTGGGCCTATGTCCCGTTCATCGCTGAGCGGCTGGCGAGCGCGACGGTCCAGAACATCGACCGGGGCTGGGTCGTCGGCAACCGGCTCGGGCGCGTCCCGCTGACGGAGGACGGCCCGCGAGAAGCCATCACGCTCGACACGGCGGGTGACGCCACCGCCGATCTCGACGGCCTTGCGCTCTCCCCCGACGGCAAGACTCTCGCCCTGACCGCAGCGGGGACGCATGAGCTTCTGCTGCTCGCTCAGCCCGAAATGCTCCCGTTTGTCGCGTACGGCGGCCCCGGCGACCACAGCGAAACCCCGACGCGCCGGGCCATGAAGCGAGTCCCGCTCGGCGGCGCACCTCGGTCGGCTCGCTTCTCCCCCGACGGCAAGAGCGTCGTTGTGGCGAATTATTTCTCCGACACCGTTCAAACGGTGGACGTCGCGAGTGGGAAACTTGTACGAACTGTGGCGCTGGGAGAGAGCGTAGCGCCGAGCCTCGTGCGCGAGGGCGAGGTTCTCTTTCACGACGCCACGAAGTCGTTCGGGGGCTGGTACTCGTGCGCCTCGTGCCATGTGGAAGGGCACACCGGCGGCGGGAGCTTCGACACGCTCAACGACGGCGGCTACGGCAAGCCCAAGAAAACCCCGAGCCTGCGCGGAGTCGCCCTGACCGCGCCCTACACCTGGCATGGCTGGCAGAAAAGCCTCCGCCTGGCGGTGCACGACTCGTTCGTCAACTCCATGCAAGGCCCCGAGCCGTCCGAGCATGACATGCTCGCCGTCGAAGCGTATCTCAAGTCATTGAGCTTTCGTTCGTCTCCGTTTCCAAAAACCGCTCAAACGATGCGCGGTGCGCAAATTTTCCGTGCAAAATCATGTGATTCGTGTCACTCCGGCCAGAATTTTACCGGTTCAATGGTGAATATTATTGGCCTGGAAGAAATGGACGACGAGTACAAAGGCTTCAACCCGCCGACACTGAAAAATTGCTACGCCCGCGCTCCGTATCTGCACGATGGCCGCGCGGAGACCCTCGAAGACGTTCTGAAAACCTATCATCGGCCAAGTAAGCTCACCGGAAAGCCCGACTGTTCCCCCACCGAGCTTTCCGATCTCGTCGCGTATTTAAAAACGCTCTAATCCTACGGTACAATTCGTCCGTGCGATCCCGTCCTGCTCCCCCGCCGCTCTCCGACACCTGTCTCAACTGTGGCACGGCGGTCGAAACAACGTTCTGCGGGGCGTGCGGCCAGGAGAACGAGCCGCCGACGCCCGGCTTCGGTTCGGTGCTGGGCGATCTGTGGCAGGAGTTTCTCCAGGTCGATGGCAAGGTTTTAAAAACGCTCTGGTACCTACTCTCCCGGCCTGGCTTTCTCTCCGCTGAGTACGTCGCGGGCAAGCGAATTTCGTATGTCTCGCCGTTCAAACTGTATTTCTGGACGACCGCACTCTTTGTTTTGTTTTTTCTGCGGCTGAATCTTATTGACTCGGACAGACTCCAGCGCGCCTCGAACCAGGTTGCCCAGCGCGTGGCTGAGGATGCCAAAAAAGCAAAAGAAAAAAAGCCCGGTAATTCAGGCTTGGATGAAACCCCGGCCAGGGCAACTAATAAACCAAAAACCAGCGACGATGAACTCGTAGCAGTCACAGGACAGATATTACCGAAATTATTATCTAAAAAAATGGATTTTCTCGGTGAGGCCATCGAATTTTCTAAGATACCAAAGACAATTTTGGATTATCGAGAATCAAACGAATATCAAACAGATAATTTAAAACGGAGATTTGTGATCGAACGATTTATCAAAATTAAAAATAACCCCTGGGAAGGTCTCAAGTCACTGGCAAGCAGTGCACTGCCCAATATATTGATTTTTTGCGTTCCTATCTGGGCAATGGTGATTAAATTATTCTTCTTCCGACGACTTTATATCGAGCATCTGGTCTTTGCACTACACACTCATATTGTCGGAATTGTGCTGCTGGCGCTCTCTCTTGGGATCACCGTTACTCTGGCCCCTCCGGGCTGGGCGAGCGTTTTTCCGATTGTTGGGATGCTGGTCTATAACTTCGTGGCGGCACGGCGCTTCTACCAGGATCATCCGGCGTGGCTGATTCTCAAGGGCGGCATGCTGAGCTGCGCCTACGGTTGCATTCTTCAGGTGGCGATCACCATCGGACTGCTCGTGACGCTGCTCTGGACCATTCTCAATGCTTGAGCAAATAAGCGTTTGCAGTATGGGCAAACATGGCGTATACTCCAAACAACGATTTGCCAGAGGAGGAAACCAGCGTGCTTTCCCAGAAACAGCAAGAGATTCTTGAGGTCATTCGTCAGGCCCTGATGCGCGACGGCCAGGCTCCGACCGTCCGTGAGATTGGGAAGATCACCGGACTGCGTAGCTCGTGCTCGGTGCAGAAGCATCTCAACCAGCTTGAGGCCAAAGGATTCATCAAGCGCGACCCCTATAAATACCGCTCCATCGAGCTTCTTCAAGACGGCGCACCGATTGCCCGCCGCCGAACCGTCACCGTCCCGCTGGTCGGGCGGGTCGCCGCCGGTGCCCCGATCCTGGCGCTGGAGAACATCGAGGAGAGCTATCCCCTTCCCGAGTCCCTGGTTCCCCGCGACTCCGAGGTCTTCATGCTACGGGTCCGGGGCGACTCGATGATCAACGCGGGCATCTTCGACAACGATCTGGTGGTCGTCAAGAAGCAAGAGACTGCCGTCGCGGGAGATATCGTCGTGGCGCTTCTGGGCGACGAAGCGACGGTGAAGACGTTTTATCCGGCAGGCGAGCGCGGCATCCGGCTCCAGCCGGAGAACCCGCACCTGCGCCCGATCATCACGAAAGACGCTTCCATCGTCGGGCGAGTCGTTCTCTCGCTTCGCCAGTACATGTAGCCGCCCACACGAACGTGGGCGTCTGGGAGCCTTTGGCTATGAAGTCGCTCCGCCACAGAACTAATGGGATCTGGCGCGGAGCGACTTCATCGAGCTTGCTCGCCCTGACGCCCACGTTCGTGTGGGCAAATAAAAAAATCCCTCCCCTGAGCAACTCGCTCTGGGGAGGGATTTTTTTAGCGCTTAGAAGCTGTAGATCTGCGCCAGCGAGACCGTCGCCTGACTCTTCTTGGCACCGGTCCTGGTCGGGAAGATCGCCGTATTGGCGTTGTCGAAGCGTACTTCCAGCAGCGTTCGCATCCCCTTGAGATCCTCGTTCTTCAGCTCGTAGCTTGCCGTAATCGAGCTGAGCGAGGGCTTCTTGCCGCCGCCGAACGCCAGCAGGTTGCCGCCCGCCCGGTTCTCGGTGAGAAGCTCGCCGCGCAGCCCCACCACATTGCCGCTGCCCAGAGTCTGGGACAGATAGCCCGTGTAGGCCAGGCTCTTCGTGCGCGTCCCCGAGGGTCCGCTGGTGGCATACGAGGCATCCAGCGCAAGGGCCGTCTTCTCGTTCACCTGATCCGTCACGACGACGTTGAAGATGCCGTGCTTCGTCCCGCCCAGAGCGACATCGCGGGCCGACAGGCCGTTGACATAGAGCTTCGTGCTGCTACCGACGGTCCGGGCGATCTGGAAGCCCAGTCCCAGGTCACGTCCACGCGTCGAGCGGTCGGTGCCGTTGAAGTTGTTCACAATCGCGCCGGTGACACTCGTCTGGGCGTCGTTGACGTAGGTCGCCTTGACACCGCCGTGATAGAAGGGCTGGTACTGCCCGAAGTGGAAACTCTTCGAGAAGAAGTTGCTCGTCCCGGTCGGAATGGTTTCGTAGCCCACCCAGGTCGGGAAGATGCCCGCATCGAGCGTCAGCTTCTCGGAGAGCAGGCTGCGAACGGACGCCTCGTAAAAATTCACCGCGCTCTGCGACACGATGTTACCCTCGGCGCGGGTGCGAGCCGCGCTCTGGGTGGAGCCTGGCTCGGTGTTGGACGCAAGCAATTTCGCCGCCTCGCCGTCGAGAATGCGAAGCGCAAAGCCCGTCCGGCTCTTCATCGTCGCCTCTTTGGTGAGGCTTAGCTCGGCGAAGTTGACGGCGAACTGGCTGTCCTTGCGGTTGAAGTAGTAGCCGTTGCGGTTGCCCGGTGCGCCCGTATAGCCGACGGCGCTGTTGTCACGGCCCGGTGCGTTGTTGTTGTAGGTGTAGTTCAGCTCCAGGGTCGCTCCGACCTTGATCGCTGGCTCGTCGGCCAGCGCGGGGAGCGCTAGAAGCGTGAGGGGAATCAGTGTGAACAGGTTGCGAAGACGCATGTTTCTCAGGTTGCCTTTCGTATCTCAAAACCAGGGGCCGGGAGTTTCTGCCCGGCCCCGTCATTTTACAGTATATTTGGCGCTATCGTGCCGTTTCCGGAGAGAGGGCTGGTGCGCCCTGGCTGCCGGAAAGTCCGCCGCCAAAGCCTGTGGCCTCCGCGCCGCCGTTCTGGACATAGCCCACTTCGTCGTGCTGGGTCAGGTCCAGGCCGATCTCTTCGTCGTTGCCGCTGACGGCCAGCCCTTTGAAGATCACTTTTAGAGCCAGGCCGATCACCAGGGTGCCGACGACGCCAAAGGCAATCGCCAGCCCGATGCTCATGAGCTGCGCGGACATCAGTGCGCCCCGGTCGTCGGGAACGAGCGAGTTGACGGCCTTGTCGGCGAAGATTCCGGTGGCAATCGCTCCCCAGGTTCCGCCGATGCCATGGACCGCGAAGACATCGAGCGTGTCGTCGTACTTCTGGAGCTTGTTTTTGAGCTGGATCGCGCCGTACGAGAGAAACGGAACGACCGCCCCGATGATGATCGCCGAAGTTGCCGTGACAAACCCGGACGCCGGGGTGATTGCGACCAGCCCGGCCACGGCACCCGACGCAAAGCCCAGAGCCGTAGGTTTTTTCACAAAAACCCACTCGATGAAGCACCAGACCAGCCCGGCGACCGCCGCCGCAACGTGGGTCACCATGAACGCGCTCCCGGCCAGCCCACCCGACGCTCCTGCCGAGCCGCCGTTGAAGCCGAACCAGCCGAACCAGAGAATGCCGGTGCCGATCAGGGTCATGGGAAGGTTGTGCGGACGAGTGTCGTCGTGCGACGAGAGCCGTCGCTTGCCGAGAAGCATCGCCAGCACCAGCGCGGAGAACCCGCTGGTCATGTGAATGACGGTTCCGCCCGCAAAGTCCAGTGCGCCTTTTTTGAAGAGAAAGCCGCCCGGCCCCCAGACCATGTGCGCCATCGGGGAGTAGACCATCAGGCTCCAGAGCGCGATGAAGACGCAGTAGACGCCAAACTTCATCCGCTCGACGATGGCCCCGGAGATAAGCGCGGGCGTGATGACGGCGAACATCATCTGGAAGCACATGAACACCTGATGCGGGATCGCCATCTTGGTGCCGTTCCAGGTGAAGGTCGTCTGCCCGACCTTGCTTAGCATCGCAAAGTCTGTCCCGCCCACAGCCGAGTTGCCCGGTGCGAACGCCAGCGAGTAGCCGATCACGACCCAGACCACCGTCACGATGGACATGGCGATGAAGCTCTGCATCAGGACATTGAGGACGTTCTTGGCGCGGGCCATTCCGGCGTAGAACAGGGCCAGACCGGGAGTCATCAGCAGCACGAGCGCCGTCGCGACCAGCATCCAGGCTGTGTCGCCGCCAGAGATCTCCGGGGCGACATCGTTAATGACCTTGCCATCGTCGCCTTTGAGCGTGCTGTCGTACTTCGTAATGAAGTCGGCGTTTGCGATTCCGGCCTGATCGCCCTGCTTGACGGCGTCCCAGGCGGGTGCACCCGAGAGTGGCGTCTGGGCATGGACACGCGAACCAGGCGTAAAGAGTGCCAGCATCATACTGAGCGTAGCGAGCCAGACCACCAGAAGGCGGCGTAGCGGCTTTTGTTGAGCCATTCGTTCTCACTCCTAACCAACCGAGCCGGTGACACCGTCGTCGTTTTTACGCGTCGAGGAGGGCTACGCCGCCTCCTCTTCGCCCGAAATTGTTTCTAAACTGCTTCAGAACCGCGCTCGTCGGTCCGGATACGGATCGCGTCGAGCACGGGGATCGTGAAGATCTTGCCATCGCCGATCTCGCCGGTTCGGGCGGATGTCGCGATTGCACTGACGATCTTCTCGACATCGGTCTCGTCGGCGACGATCTCGATCTTGAGTTTCTGGATGAGATTGACGGTGTACTCTGCACCTCGATAGTGCTGCGTGTAACCTTTTTGCTTACCCGTTCCTCGTACTTCGGTGACGGTCATTCCGGTGACGCCGATCTCGTCGAGCGCCGCCTTGACTTCGTCGATGCGCTGCGGCCTGATGACCGCCTCGATTTTAATGAGCTGGGACAAAGCCTGCTCCTTTCCCTGAAAAATTCAAAAAGGCCGGGTCTCCTGGAGAGTCTCCTTCGACCCGGCCTTCGCCGCCATTATACACGATGCCTGGCTGTTTGGAAACAGTTTGGCAACAATTCTCCCAAGTTTTTTAGAACCGGTAGGTCTGGCCCAGGGTGAGCGTGTTCTGGTTCTTCTTGGTGCCATTCTTGGACGCAAACACCGGGTCGCCCGCGTTGTCGATGCGCCACTCGATCAGGGTCCGGGTGCCCGGAAGAGCGCCGTTCTTCAGCTCCAGGCTCGCCGTGATCGAGCTGAGACTCGGCTTGCGGATCGAGTTGGTCCCAATCGGCAGTATCCCGGCAGTGGCATTGGACTGGCTCAGAAACTCGCCGCGCAAACCGAGCGTGCGGGTCTCCGAGAGCTTGTGCGTCAGGTAGCCACCCAGCCCGGAGATGCTGTAGCGACGATTGCTCGCCTCTTTGCCCGAGCGCCAGGTCAGATCGGTGCCGACCCGAGTGTCCTCGCCGACCGCGCGGTCATACACGACGTTCGCGACGCCCAGCTCCCGATTGACAGCGCCCATGCTCTCCCGGCCCGTCAGGAGATTGACCTTGACATTGGCTTTCTCGCTCAGCGTCTTGGCGTACTGAAGGCCCCAGAACAGATCCCTGTTGCCCGTCGTCTCCTCGACGCCACGAAACCGGTTGGTGATCGAGCCGGTCCAGCTCTCGGAATCTCCCATGGACTTGGTCGCACGGACTCCGGCACCAAAGATCGGCTGAAGGAACTGGTACTGAAAGCTGCGCGAGAAGAACTGGCCGTCGCCAACCTTGGCCGTCTCCATGCCGACGTTGCTCAAAAACTGACCGAACTGAACGAGCAGGTTGTCTTTGACATAAGCCGAGCCATAGGCTTCCAGAACATTGGGGTTGCTGGAGTTGTACGACTTGTCGCGCAGAAGCACGCGCGCAACCTCGCCGTCGATGATGCTCAGCCGAAACCCGACCCGGTTGTCGGTGCTGCTGGCGGGCCGCGAGACATGCACCTCGCCCAGGTTGAGCAGGAACTGCCCTTCCCGGCTGTTAAAAAGAAACGTGTTCTTGCCGCTCGCGGGTCGGTTGAAGTTGTAGGTGTAGTTCAGCTCCAGGCCGACTCCCACCTGAATTTCGTCGTCCGCCGCAACGGCAGCGCCAACCGAGAGCGCCGCGACGCCAAGCAGGGTGAAAAGACGCAACGTAGATCGCATGATCCTGAGTTTTCCTCCAGAGGGCGTCCCCGGCAGGCTACTGTGCAACATGCCGGGCTTCTCGCCCCGATTCGAGGTGAGTATGCAGCATTTTTCCCAGAATGTCCAGCGCATGACGCCCCACGGCGTCGGCTGTCTCTTCCACGGAAACGATGCGACCCGCCTGCTCGCTCAGCGTCGTGACCCGCCGCCCCTCCTGGCCGCACGCAACGATGGTTTCAAAGCCCGAAAAAACCCGCGCATCGACATTGAGCGCAAAACCATGATGCGTCACCCAGCGGCTGACTTTCACGCCGATGGCCGCCAGATACCCGCCGTCCGGCGTCCAGACCCCCGCATGGAAATCTGCCCTTCCCGCCGCCACGCCAAGCTCCGCCGCCGCCCGAATGATAAGCTCCTCGACGGCCCGGACATAGGCATGGATATCCCGGTTTCCCTCGCCCAGAAAAATAATCGGGTAGCCCACGAGCTGCCCCGGCCCGTGGTAGGTGGCGTCCCCGCCCCGGTCGCTCGGAACTAACTCGATTCCCCACTCGGCGTACTCGGCTTCACTTAAAAGCCGAAACCGGGGATCGCTCGCCCGCCCAAAGCTCACGACGGGCGCGTGCTCCAGCAAGATCAGCGCGTCGTCCACCTCGCCCGCCACCCGAAGCGCGACGCGCTCCCGCTGAAGCTCCCACGCCTCACGGTATGGAATCGCCCCACGGTCCAGCCAGTTGAGTAGCTCTATTCTTTTACTTGTTGCCATAATTTAAAGTGGATCAACCATGTATTTTGGAAACCCATTTACTAAAATGCAATACTAAATTTTCCCAATAAGTATTATTAGAAATCAATAATTCGTGTTCAAAACGCATAATTGTTTTTGAATATAATAGACGGTCAATACACTTTTGATTATGATTTTTTATAGCGTAATTTATTATGACATAGTGAATAAAATTCGGTATATTTTTTCTTGAAGAAATAATATCCATAATATCCATTGAATCATCAAAAAGTTCAATTTCCATCAACTTTTTTGCTGTTTCAAGCAATTCTAAATCATCTATTCTTAATTCATATTCTTGAAATATTGTTCCGTAAAACTTGGGTAAGGGAGGATTCAAAAGAACCTCTTTTTTTCTAATCAAAAATAGTTTTGCAAGTTCATACATCTTATTATCAATTAAAAAATTAATACAAAAGTTAAATTCGTCAGAAATATCTTGACAGTTCTCTTTAAGCGTACTGTTTATAAAATTTAAACCATCTTGATCCAATTTTTCCAAAAGTGCTATTTGATAACCACCATCTATATATTTTTTCTTCAACATATCAAATGAATGCCCATCAACGCCATTAGGATAGAATGTCTGAATGATAATTTCTAACAAGTAATATTTTTTATTTATCGATAAATATCTAAAAACATCAAAGTGAAACCAATTTCGGCTGGTCACTGTTGCAAGTGCCCCATCGTTCTCTAATATATTAAAATATTCGATGACTATATCAAGAAATTCAGAAGTCTCGATAACCCACAAATTATTTTTACAACACATATAAATAAATTTCCAGTATACAAACTGCTTATAGTTAAAGATACTCTGAAAGTTTAATTTAAGTCCATTTGTAGCTTCTTCTACACCATATTCTCCGGCGACTAAATACATTATAATGGAATAACATTCTATATTTACAGAATCTGGAAAATGATGATTTACATACCAATTGTGATTTTTTCTATCACTAATTAAATATGTTATTTTTTCTAACGCGTTTTCTGAAAAACCCATTTTTTCTTCAAATATAAAAAATTGAACCAAAGCGAGGAATCTACCAGAGCTAACACCGTTTTTTAGGTGAATATCAATTCTATTAATTGAATAAGCGTATAATCTAATTAGACGGCCAATCTGCAATCTTTCTAAATAAGCGTTATTGCCTTCAAAAAAATATTTATTCACTTCTAAAATGTAATTATTTTCAGATAATTCTTCAATATTCATATTTTACACAAGATATCCTAAATTTGTAAATCTGATTCTTATACAAGCCCCTCAAGTTTAAAGAGGGGCTTAAGAATGCCCTTTACTACCCCAGTGCGGCCCGGACTTCGGCGAGCTTGCGGTCCAGCGACTCGCGGGCGGCAATCAGCTTGCCTTCGATGCTCGGAAGATCGGCCATGCTGGCTTTTTCCAGTTTAATTTCGTCTAAAATCCCCGGAATTCGGTCCAGTTGTTTTAGAAATGCACCGCCGACCGAGAAGCTCGGGGCTTCCTCGCGGCTGATTCCCAGAATCGACGGAATCTCTTCGAACTTGCCGCCCAGAAGCGCTTCTGCTTTGTCGGGGTGCTCCCGGATGGCTTTCACCACTTTTCCGGCGTCGTCGGCGGAGAGCTTCTCGCCGCGAATCTTCTCGACCAGGTGCGCCTGGAGATCGGGCTGGTCGTTGAGCTGCTTGAGGAACCGACCGTGCTTCTCGGTGAGCTGGCCCTCGGCGGGGCGCGGGCCGACGTTGACGATCTGCTCGCCGATGGACTCGGGGAGGCCGAGCAGGTCCAGTAAGTAGCCGACCGTGCGCTCCGAAACCCCGAGGCGCTGGGAGACCTCGCGGTTCGTGGCGGCAAGCGTCTCCTTGAGCGTCTGGATCGCGCGGGCCTTGTCGAGCGGCGCGAGGTCCTCGCGCTGGAGGTTCTCGACAAGCTGCTCGGAGACTCTGGCCGCCGTGTCCTCGGCAGGTTCGGCCACGACGCACGGGATCTCGAAAAGCCCCGCAAGCTGCGCGGCGCGCCAGCGGCGCTCCCCGGTGACGATCCGATACCCCTCGACGCCTTCGAGCGGCGTGACGGTGATCGGGTTGAGCAGTCCGTGCTGGCGAATCGAGTCGGCGAGACCGGCGAGCGTGGCGTCGTCGAGGACTTTTCGGGGCTGGTCCGGGTCTTCAACGATCTTTTCGAGGGCGATTATCTTGAGTTCCATAGTTGTTTGGGGGCTGTTTGCCTGAACAGTATACCGCGATATACTGACGGGCAGATGAAGGCAGTACCATCGAATAAATTCGTGGCTACGATCACCAATTCGACCATCGGTTCGCAGGCTCACCTCGTCGAATCCAGAACCTGGAATTTACTCCACACCGGGGCGGTGTTTGGTGGAAATAAGGTAGCTTCGTGACCGGCAAGGCGTCAAAAACGGCGACGTTGCTTCTTCCGTGGCTGATCGGGCTTCTGGCACTGGCGCTGAGGCTCTGGGGAATCCGTTGGGGTGTCCCGAGTGCCGATCATGCCTTTAGCTACCACACCGACGAGACCCTGGTTCTGGGTAGCTCGCTGGCATGCCACCCGCTTCTGCTCCTTCTGGACCCGAAGTTCTACGCCTACGGTTGCCTGGTGCCCAACGTCAACGGCTTCTTCCTGGACATCGGAACCTGGAGCGGCCTGCTAACCCAGAACCACAAGCTCCCGCCCGAGCTTCTCACCTGCCGGGTCGTCACGGCGCTTTTTGGCGCAGCCACGTGTCCTGCTCTGTTTCTTGCGGGAAAGCGCCTGTACTCCGACACCGCCGGGCTGGTCGCCGCAACGCTCTACGCCATCGCGCCGCTCGCGGTCCAGCACGCGCACTTCGCGACCGTCGATGTCCACGCGACGTTCTGGGCGACTCTCTGCCTGGCGTTCTGCGCCGACGACCATGCGGCTAAAGCAGCACGCTACTCTGAGTCAAGGAAGCTGAAGCTCCCTGGATGGTTGTTCTGGGCGGGGATCTTTGCGGGGCTGGCGGCGGCGGCCAAGTACAACGTCGGGCTGGTGCTTCTGGCACCGCTCGTGGCGTGCTTGCTCCCCCCCTCCCCCGTGCTACACGGGGGCGAAAGCGTAGCGAGCCTGCGAGCGAAGCGCTTCGGGGGAACTCTCCTCGGCGCTCTGATCGGCTTTCTGGCCGGGTGTCCGGCGGTGTTCACCAATCCGGGCGGGATTATCTCGGGCTTGCTCCGTGAGGCCGGGGTCTCGCGGACGGACCACGGCGGAATCTTTGCGGGAATGCCGCCTGCGTTTCTCACCCATGTGCTTCAAAGCGGCTGGACGCTCGGCTTATTTCTCCCATTTGCCATCGCCGTTGGCTTATTTATGGCGATTCGTCGCCGTAGCTCGTCGGATTATGTGCTTCTGGCGTTTGTGGTCCCGTATTACTTGATGATCGGAGCTTCCACAGCGATGTATTCCCGCTACACGCTGCCGCTTTTTCCCGCATTGCTCTTACTGGTCGGAGCACTGGCGACCTCGAAGCGCAGTTTGATACTCCTCGGGATTATTAGTGTTCCGTCGGTGCTTCTGAGTGGACTTTTAGATGTCGAAATGAGCCAACCAGACACGCGCGACCGGGCGCTGGTCTGGATTCGAGCGCAGAATTTTTCTAAGATCGGGTTTGCGACCGGACCGTGGCACTATCACCCGCCTCTTACTCCCGAACTCACTCATCCGAGGCCCGACAAGGCTCGTGAATCGGCGAGTGTATCCGGGTTTTTACTACCGGCGGACGGTGAGTGGAACGCCCAGCAGCTCAAGGCCGAGAACCCCGATGCCGTGATTCTCTCCGACGCCGAGTACCAGTACCGTACGGGACCGGCAAAAGCGGCCTATCTCGAAGCGCTGGACAACGGGTGGGAGCTTGCACACCGCGAGCAGGGCCAACTGGCGACCTCGGGAATCACGCTGACACCCAGGGACGCCCGGTTCCCATATCGCTTCTTTCTGCCGTACGACATGGGCTACCCGAGTCCGACCATCGTGGTATTCTCCAGGCGATGAACGCACACGAACGGATTTTAGTCGCGCTGGATTTTGACAACGCGCCCGACGCGCTTGCACTGACAAAAAAGCTTAACGGAAAAGTCGGCGGGTTCAAGGTGGGGCTGGAGCTGGTCAACGCGGTGGGTTTTGAGATTTTCTCGATGCTCGCCGACGCCGGTGCAGAAAAAATCTTCTACGACGCCAAGTTCCACGACATTCCCAACACCGTGGCCGGGGCCATCCGAGCGGCGGCAAAGCGCGGCGTCTGGATGCTGAATGTCCACGCGTGTGGCGGGAGCGCGATGCTTCAGGCGGCGCGCGATGCCGCAAGCGATGCCGAGAATCCCCCACTTTTGATCGCGGTCACGGTTCTCACCAGCATCGACGACGCCCGGCTCAACGCCGAGCTTCGGGTGCCAGGCGTCGCCGAGACGCACGTGACGCATCTCTCCAAACTGGCCCAGGACGCGGGTTGCGATGGAGTCGTCGCCAGCCCGCTGGAATTGGGGGCGATCCGAAAAGCCTGCGGGGCAAACTTCGTAACCGTGATTCCTGGCGTCCGTCCGGCGGGCGTCGGAAGCGACGATCAGGCTCGCGTCGCCACGCCAGGCCAGGCCGTTCGGAATGGTGCCGACTACCTCGTGATTGGCCGGGCCATCACCGCAAGTGCAAGCCCCGAGCTTGCGGCGGTCACTATCGCCGAAGAAATAGCAAACGCATGAACTATCAGCTCGAGCACAAGCTCGCCGTCCAGCTCTACACCGTGAGAGACCAGATTCAGACCCGCGACGGTTTTGTTCAGACCATCGAGAAAATTAATCAAATCGGCTACCGTGCCGTTCAGCTCTCTGCGGTCGGCTGCATGAACGATGGCTCCGTCTCTGCAAAAGACGCGAAACAAATTTTCGCTGACAACGGAATTGCTTGCATCGCGACCCACCGAAACTGGGCCGATCTCGCCGAAAAAACCGACGCTGAGATCGAGTTTCATCAAATTCTGGGCTGTGACTACGTCGCTATCGGTGGCTTGCCCAAAGAATACGAATCTGCCGGGCTTGACGGGTATAAAAAATTCTTAGAAGACTCGGCGTCGGTGATCTCCAGGCTCAAAGAAGCGGGAATTCGGTTCGGGTATCACAATCACAGCCATGAGTTTCGCAAAGAGCACGGAAAAATTCTCTACGAGCTGTTCATAGACCACGGCGGGCCGGATTTTCTGTTGGAAGTCGATACCTACTGGGTCTGGCACGCGGGCGTCGATCCGGTGGGGCTGTTCGAGCGAGCTGCGAGGCGCGTCCCGGTGATCCATCACAAGGACAAAGAAGTGATCCTCGCTGATGGCCCGGTTATTTCCGCCATCGGCGAGGGAAATCTCCCGTGGGAGAAAATCATCCCGGCGTGCGAAATCGCAGGCGTCGAGTGGCACTGCGTCGAGCAGGACACCTGCCGACGCGATCCGTTTGATTGCCTCAAGTCCAGCTTTGATTTTTTAAAATAATGCGCTACGAAGCCGATATTCTGCCGGGTTTAGAAGCCATGGTTCAGCCAGAGATTCCCGAGTCCAACATTCTGGGGCCGGGCAGGATCGGCCTTGAGACCGAAAAGCCCCACCGGTTTCTCTACTCCCGAAGTTTAGTTGCTCTCTACGCCGTAATCGAGTTCGATGTCCCCCGCCCCAGGGCACTCTTAGGACAGCAGCACCTGGATCGACTCACAATAGCGATCAAAGACGTGATTTCACGACACCCACGAGGGACGTTTAAAACCCTCCGGCTGGCTGCTGCGGGCGACGACTCTCCTGTGATGCTGCGCCTGAAAGAAGAGCTGTCGCAGCGGCTGAAGCTGACCATCGACGCGCAAAAGACCGACGATTCCGATCTGCTCGTTCGGCTGAGAAGTGCATCGAGCGGCTGGGAGGCGCTGATCTCGCTCACGCCGCGCCCCCTCTCGACCCGCGCGTGGCGCGTCTGCGACATGCCCGGCGCACTCAACGCCACGCTGGCCCACGCGATGGCAAAGCTCACCGACCCGGCCCCGACCGACGCGGTCCTGAATCTGTGCTGCGGCTCCGGAACGCTGCTGATCGAGCGGGCATTTTTAGACAAAGTTCCCCGAGTGACCGGCTGCGACACCAACCCGGACGCCCTGCGCTGCGCTGCGACCAACGTGGAGGCCGCAAGCCTCGCGGATAGAATTTCGCTGGAAAACTGGGACGCCACAAATCTCCCTCTCCCCGATGGCTCCGTGGACGTGATCCTGGCCGATCTTCCGTTCGGGCAGCGCATCGGGAGCCACAAAACCAACGAAACTCTCTACCCGGCGCTGCTAGAAGAAGCCGCGCGGGTCGCGAGACCCGGTACGCGGCTCTGCGTGATCTCGCACGAGCTAAAACTGACCGAGCAGAGCCTCGGAGAGTGGCAAGTTCTGCGCTCGTTGCAAGTTACTGCCGGAGGAATGAACCCGAAAATCTATCTGGCGGTGAAGCCTTGCTGAGCGCGACGTTCTGCCATGCGCCAGGAATCGGGCCGGGTAGCGAGCTAAAACTCTGGGAGGCCGGAGTGCGCTCCTGGGACGATGCACTGGGCCTTGAGAAACTGCCGCTGAGCCAGGCAAAAGCCGAGGCGCTGCTTCCCGTGGTTCAAAACTCCAAAGAGGCGCTCGACGCCGAGAACTGGCGCTGGCTGGCGAAAAACATCCCCCAGCGCGAGCACTGGCGGGCCACGAAGCTTCTGATGGAGAAGGTCGGGTTTTTAGATATCGAGACAGACGGCGGCTTTGAGGGAAACAGCGTCACCGTGATCGGGCTGTACGACGGCTTCGACAGTCAGCTCTTCGTCCAGGGCCAGAATTTAGAAGAGTTTCCCGACGCCATCTCCGAAAAAGAGCTTTTGGTGACGTTCTTTGGAACCGGGTTCGACCTTCCGATGCTCCGGCGACGCTTTCCGGCGCTCCCGCTGGACCAGCTTCATGTCGATCTGTGCCCGTCGATGCGGCGATTGGGCTACACGGGCGGGCTGAAAAAGATCGAGCGGGTTTTAGGAATCTCCCGCGACTTCGAGATCGAGGACATGAGCGGGATGGACGCCGTCTATCTCTGGAGTGCCTGGAAGCGGCGCGGCGACCAGGAGGCGCTCGACCGGCTTCTGGCGTACAACCGCGCCGACATCGAGAACCTCGCGCTGCTTCTGGCGTTCGCCTATCCCCGCCTCGAAACCCTCAGCGGGTTTTAGTCCGGGATGATGTCGAACCAGTCGATGTCGTCGAGGTGGCGCGTCGGGGGGGCGGCAGGGTTGTCCGGGTCCAGACGGAAAAGATCGAAGCTCTGCCGGTCGGTCGTGGTCGGTCGTGGCGCGAGAAAGAACAGCGTCTTGCCGTCGGTGGAGAAGCGCGGACGAGCCGCCTCGGCCTGAGTGAGCCGCTTGACGAACTTCCCGGCGGCGTCGGAGAGCCACAGCCCGGCGGGGAGTGCGCCGAACGCGATTCGTTTTTTGTCGGGCGAGAGCGCGGGCCAGAGCGCCAGACCGTACGGGGGGCGCTTCCCGCCCAGGCTCGTGGTCGGCGGCAAGGGCGAGACCGACTCGTCCTCGAAGTTCACCAGCGTCAGAGGAAGATAGACGGCATCCGGGCCGCTCAGGGCCAAGGCAGTTGCGGTTCCGGCTCCGGCCAGCAAAGAATCACGGGCGTCGGCCTGGGCAATCGGCGCGAGAACCTTCCAGTTTCCGTCGGCATCGACCACGGCGCTCCCGGTGAACGCATCCAGCGCGACGGTCGCCACCGCAGACTCACCCTCCACGCGGGAAAGCCCGATGTAGAGTGTTCGCCCGTCGCTGGAAAAACTCACCGACGCGACGCTCCACTCTTTCAGCGGAGTCACGCCGCCACCGTCGCGGGTCGGGCCGACCAGCGTGATCTTCTGCCCGCTCCGGTCTTTGAGGCTATCGGTGCTCGTGAGTTTCTTCTGGCGTCGCCCCGCCGTGTCGCCCAGAAACACGGCCACAGGTTTTGTCAGCGCGGCTTCCGTCGCGCTTTTTTGCGTCTTGAGCCAGACAACTCTACGCCCATCGCGACTCACGGCCCAGCGCGACTCACCCACCGAGATTCCGCCCAGCTGACGTGGCGCGGCCCCGCCCAGCTCCGAGACGAAAAGACTCTCGCCCCGAGAGAAGATCAGCCGGTCGGCAAAGCACAGCGACGGAACAGCAGCAAGCAGAGCAATGATGAGACAAAAGCGACGCATGCCCGTAGTTTATCGCGGCTCGTAGACATCGAGAAAGCGCCGGTGCATCCACTGGCCCTCGGGCGTTGTTTCAAAACCGAACTTCTCGTAGAGCGTCTGGGCATCGCGGGTCGCCAGCGCCCAGCGGCGCAGCCCCAGCGGCACAAGCTCCGCGCAGACCGCCTCGATAAGCTTCGTCCCGATCCCCTCGCCCTGCCGCTCGGTGACAATAAAAACGTCGCATAGATAGGCGAACGTCGCGTAGTCCGTGATGATTCGTGCGAAACCCACCTGCTCGCTTGTCTCGCTGTCGTAGGCTCCGAGGCACAGCGAGTTTTCTACGGCGCGACGCAGAGTCTCCTCGGGAATGTTTCTCGCCCAGTACGATTCTCCCGAAAGATAGGCATGGATCCGCGCCAGATCCAGCCGGGCACGATCTTTGCAAAACACGATTTCAGACATCAAGAGAAAATCTATCATAGAACATTCAGCGAGTGCAGAAAATCTCTGTGCTATAATGGGTCGTCTCGGATCACGATGCTACCTGGCACGCTCCCGACGAAAACCGACGAGGCAGTTACAATTAAGGATATGTCGTTAAAAACCATGGAGGAGGCCTGGCGGCGCTTCAAGTCCGGCGGGGATAGCCGAGCGCGCGCCACGATCATCGACAACTACTCCTACCTGGTAAAGATCACGGCAGGTAGGGTCGTGACGAATCTCCCTCCCAACCTGGACCGCGAGGATCTTTACACGGCGGGCTCGATGGGCCTGATCAAGGCTGTCGATCAGTTCGATCCAGGTCGCCAGGTGAAGTTCGAAACCTATGCCATCGCGCTGATCCGTGGGGCGATTTTAGAATCTCTCCGGGAGGAAGACTGGGTTCCCCGCTCGGTTCGGGAGCGATCCAAGACGCTGGAGCGGACGTATTTCGAGCTGGAGGTCAAGCTGGGCACGCCGCCCTCGCAGGACCAGGTCGCCGAGCAACTGGGAATTCTCCCAGAAGAGCTGAGCACGATGCTCGCCAACACCGGGCGTGGCTCGGTGATGTCGCTCGACGACATGATTCTCGGAGGCGACGGCTCCGAGCGGTTGCACCTTGCCGATGTCGTGGCCGATGACTCGTCGCCCGTGGCCGATGTCGAGGTGCGCGAGAGAATCCGTCAGCTTGGCGGCGCAATAGACCGTCTGCCGGAGCGCGAACGACTGGTGATCGCGCTCTACTACTACGAAGGTCTTACGTTCAAGGAGATCGGGAAAGTTCTTTCCGTCTCCGAATCTCGTGTCTATCAGTTACATACCCAGGCCGTCATCCGAATGCGAGGCTACCTGGGCCGCGATCAGGAGCTATTCCGACCATGAAACGTACGTTAACCCCTTTGCTGGCTCTGGGCCTGCTCGCCAGCGGAGCACTTGCCCAGGACACGGTTCCGCCGCCTGCCAGCCCCGACGCCGCCATGAAGAGCGCGATGGAAGCCGTCAAGAAATCTGACTTCGCCGCGGCGAAACTGGAGCTGGAAAAAGTGCTCGCCGCAAGCCCCGACAGCCCGGAGGCCAACGCCTGGATGGGGTTCGCACTGCTCAAGGACGCGACGCCCGACCCGGAAATGGCCGTCACCTACCTCGAAAAATCGCTCGCCAAAAAGCCGAACGTCGCCACGACCATGACGAACCTGGGCAACGCGCTGCTTCTGAAGAAAAACCGAACCGCCAACGACAGCCGCAAGGCCCGCGAGCTGTTCGACGAAGTCACCCGGCTCTCGCCGTCGTCCGCTGAAGCCTGGTTCAACCTGGGGTACGCCTCGGGGCGGGTCGCGGACACGTCCGGCTCGATCTCGGCCTACCGAAAAGCCGTCGAGATCGACCCCAAGTACGCCCGCGCCCAGCTCAACCTCGGGCTGGCCCTGCAGAAAGCGGGAAAGTTAGAGGAAGCCGCCGAGGCGCTTCGTCAGGCCGCCGCTCAGTCTCCGAGCGATGCCGCGACCTGGGCGACGCTCGGAACGCTGGAGCTGAAACGGGGCGACCGGCCTGCCGCTATCGACGCGCTCCAGGCCGCCCTCAAAATAGAGCCAGGCAACTACACCGCGCTGGTCAATCTCGGGAAAGCTCAGGCCGACTCCGGCAAGAACGCCGAGGCCGCCGAGTCGTACGGAAAAGCCGCCGATCTCGCCCCGACCGCAGGCGCGGGAGCCGATCCCGGCGCTCGCTACAACCAGGGCTTCGTTCTGAACAAAATGGGCCGGATCAACGACGCTATCGGTGCCTACGAGAAAGCGCTTGAGATCAAGCCGACCTACTTCGATGCGCTGGTGAATCTCGGGGTTCTGCTCTTCAAGCAGGGTAAGTACGCCGACGCCATCGAGCGGTTCTCCAAAGCCACCGAGTCGGACCCCAACGCCGATCTCGCGTGGGCGAACCTCGGGGCGGCCTGCAAGAAAAACGGCGATGTCCCCGGTGCGGTCTCCGCCTGGCGCAAGGCTGTCGCGCTCAACCCGAAAGACTACGCGACCCGTGGCTTTCTCGCCAACGCCCTCATGGACAGAGGCGACTCGAAGGCCGCCATTGCGATCTTCACCGAGATGGCCGCGCTCCAGCCGACGCGCGCCGAGCCGCTGGTCGCCGCCGGGAACGCCTACCAGAAACTGGGCAACCTCGACATGGCCTTCAAGATGTTCGAGCGTGCCACGCTGCGCAACCCGAAGAACGCCGCCGCCTGGAACAACCTGGGCGTCGTGTACGAGCGGCGCGGCCAGGTCACGGAAGCCATTGTCTCGTTCAAGAAAGCCCTTGCCGCTGACCCGAACTTCGTGGCTGCCAAACAGAATCTTGCCCGCTACCCGGCCAGTCAGCGCGGCTGAATGACCGTCGGGCTGCATGCAAACCCGGCCAAGCCAGCCGCCGTGGACGCCTCCGGGCGGCTGGCAAAGTATCTCACGACGCGCGGGGTCGCTCACGTCGCCCAGCCCACCACAGAAGACCTGAAGGGCTGCGACTTTCTGGTCGTCTTCGGCGGTGACGGGACGCTTCTTGCCGCTGCCCGCAACGCCGCGACGCTTGGAACTCCTCTGCTCGGGGTCCACCTGGGGCGCTTCGGTTTTCTGACCGAGACGAGTATCGAGACCCTGCTTCCCGTCGTCGAGGCCGTGCTGGAAGGGCGCTGCGAGCGTCACGAGCGCCCGATGGTCCAGGGAAAGGTCATTCGCGCCAATGGCAGCGAAGGCCCGACGCTCACCGGTCTCAACGATGTGGTCGTCACGGGGAAGGCCGCGCGGATGGTCTACGTGAAAATCTCCATCGGCCCCGACGAGCTGGCGACCTACGCCGCCGACGGCGTGATCGTGTCTACCCCGACCGGCTCGACGGGCTACTCGCTCTCGGCGGGCGGCCCGCTGGTTCACCCGACAACCCGTGTGATGATCGTCACGCCGATAGCGCCGCACACCCTCTCGGCACGTGCGCTCGTCGTGCCGGAGACCGAGACGGTTTTCCTCACCATCGCAGGCGAGACCCGCGACGCTGTGATCGTCACCGTGGACGGCCAGGTCGAAGCCCCGCTCGAAACCGGCGACACCGTCGCTGTCTCCCGCGCCCCGCACACCATCACGTTCCTCTCGGCGGGCGGCCCCGGCTTCTACGAAAAAATCCGCACTCGCTGGCACTACGCCGAGCGCCTCAACCATTAGCCAGGGTATACTTTTTCATGCGCTCACCGTTTCCCGGAATGAACCCGTTTTTGGAAGCGCCCTATCACTGGCAGTCGTTTCCTACGATGTATTTAGCGTCCCTCCAGCGGCTGCTAAGTGCCACGCTTCCCCCAGGGTTTATCTCTCGCCCGGAACAACGCGTCTATATCGTCCCGGAGGAACGGGAAGTACGTCCCGATTCGATTGTTTTTGCGGTTGCTCCCAATCGTCCTCGATTTTCCAGCCCGGTTGCCGTCGCAACGCGTGAAACTCCGCCAGAGAGAGTGCTTCGGCCTACACGTGAAGTTACTGAGCGTTTTATTGAGATTCGAGACGTTCGTTCTGGCTCCAAAGAAGTCATAGCAATCATCGAGCTTCTGAGTTCCGCCAATAAAGAACTGGGAAGTGCGGGGCGCAATGAATATCTCCGAAAACAACAATTTATTCTAACCAGACCAACTCATCTCATTGAAATCGACCTGCTTCGCGGGGGTGAACCAACGGTTTATGTCCCTGAATTTGTTATAAATAACCAGGGTGATTATGATTATGTAATTACTTTAGCAAATGCTCAGGAACCACAGAACTACATTTTCTGGCGCAACACACTGCGTGAACCACTTCCGATCATCACGATTCCGCTGACAGACGATATGCCCGCAGTCTCGCTTGATCTTCAAGTTGTCTTCGAGGAATGCTGGGAGACGAATCATCTGGATGCCGATATGGACTACACAGCGTCTCTCAGTCCTGCGGCCTCGGAGGAGAGCGAACGGTGGGTCCGGGAGTGCCTTCGTTCCGATACAATCGGGGCATGACGGGCGGGTCGAAGTAGTCTCTGTGGGCGTCAATCATCTGAACCTGGTTGTGGCGGACATGGAGCGCTCGCTCGGGTTCTATGTCGGGCTGCTGGGAATGCGTCAGACCTTCGCGCTAACCCTGGAGGGCGAGTGGATCGAGTCGGTCGTCGGGCTTTTGGGTGCGCGGGCGCGTTGCGTCTTTGTGCAGCCTGCGGGCGGCGGCTGCCGTCTGGAGCTGCTTCAGTATCTGGAGCCACGGGGTTTAATCGTGCCGGAGAACTCTCTGGCAAGCACGCCGGGCATCCGGCACTTCGCGCTGGATGTTAGCGACCTCGACGCCGAGTACGCACGGCTCGTCGAAGCGGGCGTTGATTTTGTCTCGCCACCCGTCACGGTTCCGTTTCGCCTGGTGGACGGCATCCAGAAGCGCCTGTGCTACTGCCACGACCCCGACGGCGTGATCGTCGAGCTGTGCGAACACATGCGGGTTTGATTCCGCCGTTAAATCCGCCGATATTAACATCGGTGGCTAAGGGCGCGAGCGCCACGATGTCCTCCGGACGTACCGAACTTGGATAACGTCCGGAGGACCTTACGGCGAAGCCCTTAGCCCCCCACGTTCCTGTGGAGGGACTTGAGGCGGGCTTTGGCGCGATCCCACGCGGTGCGGGCGAGGCCGCCTTGCGAGAGGGCTTTCTGGTAGCTCGTGCGGGCATCGACCAGCTCGCCCAGGCGCTCCTGGGCGTCGGCCAGCAGAAGCCAGTCCATGCCAACTCCGCGCAGAGCGCACAGCTCGCGCCGGACCGAGACCTCGCGCGGGGCGTCGTCGTTGCCCCGGTAGAGATAGCCCAGCGCCGCAAGACACGCGATCTCTTTCTCTTTCGAGGGAGCGGCACCCACTCGGGCCGATTCCCGCTGGGTGAGATAGAACGCGACGAATTTTTCCGAGAGACTGCGCCGAGAGATCGCAAGGAGCGTCTCCTGAGCGCTCAGCCCACGCTCGGCCTCCAGCGCACGGCGGAGGCTCTCTTCCATCGCTACTCTGTCACCAAGCGATTCGTGGGCCTGCGCTCCGAGCCGCCCCCAGATCGAGGTCAGGTCCGGCTCCTGCTCGGCGGCGTCCTTGAGCGTGCTCAGCGCATCGACGGGCCGACCTGCCGAGAGCTGGGCCTCGGCAAGCGCCCGAAGAAGACTGGGCTGGGCGTCGAACAGGCCGCTCTCACGAGTCAGTTTAAGTGCCTGGCTGTACGCACTGGCGGCACCGGCAAAATCGCCCTGCTTGCTCCGAACCACGCCCTGGACGACCCGGACTCCCGGATCGCGTGGGGCGCTGCGCCGGGCGCGGGCGGCGTAGGTGTCGGCGGCTCCCAGCTTGCCCTGCGAGAGGCTGGCCTGCGCGAGAATCGTCAGGACGCTGACATTGTCGATGTGCTGGAGCGACTGGACGGCGATAATCGCCTCTTTCGGCTTGCCCGCACGGACCAGCGCCTCCCCTTTGGCGATGCGCGCCGGGACATTGCCAGGCTCCTGGCGCAGTGCCCCCTCGACGGTCTCGACAGCGCGCTGTGGCTGACCCTGCGCGATCTGGAGCCGGGCGAGGTTCAGCCGTGGCTTGATCCAGTGCGGGGCGAGCGCAAGGCTCCGGCGATAGGAGCGCTCTGCCTCGGGGAGCCGCCCCATGAGCTGGTGCGCGTCGCCGACCAGGAGCGGGATCACCGGCGACCTGGGAAACGAGGTCGCCGCCTGCTGGAGATACGCCAGCGAGCCGGACGCGTCGTAGCCGGGGCGCTGGGCGGCGCGAAACCGGGGGTCGCGGGCCGTCTGGAGATACAGCTCCTGCGCCCCGGCGGCGTCCCCGACCGATTCCAGCGCACCGATCAAGAGAAACGTCGTGAGCAGGTCGCCCTCGGCGACCCGGTGGGCGGCCTGGAAGTGCTCCTGGGCGAGCTTGAGGCGCTGCGCCGAGGTCAGGGTCACTCCGGCGAGCAGACGGGGCAGGAGCGCTCCCGGAGCGCTCTGAGCAGCCCGGACGTACTGCCCGACCGCTCCGTTGAGATCACCGCGCCCCAGAGCGGTATCTCCCTGGCGGAGGAATTTGACGGTAGCCGCCGGAAGGCGGTCCGAATACGGCTCGACGAGGCGCTTGTTGAGAACGGGCGAGGGTAGCGGCTCCTGGGCCAGAGCCAGCGACGGCAGCGCGGCCAGTGCGATCAGCAAGAGCAGCCTCATGGGAGACATTCCCCCGAAGCGTTCCGTTCGCAAGCTCACGTTACTTTCGCCCCCGTGCCGCACGGGGGATGGGGGGAAGACCTTCATGGGAAGAGTTTCCTCGACTGGGTGGCGCGGGCGACGGCATCCAGCGGCGAGCCGAGCGCGTCTTCGGAGCGGCGCTCGACCGACTCGGCGTCGATGCTGGCGTCGCGGACGGTTCGGGAGGGCGCAGGTCGCTCGACACGAATGACAAGCTCGCTGTCGTCGGCTACCGGGCGCACGTCGGGGTCGGACGGCGGCAGGGCGGCGACGGCAGGCGGCGCGGCATCGATGGCGATGGGCGGATCGTCGTCAAACGGGTCGGGCGTCGGGCGGGGACGCGGCGTCCGGCGCGGGCGCGGAGAGAATGGGTCCGGGCGCGGCGAGGGCTTCGGGGCTACTTTCGGCACCGATGGCTCAAGCAATGCGGGCGCAACTTTCTCTTCGATCTCAGGAGCCTTGGGCGTCGGCGCGGGCGTCGGGCGGGGCTTCGTCGCAACCACGACGGCAGGCTCGCTCGGCGTGACAACCGGGGCGGGCGCGGCTTTCTTCGTCGGCAGGGCGAAGCGGGTGGCAGCAAAAGCGAGGCCGCAGAGAACCACGGCGCAGGCGCTTCCCAGAGCGAGCGACGGCAACCGCCGAGGAGCCGGGACGGCGGTGGTGGCTGGCTCCAGCAGCTCGGACTCGATCCGGCTCCAGAGATTCACCGAGAGGGTCTGCGGCGCGGGCGTGTCGGCACGCAGGGCACTGGCGACACGCGCCAGCGACTCCCACTCGGTGCGACAGCGCGAGCACACCGCGAGATGCGCCGCCAGCGCTTCGGCCCGCTCGGGGGGAAGCTCACCGCTCTCGAACGCAGGAAGGTCTCCCCTCCGGCGGCGGCAGTCCAGGAAATTGATTTTCATCGAAATAAATGCTCTTTTTGGTTTAAGAAAACTCGCCCGGAAGAAGCTCTTTGAGCCGCTTGCAGGCATAGTGCAGGCGCGACCAGACCGTCCCGACGGAACAGCCGAGGACTTTCGCGATCTCCTCGCAGGAATGACCCTCGAAATAATGCAGCACCACAACCGCGCGGTGCTTCTCGGAGAGCGTCTGGACAGCGCGTCGCAGTCGCTCGTGGGAGTCTCTCTTTTCTGTCTCGCGCCAGGGATCGCCCCCGATGCTCGCCGGGGCGTCCGACGGGGTCGCCCACTGGTCCATTCCCCCCGCGATCTCATCGGTCGAGATCGCCCGGTGGGATTGCTCCAGCTTGCGGCGGGAGCGAAACTTGATGGTGGTGTTGACCGCAATTCGGTAGAGCCAGGTGGAGAACTGGGCATCGCCCCGGAAACTGGGCAGGCCCTTCCAGGCGCGGACGAAAACTTCTTGAAGAACGTCGTCCACGTCGTCGGGACTTGCGGTCATCCGGGCGACCAGAGACCCCATCGGGCGCTGATAGCGCTCGAAGAGTTTCTGGAAGGCGGCAACATCCCCGAGGGCAGCACGGGACGCGAGTGCGCGGTCCTCGGCGGCATGATCGCCCGCCGAAGCCCGCCCCCCTGTCTCGGCGGCCTCACGAATGTTGGTTTGCTCTGCCGTCACGTTGACGGTCATTTCCCCTCTCTTCCCTCATTGGAGCCTCGCTCCAAAGAAATCCTTCAAAAATCGTGTTGAAACGCCGGGCGTTCTTGTGTATAATCGCCCCAGATGAGGACGAACTCACCAGCAGACGCGCGGCGTGCCGCAGCGCAGCCGTCAAACACCGACACCCCGTCGGCATCCCAAGAATCGAATCAGTGAGGACAAGTGGCGTGACCGCGACGACCAGACCGTTTATGGACGTTCCCCGAAGCAGTCTCCTTCGGTATGCTGAGCTTTCCGACCGCGAGGTCGTCACCCGTGCACAGCGGGGCGAGGACGAAGCGGCGGAGTATCTGCTCTACAAGTATCGAAACCTGGTGAAGACCAAGGTGAAGTCGTATTTTTTGATCGGCGCGGAGAAAGACGATCTCATTCAGCTCGGAATGATCGGCCTGTGGCAAGCTGTCATCGACTTTCGGTGCGACAAGGCCATCTCGTTTCCGGCCTTTGCGAAGGTCTGTATCCAGCGACATATCATCACGGCTATCAAAACCGCGACGCGTCAGAAGCAGCAGCCGCTGAACACCTCGCTCTCGCTGGAGTCGCCGTCGGACGATCCGTCGGCGGACTGGAACCTCGCGGACATTCTCACCAGCGAGATCGCCTGCGACCCGGAGACGCTGGTTCTAAAATACGAAGACACGCGCGAGCTTCACTCCAAGCTCCGGCAGGCGCTCTCCGACTTCGAGTGGCGCGTCCTGTCGGGCTATCAGCTGGGCAAGAGCTACCGCGAGATCGCCGACGAGCTTGGCTGCAAGACCAAATCGGTCGATAACGCCCTGGCTCGCATCAAGCGCAAGGTCGCAGGCGTCGTGGTCGGAGAAGCTGACCTTAGCCTTGCGGTTTTAGGGTCGTAAGGGTACACTGACCCCCATGAAGAAAGGGTTCGGTCCGTATGCCGGATGAGGCGGCGGCGCGCTATGCCAAGGCGCTGGAGCACAAGATTAACGGTGAGTACGACGAGGCGGAGTCCCTCTTCAAGTCGGTGCTTGCCGAGCAGCCGGACAACGCGGACGCCTACCACGAGCTGGGGCTGACTTACAGCTACCGTGTCTACATGGACGAGAGCATCGAGTGCCTCGACAAGGCCGTTGCCCTGCGCCCCGGCTCGACCCAGTTTCTGATCAGCCTGGGCAAGACCCATGCGATGTACGGCGACATCGACAAAGCCCGCCCGATCTTCTTGAAAGTGCAGGAGATGGACCCGTTCAACGTCGAAGCCGCTGAGCAGCTCCAGTTCCTCGATTTCTGATGCGTCGTTTTGTAGCGGTGGCGCTGATTCTGCTGCCGCTGCTACTTCTGGGTAAGTCTCTTCTGGGCCGTGAGGCGTTCTTGCCCGCAGACCTTCTCCAGCACGTCGCGCCGTGGGAGAAAGAGTCGCCGCCGAGCGCCTGGAACGTCCTGCGCTACGATGGCATCACGCAGTTCTATCCCTGGCGGCTCGAAGCGAGCCGTCAGTTCCATGCGGGCAAGCTCCCGCTGAGCAACCCCTACGCGTTCGCCGCCGACGGCGGAACCCCGCTCTGGGCCAACTCGCAGTCCGCGCCGCTCTACCCGCTCAACGCTCTCTTCTGGCTCGCGCCGACGGGATCGCTCTGGTACGTTTTTGGTTTGTCTGTCGCGCTGCACCTTCTGATCGCCGCCGCCGGGGTCTACCGGCTCGCACGTCGGCTCGGCTTGCGACGGGCACCCGGCACGCTCTCGGCAATTTCGTTTGTGCTCAGCGGCCCCGTGGTTTGCTGGCTGGCGCTCCCGACCTTTCTCTGCGTCATCTGCTGGCTGCCATGGCTGCTTCTTGCTATCGAGCGGGCGCTGGCCGGGAAAAGCCGGGGCTGGACCTGGGTCGGGCTTGCTGCCGGGCTGATCCTGCTGGGCGGGCACCTTCAGATCGCGTTCTACGGAATCGCCACCGGGCTTGTCTGGCTTGTCTTTCGGGTCTGGGATCAAAAAAAACCGGTGCGCGGCTGGCTTCTCCCGGCGCTGGGTGTCTTGCTTCTGGGGATATGTTTGGCGTCGCCCCAGGTTCTGCCCACAGTCGAGCTTTCGAGAAATTCCCACCGGGCGAGCGCCACCGGCCCGACCCTCGACGGCTACAAAAGCTATGTCGGGCTGGCCTTGCCCCTGCGAAGCTTGATTACGTTTGTTTTTCCGAACTACTACGGGCACCCTATCGACGGCTCACACTGGAACGACAGCGAGGTGAACGGCATGGTTATCGGTGGTAACAACTACGCCGAGTGGGCCTGCTACGTCGGGATCGCGCCGCTGATTCTGGCACTCGCAGCGCTGTTTCTCCCGTGGAAGAAGACCGACACCGGATTGTTTCGGCAGCGACGACCGCTGGCCGTGGTTCTCGGGCTTTCCCTATCAATGGCGCTCGGAACCCCGCTGGATTTATTGCTCTACTTCGGGCTGCCGGGCTTTGCACAGACCGGAAGCCCGGCGCGGGTGCTGGTTGTGGCGGCGCTGGCGCTGGCGCTGCTCGCGGGGGTCGGGCTTCAGTGCCTCAATAATTCTGAGATTCCCCGCGCAGCCCGGCAGCGGGCGGTCTGGGCCGCTCTTGTCACGGCGTTGCTTGTTTGCGCAATCTCGGCGTCGCTGAGCGCGTCGTGGGTCGCAGGCTCGACGAGCACTCCACTGGGAGAGCTTCTCCAGGCAGGTCTTCGCGATGTTCAGTTCGGGCTGATCGTTCTGGTGCTGGCCGTGGGAGTCGCTCTCGTGGTTCCGAGGCTCTCAGGAAAGCGTCAAACGGGGGCGATTTTAGCGTTGCTCCTGCTGACTTCAATCGACTTGATACCCCGCGCACTTCGGTACAATCCCGGCAGCCCGCCCGAGCAGGTCTACCCGACGACGCCCGGCCTGGCCTACCTGAAAGCCAACGCAAAAGGCGCACTCATCGCGCCACTGAACGCGGGCTGGAGCATGGGCGGCCAATCTCCCCATGCGATCCTGCCCCCCAACGCCCTGACGGTCTTTGAGCTGCGCGACGCGGCGGGCTACGACTCGCTCTTTCCCGCCAGTCGCCGGGAGCGACTGCGCGAGGCAGGCGGCGGCAAAGACCCGGCCCCGCCCCAGAACGGGAACATGGCGTTCATCAAGAGCTTCACGGCGGCACAGGCGCTCGGTGCACGGTTTATCGTCGTGAGTCCCGCGTTCAAGGCTCCGCATACCGAGCTGCGCGAGGTCTACTCCGGCCCCGACATGACGATCTTCGACACGGGAATCAACCCACTCTCCGCTCCCCCATCGCCCACTCCCTCGACGGCGCTACGGGTAGGGCTGTTTCTGGGCGGGCTGGGCCTGGCTGCGCTCGCCGCGCTCCTATTTGCGGGACGGCCCGAGCGCCGGTAAAATTGCACATGGAGCTTGATGCGCGAAAGCGTCAGATTCTCCAGGCAATTGTCCTGGACTACGTCGCGACGGCAGAGCCGGTGGGAAGCCACGGCCTGATCGAGCGTCACGCGATTGGGGTGAAGTCCGCCACGATCCGAAGCGAGATGGCCGAGCTTTCCGACTGGGGCTTTCTGCGCCAGCCGCACACATCCGCCGGGCGCGTCCCCGCCGTTCAGGGCTATCGCTACTTCGTGAATTTTTTGATGCCACCGCCCCAACTGGCCGACGGCGAGCGGCGCGATGCCGAGTCTTCTCTCAAGCGGGCGGCGTCGGAGCTGGAAGCGACGCTTCGCAAGACCTGTCAGCTTCTTTCGCAGCTCACCCAGCTTCCCGCCATCGCAACCCCGCCCGACACCGACGACACGCGCCTGAAGAAGCTCTTCGTGACCGCTGTCGCGCCGGGTGCGGCGCTGCTGGTGCTTCTCTTCTCCAATGGTCGCACGGAGAACCGGGTGCTCACCGGTGTCTCACTCGATGCGGCTGAGGCGCTTCTTCTGGCCGACGAGCTTCAGAAGCATTTCTCGGAAAAAAGTGTTCGTCAGCTCTCCCGCCCCGAGACCGCCCGCGAGGTTTCTTCTCCTGCACTTGCCTTGCTGGCTCCGCTCTGGCGACGGATCGCCTCGGAGGTTCAGGGCGTCGCGTGGGGCCTGCACGCGGAGTCGCCGGTCTTCGTCGAGGGAACCCAGGGGGTGCTGCGCCAGCCGGAGTTTCGGGATGTGGAGCGTCTGGACCATTTCCTGACCGTGCTTCAGGAGCGGGCCGCGCTGGTCGCGCTGATGGGCCGCCAGAGCAATCCGGCCCCGGTGAGCGTCCAGATCGGCGAGGAGCTGGGCCGCGCGGACTTCTCGGAGTACGCTGTGGTGCGCTCTCCGTACTTCGTCGGGGAGCGCCTGACGGGCACCATCGGGGTCGTCGGCCCGACCCGCATGGACTATGCCCGCGCCTCCGCCGCCGTCCAGCTCATGGCCCGCGCCGTCGGCCAGGCCCTCACCCGATTGGCTGTCGCGTGACCGATTCCCCCGTATCGAGGCAATGAATTGTCTCGCTAAAGGCGCTCCGCGCCGCAATGTCCTTCGGACAAACTCCAGGTCCGTCCGAAGGACATTGCGGCAACGCGTTGCCCCCAGCGAGGGATTTCCAATCCCTCGCCTACGAGCACTGATCGATCAAAAACGCCAACGCCAGCCGGGTCATGTCGGTGAGGTAGGCGTAGTCCACTTTGTCGGCGGTGTCCGTAGACTTGTGGTAGTGCGGGTAGTGCTCCTCGCCCTCGTATAGCCCTAAAATCGGGATTCCCAGGCGCTCAAAAACGTCGTAGTCGCTGTTTTCCGCCGGATCGACCTTCGTCGGCACGTTTACAACCGTTTTTGCTAATTCCTGGCACCGCGCTACCAGCCGGGCCGACTCCGCGTTGTTCTCTTTGCGCCCTTTTTGATCGATATCCACAAAGAGAAATTTCTCCCCTTTTTGCAGCGGGTAGCCGATCTGGTCCAGGTTGAACACGAAGCGAATCGGCGGCTTCTGCACGACTTTCGAGAACGCCGTCGAACCCCAGAATCCCTGCTCTTCTCCCGAGAATAGCGCGATCACGATCCGGTCTTTCAGCGGAAGCTTTCGCACAAGTAGCGCGATCTCCAGCAGCGCCGCGACGCCGGTTGCGTTGTCGTCGGCACCGGGCGCGGGCGCTTCGGGCAGGCCCATGCGCTCCTGACGGCTATCGAAATGGGCGCAGAAAATCACGGTAGAGCGCGGATTTTTCGGCCCGATCTCCGCGACGGCGTTGTAGCAAACTCTCCCATTGGGCGCTTTGTAGGTCGGGGTGGACGAGCGACAGCCCGCCCCAACGAGCATCCCGGAGAGGTAGTTTGCCGCAAGGTCGCAGCCCCGGCTGAGCGTGTGGCGCGACGGCCACTTCGTCGAGAGATCCCAGACCGTGCGCTCCAGGCGCTTTCGACTGACCTGTTTGAGGAGACTGAAATCGGGCACTCAGAACCGCTCGAAGCGCTCGACGTCCATCACGAACGCGATGGCTCCCGTCACTTCGACCTCCACGGGCGACGGAAAGAACGTCCCGACGGGTCCGGCGTCGGGCGGCAGGACGTTGACGAACTGCTTACGGGTCTTGCTGGCGTCGCTTATCAGGCCCAGGACCCGCTCGGCGTCCTTGTCTTCGCAACCGATCAGCAATGTCACGTTGCCCTCCCGGAGGAATCCCCCCGTGGAGCCGATCTTTGTAAACTTGAATCCGCTTTTTAGCAGCTTCTCGCTGATCCGTCCCCGGTCGCGGTCGTGGACTACTGCGATGACGAGTTTCATTCTCTTTTACTGTTTCCTTCTCGGTTTCTTTGCTCGGTGGCACCGTCGCCCCGGCCAGAATCTGTTTCACTTCGGCGCTTGTTAGCTCGCGCCACTCCCCCGCTGCCAGCCCGCCCAGCGAGACCGGCCCGACTTCGATTCGAACCAGACGCAGAACTTCGTGGCCGACCGTCTCCAGCATTCGGCGAATCTGTCGGTTTCGTCCCTCGTGGAGCACGAACTCCAGAGTGCGCGTTCCCTTGCCCGGCTCCAGCAGATGCATTCGGGGCAGGAGCTTCACCCGCGCCGGTGCGGTCTTTCGGGTCTCGCCCTCCAGGAGCAGGCCGCGCGTCAGGCTGGCGACGGCGTCCGGGCTGGGCGTCCCCCGCACGACGACTAAATATTTTTTCCCGAGGCTCTGGCTCGGGTGCGTGACGGTCTGAACGAACGCGCCGTCGTCGGAGAGCAGAATCAGCCCCTCGCTGTCGGCATCGAGCCGCCCGGCGGGGACCAGTCGGACGCCGGGGATATCCACCAGCTCGACCACGGTCTTGTCGGCGTGTCGATCCGCGACGGTGCTGACCACGCCAAGCGGTTTGTTCAGCGCGATGTACCAGCGACGCGTCGGCTTTGGCAGCGGCGTCCCGTTCACCCGGATGTCGTCGGTGGTAACATCGACTTTCACGCCGGGCGTTTTGATCGTCTTGCCATTCACGCTCACCCGGCCCTCGGCGATGAGCGTCTCGGCCTTACGCCGCGCCGCGACGCCCGCGTCGGCCAGGGCTTTTTGCAGCCGTACGAGCGGCACGCCTTCGGGCGTTGTCTCTTCCATTTTTAACTCCTACCAGCGCGAGTGCGCCCGCGCCGACAACCCCGACCGCGACCGCCCCCGGCACTGCCGAGGTCCGTGCCGCCGCTTTGACCACCGAGCGCCCGACCGACTTCGTTGCCAGAAGCGGGGTTCGGGCAAGCTCGCGTCCGTTCACCAGTGCCACAAGCTGTCCGACTTCCTGGCCTTTTTGAATCGGGGCGCTGTTGCTGGTTGCGATTATTTTTTTTTCGATAGAGCGCCCGCCCAGGATATCACTTGCAACCCGCAGGTTGTTTTTGGAAATCACGGGCACGGTCCCGACCTCGCCAAAGCTCACCGAAATCTCGCCTGCGGGCTGGTTTTTCCTGGCGACGGCCTGGGCCGGAAAGCGGGCAAAGCCCCACTCGATCAGGGCCGCGCAGTCCGCACACGAGTTGCCCGCCGCCGCCAGCGAAACCGCGATCAGCCGACGCCCGCCGCGTGTCGCCGACCCGACGAAGCAGTGCCGTGCCGGGTTGGTGAAGCCGGTTTTTATTCCGTCCGCGCCGGAGACCACGTCGTAGAACGCTTTTTTTCCCTTGGACTGAACCACGGTGAGAACGGTCGTGCCCGCCGCGTTGGTCCGGGAGATCGTCCGGCGGGGAACCGAGACGGCGTCGGCGAATTTTTCGTTACGCATCGCTTCCCTGGCGATCAGGGCCAGGTCGCGGGCGGTCGTGTAGTGCTCTTTGTGGTGCAGCCCGTGCGGGTTCATGAAGTGGGAGTTCTTCGCGCCCAGCTCTTTGGCTCGCGCTGTCATCAGCTCGGCGAAGCGCGGGACGCTCCCCGCGACGTGCTCGGCGATCACGACGCCGCCGTCGTTGGCGGACTTGAGCAGGAACCCGTAGAGCAATGCTTGCGCGGAAAACAGGTCGCCTTTCTGGATGAACAGCGAGCTTTCCCCGACCTCGGTAATGAACGGATTGTTGCAGACCACCCGGTCAGTCGGCTCGGTGTTCTCCGCCAGAAGCAGCGCCGTCATGATCTTCGTCGTGGACGCCGGGTAGCGCTTTGTGTCCGGGCTTTTGGAGTAGAGAATCTCGCCCGTGTCGAAGTCCATCAGCACCGCCGACGGCGCGGAGACGACGGGCAGCTCCCCGAGATTCTGCTTGTTGTAGTAGGCCGGAAGGAACCCGGCGGCGCAGAGCTGATCTTTCGGCAGGTTCGGGAGCGGGCTGGGCTTGGGTACCGGGGGACGCGCAAGGGCATTGCCGACGAGCACCAGAGCTGTCAGGCACGTTAAGACCGCTCTCATCCGCCGACTCCAGCGGCATTCAGGGCCATAGTCATCTCCTCTTCCACACTCTCTTCTTCGTCGGGAAGGGGGGGTAATTCCTCCAAGTTTGCCATCCCGAAGTAATGTAAAAACTGGGTCGTCGTGCCGTAGAGGATCGGGCGACCGGGGGTTTGTTTCCGTCCAACCTCTCCGATCAGCTCGCGCTCGGTCAGCGTTTTCAGGACGCCGTCGCATCCGACGCCGCGAATCGCCTCGATCTCCGCCTGGGTGAGCGGCTGCCGATACGCGATAATCGTCACGGTTTCGAGCGCGGGCCGGGTGAGCCGGTTAGCATGCGGCGCGAGTAGCTTTCCTATCGTCGGCGCATACTCGGGCCGGGTGCCAAGCTGCCAGCCGCCCCCGATCTCCAGCACCTGAAGCCCGGTGTCCGATTGCGAATAACGCTCCTGAAGCTCTTTCAGCGCTTCGAGAACCGCTTCTTCGTCCCATTCCGTCGCCCTGGCAAGCGATTTCAAGCTCAGCGGCTCCCCCGAGACGAACAAAAGCGCTTCTACCATCCCCAGAAGGCTACGCATTGGAAGTCCCCCGTGCGCTCGCAAGCTCGCTTTCGCCCCCGTGCGGCACGGGGGCTGGGGGGGCAGGCATAATTCGAATCTCGCCGCAGAAAACGTCTTGGAACACACCAATTAAATCTTGTTTTAAGAGTTCGAGCAGGGAGAGAAACAACAAAATAATCTCGATGCGCTCGAACGGCGGCTCAGGAAGCAGCTCACTCAAACTAATTCCCGCCTCGCCCGCTGCGTTGGCGCGGCCCAGAACGAGCCGCATGGTCATCTTCAGCGTCACTTTTTGACGCCGGACGCTGGTCACCGAGTGCGAGCCGTCGTCGAAGCTCGCCAGCATGCGCTCCAGAGTTTTGAGCAGGGCGTCGGCGGAAAGCTCGCCGAACTTCGCCGGAAGCGCGTACTCGGGCGAGTAGCCGGTCGGCTCGCGGAAGAACAGACGCTGGCGCTCCCCCTCTCGGTCTCGGAGTGCGTCGGCGATAGACTGGAAGCGCCCGTACTCCAGAAGCTGCCGCACAAGCGCCGCGCGCGGGTCTTCGATCTCGGCTCCGTCTTCGTCCTCCGTTTCTTCGCGCGGGGGTGCGGGCAGAAGCATCCGGGACTTGATTTCGAGCAAGGTCGCGGCCATCACGAAGAACTCTCCGGCCACCGACAGGTCCGGGTGCTCCATCGCCCGGATATGCCCGAGGTACTGGTCGCAAAGCGTCACCATCGGGAGGTCGAAGATATCCATGCGACCCTGGCGAACCAGGTGCAGAAGAAGATCGAGCGGTCCTTCAAACGCGGGCAGATGGACCAGGGGAGGAGCGACCGCAAGCGGCATACCGGCATTTTATCGCACCGCCCAGATAAACCTGGGCGTCAGGGCGTCTCGTGCCTCGCCGACAAAGTCGCTCCGCGACATAACCAAACCGGATTCTGTCGCGGAGCGACTTTGTCGAGCTTGCTCGCCCAGACGCCCATGTCCATGTGGGCGGAAAACGGGCGATAGAATGGATCAAGATGCAAGTTGCGCCGCCCAAGTACACGTTCGACGTTCTCCCCCACAAGAAAGACCGCGCCCCGCTCTACGACTCCGCTCGCTGGCAGTGGGTCGAGTCTACGTTTCGGGAGCACTGCCGCCGGTTCGGGTTCTCCGAGATCCGCACTCCCATTTTTGAGTCCACGCAGCTCTATCACCGGGCCGTGGGCGACGGCACCGATATCGTCTCCAAGGAAACCTATGACTTCACGACGCGCGGAGGAGACGGGCTGACGCTCCGGCCCGAGGGGACCGCAGGGGTTATCCGGGCGTTCGTGTCGCACCGGCTGGACCTGGAGCGAAGTCTCAATAAATTATTTTATCTGGGGCCGAACTTCCGGTACGAGCGCGGCCAGACCGGGCGCTACCGCCAGCACCACCAGGCCGGAGTCGAGGCTATCGGCAGCGACGACCCGGCGCTCGACGCGGAGATTATCGCGCTGGCGGTGGGTTTCTACGCGGCCCTCGGCGTGACGGGCCTGAGCGTGAAAGTGAACTCGGTCGGAACCCCGGAGAGCCGCGCGACCTACACGGCGGCGCTTCGGGCCTGGGCCGAGCCGCTTTTAGAAAAAATGAGCGCGGACAACAACCGGCGCTTCACACAGAACCCGCTCCGCATGCTGGACTCCAAAGAATCCCAGGACATCGCACTTTTAGATTCCGCCCCGAAGCTCTCGGGCTTCCTCGACGACGAGAGCCGCCAGCACTTCGCCCGGCTTCTGAGCTACCTCGACGGACTCGGAATCTCCTACGAGCGCGACGACCGGCTCGTGCGCGGCTTCGACTACTACACCAAGACCACGTTCGAGGTACACTCGACGGTTCTTGGCGACAAAGCCCTCGGCGGCGGCGGGCGCTACAACAAATTAGTCGAAGAGTTAGGCGGCCCCAGGCTCCCTGGAATCGGGTTCGGGCTGGGCCTGGACCGGATCTTGCTGGTCTTGCAAGAATTAGACGCCCCGCTCCCCGAGATTCCGGGCCTCGATGCGTTTCTCTGCCCGCTCGGAAGCACCGCGCGGGATTTCTGCGTCCCGCTTCTGAGTACAATACGCACGGCGGGTCTGTCGGCGGACATGGCCTACACCGGCAAGAAAATAGGCCAGATGCTCGAAGCCGCCGACGAGCGCCGCGCCCGGTTCGCGGTGGTGATCGGCGACAGCGAGCTGGAAAATAAAACGCTCCAGCTAAGAGATATGGCAACCAAAGAACAAATCACGGTTCCCATAGATAGTCTTACGGAGAAACTCAAATCCCCATGATGTACATGATTCTGACAATCCCTGTTTATGTCGTTTTACTTTTAGTAATTTCGGCTATGGTAGCATCACTTGCTATTGGCACAGGCTATGCTTTTTGGAAAAGTATTTTATTCGTTTTCCGCAATCATGTAATCTATTTCCTGGTATTAATTGGTGCAATAATTATACTTTTTATGATAGATTCGCTTTTTCTGGGCGTAATAATGGTTCTTCTGGCAATATCTCTCCTGTGTGGTGGGCTTGTCTACGCACTGATTTACTGGCTGACGATATTTCCCCAGCATTTCAAGAAATGGCATACCCTTCCCCTCTGGACAAGAATACTGTCGCTCGCCGTGCCGCTGGATTTCATCACGGGGCTTTTGCTACAACAGACACGCTGAAAGAAAAACAATGAGCCACGCATACCTCGTTCTATCGCTGCTAACCGCTTTCCTCGGGCTTTCGTGGCTCGCTGGAATGCTCCGGGCACTTTATTTTTATTTTCGCTGGCTCCGTTCGCTTCCCGTATGGCTTTGCTGGCTGATAATTCTATCTGCCAACATCGGGCCGCTGGTTTGTCTGTTTTTTCACGATCTTTTATCGAACATTGATAATATTCCAGGTGCAGTTCTGGCTGTAATCAGTTTTATTGGTGGCTTGTGTATGGCCTGGTATGTCGGCATTTTCGGTTTTATTCAGATGATTACACTTTATGTCATTGGGTGCAACTATATTTCAAATTTCTGGATACGATTGAGGCTCTGGCATAAAATTCTTCTGATTGGCATGCCGCTGGACATGATTCTATGGAAATTATTTTTCTGACGGTTCTGACCGCAATCGGTCTTTTGCTGGCCTTGCTTCTTGGCATCGGAGTGCTTCGGGCGCTCTGGGAGACCGCTTCGGGCCGGGGAAGTAGCGTCTCGCTGCCGCTGGTCGTCGCGGCTACGGTCTGCCTGGCGCTGGCGTTTGTGGAACCGGGCGGCGGAGATAGGGCGAGGCTGGCGCTCGATGCACGGGGCGCTGATCGGGTTTCTTTTGAATTTTTCCTACGTGATCCAGACGCCCTGAGTTGTGGGTAAAATAGAGCCATGAAGCTTTTTTCTTTCTCACTGACCGCGCTTTTCGCTGCGACGTGCCTGATCTCCGGCTGCTCGACCAACGAGGCTCCCGCCGAGCCGAGCGCCCCTGTGCCCGCCGAGGCGGTGAAGGTCACGACGACGCCCGCACCCGTGGCCCCCGTCGATGAGCACGCGGGACACGATCACGCCGCCGGGGAAGCCGAGACGCCCGCCGCGCCTGCGGCTCCGTTTGCGGGCGGAGGCGGAGCCGACGCTCCCCTGTCGCCAACGCCCGATTTAGATAAGAAGATCGAGGAGACCGGGGCCGCAAAAGACAAGAAAGCCGCCGCCGCCGCTCTCGCCGCACGCGGGACGTTTCGGATGAACGACGACAAGGCCGGGGCGAAAGTGAAGTACCGCGCCGCCCTCGACGACTACCGAAAAGCCCTTGCGCTGGACCCGGAAAATAGTGAGGCGAAAGGCAACAAAGCCATGATCGAGAGCATCTACAAGAGCATGGGGCGACCGGTTCCGGGCGAGGATGCGAGCGCCAAGTGAACCTCCCGAGCGACTACGAGGAGCGTGTCTACGCCGGGATTTTAGGCAAGATCATCGGGGTCTACCTGGGGCGTCCGCTTGAGGGCTGGACCAACGAGCGGATCGAGCGGGAGCTGGGCGAGGTCTGGTACTACGTCCACGAAAAGTTAGGTGTCCCGCTGGTCGTCACCGACGACGATATCTCGGGGACGTTTACGTTCGTCCGGGCCGTCGCCGACAATGGCTATGCCTACGATGTCACCGAAGAGCAGATTGGCAATGCCTGGCTGAACTATCTGATTGAGAATCGCACGGTTCTCTGGTGGGGCGGGATGGGCACGAGCACCGAGCACACGGCGTTTCTGCGCCTCAAAGAAGGGATTGTCCCGCCGCGCTCGGGGAGCATGGCGCTCAACGGACAGGTCGTGGCAGAGCAGATCGGGGCACAGATCTTCATCGACGGCTGGGCGATGCTCTGCCCCGGCGACCCGGAGAAAGCCGCCGCGCTCGCCCGAAAAGCCGCCTGCGTCAGCCACGACGGCGAAGCGATCTACGGGGCGCAAGTCCTCGCGGCGATGGAAGCTTTGGCGTTCAAAGAATCCCGGCTTGACGTGCTACTCGACACGGCCCTGACGTTTATCCCCGGCGCGTCGCTGATCCATAAAATGGTCACCGAGATTCGGGAGTGGCACCGGGCCGAGCCGCGCGACTGGCGGGCGACGTTCCGAAAAATTGAAGAGCACTGGGGCTACAAAAAATTTGGCGGCGGCTGCCACATGATCCCCAACCACGCGGTGATCCAGCTTGCCCTGCTCTACGGCGACGACGATTTCCAGAAGTCTCTCATGATCGCCAGCACCGCAGGCTGGGACACGGATTGCAACGCGGGCAACGTGGGCGCACTGATGGGTATCAAAAACGGCCTGGCGGGAATCGACCGGGGCGCGGACCTGCGCGGACCGGTGGCCGACCGGCTCTATCTCCCGACGGCGGACGGCGGGCGCGGCATCACCGACGCCGCGACCGAAACCTACCGAATTGTCAACACCGCGCGGCGGATGCAGGGGCTGGCACCGCTCGCGCCCAACGAAGGCATGCGTTTCCACTTCGCGCTTCCCGGCAGCGTCCACGGGTTCAGGGTCGAGGACTCGGTCGAGTGCCGGGGGACGGCAACCATCGAGAATGTCGTGCTGGGCGAGCTGGCGCAGAACCCCGGAATCACCGACGACGAGCGGGCGCTGGCAGTTGCCTATCGAAGCGTCGCGCCAGGAAGAACGGCCCGGATCGCCACCGCCACGTTCACGTCGCCCGAGGGCCTGAAGATGCCCGGCTACGGCATGTACGCCTCGCCGATCCTGCATCCCGGCCAGATCTTGCGTGCCCGAATCGTCACCGATGAGGCCAACCTCCGCCCCGCGCACGTCTGCCTGTTCGTCCGCTACTACGGCGAGGGCGACCTGCTGGAAACCCTGCGCGACGCCCCCACCCTGCTGGAGCGCGGCAGTGTCGCGAACCTGAGCTGGGAACTACCCGAGCTGGAAGGCCGCCCCATCGCGGAGGTCGGGATCGAGGTCGGCGGGCAATCGGGCACCGGGACACTCTATTTAGACTGGCTCGGCTGGTCGGGATCGCCGCAGCTCGTTCTGAGAAAGCCCGATGTCAGCGGGACAGCCTGGCGACGTGCCTGGGTGAACGCCGCTGACCGCTACGAGGGCGGAGACTTTGCGGGCGGCGCGAACTTCCGGATCGTCCAGGATCGCGGGACCGGGCTGGCGCTGTACGGCGAGCGCGAGTGGACCGACTACTCGGTAAAAACCACCGTGCAAACCCACCTCGCGGACGGCGTCGGGATCGCGGCGGCGGTGCAGGGGCTTCGTCGGTACGTCTCGCTGACGCTCTCCCCCATCGAAGGAGTCCGGCTGGTGCTCCACAAAGACGGAATGGCGGTCGCTCTCGGAGAAGCCTCGATTGTCTGGAAGCGCGATCAGCCTTATGAGCTGTCCCTGAGCATCGCCCGCGACGGCACGGTGAGCGCGGAGTTCCACGATGGCGAGGCGGCACGCTACCTCGAAGGCAAGATCGACCCGGCCCAGGCGTCGGGCGCGGTCGGCCTGGTGGCGACCGTGGGGCACTGCCTCTACGGCCCGGTGCGAATCGGCCCGCTCGGTAGCCTGTGACCCGGCTTCTCGTCTATCGAATTCCCAGGACGATAAACGTCCGAATTCCCAGGACGATAAACGTCCGGCTATGGAGCCTTCGGCTGTCTTCCTCGTTCCTCGGTCGAAATTTACGCCCAGATTTCGAGCGAAGCGAGACGGCAACTTGTTGCCCCATTGCCCTACCCTCCGGGTGTTTATGGTCCTGGTCCCAAAATGGGAACTTGGGACTGGAAAAATGACCCGGCTTCTCGTCTGCGCCGCAACCGAGCTTGAGCTTGCCTGCTACCCCGACACAGAGGGCGTGATAAAAGCCGTCACGGGTGTCGGGATCGCGCTGGCCCTGCTTCGCTTGCCCGAGCTGCTGGAAAAATATCAGCCGGAGCACGTCCTGAACATCGGGATCGCCGGAGCCTACCCGGAGTGTGGCTTAGAAATCGGCGACCTCGTCTGGGCCACAACCGAAGTCTTCGGCGATGTCGGCTTCGAGCAAACCGACGGAAGCTTCCAGCCGATCCAGACCAGCCCATTCGGCGCAGGCTACGAAGCGCTCCCACTGACCCCCAGCCCCAATAATGGGGAGCCAGAAGGGGCGGGCTGCACGGTGAACTCGTGCGCTGGAACCAGGGCGACCGGGGAGTTTCGGCGGGACTTCTTCGGGGCGAGCTTCGAGACGATGGAAGGTGCTGCCGTCGCACTGGTTTGCCATAACGCCAAAATTTCGGTAAGCGAGCTTCGCGCCATCTCCAACATCGCCGCCGAGCGCGACATGCGCCCCGAGAACATCAAATTGGCGCTGAAAAATCTCACAGGGGTGTTAAAAAATCTATGACCTTGGGAATCTCGCCGTGCCCCAACGATGTGTATATTTTTGCCGGAATGCTCCTCGGGCACGTCTCGCACAGATTCACGTTTGTCTTTGAAGATGTTCAGACGCTCAACGAACGAGCGGCAGAAAATCAATTCGAGGCGCTGAAAATTAGCTACGCGGCCTATCCGGGGATTTCAGAGAACTATGAATTGCTCTCGTGCGGGGGGGCGCTCGGGCGGGGGTGCGGGCCGCTCTTGCTGGCGAGCGGTCGCGATAAATTCGACCCGAGAGCACCTGTTCTGGTGCCGGGAGCGCAGACCACGGCCAATTTTCTGCTCGATTTCTGGGCCGAAGACACACAAATCCAAAAATCCTATGCGCTGTTTGATGAAGTCTACGAAAAATTGCTCCGAGAGCCGGGCACGCAAGGTGTCGTGATCCATGAGAAGCGGTTTACGTATGCAAAAGACGGATTGAACTGCCTGGTAGACCTCGGAGAGCACTGGGAAGAGAAGACGGGCTTCCCCATTCCGCTCGGGGCGATTGTCGCGCGGCCCGAGCTTGTCGAGAGCTTGAGCGCACAGATTCAGGCAAGTTTAAATTGGAGCGATGCTCATCCGGGTGAAGCCCTATCGCTCTGCAAAAACTACGCGACGGACCTGGAAGAAGCCGTGATGCGGGCGCATATCGACCTGTATGTGAACGACTTCAGCCGCTTGCTCGGACCGAGCGGCGAGGCTGCCGTGGCCTTTTTTTTGGAGAGAGCAAACAGAACGTTTGACAAACACGGAAATACCCGATAAAATTCCCAGCAGAACGGTAGTTTGCCTTTCCGGGTCCAGAGCAGGAGCCGGAGTGACGCTGCCAGAAGGCGAGGTTTTATCATGGTGATGCGAGAAACGGGTTCGGTTTCCTTCTGGACCCAGTCCAACAATCAAGAGCAGGTGACGTACTTCTTTCCGGCGGAGCGCTCGGCGTATCTGCGGAAGCGCTCGGCCCGCAAGCGTCAGCGGACCCAGCGGATCGTCGCGACGGCACTGGTCGCACTGGCCGCCGTGCTGGGCTTCGTGGCCGGGCGTGCGGGTGCCAGCGGCGAGAAGAAAGTCATTCCGGCGCAGTACGTGACCATCGGTACGGGCGAGACGCTCTGGAGCGTCGCCCGCCAGCACGGAGACCGCTCCCTCCCGATCACTGAGCGCCTCGATGCGCTCGTCGCGGCGAACCCTCAAGTCGCCGACGGCATGCTTACTCCCGGTCAGCGCTTAAAGCTCCCCTAACCCCGATCACCCGCAGCGGGTACCCGGGGAACCAGATAGGGAAAAATCTTCTTTTGGCTCCCCATTATTGGGGCTGGGGGATCACCGTAAGCTCCTGCCAGAACGGGCAGGCGCTGAAGTGGCCGGGAGCGATCTCGGCCAGCGGCGGATCGACCGACGCACACTCCTCGCGAGCATGCGGGCAGCGCGTCCGAAACCGACAGCCCGACGGCAGGTTGATCGGGGACGGCGGATCGCCTTCCAGCGGAGCCTGCTCCCGGCGGCGCGACGGGTCCGGGGCCGGAGCGGACGCAAGTAGCGAGCGGGTGTAGGGGTGCGACGGCGCGGAGTAAAGCCGGGCTGCAGGGGCAAGCTCGACGATTCGCCCGAGGTACATCACCGCCACCCGATGCGCGACGTGCCGGATCAGCGAAAGATCGTGCCCGACAAACAAATACCCGATCTGGCGCTCTTTCTGGAGATCGGCCAGGAGGTTCACCACCTGAGCGCGCACCGAGATGTCCAGCGCCGAGACCGGCTCGTCTAAAATCAGAAGCTCCGGGTCGAGCGCGAGCGCCCGCGCGATCCCGATGCGCTGCCGCTGCCCCCCCGAAAACTCGTGCGGATACCGCGTCGCGACGCCCGGCGAGAGTCCGACCTGCGAGAGCAGTGTCCCCACCCGTGCCTCCCGCTCTAATTTCCCGCCGACACCGTGGATCTCCAGCGGCTCCGCCAGAATCTGCCCGATGCTCCGACGCGGCGAGAGCGAGGCATACGGGTCCTGAAAAACCATCTGGATCTTGCGACGCACAGGCCGAAGGTCAGCGTCCGAGAGCGTTAGAAGATCGGTGCCGTCGAAGCGGACGCTTCCTCCTGTGGCCGGGATCAGCTTTAAAATCGCGCGCGCCGTGGTCGATTTGCCGCACCCCGACTCCCCCACCAGCCCGAGCGTCTCGCCACGCCCCACCGAGAAACTCACGCCGTCCACCGCCCGAACGACGCGCCCACCGCCGAGCGGAAAGTACACCGACAGACTCTGAACCTCAAGCATCCGGTGCCTCGATTCGGTGGCAGAACGCAGTGTGCCCGTCGCCCACTGCCACGCGCGGCAGTGGCGTGTCGCACAGTCCAGGCCGGGCACGCTCGCAGCGCGGCGCGAACGGGCAACCCGCCAGCAGCCCCGGACGAAGCGGCGGCTGCCCCGGAATCGCGACCAGCCGCCCGTCCACGGCGTTCTCCGGAAGCGACGCAAGCAGCCCCCTTGTGTACGGATGTACGGGCCGGGCGAACAGATCGCTGGCGCTGGCCTGCTCCAGAACCTTCCCGCCGTAGAGAACCAGCACCCTATCGCACGTCTCGGCCACGACCCCGAGATCGTGGGTAATCATCACGACGGCCATCCCGCGCTCTTTTTGCAGCTCGCGGATCAGGGCTAAAATCTGCGCCTGCACCGTGACATCGAGCGCCGTCGTGGGTTCGTCGGCGAGAAGCACCTGCGGCTCGGCAGCGAGTGCGATGGCGATCATCACCCGCTGGCGCATCCCGCCGGAAAGCTCGTGGGGGAACTGCCGTGCGCGGCGGGCCGGGTCGGGAATCTTCACCTGCCGGAGCGCCTCGATAGCGGCGTTTTTCGCATCGGCTCGGCCCAGCCTACGGTGTAGCCGGACGACCTCCGCGATCTGCTCCCCCACCGAAAAAACCGGATTGAGGCTCGTCATCGGATCCTGGAAGATCATGGCGATCTTGCCGCCCCGGACGCCCCGCAAGGCTTTCTCGGGAAGCGCGAGCAGGTCTTGCCCGCCCAGCAGAATCTTCCCGGAGACAATTTTCCCTGGCTCAGGAACCAATCGGAGCAACGAGAGCGCCGTCATCGACTTGCCCGAGCCGCTCTCCCCGACAATGCCGAGGGTCTCGCCGGGCGCGAGCGTAAAGCTCACCGAATCGACGACCTTTGCGCCGCCAAAAGCCACGGTCAGGTCTTGCACCTCAAGAATAGGCTCGCTCATCCGCCCCATCCTACCATCTCGCCCTGCGCCTGAAGATACTCGCGTGCCGCCGCCCCGCGTCGGTCGGGGCACTGCGCCCAGGAGCGAACCGTGCTTTCTTGCTCGACCGCAAACTCCGCGTTGCCCAGCACCAGCAGCCCGGAGATCGTCAGCTCCAGACTTGTCTCATCAAAAACCAATTTTTCCAGCGCCCGAAGCTGTGTTGTACTGAGTGCTTTTGCCTCTTCTTCGCCCATTCGATACAACGGAACCGCCAGCACCTCAGCCAGCGCAGCCAACTCCGACTTCGCAACGCTTGTTTTCGTCTTTACCGATAGAATTTTCAGACAAGGAGAAACTAATCTGGAATTTCGTGATAATTTCACCAAATCAGTTGTCAACTCCACTGCTTCAATCGATCTTATTGGAAAAATTTTCCCTATGGAATCTGCGACAAATCCACAAATAGAGGTAAGTCCAACCATAAGCATAATCAAAATCGGTATCTTTTCAAAAGCAGCAATCCCCATAAGAACTATAGAAATAATACCAACTACAATCAGAAACCAGATAATTCCGACATTTTGACGATCTTGGCTGTGAATTTTTTCAATTAATAGTGGTGAGATTAAATTTATCTGGGTGATTTCATCGAGATCAGAAATTTTATCGCGATATTTACCACGACGGAATATATGTGATTCACTTAGATATTTATCTGTAATTTCGGAGAGGGTTTGTGGCTCGGGGCGGGGCTTCAGAATCACCTGGATTGACTCCCAAGGGAAATTAAGCACTCGCGGGCGGCGGCTCGCACCCGGTCCGACGGGTGATTGACGACCAGGAGCCGGGCTTCGATGAGGGCTTGCGCGTCGTGGGCGGTGCCGAGGGCGAGCAAGAGGGCGACGAGCGTGTCGGGGTGATGGCGCAGGCGCTCCAGCATCCGGCGAAGTTGCGCCCGCTGCGGCTGAGTAAGCCGATGGGCGTCGTCGGGGTCGAGCCGGGGCAGGAGAAAGGTCAGCCGGATTTCCAGCTCGGCGCGGGCGCTTCTCCCCGGCCAGCTCGCCGGGAGCTGCTCCAGCGCCGCCGTCAGTTCCAGAAGCGGGCCGCACAGCGCCGGGTCGCCAGAGCGGGCGATCCCCTCGCGGGCCGCCGCCTGCGCGTTGCACCACCGGACGCTCGCCCGAAGGCTGCTCGCGCTGACGACAAGCCAGAAGAGTGACAGCCCCACTGCCGATCCGAAGGCGACAAAATGCTGCGTGGCAAGCAGCGCGACAGAAATCGCCAGAAGTCCCAGCCCGACGCGCCGAACCAGGCTCCGGCGACGCTTGTGGCTCGCCTGCTCGCGCGTGAGAACCCCGGCCAGCAGCGAGAGCGCCACCGGAAGCGGGAGCGCTCGAATTCGGGCGAGCGCCTGCTCCTGCGGGCCGTAGCCGCGCTGAGAGAGCAGCCGCACAATTTCGGTCATCGGCCCAGGGTCTCCAGGCACTCGCGGGCCGCCGCCTGCACCCGCTCGGAAGACCCCGGCGCACTCAGGCGATATCGAGCAGCCGGAAGCACGCGGGCATCTTTGGCGCTCCCCAGCGTGAGCAGGGTCGCGATCACCAGCTCTTCCCCGCCGCGCCGCGCCAGAGCCAGCAACCGGGCACGGTCGCGCTCGGAGAGGGAAAATCCCTCGGGGTCCCAGCGGTTCAGGAGTCGCACCAGCGCCGCTTCGAGCGTCGCCCGCGACGCGGTGTCGGCGCGACGACCCGCCTGCCAGTACAGCCCGATCAGCCCCGGAAGCGCCACCGGGTCCACCAGCTTCGGTGCCAGCCAGACTCCAATTTTTAAGGCCTGCGACCACCGGCTCGTCACCTGGAGCCCGAACAAGAGCGCGACGACCAGGCCCATCACGCTGTACTGGCTCAGTGCCCCGACAATCGACAGAGCCGTCGTCAGGGAAACGTGAAAAAGAAGCAGAACCAGTAGCAACAGAGCAGGAATGCCCAGAGAGATTCCGCCGACGATCCCCCCGATGCGCCGCATCCGCGCCGACTCGCCTCGGAGCACCAGCAGGACGGACGAGAGCAGCACCTCGGCCTCGAAGTGCTCCAGAGGCGCGAGGCTCAGCCCGGTCTGGTGCTGCTGCGTGGCCTGAATCGCCTCACGAAGGGCCTGCGTGGGCGGGTCTGGGGCCGCCAGGGTGCGTCGCTTCATCTTCGTCCTCGCGCAAGCTCGGCCAGGCACTCGGTGGCCGCGACGCGCACCCGCAGCTCGGGGTGGCGGCTCAGGGCACGCGCGACGCCCTGCGCCGGACGCTCGCGGGCCGCACCGAGCGTCAGCAGCGCCGCGATAAGAAACTCCCGCCCGAACGCCGGATCGACCCGCCCGACGCTTCGCGAGAGCGTCCCCTGAAGCCAGCGGCGCTGCTCGGACGTGAGCGCGGCGGCCTCCTCGGTGTCGAGGCGCGGCAGAAGCTTTGCCAGCACCGCAGAAAGCTCTCGCTGCCGGTCCGTGAGCGGCCAGAGCCGGGAGCCGTCCGGCCCGACGCCCGGCGAGATCGGGGCCAGCTCCAGCCGCCGCGCGATCTCCAGCAGCGCCGGGATGTCGGCGGGCGAGAGTGGCTCCCGCAGCAGCGGCCCCAGCGCCGAAAGAAGCTCTCGCCACCGCGCCGACCCGAGCCACGAGCAGACCATCAGCACCGCCGCCAGCGCCAGCAGCCATGCAAACCCCGTCCCGCCGACTCCGAGCGCCGCAAGCAACCAGCCGCCCAGCAGCGCCAGAACCGCCACGACGCTCAGAAAAACCATGCGCCGCACCAGCCGCGTATGCTCTCTCGAAATCTCCTCCGCCAACTCCAGAAGCGTCACGCCGCGCCTCCCCTCGCCCGAAGAACTTCCTCGGCGGCGGCCTGGACGCGCTCATCGGCACTGAATCTCAAGTTTTTGGCGATTTCCTGGACGCGGCGGTCGCCCAGCTCGCTCAGAATAAGCAGTGCCGCGATGCGCATCGTCGAGACGTGGGAGTTTTTGGCCCGCTCGCGCAGCCAGGCCCGAGCGTCGCGCCCGAGCGCGGCGGCTTCTTCCGGCTCCAGCGCGAGAATCCGTGGCGCAACGATTTCATCAAACCGATCTTGCTGGCTTTTGTACAGCCCGCCACGCGCCACCCACACGGTCGAAAGCAACACGTCCAGCTCTTCTTTGCCACAACGTTCTGCAAGAAGAAGCATTTTCTCAAGATTTTGTGCCCGCACTGGATATTTTTGCCAACCAGAAGGTTTATACAGATCAAATCCAATCCATATAAATACTACTCCTACCAAAAAAAACATCAAATATAAAGTACAATAAGCCCAAAAGGGAAAAGCAATTCCATGATGTTTTTGTATTGTTTGTGCAAAGCGCTCCGGCCCATTCAGAAAAATAAAAAATGCAAAAAATATCCGTGGAATTATTTTTAATACGACTCCACGGCGATACAACCGAAAACCATGGCGCAGAACCTGAAGCTCCCGAGTTATCTCTGAGATTTCAGGGGAATTTGAGGCACGAAGTTTCACGACGCACCTCTAAGAATCTGTGTAGATGCCCAGGAGTTCCCCCCTCCCCCCGTGCCGCACGGGGGCGAAAGCGAGCTTGCGAGCGCTCGGGGGAATTTCGATGCACGAAACGCGGCACGGACGGTTTTTTTAGCCGATTTTAACTCGCTTCGTGTCATGGTTGCCCTGGATTTTGGATAGAATCAGTCAAAGAGTTGGCTTACCGAGTCGTTGCGCCAGATACGGCGAATGGCTTCGGCGAAAAGGTCGGCGACGGAGAGAATGGTGAGCTTGTTGATGCGCTTTTCCTCGGAAATGGGGATGGTATCGGTGACGATCAGCTCTTTTATCTCCGGGCGGGCGAGGCGCTGCATCGCGGGACCGGCGAGGACGGCGTGGGTGCAGGCGACATAGACCTCGGGCAAAGCGCCGTGCTCCAGCAGCGTATCGACGATCTCGTTGATCGAGCCGCCGGTGGAAATAATGTCGTCGTAGATGATGCAGGTCTTCCCGCGCACGTCGCCCGCAAGCCCGCTGATCTGGCTGACGCCATGCTCGGGGTGGAACTTGTAGCCGACCGCGAGCGGCGCATGGAGCTTGTCGGCGAAGCGACGGAGCTTTTTCACCCGGCCTTCGTCGGGCGAGACCACGGCGACGTTCTCCAATTTTTTTTCGACCAGATAGTCCGCCACGACGTTGACCGCTGTGAGATGATCCACAGGAATGTCGAAGAAGCCCTGGATGGCGTCGGCGTGGAGGTCCATCGCGACGATCCGATCCGCGCCCGCTGTCGTGAGGAGATTGGCGATCAGCTTGGCGGTGATCGGCTCGCGGGGCCGGTCTTTCTTCTCCTGGCGCGCATAGCCGTAGTACGGAAGCACGCAGGTGATGCTGCGGGCGCTGGCGCGGCGCAGGGCATCGATGAGAATCAGAAGCTCCAGCAGGTTGGCGTCGATGGGAGCGCACGTCGGCTGGAGCAGAAACGCATGGGTGCCGCGCACGGACTCCTCGAACTTGACGTAAAGCTCGGTGTCGGGGAAGCGGGTGATCTTCAGGTCGCCCAGCTCGATTCCGAGGTGGCGGGCGACATTCTCGGCGAGGCCACGGTTGGCGGTTCCGGAAAACAGGGTCATGGGGGCGAGGTCAACATTCACACGCTGATTGTACACCCCCATGGCAAGTTGACAGAGCCGCTCCCCTCCCGATAGAATGCGCTCAGACCGCCGCGTTTTTGAAAGGATTGCGACACCCATGCCGCGCATTCTCGCCGTCGATGACGAGCCGAATATCGTCCGCCTGATCGAGGTCAACCTCACTCGTCACGGCTACCAGGTAGAGACCGCCAACAACGGCGTCCAGGCTCTGGAGAAGATCCGGGCCAGCCGCCCCGATCTGGTTGTCTCCGATGTGATGATGCCCGAGATGGACGGCTTCGAGCTGCTTTCTTCCATCCGCAGAGACCCGGCTCTCGAATCGCTGCCCGTTATCATGCTAACGGCAAAAGCGGGCGACAGAGACGTGATGAGCGGCTACTCCCGTGGTGCAGACATGTACCTCACCAAGCCTTTCAACCCCGCCGAGCTTCTGGCCTTCGTCAAACGAATTCTCCAGTCCTCCGAGGGCGGCGGCTCCGACGGGCGCTACACAATCTGAGTCCCCTAACCCCAATAATGGGGGACCAACTAAGGAAACCAGTAAAACTACATGCCACGCATTCTCGCCGTCGATGACGAGCCGAATATCGTCCGCCTGATCGAGGTCAACCTCACTCGTCACGGCTACCAGGTAGAGACCGCCAACAATGGCGTCCAGGCTCTCGAAAAAATTCGTGCGAACCGCCCCGATCTGATCGTCTCTGACGTGATGATGCCCGAGATGGACGGCTTCGAGCTTCTCTCCACGATCCGAAGAGACCCGGCCCTCGAATCGCTCCCCGTTATCATGTTAACGGCAAAGACCCAGGATAAAAACGTCATGGAAGGCTACACGCGCGGTGCAGATATGTACCTCACCAAGCCTTTCAACCCCGCCGAGCTTCTGGCATTCGTCAAACGAATCCTCCAGTCGTCCGCCGAGGGTGGCAGCGCCGACGGACGCTACACGATCTAACGTCCCCTGACCCCAATAATGGGGGACCAAATAAAAAAGCTCCCCCGGCAGCGTGCCGGGGGAGCTTTTTTATTATAATTTAATTTAAAACCGGGCGAAAGCAAAATAGAGAACCACGTACAGC
>JANLTX010000143.1:0-20350 GCA_031363095.1 Armatimonadota bacterium | reverse complement strand
CTAAGATTCGACAAACCGAGCTGGCGAGGTGCAGGTCGAATTCGTAGCTATAGCCACGAATTTATTCGATGGTGAAAGCGCAGTAAATATCAATAAGCCCAATCAGCAACAAACCGCATTTCAAATGCGTTTGCCCTGGGGTTAGGGGGCATTGACCGGGTCTGAGGGGCACTAAAATAGGATAGGGGGCAAAACAAAGGGGCAGGGGGCACTCACCGAGCACAGGGGCTTTCCCCCTTCCCCCGTGCCTCTAAGCACGGGGGATTGTCCCTATTCTGGTTCCCCGGGTACCCAGCGGCTGGGTGATTGGGGTCAGGGGAAACTTCTACAGCTTCGCCGCGCCGTCGGTCTTCTCCCAGGGGAAGCTGGGGTTCCCGAAGTGGCCGTTCTTGGCGGTCTCGCGGTAGATCGGGCGGCGCAGGTCCAGAAGGTCGATGATTCCCTTGGGACGAAGGTCGTACAGCCCCTTGAGCTTCGCCTCGATCTCGCGGTCCGAGATGCCCTGGCTCGTGCCCCAAGTCTCCACGCGCACACTCACCGGCTCGGGGACGCCAATCGCATACGCAAGCTGGATGCCGCACTTGCTGGACAAATTCGCCGCAACGACCTGCTTGGCGAGGTAGCGGGCCGCGTACGCCGCCGAGCGGTCCACCTTCGTCGGGTCTTTGCCGGAGAACGCGCCGCCGCCGTGCCGCTCGTAGCCGCCGTAGGTATCGACGATGATCTTGCGTCCGGTCAGGCCCGCGTCGCCGTGGGGTCCGCCGATCACGAAGCAGCCGGTCGGGTTGACGAAGCAGCGAATGGCTCCTTCGGGAACCGGCGCGTCGAGCGAGTCGAGAGTCATCAGAACGAACTCGCCCTGCACCAGATCGGCGCGCTCGGAGCTGAGCACCGGCTTGATGACCAGGTCGATGATCTGCTGGCGGGCTTCGTCGGTGAAGAAGTCCTTGCCATCTCTGGTCACCATGACCGACTCGTCGTGCTGGGTCGAGAGAACCACCGTGTCGAAGCGAACGGGCTTGCCGGAGTCGTCGTAGGCCACGGTCACCTGGCTCTTGGCATCGGGCCGGAGCCACTTGAGCGTCCCGTTTTCGCGAAGCTCGACCTGCTTTGCCACCAGTCGATGCGCGACATGGATCGGGAGCGGCATGAGGTCTTTTGTCTCGTCGCAGGCGAAGCCGAACATCAGCCCCTGGTCGCCCGCGCCGCCCGTATCGACGCCCTGCGAGATATGGCTGGACTGGGCGTGGAGAAAGTTGAAGATATTGCACGTATCGGCGGAGAAAAGCATGGCCGGATCGTTGTAGCCGATCTCGGTGATGGTTTTCTGCGTGAGCTTACGCACGACATCTGCCGTAAGCGGGGAAGGTGCGCCCTTCTCCATGGGAATGGTGATCTCGCCGCAGAGAATCGCAAGGTCCGTCGTGACGGTCGTCTCGCACGCCACCCGGCTTTTCGGGTTGGCAGCAAGACAGAAGTCAAGAATTGCGTCGCTGATCTGGTCGGCGACCTTGTCGGGGTGGCCTACCGAGACCGACTCCGACGTAAAAAGAGAAAGAGTTGCCAAAAGAGTTGTGCCTCTCACAAAAGTGATTTTTGTCGCCGGGCGCGCGCAAGCATCGAAGAGGGAGAGGGCGTTGGCAGGCGCGTCCGCACGAGGCATGGCACCGCCGCTGCGCGCGTTCCTGTTATCTTCGGAGCGACCGCAAGAAGTTTCTTGAAGTCACTCACTCCGGAGTTCGCACCTGCCAGCCTCGTTTCTCAACGCGCTGGTGGTTGTGGTAGCATCATCGGGCCGGTCCCTCCGCCACTCGGGATAAGCTGCGCCAGGCAAGTCGGTCTACCCTATCACGCCGCGCCTCAATCGGCAACCCGACACCCAATCCCCCGGCGCGATAGAATGCAGGTCTATGGCTGGAGTCAATCCGTATATCGTCGCGCAGAACATCGAGAAACCAAAGAAGCCCTACGAGCTTGTTGTTCTTTATGAGGGTGAGGAGCATGTGATCCAGGTGGACCCCGCGCGGCTCCCCTACGGTCACGCCGGGCAGGTCGGCTCTATCTTAGACATCTGCGACGGCCACGACATCGCGCTGGAGCACACCTGCGGCGGCGTCGTGGCCTGCTCGACCTGCCACATTTTCGTCCTGGAAGGGCTGGACACCTGCAACGAGGCCACCGACGACGAGCTGGACCAGCTTGAAGAAGCGCCGGGCAACGGACTGAAGTCGCGCCTTGGCTGCCAGTGCGTCCCCAGCGGCACGAGGCGCGTCGTGGTCGAAGTGCCCGGCTGGAACCGCAACGCCGTCAAAGAAACCCCACACTGACTATCCCTTGATTGTCTGGATGCTGGTTGCGCCGCCGCCCGGAGCGGCGGCCATTATTTTCTTCTGTGCGGGGCTGAGAATCGCCATCTTCTCTTTTTTCTCGTTCTCGCCGAGCGCCTGAAGCTTCTGGATCGATCCCATCATGTCGCCGCTGCCGGACTGAAGCTTCTGAATCAGCTTCTGGCGCAGGGCTTTGTTCTTAGTTTCGATGGCGTCCCAGCTTTTCTTCTGTGCGGGCGTCAGCTTGAGGTCTTTGAGCAGCTTCTCGCGCTTTGCCTTGAACTCTTTTGCTTTCTGCGGGTCGGGCTTCCCCATCTTGACGGTCATGCCGTCGGGCGGCGCAGAGAAGCCGCCCTGCGCCAGAGCCATCGACGAAAAAACAACCAGCGTGAGCGCGAGCATCGTGAGTCGAACCATAAAAAATCAAAAGCCTCCGTCGCGTAAGACGACGGAGGCTTTAAAAACCGCGAGGATTTGCGATTACTTCTTGAGAAGGTCGCGGATCTCGGCGAGCAAGACTTCCTGCGGCGGCGTGGCTGGAGCGTCGGACGCCTGCGCAAGTTTCATCTTGTTGACGGCCTTCACCACAAGAAACACCGCGAACGCGGTGAGAACAACGGTAAGAGCAACGGAGATAAACTGTCCGTAGCCAAGAACGACGGCTCCAGGCACTTTTCGGGCATCGGCGAGCGCCATTCCCGCAGTGATCTTCTCCGCGCCTTTCAGGGCAAGGTAGCTGTTGCTCAGGTCGCCCGGCAACGGAAGCAATCCGATCAGCGGGACGATCAGCTCATCGACGAACGACTGAATGATCTTTCCCATCGCGCCACCGACGATAACGCCCACGGCAAGGTCGATGACGTTGCCTCCGCCCAGAAACTTCTTGAACTCTTCGATCATCTCTTCTTGTACCTTCCGACTGTTGAAACATGTGGTCCGGCTCTTCCCAGACCTGCGCCGATTTTACCCGTATCGACTCCCGATGTCAAGCAATCGTCTCTATTTACACCCTCGCAAAGGTTCTGGCACGCAAGTTGCTCAGAGAGATTTCCACAAAACCAGGTAAGTTTTGGAGCGAGGCCGGTAGCAACACCAGCCGATATTTTTCGGTGTAAGGCACGAAATGCCAAGAGAGAGAAGAGAAGAGGATCAATGAGTATGAGCGTGTATGCAGCCCATCGCGGGAGCGCGGAAGACGCCAACGTCAAACTGACCAAGCGAGAGGTCGAAGTCCTTTCGTTGGTTATCGAGGGTAAGAGTTCGAAAGATGTGGCCGACGAGCTGTTTGTGAGCAAACGGACCGTTGACTTTCATCTGGCGAATGTCTACAGCAAGCTGGGCGTCAAAAACCGCCTGCAGGCGTTCCGAGAGGCGAATCGCCGGGGGCTTCTCCCGCGCGGTGGCATCGCCTGAAGGACACCGACACCCCCGACCGACCACATCGGCCCTCCCCCGTAACCACGGGCGAGGGCCTTTGTTTTTCTGCCTAAACCGGGTTCCAGCCTCTGACGCCGCGTGCCATGAGACCTTTCTGGTTCTGCTTCTTTGCTTCAGCGGCGTGCTTTTCGGCCTCTTCCCGAGCCTGCGTGGTCGCCGCTCCGACCGTGACATAGTCGCCTGGATGGCGATACCGATGAATGAAGACCGGGCGAGCGCTCTCGGAGTGATTCTCTTTGGAGCCGTGGATGCAGCGATAGTTGAAAAAGATCGAGTCGCCCGGCTGCCCGACTATCGGAAGCGCACGCTCCCACGGCCACTCGTCCGGGTCCAGCCCGAGGTGACTGAACGTGTCGATGTGATTAAGCTGGCCCATTTTGTGGCTGCCCGGAACGACGTGAAGTGCGCCGTTCATCAGGTCGGTCGGCACAACATAGTTCAAAATGGCGACCGGGCCGTCGAACTTGTGCTCGAAGTACGCCGAGTCCTGATGCAAGTTCTTCGGGTGCCCACCGACCGGCTCTTTATAAAGGCACTGGCCGTCTAAAAACAGCTCGATGTCCGGCCCCAGGACTTTTTCGACGATGTCGAGTAAGTTTTTGTCCAGCGCGGACTGCAAAAACGCCCCGCTTGAGGTGTAGCTCAACCCCAGGACCATGATCTGTCGCTCGCGTCCGTAGCTGGCCGGAGCCTTGATCCAGAGCGTGCCGTCGGGAGTGCTCCAGCCGATTCCCGGAATTTCTCTGGCGTCGTCGTAGAGCGAGCGAGCCGTGCTCACCACCGTTTCTACTTCTTGAGAAATCTTCGCGACGTAGGGCTTCATCAGGCCCCGGACGACCAGGCAGCCATGCTCTTTGTAGATCGCTGCCGCACGGTCCAGGTCCAGAGACTCGGCGAAGACTTCGATGTCCGAAATTTTTGTTTCCATGCGTGTTCCTAATTCCCTGGCGCGGTGCTGGGGATTCGTTTCTCGCCGGGATAGATCGGCGGGACCGGCTGGAGGATCTTGCGGCGCTCGGGCGTCAGGCGGGCGAGAAGCTCCTCGGAGTAGACATAGCCAAACCGGGTCGTGCACCAGCTCGGGCCGTAGCGATAGATCGTCACGCGTCGCTCGCCCTCGGTCGTGGTCCGCGCCGAGCCGCCGTGGATCAGGCCATCGACAAAGAGCAAGGCATCTCCCGCTTTGGCTGTCACAGAGACCGCGCCAGGGAGTTCATCCATGACCTCGCCCGCGCCGTAGTTCCCGATGGCCGGATGCGGGAAGTTGGACTTGTGCGAGCCAGGAACCACCATCGTCGCGCCGTCGCCCGGCCCGACATCGGTGAGGTAGAGCAGAATATTCACCTGGCCGCAGCGAAAGACCCCGTTGGAGTAGAGATATCGCCCCCGAAGTGCGCCCTGAAACCCCCCGGAGTGCGCCGGATGGTGCCCGCCCGAGCGCCGCACCGTCGCGATGCACTCGTCGATGAACAATCCCTCGACGTACGATCTCTCTTCGCCGCAGTAGTGCTTCACGTGCTCGATCCAGCCCGGATGGTCGATCAGTTCCTCGAACTCCGGCCCCGCCTCGACGCAGTTATGCAGCTCGAAGCCGGTCTCTTTCGTATAGTCGCGCCGCTGGGCATTTCCGTGCCACTCGCCCGTCTCCAGGTGGTACGGGAGATTGTCGAACGCCGAATTTAGACGGGTCAGCAGGTCCGAATCAATTGCGCCTTTGAGCAACAGGTAGCCGTTGAGGTCGAACATAAAATCATCGAGTGGCGTCGGTGTCATGCCTCCGATTGTACAAAGTTCTGGCAGGAAAACAAGAGGGAGTTGCCGAACCTACCCGTGGCGTATAATCACGCCATGAATCGCCGCACCCTGCTCGCTCTCGCGCTCTCGCTCCTCGCTCTTCCGGCTCTATCCCAAACCCCACTAACTCCCCCCATTACTGGGGGCCAGGGGGCAAAGCTCGATCTGACGATTCTCCACACCAACGATATTCATGGACATATTCTGCCCCATGTCTACGCTGAGGAAGGCTACGTGGGCGGCAAGGGCGAGCTTGTGCGCGGCGGGATCGCCCGGATCGCGACGCTGGCACGGCAGCTCAAAGCAAGCGCCAAAAACCCGACACTGCTCATCGATACCGGCGACACGGCGACGCGCGGCCCGCTCATCAACGCCTACGAGGGAATCGCGGACATCGAGGCCATGAACGCGGCAGGCTACGAGCTGGGCGTGATCGGAAACAACGAGTTCAAGCTCAAAGACGGCTCCGAGCGCAAAGACAACGTCGGGGCGCAGCGGGCGCTGATGCAGGTGCTCCGTCGCTCAAAGTTCCCCTGGCTCTGCGCCAACGCGGGCGAGGGCAAAGATTGCTTTCTCCCCGGTGTCGGGCCGTTTGTGGTGCGGGAAATTCAAGGCGTCCGCGTGGGCTTTTTAGGGTTGACGGCTTCCCGGTCGGCGAGCTACCCGCAGACGGTCGGCTGGTGGATCGGCGACCCGGTGGAGGCCGCAAAAAAATGGATTCCGATAGCCCGGAAAGAGTGCGACGTGCTCATCGCGCTGACCCACATCGGCATCGACGACGACAAGAAATTAGTGGCTCAAACGTCCGGGATCGACGCCGTGATCGGGGGCGACTCGCATACGTTTCTGTACAAGCCCGAGCTGGTCAAAAACGCGGACGGTAAATTAATTCCGATTACGCAGAGCGGCGAGTTCGGGGTTAATTTAGCCAAATTCGACCTGCAATTTACCAAAAATTCCCAGGGCTGGAGTTTATCGAGCTACGAATACAGATTGATTCCAATTACGCCCCGAATCCAGGAAGCAAAAGACGTCAAAGCCGTGGCTGATCGCTACGCCGGGCCGCTTCTCCGTCATATCGTGGCGGACTTGCCCGCCGAGTTCATCGGAAAAACGCCTGAGGAGCGCGAAGCTCTCACGGCAAAGTCAACCCTGGAGGGAATTCGGCGCGGACTTGGCGCAGACGTTGGAATCACCTTGCCCGGTGCGGGTTCGTTCAATGTCTTTCGGCAGCAAAAAATCTCCCAGTACGATCTGCACGCCGCCTGGCCGTTCAAAAACCGCGCTGCCAGCGTCAAGCTCACCGGAGCCGAGCTAACGGCGCTTAAAACCAAAAACCCGACATTGATAATCACGGGAAACTCTCAAAACTTCGAGCCACAGAAAATCTATACAGTCGCCGTGATCGACTTTATCGCAATTGGAACGCTGGAGATCGCTTCTGATAGGCTTACTCTCGGAGCGGATATGCGCGAGGTGTTTATCCAGGGCTGGAATAATAAATGACCAATAAACCACACATTTTAGTGACCGGACCGGGCGGACGAATCGGGAAGCATGTACTTCCCCGGCTTCGGGAGAGCTTTTCGCTGAGACTTATGGACCAGAATGTACTTTCTGGCGAGCTAACTCAGGGCGATGAGACGATTATCGCCGATTTGTCGGACCAGAGCGTGCTGGAGAAAGCCTGCGCGGGCATCGACGCGATTCTGCACCTCGCGGCGACCTCCGACGAAGCGCCGTTTCTGGAAGAACTGGTTCCCAACAACGTCGAGGGGCTGTTTCGACTGTTCGAAGCCGCACGGATTCAGGGTGTCAAGCGGGTTGTTTTTGCGTCCACAGTGCAAACCGTGGGGCGTAACGCGCCGGGACTGGTTACGGTAGACACACTCCCCCACCCGATCTCGCTCTACGGTGCCACAAAGCTTTTAGGCGAAGCGATGGGACGGCATTACTTTCATAAACATCAAATTCAGTTCGTTGCGGTTCGAATCGGCTGGTTTTTGGACTATCCAGACATTCAAAACCAGCCCTATGGACGCGATGTCTGGCTCTCCCCACGCGATGCCGCCGAAATTTTCGCTCGAAGCCTGGGAAATCCTGGGATTACGAACGCGACGATTTTTGCAACGTCGCTTACAGCAAGCGAGCGGCTGACGCGGGAGCCACTGCGAGAATACTTAGACTATGTTCCGCAAGATAATGTGATGGATTATCCGTTTTTGGAACCAGAAAAGTGATTAAACGTCATTCCGATTTAAGCCGTCGAGTAAATTCGCGGCTACGATTACGAATTCAACCTGCAACGGGCGAGCCCGTTTTGTCGAATTGGTCTATTCGACGAGGCGAGTTTTACGAGCCGAAGGTCGAATTTGTTTTTTTAGCCGCGAATTTATTCGACGGCGGCGGATTTGGTAAATCGGAATGACGTCTATTATCAAGCGATTTGATCGGGTGATGGAGCGGGCGCTGAAGTCGTCGAAGTGCCCCGGCGCGGCGCTGGCCGTCGTGACGCCTGAGGGAAGTTACGTCCGGGGCTACGGCGTTCGCGCGGTCGGGACCGAGACGCCCGTCACCGAAAGCAGCCGGTTCGGGATCGCGTCGGTGACCAAGGGCTTCACAGCGGCGGCTATCGAAAAAGCCGTCCTGAGCGGGAAGCTAAACTGGGACGACCCGGTTCGATGGCACCTGCCCGCGTTCCGGCTGAGCGATCCGGGCGCGGACGCCGCCGTGACGATTCGCGACCTGCTCTGCCACCGCACCGGCCTGCCCCGCCACGACGCGCTCTGGTACCGCACAAGCTACTCGCGGGCCGAGATTCTGGCGCGAATCCCCCACCTGAAGCCGACGGCCAGCTTTCGCGGGGCGTACCAGTACAACAACCTGTGCTACCTGGTCGCGGGCGAGGCGCTCGCGGCGGCGGTCGGGCAATCGTACGAGACCTATCTCACCGAGGCGCTTTTCAAACCGCTCGGGCTGGACATCACCTTCGACGGGCCGGGCCTGACCATGGCCGACGCCCGCCCGCACCGGATTATCGAGAAAGCTGTCACGACTATCGAGCCGCTCCGCTTCGGGAGCACCTGCGCAGGAGGCGGGATCAACGCCAGCGCATCGGACCTGGAAAAATGGATTCGCTTCCAGCTCTCCGAAGAGCGCCCGAAAGAAACCCACCGCCCGCAGATGGTCCAGCCGCTCGACGACACCACGCTGCGGCTCTACCCGGACCGGATTCAGCAAACCTACGGCCTGGGCTGGTCGATCTTCGACTGGCAGGGGCAGCCGGTCATCTCGCACGGCGGCTCCATCGACGGCTTTCGGAGCCACCTGACCCTGCTTCCGCGCCAGAAAATCGGGTTTGCGATTCTCATCAATCTGGGCTTCGACGGCCTGGTGGAGAACATCAGAAATACGTTTTTAGATCAATTTTTGGCGGGTCCGCACCGAGACTGGTGGAAAATCACCCGTGATGACAAACTAAAACATAAATCCAAAACGCCCGAGAAGCCGAAGTTCTCTAAACCAACCGTCCGCCTGGAAAATTTCTGCGGCACGTATACCGATCCTGGCTATGGCACTGTAACAATTCACTTAGAAGAAAAGTTAAAATTAGAATATGCTGGAATCTCGGTGAAATTAAAACATGTTACGCGGGATATTTTTGTCTGCGAAGACATCTATTTCGCCCACGAGCTACATTTCTCTATGGATAAACTCGGTAAAGTAAAATCTCTGACGCTTTTCGATCAGATTTTCCCGCGCAAGGCAGACTGAACCGAGCGGCCTTCCCAGTTTTCGGGGACGGGAATGCCCAGCAGATGGAGCGTCGTGGCTGCCGTGTTGAGAATCCAGCCAAGGGCGGTATCGCAGCGAGCGTTTTAACTTTTCTTTTCCTGCGACAAGAGCCATTTTTAAGCCGTATTTCTTGGCCAGTGTGAAGCAGGCTTGCCCCCATCGAAGCTGATGACGATCACGCAGCGTTGCATCGTTATTTCACGGAAATCAGCACGACCGCCGCAGGCTGACCGAGCGGCCCCGGCTCGTAGGTGCAGCCCGCAGGAGCCTGAGGAAGCGCGTCCAGCAGACCGTTTTGCTGGAGCGTCCGGAGCGAGATCGGAGCGCCGGGCGTAACTCGCTGGCGAGCGGCCAGCGTGCTCTTTGCGGTCTCGATCCGGCTGAGAGCCAGGGAGACACTCGCGTCGGCGAGAGCGCCGGTCGGGCGAAACATCGGAAGAGCGACAGCAAGAACGACGGAGCCAATAAAGATCGTGAGGAAAAGCTCGACAAGGGTGAAACCACGGCGCGACATCAGGTGAATTATACCGGCAATTTCCGAAGTCGCGCCGCTAAAACTACCGGGGCTGGGACAGTAATTTTTCCAGCGCCGCGATAAATTTAGGATCGTCGGGACTCATCGGTGACGGAAAACGCTCGGAAATGTTGCCGCGTCGGTCCACGAGAAACTTCGCGAAGTTCCACTCGATGTCGCCGCCAAGCGGCCTGGGCAGCCCGGTCAGATGGGCGTAGAGCGGGTCGATGTCGGCCCCCTTGACACTGATCTTGGAGAACATGTCGAACTCGACCTTGTAGGTGGCTTTGCAGAACTGAAGGATCTCGGCGTTGCTCCCCGGTTCTTGCCCGGCGAAGTTGTTGGCCGGGAAGCCCAGAATCTTCAAGCCGCGCGGCGCGTACTTTCTGTGAAGCGCTTCAAGCTTCTCGTACTGGGGGGTCAGGCCGCACTTGCTCGCGACGTTGACCAGAAGCACGACGCTGCCCCGGTAGTTTTTCAGGGGGACATTCTTCCCCGCGATGGACTTCATCGTGAAGTCGTAAAGTGTTTTTGCCATGCCCGCATAGACAACCGCAATCCGCCCCGCGTTCCCGGTTTTGCTGAACCTCTCCCCTGGCCCCTCCCCTTCTCTTTTTCCGACTTCGTCGGGAGAAGGGAAGAGGAAACATTACAGAGATGTCTGGTATGATACGCTCGATGACGCCGACTCTGGAAGTATTTGACGACGAAGGCGAGCTGGCGCACGCGGCGGCGGAGCGGTTCATCGCCGTGGCCCGGGAGTCTATCGCCCTGCGGAGCCGATTTCGGGTGGCACTCGCCGGAGGGACGACTCCCGAGCGCCTCTACCGATGCCTCGCCGAGGCAGAGAACATTCCGCGCGTTCCGTGGCCCCGCGCCTTTGCGTTTTTCGGCGACGAGCGCCTGGTGCCTCACGACAGCCCCGACAGCAACTTTCGCCTGGCCCAGGAAGCCCTGCTCTCAAAGGTTCCGATCCCCGAGGCGCAGGTCTTTCCCGTGCCGACCAAAAATTTAAGCGCCGACGAAGCCGCAGAAGCCTACGAAGCGACGCTGCGGGCGCAGCTTGGGGAGCAGCCGATCTTCGATCTGGTGCTTCTGGGACTCGGCAGCGACGGCCACACGGCGTCGCTGTTTCCGGGGCAGCCCGCGCTCCTGGAGCAGACCGCCTGGTGCCTCGGGACGCAGCCCGGCGAGCTTCCTCCGTCCGTCGCCCGCGTGACTTTGACCTTTCCCGTGCTCAACGCCGCCCGGCATATTCTGGTGCTCGTCACGGGGGCGAAGAAGCGCCCGATGATGAAGACCTGGCTCGCGGGCGAGGGCAATCTCTCCAGCCTCCCGGCCAGCGGTCTCAGCCCGACCAGCGGAACGCTCACGATCTACGGCGACCGGGCCGCAACGGGCGACCGGCGCGACGAGAGCCGAGAAGGCGACGATGGCAGCGCGGCGGCGTAGCGGCTTCGACCCCGTCGGCGACCTTCTCGGAAGCCAGCTCGGGAGCCTGAATCTCACCCAGAAAATCAAAGAACACACCGCTCCTATCGTCTGGGCCGAGGTTGTCGGGGAGCAGATCGCAGGCGCGACCCGGATTCTCGGGGTCGAGGGCGGCGTCCTGCGCGTCTCCACCAAGTCGGCGGTCTGGGCGCACGAGCTGACGTACTACAAGTCCGATCTTCTTCGGCGCTTGAACAAACGGCTCAATGCTCCCGAGAGTGCTCCGGTTATCGTCGATCTGCACTTTCAGAACCGGGGCATGGGGCCGCTGGCGGACGACGAACCCGAAATTCAGCCCGGCCCGGCCTTCGACTTTCTGGAGACCATCGAGCTATCGCCGGGTGAGCTTCGGAGCATCGAGGTGGGAATCGCCAGCATCCGCGACGAGCGCCTGCGCGCCCGGCTACGCGTCACACGCCTGCGCGACGCCCGCCTGCGCACCTGGCGGCTGGACAATGGCTGGATTCCGTGCCCGCGCTGCGAGGAATTAATTCCCCCGCTCCCCGGCGGCGAGGTGCCCTCGTGCGCCCGCTGCCGCGTCCTCGGAGGCTGAGAACGTGCATCTGCGCCCGCTCTTCACCGCGCTCGGACTCGTGGCTCTCGCGACGCTACTGGAGCCAATCTTGCCGGGCGCACTTCCCCCGCTGGCGCTGGTGATTCTGAGCGTACTCGGCGCTCTTACCGGGGTTTTTTCGCTGCGAAAGTACCCGGCGCTCGGGATTCTGAGCTTACTTCTCTGCGTTTTCTGCCTGGGGCTTCTCCGTGCCCGCGACGCCCGCCTGCCCCGCACGGGCGATCCGAGCGAGCGGATCGGGCAGCGCGTCACACTCACCGGGGTTGTGGCCGAGCCGCCCGAGCGCGGGGCGCGAGGTTCGGTGCACTTCACGCTGACAACTTCTACAGGCCGAGTCTGGTGTCGCTTGAAGTCCGCGCCCGGCCCGGCCCTCGGCGAGACGGTCGAGGTGCGCGGAAAATTAGAAACGCCGCCCGCCGCGACCAATCCCGGCCAGTTCGACTGGCGCGCGCATCTGGCCCGCCAGGGAACCCGCTCGCTCCTGCTGGCCCAGAGCTGCCGGACGCTCGCGCCGCCCGGCCCGCTCGCCCGGCTGCTTTCCACGCTTCGAGGCGGGGTTCAGAGCGCGACGGGCCGCTATCTCACGCCCGAGGACGCCGCGCTGCTGGACGGACTTCTGCTCTCCGTGCGCTCCGAGCTTCCCGCCGACCTCGACGATGCGTTTCAGCGCACCGGGACGGTCCATATTCTCTCGGTCTCGGGGCTACATCTTGCCGCGCTCGGGGCGTTTTTGAGTTCGGTTTTAACCCAGGTTCTCCCGACGCGCCGGGGCGTCCGGGTCGGAATCACGCTCGGGTTTGTCTGGGTCTTCGCGCTCGCCGTGGGCGCGTCGCCTGCCGCGTTGCGCTCGGCGGTGATGCTGAGCGTCGTGCTGCTCGCCCCACTTCTGAAGCGCGATGCCGAGCCGCTGCACTCGCTGGCGCTGGCCGCGCTACTGATTCTGTTGCAAAACCCGCAGGCGCTGCTTGATCCGGGAACGCAATTAAGCTTCGCGGCCTGCGCCGGGCTGATTCTGTTCTTGCCCCCGCTCGAAGCCCTGCTGCTTCCGTGGGAGCCAGACCACTCGCGGCTGACCCAAACTGCGCGCTGGCTCCTGCTCGGCATGACGGCGAGTTTCATCGCGCATCTGGCGACCTGGCCGCTGGTGGCGGTGCATTTCCATGTTTTCTCCGTGATCTCGCCGCTTGCCAATGTTCCGCTGGCGGCGCTCTCGGAGGTGCTCTTGCTGGCGGGCCTGCTCGCGATTGTCTGCGGGTATCTGCCGCTGGTCGGGCCGCTCTGGTGGGGGCTGATCGGCTGGGGATTGCGGCTTCTGCGCTGGCTCGCCCGGAGCCTGGCGTCGGTGCCGTATGCGGCAGTGAGCGTCGCGGACGTTTCGCTCTGGGTTGTTTTATCGTACTATGGGTTGTTTTTAGGAGCCGCTTTCTATGTCCGTCCGCTCGCGCGTCGCCGCCTGTTCGCTCCTGTGCCTTGGGAGTCTGCTTTCCGCCTGCCGCCCCGTCCCTCGGGAACTACGGGTGACGTTCCTTGATGTCGGGCAGGGCGACAGTGCGGTGATCGAGACGCCCTCGGGCCGGGTGGTCGTGATCGACGGCGGCGGCGCCCCCGGCACGGACGAGCGCGAGGGCCGCGATCCTGGCTCTCGAATCGTCGTGCCGTTCCTGCGGGCGCGGGGAATCTCGACGGTCGATTTATTGGTCCTCACCCACCCCGACGACGACCATGTTCAGGGACTTCTTGCCGTGGTCCAGCGCCTGCGCGTGATGTCCGCCCTGGACTCGGGCTTTGTCTCGGAGGACGGTGCCCCGTGTACCCGGCTCCGTAGCGCCCTCTTGGCCCGGCAGATTCCCGTCGCTCAGGCCAGGCGCGGCGAGAAGATCGACCTTGGCTCGGGGATTTACTTAGAGATTCTGCACCCGGATAACAACTATCTCAAAAATACCCACAGCGACACCAACAACAACGCCATTGTTCTGAGATTGGTCTACAAAAACACCAGAATTTTATTCACGGCAGACCTCGAAGACCAGGGCGAGCGCGATCTTCTAAATTCCCACCAGAATCTCTCGGCGGACGTTCTCAAAGTCGGGCATCATGGCTCGCGCGGCAGCACTTCGGAGAACTTTCTGCGCCGGGTTTCCCCCAAAATCGGGGTTATTTCCTGTGGCCGGGAGAATCGGTTCGGGCATCCGCACAAAGAGACATTAGATCGGCTCCAGGGCATCCAGCTCTTTCGCACGGATACCCAGGGAGCCGTGACGCTGGAGTCCGACGGTCAGAACGTGACGGCGCAGGGGTTTTTGTAGTCCCACCTCCCCCGGCGCGCCAGCTCGCCCCCCCCACCGGCTTAGCGCTCGGGCGCTAAGCGACATTTATGGTCGCTTCGCGACCTCGCTGCGAAGGGGGAGAGATTTTGGGTGTGGTGCTTACCCCGTGTAGGGCCGGGTGGGAGGCAGGTGGAAGGCGGCGCGGGTCGGTTTACTCGTCGGGTCGGTGGGCGGCCATGCGCCGTCGGCGGCGAACTGGATTTTCTGGCGGTCTTTCCGAATCTGCGCGAGGGCGCTGTCGCGGCTCTGGCGCAGGGTCTCCGCCGAGCGACTCTTGCCGCTCTGCTGGGTATCGGCGGCTTTGTAGGCGCTCAGGGTTGCTTGAAGCGCACTGACTTTTTCGGGCGTGATGCCGGGAAGTGGTTTGGCCTGAAGGCGCGTGAGAATGGCCTCGGCGACTCCGGTGAGCCGCGCGAAGCTGAGCGCGTCGATCTTGGTGCCGATGGCGTAGACGACAAGCTGCTCGGGGCTGTCGGCGTGGTACTCCTGACGTGCGGCGGCCTGAACCCCTCTCAGGGCGGCGACAAGGCTCTTGCGCTCGTCGGATTCGTCGCCGGTGACATCGTGGGCATCGGCGGATGCCTGCACGGCGTCGGCGCTGAAGGTGCGGGCGGCATGGATTCGGGCCAGAAGCGCGTCGGCGTGGTCGTCGGGGAGGGCGCGTTCTTTGAGCTTGCGGGCGTGGCCCGCCTCTTTTGCCGCCTGCGCGACTTTCTCAGCGAGGTCCAGCTCGTCGAGGGCTTCTTTGTTCCAGAGGAGTTTTCTGGGCTTTTTCTTCGCGGCGACCTCAACAGGCGGTAGAGAGCCGGGGGGCGGCGCGGGAGTCTCGTCGTTCATGGCGGTTTCCTTTCGGGTTTTGTCGTCTGCCGGTCCGGTTTTGCTTTCTGCCACAAAAGTTTTGCTTTCTGCCACAAAAGTTATGGCTTCTGCCACAAAAGTTTTGCTTCCTGCCGGGCTGGTTTTGTCGTCTGCTTCCTGCGCCGTGGTTTCTGCCAGCCGGGGCTGGGCATTTGCTTTGTCGGCGCGGTCGTCTGCCTTAAAATACGGAGCGTCTGCGTCGCCGGGTTCCCGAGTTGCCGGAAATTTTTGGATTTATTTTTGTCCGGCCCCAATTTTATTTTCCCCCGGCCCCAATAATGGGGAGAATTCCCCCGTGCGTTGTCCCCCGAAGCGCGTCACTCGCAAGCTCGTGAAGCTTTCGCCCCCGTGCCGCACGGGGGACGGGGGGAATGCGTCACTCGTGCGTTGTCCCCCGAAGCGCGTCACTCGCAAGCTCGTGAAGCTTTCGCCCCCGTGCCGCACGGGGGACGGGGGGCATACGCCTGAATCTGTTCGAGGACTGCTGGGAGTTCACCGAGCACCTGCTCGTTTGTTACGCGCAAGGTGACGAAGCCACAGTTGCTCAAGTAAAGGTCGCGCATCTGATCTTTTTCTGCCTGGTCCGGTTCTTGATGGTAGCCGCCGTCCACCTCGACGATCAGTCGATGTCGGGGGCAGTAGAAGTCGAAGATGAACGTCTCCCAGGCGTGTTGACAACGAAAGCGCATTCCCGCCAGCCGCTGCCCCCGCAACGCTTCCCACAGAACTGCCTCAGCAGGTGTCAGGTTCTGGCGGTGTCCCTGGGTAATCTCTCTCAGTTCCGATGACACGCCACGCCAGTGTCTCCGTCGCTCCATTTTTCGTCGCTCCTCATCTTCTACAACGGGTGAGATCGACGATTCTGACAAAAATCAGGAAAATTCAACGATTATTTTTTTGAAACTGCTCCTGTCCCCCGTGCGCTGTCCCCCGTGCGCTGTCCCCCGAAGCGCTACGCCTCGTACCTCGGCTTCACTTTCGCCCCCGTGCCGCACGGGGGGAGGGGGGAATGCGTCACTCGTGCGCTGTCCCCCGAAGCGCGTCACTCGCAAGCTCGCGACACTTTCGCCCCCGTGCCGCACGGGGGTTGGGGGACATACGCCCCCGTGCCGCACGGGGGACGGGGGGAATTATTTCGGCGTCACATCGAGGTTGCCGACGCTGTAGGCTTTCATGTAGGCGTCGATCAGCTCGCGCGTTTTGTAGCGCCCGCCGAACTTCGCTTCGTCCTGCTTCTTGACGATAGGAAACGTCTCTAAAATCTCGGCGGCTTCGGCTCGGTCGAGGCCGTAGAGAATAAAGTAGAGCGCATCTAACTGACATTTCAGGTGCAACCGCTCGTCCTCGTTCCAGGGAAACGGCTCGCCCTCGTAGCCGAGCGCCCGCGCAAACGGCGTCATGTCGTGGGCGGTGTAGCACAGTTTCAGGACGCGCTCTTTCACGAACTCCGCAAGTTTGACTCCATGAAAATCCTCGTCATACTTCTGCGGCGGCAGAACGGGGAACTGCTCCACAATAAAGAAATTGAGATTTTGCCCGCCGATTTTTTGCCGTGCCGCAAAGTCCAGAGCAAACGAAGAAAGATTCGCTAAGAGACAATAGCTCGGAAGCTTCGGTGACGATTGAATGACAGCCATGCTGTTTCCAACCCCGGAGACTGGAATAGCGGACAAAATCAGCGACCGCGAATTTGATGGAGCAGTGACGCTTTTGTAGGCGATCTGAAATGAGATTGTTTCTTCATCGACAGACAATTCGACATCGTCTTCGTTGACCCAGTATTGGGGCATGGGCGAGAAGTCCGGGTCGGCGTGTTGCGCGAGTGTCGCCGGGTCTTCCTGTGCCGCTCGGTGCAGATTCTCCGGGTTGATCTTCACGCCTGCCGCCCTGTGGTCGTACATCTGCACCATCTTGCCTTCGTACAGCGGCAGGTAGCGTTCTTCTTTCTTGCGGACGAACACATTGCCCGCCGTCAGAAAGTAACCGTCGGCATCGAGTTCGGTAAGCGTGCGGAACTTATTGCTGTCGTTGGTCATGTGAAACATCGTCATGAACCGGAGGTGCCAGGGGTTGTTCTGTCCCCCGAAGTCCCCCGAAGCGCGTCCCCCGAAGCGCTCCGTTCGCAAGCTCACTGCGCTTTCGCCCCCGTGCGGCACGGGGGAAGGGGGGAAATCACCCCCGCCGCGAGGAACGAGCGAGACAGCGGGGGACGGGGGGACGCCATGCCTCAGCAGGATCGGGGCGGCGTTGTAGAGCTTGCGGGTGAGTTCTACGTCGCGCTTTCGGCGGAAGATCGGGCAGGTGAGGGTGTTGGGGTTGAAGGTCGCAAAGTCCTCGGTCGTGAGGGTAAACAGCCGCTCCGGGTCGGCGGTATCCTCGATGGAGTGCAGAAAGAACCCGCACCGCGCCACGCTCTGCGGGGCGTTCTCCCCGGACAGAACAATAATGGAGAACTTAAACGAACGGTGAACGTCGGGGAAAACCGCTTGTTTGTTCTCGAAGTCTAAAAGCTCTGAAAGGCGCTTCTGCTCCACAATCTTGCGGAAAAAGGCGCTCGTGGTGCTGTCCGTCGCGATTCCCGATGGCACGAGAAGCGCGACGCGGCCTGTTTTACTCACAAGCTGCGTCGCTTTTTCCACGAACACCGCGTAGAGATTCGTGTCACCCCGGCCCATGAGCGGGTAGAAACCGCTGTTGTGCAAGAAAAGAAGGGCTTGCTCGGCGTCGGTTTTTGCGCTCTGGAACGCGGCCCATAAATCCGGGTCGGCGGTCGGAAGCTGCGCGATAAGCCGCTTGCGATCCGAGGCGCGAGTCGCTTTGGCGATGGCCTCGCTCCGGGACGAAAAGAACTCGCTCTCGGCTAATTTCAGGCGCTCCCAGGGCGGGTTTCCGACGATGGCGTCGAAGCCGGGGTCTGCTTTCGGGGTGCCGGTTTCGGTGAAGAACACATCGGGGAACTCCAATTCCCAGTGGAACGGCGCAACCGAATCGAGAACCGGCGCGAGTTTTTCGCGCTCAGCCTTTGTTGCCTCCGGGTTGTCTAAGAGATTCAGAAACGCGATCATACCGACCTCGCCGCCGAAGTAGGGCGCGGTCCAGATGTCCGCTATTGCCGTGAAGCGCGGCATCACGGTTTCGGCAAGCTCTTTCCAGAGAACCTCTTTCTCTTTGGCGACGGCGTGGGTGTCGGTCGCCTGCCCCTCGATCACCAGAATCTTCCCGATAGCGTCCGACACAGCGGCCTGCAAATCTCCGGTGAACGTCAGCGAGAGCTGAACGACATCGTTTTTCTTAAGAGCCGTGACTTTTTGCTTCGGCTTTGGAATGCGCGGCAGTGCAGCAAGCGTCGTTCCGATCAGCGAGTTGCCGCAGCGCAGGTGATGGTCCAAAAAGTTCAGCGGAACTCTATCCACGGTTTTCAGCCAGAGCGAGAGCTTGGCAAGCTCCACGGCGAGCGGGTTTCTATCGACGCCATAGATACAAGCCTCCACGACGCGCCGCTTCCAGTACGCCAGATCGCCCGTGACGGTGCTCGGGTGCGCGACGATAGCCTCGGCCAGAAAGCTGGTGGCTTCCACTAAGAAGTGCCCGCTGCCCATCGCCGGGTCGCACACGTTCAGGTTCAAGACCGCTGTTGCAAAGCTGTCGTCGCTCTCGTCGCCGAGCGGTTCCAGAAGCGGGGTCAGCGCCGCCCGCACGAGATAGGAAACCCAGTCTTGCGGCGTGTAGTACGCGCCCTGCGCCTTGCGCTCGCCCTTGTCGTTCTGAAGCGTCGGCGCTCCCGTAGCCAAATCGAGGCGCAGGGTATGCTCCAGCAATCCCTCGTAGATACTCCCGAGGTGCCGCTCCCCGAGGCTCGCATAGTCAAACGCGACCACTCTTCCGTCGGGTTCTTTGCGGAACGTCAGTGTCTGAATCGCCTGCGCCAGAAACGAGTCCGCGACACTATATTTTTTCAGGAACGGGTAGCGCACCGGATGAAAGAGTCCGCCGTTGTAGCGCGGGACGCCCAACTTCTCGTTTCTATCGCCATCGTCGCCGTTGATCAGCTTGAAGAGACCGTCGAGCCGCCCCCAGAGCGAGAACGAGCCATTGTCGGCGTACTCGGGGGCGCTCGCCGGGTCGGACAGCTTGCGGCGCACCGCCTCCAGCCCGCACGAGGCAAAATACTGGCTGGCCGGGTCGTCGGGAAGCAGCCCGCGCGACTCGGCATTGAGCACAAAGAGAATCCGGTACAGCAGAATCAGCGCATTCTCAAAAACCTCGGGTAGATCGGCAGCCGTGAGCGCGTTTTCCGGGTTGGCGAGAAACCCCTGCCCCAAAAGCTCCATCGCATCGAAGACCTGCCGCCGAAGCTGCGCCTCGATCTCCTCACGAAACCGGATCGCGCCATCAAGGGCGCTTTGAAGCCCTTTTGCCCCATTGTCGAAGCTTGCCCGGCAGAACAGCGCATAGAACAGCCGAAACGCCTCTGTGTTTTCGGTTTCCAGAACATGGGCCAGGTTAACGGCGAAGAAATGGCTTGCAGCGGCAGCGCGGCAGTACAATCGCCACTCGCTTCCATTGGTCGCGATTCCCCAGTTCAGCTCCGGGCGCTCGCCGAGATAGTCCAGAAGCTGCAAATGCGGCGAGCGCTCTTTCTTCGTCGCCGCCTGTTGTAGCGCCACTCCCCAGCGCTTCGCCTCCAAAATCCCCAGACAGCCCGAATAGAACTCGGTCGCTTGAAACGCGCTCTCGGCTTTCTCGGCGCTGGAATAGAGCAGAAAATCGGGAAAGAGCTTGTTGGTTGTGCCCGGCATCATTCGCCGTTTTTGAATCCCAAAGCCCAGCGCCTTCAGCGCGGGTTCAACAAGTCGATCTTCCACATCTTCTTCGTTCCCTTTTTTGACAACAGAGAGATTTCGGGTAAAAACCGCACGAAGGTGTGTATAGACAGGCTCCCAGTCGGCTTCACCGGGCCAAATCTCGCTTTGTGGAAGCCTCTCTTGAAGATAATGCGCCGAAAACAGCCCCTCACCAAACCAACAAGAATCCATGCTCTCTCGTTCGCGAGCCTCCCCCTGAAATCCTTCTGTCCCCCCTTCCCCCGTGCCGGGTAAGCAGAAATTTAGAATTAGGGTTACAGCTTTGTGTTGTGTCGTGACATTCCCCCGAAGCGCTACGTCTCGTTCCTCGTCTTGCTTTCGCCCCCGTGCCGCACGGGGGAGGGGGGACAGGTGTAACCGAACTTGTA
>JANLTX010000120.1:0-17079 GCA_031363095.1 Armatimonadota bacterium | reverse complement strand
GAAGGTGCTCTCTGGTTTTGTCGAACTCGAAGCTACCTTCAGACGTGTGCCAAACAGGGCTTGAGTCTCCTGAACTGTCTACGCTCCGTCTTTGCAGGAGAGACGATTTTACCGGCATTTCAGTATGCCTGAATAGTTACGCTCGGAGATCGTTATATTCTGGATTATGCTCTCTGGAACTTATCAGAACCGCTTTTATTTAAAAATAATTTTGAGACTTCTGCCCAGTTGATGGGCTTTTCGGAGCTATTCTGGACCTCGAATTTCACAAAGCTCACCGACGAAGACGGCGAGTACCGGGAGAGCATTCGACGACGCTGCTTCGAGAAAATCGGCGCGGCACGCACCCGACTTCTCTGGAAAAAGGGAAGCGCCCTCTCCCTCCGCGACGCCGTCACGCTGGCTCTGAGCCTGGCCCCGAAAACCTCCTGACGATTTCCTGACGATGGCTGTGTAGACTCCTCACAACGGAATTCAAGGGGGATGTGACCATGAAACGAAGGGATTTTTTAGCGACGACGCTTGCTTTGACGGTTGCAGGTTTGATCTTCACCGGCTGCGGCGGAGGCGGCGGGGGTGGGGCGAGCTTCGTCTCCCGGCGCGTCCTCGTTCAGTTTCCTGCGGGTTTCTCGCTCGCGCCCGCCGAGCTGGTCGCCGAGGCGGGCAAGTCCGCCGCCCCGCTCGACGCGAGCGGGGCGTTCACTGCCCAGACGCCAAACTCGGACGTTCCCGGCCTGGCGATGGTTCGCGACAAAGCGGGGCGCGGCGTGTTGATGGGCTTTCTGCCCACGGACGGCTCGCCGCTCACCACGCGCTCGGCGGCGGTCGCCCTGCTCTACTACGCGCTCGGCGGCTTCATGCTCCCCGACGCCAGCCGACGCCCGCTCGTAACCCTTCTCGAAGCCGACGCCGCGAGCGTGACGCTGGCCGGGGCGATAGATAGAAAAATGGCGGCGAATCCCTACGTTTTAGAAGGCAGCGATGCCGAGATCGACGCCGCCGTGAAAGCCGCCTACCAGACTCTGGTCGGTACGGGCCGGGCGGTTCGCGCCGAGAGTTTCCAGAAGCAAATTGGCCTGACACGGGCGGTCGAGCCGATTCTTCAGGTCGAGCCGAGCGGGCTTCAGAGCAACCTCGAAGTGGTGCAGGCGACAGGAGCGAGCGTCACGGCGGTCAACCACTCGCGGCGGTTCTGCAAGGTCTACGTCTACCGAACCGGAACCCCCGACGCGCTTCCCAAAGCCGCGCTCCAGGGCACGCCACTCAAGCTGACCTCGACGACCTCACTGGGCATTTTCTCCACGATCAACAACCTGACGAGCGGGCAGACGGCCTATGTCCCGGTTTCGAGCGACCCGATCTCGCTCCCACTCGCTCCCGGCTCCAAGAAAACCCTGTACGAAATGGTTATCGTCGGGGCGAGCACGAACGACCTGCCGCGCGGGTTCTACTCCGACCCCAAGTATGCCGACGAGCAGGCGAAGTGGACTCAAGATCGCGACGACTTGAGCGTGCAGACCTGGTGGCAGAACCTGATTCTGCCCATTTTCTTCGAGGCGCTCGGAATCGCGGGCCTCGCGGCGACGACTTCGGCGGTCGAGGGGAGCCTCGCGGCGATCCGGGCTATCGAGGCGCAATCGGTGAAAACCCTTCTCTTCAACGCGGGCAAAGGGAGGTTGTTCGTCGCCGCCGGAGACTTCTGGGCGCTCGCCGCCGAGAGCACGGCGGTGGGGGCGAAGGTGCGAGCGGCGATGACTCCGCTCTACGAGGCGGCGGCAGGACAGCTTGTCGCCGAGACGGCAGCGGCGCGGGCAGCGCTCTTCGCCAGGCTCGTGGCGCGGGCGGCGGTTGCGGCGGTCGTGCTGCTCGGAACGGGCGACATCGGGGCGGTTCTCAGCGACACGGTCTCCGCGCAGCCCGCCGAGCGCTGGAGCGCGACGGTCTTCGAGCCGACGCTTATTCTCGATCCGACGGCGAAAACCATCGCGCCGGGTCAGCGCGTCACGTTCAGCGTCAAGCCCCCGGCAGGAACGGTCGGAACGATCTCCTACGCCTGGACGACGGACGCGATCAACGCGACTCTTTCCTCCGCCGACGGCATGGTGGGCAACCCGATCACGACAGCCAGCACCTCGGTCGATCTCGTCACGACGCCCTCTACCCAGGGGAAAGTCACCGTCACGGTCGTCGCCACCCTGACCGCGCCCGGCGGCGCGAAGTCCGAGCTGGGAACCGCTCAGGCCGTCGTGACGCTGAACGCCAGCACCACGTTCGCCGACGTTACGCCCCTCATCGCCTCCTCCCCGATCTCGACCGGTCCTGACGCGGGCAAGAAATTTCTACATGCCATGTACACCTTCCCCGTACCGAAGGAGGGCTGGAGCCGGGTTCAGATTCTCAGCAAAGGGGGAGACCCGCAAGCCGACTATGTCGTCAGCGAGAGCGGCGCTCTGGAGCGCGACATCTACGACCGGGGCGCTCCCGTGGTCGGCGAGGGAGCGGACTGGTCTCAGTGGATCGGTTACGGGGGCCTTCAAGGAGCCCTGTGGATAAACCTCGGCGGCGGAAAGATGGGCTATCGCTTCCTCGGCACGTATCCCATCTCATCGCCCGAGGAGGAGCAAGCGGGCCGCGACGCGCTCCAGAATAACATAGATCGAAGAATCGCCCGGCTTCTGAAAGCGGTCTTTTCCTAAGCGTAAAAAACGCCCCCGACTACCTGCCGGGGGCGTTTTTGTGGCTTAGAACTACGCCCCGATTTGATTTTCGTCGAACACCGACCCGGTGCTGGCTAAATTCCCGGCTGAGTAAGCTATTCGACCTGCGTCGAAACAGGATTGTTGATACTCATTGAGTATCGTTGAGCCTGTCCACGGAGGTGGACATTCTTACCAAGCCGGGAATTTATTCCACGGCGAATATTGGCATAACGTCTAATGAGAACTACGCCCCGATGAGACGCTTGAGGTACGTCGTGAGATCGACTTTGGGCAGAGCCTGGCGCTCCTGGTCCAGCCGCTCAATCTCTTCCTCAAACGAGGCGATTTCGAGTTCCAGGCGCTGGAGATCGGCACCCGCCGAGCGCGACTGGGCGATCAACCGTCGCCATTCGTCGGCCAGCTCTGCCTCGCGCTCGCGGCACCACTGCTGGAGGAGCGCGATCTGATGCGGCGGCACGGACGCCAGGTTCGTGCGGTTGCGCAGCTCCAGGGCCGTTTTGATTCCCTCTGCTTTGACGGCATCGAGCGTCGCGGCGTTGATGCGTCCATCGCCCAGGATTCGGTTGACATCGAGCTTTCCGAGCTTCTCGGCAAGGAAGTCATCGGCGGTGCCCTGCGCGGCCTTGAACGCCGCCGGACCGACGGCGGCGCGAGCCTTCTCGCGGCTGAGCTGGCGGTCGTGGATCTGCTTGCGCATCCGGGCGACCTGCTCGTCCAGCTCCGCGTGGGCCTTGCGCTTGGGCCAGTCCGCGTACCCGCCCGCCGTCGCGAGGCCGAGCCAGAGCAGCGGCGTGAGCAGCCCCAGGACGCTGAGCCAGTCGGCGCGTAGCCCGAACATCCGCCAGAGAAAAAACAGCGAGAGCGCCGATAAAATCGCCCGATGCGCCCACAGATGACGGCTCTCCAGCCGGGCTTCGTCCTGGACTGTGTTGACCTGAGCGGTCGCCTGCGTCGCAAACGACATCCCGGTGCTGGCCGCCTCGACGACGCTCTCCTGCCACCAGTGCCCGCCGGTGACGCTCTGGGCGAGGCGCTCGGCACTCTGGGCCAGCGCCACCCAGCCCTCGGGAATGGGAAGCGTCGAGAGATCAATCGGCTGGGGCGGCTCGGTCGAGATCGCCGGGAGCAGCGCGGAGTCTGGCCCGGCCCGCAGAGCGTCTTCGAGGCGCGCGATGGACTCGGCCAGCTCGCTGTCGCGGTCCAGCTCGGCGAGGGCTTTCAGCTCGGGCAGGAGCCGCGAGCCACCGGGATTTTTAAAGTCGGCAGAGCGAAACAATAAACTCTCGCCGTCGCCGTGACGGCTCCAGAGGGCCGGGTCTTTGGCGAGTGCGAGGAGCGCGGTCTGCATCACCAGACACGAGAATCGGTCCAGGCCGGGGCCGTAGTGCCGCTCGGTGCGGGCCGGGTGCTGGTAGTTGGGATGCCCGATCTCCGGCGACGGATACCCGGCCAGCTCCGGGACGAACATTCCGTCGTAGTCTACCAGCGTCACTTTTGCGCCGCTCTCATCGACCAGCAGGTTGTCGTGCTGCCAGTCGCCGTGCGCCAGAGTCTCGCTCTCCAGCCGCTCCAGCAGCTTGCCCAGGCTGACGGCCAGCGTTCGGAGCGCCTCGGGCTTGTCGAGGTTCTCCTCGACCCAGCGCCCCAGCGGACGACCACTCGCCCACTCCATCGCAATCGCCGGGAACCACTGCCCCGTCACCCGAACCCCTCGCTCGATGAAGCGAAACGGCACCACGATGTCTTTGACGCTGGCAATCCGCGACGCTAAAATATGATAGCGAACGGCCCGCGCAAGCCCCATCGGGTCGGCGGGCGAGGTGAAGCAGCGCAAGGCCCAGCTTGCGCCATCGTTGGTCTTCAGCCGAAAGACCACCGCGAAGCGCCCGGTGTAGGCCAGCGGCAAGCCCTGCCGGTTGAGCGTCACCTGCGCCCCGGCAAGCTGGGCATCTCCCAGCACGATCTCCGGCGACTGAATCGCCTCACGATAGGCCACGGAGTCAGGCCATTGCTGCCTTCCTCCGCCTGGTGTGTTGAACTCCCGTCGCATAGAAAAATTAGTTCTACAGTGCCTGACAGCGCGTCGCGATCTGTAGCAGGCTCAAGAGAAACCATACCACACAAACGCCAAAAATCACGCGCCCCCGCCAGCGCTCCCCTGCCAGCGCGTAAATTCCAGCGACCGTTAAGAGAGCCACCGGAAAGAGCGCCGGATGGAAATACCGCCCCTGCGCCTGGAAAAACTGCTGGTTAAAGCGCACAAAAAACGGCAGCAGCACGAGCGGAGCCGCAAGGCACAGCCACAAAACCCGCTCGCCTCGGAGTTTGAGCGCCCCCACCAGACCGCTCAGCGCAATCCCCGCCGAGAGAAGAAGCGGCCCACTCTGCGGCCAGAGCTTATTGGGTGGCAACAAATAGTGAAACGTCGCAAAGCTCCGCTCCAGAACCAATAAAAAATAGCTCCCAGAATTTAATCCAAGCTGCGGAATCGCCTGCATCGACGTGGGCGTGGGCGTCGTCAGCGGCGCGGTCAGCGGGAAGATCTTCACGTTGAACGGATCGCCGTAGAGCAGAAAATTGCGCCCCAGCCACGGACTCGCAAAAAGCAAGGCTGCCCCCAGCCCCAATAATGGGGAGCCAAATTCGGATAGCCCGGAGGGCTTTGTCTTCGGAGACCCGTCGTTCACGGCGGGGACGGTTTCACGGCGAGAAATCAGCGCCGCGAGAATCACCAGCGGGAAGAGCTGGAGAACCGTCAGCTTGGTCCACAGGCCCGCGCCGAGCCAGAGGGCGAGAATCAGCGTATCTTTTTTCGTCATTCCCTGACGCACCAGAAGCCCGAGCCGCCAGAAAACGCCCGTGCAGAGCAGGGTCGTGAGCGCATCGTTGCTGGCCGCGCCCGCCAGTTGGGCGGCGGCGGGCAGGGTCGCCATCAGCCCGGCGGTTCCCCACGCCATCTCCTCGCGGCCTGGCAGGAGTTGGCGGGCGGCGTGGTAGGCCAGAAAGACGGTGAGCGCCCCACAGAGAGCGGAGAGCAGCCGAAGCGCCAGCAGCGAGCCGCCCAGAAGTGCGCCCAGAGCGTAGTAGAGCGGCGGCTGATGCGTCTCGGCAAGCGCCCGAAGCTCGTCGCTCTCGGTCTCGCCCCGGTCGCGGACTGCCTGTATTTCTTTTGCAGGAAAGCGCACCAGAGCGCCCGTCTCACGAATTTTCCGGGCGTAGGTCACATGGTCGTTTTCGTCGGGGTTAAGGCCACGTAGCAAGGGATGGAGATTTGGAGCGTCCTGCGGGATGGTGAAAGCAAATCCCAGTGCCAGTCCAAGGGCAACAAATGCACACAGAATCGCTTTTTTCATCGAATCATCCCGTCGATGTCGGTAAGCGGGGCGCTTAAAGTCACCGGGCGTTCTTTTTCATTGCTAAAATCGGGTAGTTGTATCGACGCGCCTCTGTTTTGCAGCGAGAGAGTCGAGCAGAGACCGGCGGCGGTCCACTCCAGAGCGTCGTCGATGCCACAGTTGGGGAACGCCTCGCCCCGGCAGGCCCGGATAAAGTCCCGCGCGACGAAATAGTCGCCGCCGCCGTGCCCGGCCTGAAGCGCCTCGGGCGGGGGATTTTTCCAGTCCTCTGGTAAAAACTCGTCGAGATCGGTGAGCGAGCACCAGGTTCGGTGCTCCCCCGCGACGCTCTCGCCGAGCCAGAGATTTCCCGGCTGCCCTTCGATTCGGCTGGACTCATAGACACCTTTCGTGCCCTGAAGCGCATAATAAGTTGTCTGATGAGGCCGATTGCTCATCATGTCCACCCGAATTTTAACTAATTTTCCACTTTTCAGGGTGCAGAGCAAGATATTTGTATCGTCGTGCGGGTGCTCCGGGTCTGTATGAATGCCCGTTCCCCGACAAATTACACTCTCGATACGCTCTTTCGGGTCAAGCGTCTGGAACCACTGCATCACCGGCCCAAGAGAGTGAGTCGGATAGGTACTTCCAGGTGTCCCGACTTGCCAGTAGTAGCGCCAGGTCGGAGAGCCATCGGGATAGTGATGCAGGTTTCTGACTTCGTGGAGATACTCGCCCTCAGCAAAGTATAGTTCCCCGAATAGCCCGCGCCGAACCAATTCTTTAATTAAAATATTGGATTTGATATAACAATAGTTCTCCGCCATTGCATAAATAACTCCACGTTTCGCGGCTCTATCGGCGGCAGTTTTCAAATTCCAGCATTCGTCTAAACTAACCGCTGCTGTTACCTCAGAAAGCACATGAACCCCAGCATTCAGTGCCGCAATAGACTGCGCGGCATGAAGTTGCATGGGTGTCGAGACAACAACTGCGTCGATATGTTCGAGCATCTCGGAGAATTTTTCGAATCTCTGGGGAATTTCGAGTGTATCGGCCTGCTCTTGCAATGTTTTTGGGTCACTATTGCACAAAGCCGAAAGCTCTACGCCCGGAATCGAGCGTAGAGCGCTGGCGAACGCCCCGCCGCGCTGCCCGACGATGCCGACTCTCATCACACGCCTGCCCGCTCGCACAGGATTTTGATCTCCGCGAGCAGCGCCCGCTCCTGCCCCGGCGTCTCGACCGCGCCCGAAAGCGAGCCGTAGTGCGTCTCCAGGCAGTTTAGCAAGAGGGTTTTTATTTTTGCTTCGTCGGGGCTGTGCGGCAGCTTACTCTCGGCGTAGACCGTCTCCAGCTCCCGCTCGCGGCGGGTGAAGAACTCTTTCACTTGCTCCACCGTCCAATCGCCGCGCCGAATCGCTTTGAGTCGCTCGGCATCTCGGGTCAGGTCTAAATCACCCAGAGTGAGAATTTGCTCCGCTTCGTCCATCAATCGAACAATATGATAGGCAAATTTAACATCAAAGCCGAATTTATCGATATTTTCAGCACGTTTACTGTCTTTTTGTGGATTTTTAATCTCCATTTTGTGAAGTTGTGCATACGAATAGCCTTTGAATTTATGCCAGGAGCCTTTGTGCAAAAACATCCGTCGGTTTTCTCGGACCAGTTCGGCAATCGGAGTCGAGTGCAAAACGCAGTTTCTCGGGGTGAACAGAGAATCGACCATGTTCGGGTTGTTCTCCATCGCCAGTTGAAAGTATTTGACAATAGAGTAAATCGAAAAATCGTACTCGCGACCTTTTCCACCCAGCGCGTCGTTGTCGAGAATATGATGCTGCTGGAACTGCTCGAAGCGCTGTATCTGTCGCCCAAAACCGGGAATCTCCCCCTTCAAGTGCGGAAAAACGTCGTCTTTGGGTGGAATGCAGAACCCATACACATCCATATCCGACGAATCTGAGCTGACTCCGTAGGCCATCGACCCCATGATCGTCTCGTAAACAACTGCGCCGGGCAGCCACTTGGGGGGCTGAATTAATTTTCTCTTCGCTAAGTTTTCTATCGTGCTCATGGAACTCTGTATACCTTGAAGCGACCGAACGACTCGGTCAATATAATTTTATCGCCCGAGAGCGCTTCCGCGAAAAGCTGCCGCCAGCGCCGACCGTCATCGCCTCCGCTCGGGCCACACAGAAATACCGTGTAGCCACGCTTTTTGAAATCTAAAAGCCAGTCGTCCGCGTTTTTATACGAATCCCACGGGATCAACCCCTCGGCATGGTCGGGTTGCGCCCAGACGTACTCGCGATTCAGATAATAGCCTCGTACTTCATCAAAAAGCGCCACTTTCTCTGTAGAACTTGCCCCGGCATTGATCGACTCACACGCAGCAATCAGATCGGGAACGCGGTCCAGCCGCGCCGTACTCACGCTCCAGACGCTCCAGCCGACGCCAAGCGTAATCAGCGCGGCCATTCCCGCCCGAATCGGTTTGGAAGACACCGAGAACGCTCCGCCCGCGACCACGGCGAAGCACGGCAGTGCGGGAATGAGATAGCGCCCCTGCTGCATGGTCAAAAACCAGAATGCCCAGATTCCCCCGGCGAACAACCCGGCATAGACCGCCGGACGCGGGAGCTTTTTGACAACAAGCGCCGCCGGAATCAGGGCGAGCAGCCAGACAAACCCGAGGTCGATCCCGCTCATTGCTTGCTCGGTGAAGGACCACGCACGGCCTGCGGGCGGCGCAAAAAAATGCTCGAAGCTCACCCGAACCGGGGAGAGCAACAAACTTCCCAGGCCCTTGCCAAAGCCGAACTTGCTCTGCTCGGCGGCGTACTGCGCGGCGTTCTGAGCGCTCCAGTAGCGCCCGCCCAGCACGGAGTACCCGAACGGATAGACCGGATTGCCCGCAAAGAGCCAGCTCTTGACGTACCAGATTGCCCCGACGCCCAGCGAGACACTTCCCCAGAGCGCGGCATGCGAGAGCGTCTCTCTTGCCCACTTGCGCTCGGTGATAAGATTCCAGCCCAGAATCCCGAGCAGGCATAGCCCCCAGAAACCGAGCACCGTGGCCTTGGTGCCCAGCGCAAACCCCATGCACAGCGCCGAGAGGAGGAGCCATCCCTCCCCCCGCTTCGCGACCCCCTCCCCAGCTTCGCGGGGGGCAGGGGGTGGTTCTGTGGCATTGACCAGGGCGTGGAAGCCGAGCCAGACGAAGAGGGCGCTGCCGAGGTCGATGTAGGCCGTGGTCGCCTCCCACAAAACCAGCGGCGAGGCCAGAAGGACGCCCGCTGCGACGGCTCCCCCGCCGCCGAAGTGACGCTTGCAGAACGCGGCCACGGCAAGCACTAAGAGCAGTCCGCAGAGAGAGTGCACCAGCTTTGCGCCCAGAACGCTGCCCGCCGAGAGCATCAGCAAATAAAGCATCTGGAGCGTGAACGGGAAGTTGGAGTGATGGTCGTAGGGAATGTAGAAAATCCGGCCCTCGCGCAGGAAGACCTTCGGCACCGCGAGGTGATACGCCAGCTCGTCCCACTGGGTAGGCGGCATCAGCGTCCCAAAAAGCGTCGCCAGGCCGACCAGCCCGAAGCCCGCCGCGATCAGCAGCGCCCCCAGCCCGCTCTCCTCGCTTTTGGGCTTGCGCCAGGTTAGCTGAGGCCGCACCAGCGCCAGCGCCAGAGCGCCAACGGTTCCGGCGGCTCCCCAGAGAAACGTCGGGCGAGCCAGCTTGAGCAGGCCCAGCGCCAGAACCAAGTACGCCAGTGTGCCAAGGCCCAGCGCCAGCGCGAAAACCGTGCGCTCCAGTCGCTCTTCACTCTTCAGAAAGCGCATCAGGCCCGCCTGCCCGACGCCCCAGGCAATCACGGCCAGCACGAGAAGCAGCACCAGCGCAAGGGCGACGGTCATGCGGTTTCCCCCAACCCCAATAAAGGGGAGCCAGAATCCGATCTGGCGCAGTCGCCAATCTCCCCATTATTGGGGTTGGGGGAAACGTTCACCGGGGCTTCTCCGCGCTGAGTTCCATGACCTCGCCCGGAAGCGTCCGGCCCAGGCGCTCCGAGAGGCCGAGCAGCGCGAGAAACGCACGAGTTCTCAGGCCGCCGCCCTCGCGCTTGGCCGGGGGCGCGGCTTCGTCTCCGTGTTTTTCGGCGCGGTCGGCGACGGGCTGGCCCTGGAGCGCCTTCAGTCCGTAGCGGACGCTCTGCGGGGCAAAAAGAAACGGAAAATGCTTGACCCCGCGCACCGAGAACCCGCACGTCTCCGCAAGGCGCACGAGCGTGTGCGGCGTGAAGCCCCAGTAGTGGCGCGGCAAGTCCAGCGGGTACCAGACCGAGCGAAACAGAGCAGCCTCGAAGCTCCCGGCATTGGGAACCGCGATGAGTAGCGTCCCGCCAGGAACGAGCGCCCGACGCGCGGCGGCCAGCGTCTCGCGCGGCTCGGGGACATGCTCTAAAACGTGGAGCAGCGAGACCAGCCCGAAGTGGTTCTCCGGTAGCGTGAGCGCTTCGAGCGGGGCTTCGTGGACGATCCCGCCCGTGCGCTTTCGAGCCAGCGCTGCCGCGACCGGATCGGTCTCCAGCCCCTCGACGTCCCAGCCGCGCTCGGCCATGGCACAGAGAAAGCGCCCATCGCCGCACCCCACGTCCAGCGCTCGCCGCACGACGCCCTCGCCCGCCCCGAGATCGGTTCGTGCCGCAAGGCGTCGGTTGTACTCGTCGAGCCGGGCGGCAAGCCCCGAGGCGTCGGCGGCGTCCTCGGCGCGGGCGTAGGTCGTGGCGGTGTAGTAGCGCCCCATCTCCTCGGCGGGCGGGCGCGGGTCGAGCCGGGCGGTGCCGCAGCGGGCGCAGCGCACGGCCTGGAACCGCTCGGGGCTTCCCAGAATGTGGTCGGCGGCCACCCGCCAGCGCGTCGCCGCCTGCGCCCCACAGACGCAGCAGCGCAGCGTCGTCTCCACAAAATGTCTGTTTTTTCTCATAGCGCCACCAGCCTACCTACCGCCTTGTTTTTTTCAAAAAGCACCTCGCCCACGAAGCGCCCGTGGCTCCCGGCCTGGGCAATCGGGGTTTGATTCACCCATTTCAGCTCTTCCAGAACCACGTGGGTGTGCCCCCCGATAATCAAGTCGATCCCGGCGACACTCTCAGCCAGGCGCTCGTCGGATTTTATCCCGATGTGCGTGAGAGCGATGATCAAATCCGCCTGCTCCCGAAGTTCTGGGACCAGCTCGGAGGCCACTTTGATGGGATCGTCGAAGAGAAAATCGCTCAGGTGCCGCGCGGCCATGTGCTCGGTGACCATCGGGACCGTGAGTCCAAAAGCCGCGATCTTCACCGGGCCGCGCGTAAAAATTTGGTACGGCACGGTCGGGACGGAGCCGCCGTCGGTTTTACTTCGAATATTGGCGCACAGCACCGGAAAGCGGGCATCGGCTATTTTCTTTTGCAGAAGAGGCCGCGAGATATGGAACTCCCGGTTGCCCAGCGTCATGGCGGCGCAGCCCAGCTCCGAGAGCTTTTCTAAAATCGGCTCGCCCCCGAGCGAAACCCCGACATTCCCCGCTTTGATGGCGTCCCCGGCGTCTAAATACAGCGTCGCGGGGGTAAGAAACTCCCGTAGAGTTTCTAATTTGGCGTCGCTCCAGCCGTTGTGCCAGTCGTTGGTGTGGACGATTCGCAGGGGGTTAGAGGTCATTCCATCTCCCTTGAAGCGCTCGCAGGCTCGCTTTCGTCCCTCTTCCCAAGTTGCTCGTACCTCGCTGGAAGAGGGATTTTCACCCCTCTTTCGCGGCGGGAAGAGGGGCGAGGCGCAGGGAGCCTGCGACCGAAGCACTCGGGGAGATGGGTCAAGATCGGCTCAGAGATCATCCGAGCCTTTGTCCATCCAGCGCTGCCAGCGGTCGTCGTACTCGCCCACGGAGAACGCACGCACTCCGCCGCGCGCCTCGCCGACGGGCCGGACACTGAAGTCTTTGTAGATCAGGTCGTAGCCCGTGTCGATAGGCGCTCCGAACTCGTCCTTCAGCTCGCGGCGGACCTGCTCCAGAATTTTAATCGACTCGCGGCCCATCTCGACGCACCGGGGCGCGACGAGCCGGGCGAGCTTTCCGGTGCGAAGCAGCTCGCGCGCACCGGTCGAGATGTCGGCGGCGACCGTGGTGACTTTCGTCGGGTCGGGCAGAGACTTGCGGGCCTCGTCGCTCTCCAGCGCCCACTCCCCGAGGAGCAACAGCCCTTTCAGATCAGGGTTCTCGGCGACGGTCTTTCGGATCAGCGCGGCGGCTTTCTTCGAGTTGGCCTCGCAGTAGAGCGGCTTGAGTAGCGTGAGATCCGGCCCCGAGGCTCGCAGATGCCGATCCACGCCGCGCACCCGCGCCTGCATGCTCTCGGACTTCGCATCGGTGGAAAGAATGGCGACCTTGCCGTAGCGAACCCCGACAGCGGCGTCGATGAACTGCCTTGCCAGCTCCTCGCCAATCGCCAGATCGTTGGGAGCGCAGACCGCCGTCCGGCCCGACTTGGGCGCGTCCGCACCGATGCACACCACCGGAATCTCCGCCTCGATAGCTTTCTTAATGGCGGCGTCCAGCCGGGGCGAGGCGTTGACCATGATCACAATCCCATCGGGCTTCGATGAGGTTATTCTTTCGACCTCGGCGGCCTGGGCGTCGGCGGTCGGGGTCGGCGGCGCGATACGCTCGATGCGGTACATCTTGTTGACGCCCGTCGCGACCTCGGCGGCGGTCGTCTCGGCGGCACGGATGGCGAGCAGTGCGGGCATGTCGGAGTCGGAGCGGCTGACAAAGACATAACGGATCGGGTCTTTGGCCGTCCCCGAGTGAAATCGAGGCTTGGGGCACCCGAGGGCAGGCAGCAAGGCAAGCGCCAGCAGAGCAGCATAGGATCGCATCGTCCCTATTATACGACGCCGGAAAATTCTACGTTCCGCGCAGCGATCCGAGCGATTCGGGCGTCGTCGCCGGGCCGGGTGGCGAACAGCGAGATGTCCCACAGATCCGCCACGACGCGCATGGTTTTCGGGGCGAGCGCCTGCCCGTACTCCAGCGCCGCCTCGACGCTCTCAAGGCTCGGCGGCTCCCAGTGCCCGGCCTCGCGGAGAATCTCCATCGCGCCGTTGCCCGCCCGCACCGGGATCAGCGCGGCAAGTGTCGCCCCGCACGCAGCAGCCACATCGAGCGAGCGCTGCGCCCAGAAAAGCCCTTCTTCTTCGGTTAGAAACGGCGGACGCACTAAAATAAACACCCGAAGCGCGATGCTCTCGCTTCGAAGCCACGAAGAAGCCATGCGAAAGTCATCGAGCGTCATGCGCTTGTTGAGTTTCTCTAAAACCCCTTCACATGCCGTCTCCAGCCCGATGGCGATTTCGAGCGTCGCGGGTGCAATCGCATCTCGAAATCTCAGAACCCGCTCCCGGTAGCTTCCCACAAGAAACGCCGTGTGGCACTCAATAATTACCCGCTCAAAGCCCCGCACTCTCCGGACAATCTCTTCGTCGTCCTCGGGCGGAATCGCTTTCGGATCGAAGAAACTCCCCGAGTTGTAAAGCTTGACGGCTCGGGCAGAAACCCCCGGCCCCAATAATGGGGAGTCCGAATCTGGTTCCCCGTTATCGGGGTTAGGGGAAATCTCCCCCAGCCCCGCGTCGATCTGCGCGGGAATAGTTCCTGGTGTGACGCTTGAATCCAGCGTGTTTTTCCACAGATCGCACATCAAGCACCGAAACGGACACTCCCGGTTGGTCAGAAACAGCGTCGCGCAGGGCCAGAGCGTCCCGTCCGGCCCGATCTCGTCTTCGAGCAGCGCGGCATAGGGCTTTCGTGGGTCCAGCGTATTTTTCGGGCCACGTTTTTCTAAAATCCAGCGGGTGCGCTCGGCGGGCGAGTCGGGATAGAAAGCAAGCGGCGTCACACAGAGAGTTTACCCTGCCGGGTATACTGCTTCCGTCGGCCACGCACGGGCGCGTGAGCCGTTTTTGGGAGGGCTAATTGCCTGCTTCTCTTCTCTCGCCACGGCGACGCACCACAGTAGCGACCAGCATCGACGCGCTGGTTTCCGAGCAGCTTGCCTACTTCGGCATCGACGAAAAAACCGACGCAGGAGCCACGATGGGTCGGCTCGCGCGGCGTTTCTACGAGTGCGAGGGCGATTTGGAAGCCCTTGGACGCGTCACCGCCGAGGTCTTGCCCCAGCTCGACCGCACCGATAGAATCGCGTACTTCAACGCGATCAAGTTTCTGAGTTTCCAGCTTGCCAAGCTCCTGGACTCGCTCCAGCACCCGTCGCGGGCCAGCTACCAGGGCCTTGGCTACAGCCTCGGGACGCAGTCCGCCAAAGGCCCCTACCCGGTTTTCGACAACGTCACGGCGCTGTTCTCGGCCAACCCGGTCATCGCCCGAACCGCGACCTACATCTACGCCTGCGCCGAGTGGATCGCCGATGCGTTCGAGGGGAAAGAGCTGCTTCTCGAAATTTATTCGAGGCTCCTGAACCCGACGTCTATTGCGCTCGCCAACCATATGGTCGATCTCGAAGCCGGGCCACACGCCGCCGAGTACCTCGCCTGGAACTTCAACTCGGGCATGGCCGCCGTGGACGCCGCCTTCAGTCATGTTTTAGGCCGCGACGACATTTTAATCTGCTCGCGGCATATTTATGGCGGGGTTTTTCAACTCATTCATGACTGGTTCGGGCGGCCCGGAAACCTCGCGATTGCCGTGGAGACATTTGACGGCTTCGGAACCGACGATTTTCTTCTGGCCTGGGAGCGAGCGAGCGAGAAATACGCCGATAGACTCGCGCAGGGCCGAAAAATCTATGTGTACCTGGAATCCCCGGTAAACCCGCATGGGTATGTTTTAGATGTCCCCGGAATCTGCAAGGCCGCCCACGCCAGAAACTCCCGGGTGCTCTTGGATGCCACAGTCGGGACTCCGTTTCTCATTCGGCCTCTCCAGCGCGAAGACCCTGCCGAGCGCCCCGATTTTGTGATCCATAGCTACACCAAAGACATCTCTGGCGGCGGCTCGGTGATCGCAGGCGTCGTGATTGGAAAAAATGAAGACATGTTCGCACCCAAAGGGGCGCCGGGCTGGGACCAGACGCTTTTCTGGAACGTGTACTATGTCAAAGGCGCGTTTCTCAACGCCGATGCCGCGTTTGAAGTGCTCCAGGGCGCAAAAACTCTGGAATCGAGAATGCTCGCCAAGTGTATCAACACAAAAATACTCGCGGAGTTCTTGAATAAACACCCGAAGTGCCACGTCCGCTGCCCCGGCCTGAAGACCGACCCGAACTATAAACTGGCATCGTCTTTGCTTCACTTGGGACTGCCCGCGCCGCTGTTCAGTGTCGATATCGAAGCGCCACTCGAAGACTTCGCCCGGTTCTTCGATGCGCTTGCGCCGACATTCGGGCACATGATCAGCCTGGGTCAGTCCAACACGATTGTCGCCTGCCCCGGCCTGACGACCCACTCGGAGCTGTCGAAAGCCGCCCAGGAGGACGCGCAGATCCGCCCGACGACCATCCGGATGGCCCTCGGCGACGAAGATCCACGCGATCTACTGGCTCACCTGGTCCACGCCGCGCGGCTCACCCTCGGAGAAGAGTTCGCCAGCAGCTTCCCGAGCGCCCCCGACGCCGAGACCCTGATCCGCGAGACCTACACGAGCGTCCACCGTCGCTACATCGAGTCCGGAGCCGAGCTGCGGTACTGAGTTCGCCGTGGACTGAAGTCCCGGCTGGATAGGCTATTCGACCTCCGTCGAAATAATTCGTTAATTCTGTCCACGAAGGTGGACATTCTTACCAAGCCGGGACTTCAGTCCACGGACATGCGCCGCGCCGCGCGTGCGCCCGAGGCACGGGCCTTGAGCGCCTGGCCGAGCTTCTGGAAGGCCATGCCCTTCTCGCGGGGGGCGAAGCGCAGGGCCTGGACCAGCCCGAATGCCGAGCGCGTGCCGACCAGCGACGACCAGAGCAGATAGACCGCGCCCCGAACCGGAGGCAAAAAGCGCACCAAAACATAGGTCTCGTTGTGGACCATGTTGAAGTAGGCAGCCGGGTTGAACGAGCGCCGGGCGTCCTCGTCGAAGCGGTCGGCGGGGAAGTGATCTATCGCCACGGCAGGATCCCAGAGAATCTTCCAGCCGCTCTTTTTCAGGGTCAGGCCGAACGCCATGTCGTTGTGGACCTGCGCCCCGGTGCCAAGCAGCCGGGTATCGAAGCGCAGCTTGCCCACGGCAGCCATTCGGTAGCTCATGTTCGCGCCCTTGAGAAAGTCGGCGTCGGGGTTTTTGGGGGCATCCAAATGATGGTTCCCGACGGGTCGTCCGTGCCACTGAACCTGTCCGGCCAGCGGCGCTGTACCGCCGTCGTGGTGGGTTTTATGGTAGACCCAGTCGCGCCCCCCGACCCCGCCCAGCTTCGCCTCGGCCCCAAAGTGCGCCTCGATCCGCGCCAGCCACTCTTTCCAGGGCTTTGAGTCGTCGTCGGTGATGCAGACAACGTCGCCTGTGACGGCCTCCAGCCCGGCGTTGAGTGCGGCCACCTGCCCCGGCTCGGTCACGGTGATTATTTTAAGCGGCAGCCCGGCACCAGGGTCAGATTTCAGAAACTCCCACGTAGACGTGTCGATGTCGCGCACCACGAGAATCACTTCGTCGGGGGGCCGCTCCTGCGCCCGGAGCGCGTCGAAGCAGCCGCCGAGGGCATCCGTGCGGCGAAACGTGGGAACCAGAACCGAGAGACGCATCGGACGCTATTCTATCGCGCTGTCCCCCGCGATCCGACCAGGCAGCTAAAGCAGCCTGCTACACGAGAAAAGCACCGTGAACGGCGCTGCACAAAAGGTTACGTTTTGCAGGGGGCCGGGTAAGCAGAAGCTGATTGGTCGGGTTACACCGAACCCACCCGAGTGCTTCGAACCCACCGAACCCACCCCCTCGCAAGCTCGGACCCTCCCTTCGCGGCGAAGGGAGGGTGGACACGAGGTTT
>JANLTX010000118.1:0-5725 GCA_031363095.1 Armatimonadota bacterium | reverse complement strand
GTACAACGCGCTTCACGTCGGGCAGTTGAGCCTCTTCAGCGAGTGAGCGTTTCGGATACCTTTCTCTTCGATACCCCGCTGCTTGCGGCGGCGTCATTCATTTTTTTATTGAAATATTTGATATTCATAATAAATCCTATTGCCATCCAATTATATTCATGTCAGATACTGAATGTGACCATTCTGGAAATGGCGGCCAGTCTATTCTCGAAGAAGGAGGAGTCAGATTTGAAGAGAAAACAGTCCATGTAGATTGAAGATTTGGACGCTTCGCGATTCCATTAAATCCCCATGAATATTTATAAAGAGGTATCCAAATAGAATCATTACCTGGAGGATTAGGTGGCAAGTACATAAACCAACTATCAGCAGTAAATGTTCTACTCGTTTCGACGAATTGCGAAAATCCATCAAGAGTAACATCGGGTGAATCTGTAAATGTCAACCAGGTACCATCGTCAATACCCAAAACATTGCCATTTCCACCTAGATACCAGAAGGGATGATCTCCATTATCGAGTGCTGGAAGCGATCCACTATAAATAAGTGTTTGAGTTGTGCCATTAGGTAATGGTAATGTACCTGTTATCTGATTCGATTTTAATATCTGTGTGAAGCAAATACTTCCTAATCCCTGAGGAAAAGGAGTAGGAGTTATTGCCTTTCCATCAAACTGAATTCCTGGGATCAGTCCGAATCTGCCATCTTGGATAGTGACATCTGACATCCACCACCGGCTGCCAAATGAAGGAGACCAAAGATTTACGCTCTGTGCTCCTGTTACATTTCCAAAAGGTCCACGGCCTGGAAATACAGCTAACGCGTCGCATGTAATTAAACTTGATCCTGCACTTTCACGGTCTTTCCAGTACCATTTGGGGTTTGCCAAGGAATAAAAATTATTGGGTAGGGGCACTGGTCCGCCTGATGCTGTTGAATTATTTGAAGTTGGGCCTGCTGTAAATCCACCAATGATATTGCCTGGTATTGTCCAGAAGTAACCCTGGAGGGTAACAGAACTTCCCTGCTGACCTTGACCACCAACTAAAAGCGACGCTGTGCAACCTTGCCCCACCAGAATATCACGGCTGTAATCCGAATCCACTATCGGCCCTGCAAGATTCAAAACTACGGGCGTCGCACTTGCTGAATAGGATTTACTACAAGTAATTGACCCGCCTTGGAATGGAATTTTGACTTTTACTTTTGATGATTTAGTTACTGAGAAACTTTGTCCTGGATTCGATTTAACAGAATATCGAATCCGTTGTTCTAATTTGCCAGTCCCACCAATTGAAGTGCCATTTACCCACTCAATACCGCCCATGGATTGATCGAGCTGGATATCAAAGGTTTCAGTGACCCTGTTTCCAAAGTTCCAACCTGACACTAAAGTCAAATCCTGCATGACAATCGCCGATTTTGGTGGTGGTTCGCCAGGATAAGCTGCCTGCCATGTAAAAGTTATTGTTAGTGGATTCGCGACTTCACAAGTCTTGATAGCTGTACCGGATGCGCTATTGGAAGCACTTTGAGTTGGCGACGCTGTGTAGCTCCCAGCTCAGGCAAAGCTTGTCGAACCCAGGGTGAAAGCCAATGAAAGAATTTGCCTATGTAACAACTGCACTGTTCTTACCTCACACTTCATTTGTACCTCATATACCTGAGATTGTCAAATCGTATTTTTGCGCCGACTCAGATGCTCTCAGGCATAGGCTTTTTGAGAGAGTTTGTCTTCCTCAAGGGCGCGGAGCAGCGCGTTTCCAGCGTCGAAAGCGTCGTGAGGCGACCAGATGGGGTAGCTGGCACTCGGCTCCAGAAGAGTCGGCTCTTCGGCGGCCAGCTCCTGGACCAGAAACGCCATGGCTTCCCATTTTTCCTGGCGGGTCAGTTGCTTCAGCTCGGGCAGGAGCGTGGAAATTTTCGTCATTTGGGAATCCCTACGTCTATTTTATCGCGGCAAGATACGGCCTCAAAAACTGGCCGGTGTAGGAGTTCGCGCACGCGGCGACGGTCTCCGGGGTGCCTTCGACGACCAGCTCGCCGCCGCGCAGGCCGCCGTCGGGGCCGAGGTCTAAGACCCAGTCGGCGCACTTAATCACGTCTAAATGATGCTCGATGACTAAAACCGTGTTCCCAGAATCTACCAATCGGTTCAAGCAATCTAATAACTTCTGGATGTCGGCGAGGTGCAGGCCCGTGGTCGGTTCGTCTAAAATATAAAGGTTTTTTGCGCCTTTTTTGAGCTTGCCCAGCTCGGTGGCAAGTTTCACGCGCTGTGCCTCGCCGCCCGAGAGAATCGTGGCCGGATGCCCGAGCGTGAGATAGCCGAGGCCAAGATCGGTCAGAACCTGGAGCTTGTGGGCGATTTTCTTGTGATGGGCAAAAAACTCCAGAGACTCTTCGATGCTGAGGGCCAGGACTTCGGCGATATTTTTACCCGAAACCGTCACTTCCAGAGTCTCTGCGCTGTAGCGAGTGCCCTTGCACGACGGGCACGATGCTTCCACATCGGGCAGGAAGTTGAGCTTCGTGGTGATCGTTCCCTCGCCCGCGCAGGTCTCGCAGCGCCCGCCCTTGACATTGAAGCTGAACCGCGACGGCGTGTAGCCGCGCTCCACGGAGAGCGGCGCGGTAGCGAAAAGCGTCCGGATGTCGTCGTAGAACCCGACGTAGGTCGCCGGGTTGGAGCGCGGGGAGCGTCCGATGGGAGACTGGTCGATCTCGATGACACCGCCGATCTTCTCGGAGCCAAGAAGCTGATCGTGCGCCCCGGAGAGGGTTCGGGAGTCGGATTTCAGGTGGTGTAGCTTTTTATAGAGAATGTCGTTGACGAGCGTAGACTTTCCCGACCCCGATGCCCCCGTGACCGCGATAAAAACCCCGAGCGGAAAGTTCACCGTGAGGTTTTTCAGGTTGTTCTCCCGCGCCCCGGTCACGGTAAGAAATTCTTTCCCCACGGCCCGGCGCTTTTGGGGCAGCGGAATGGTTTTTCGCCCGCTCAGATACGCCCCGGTGAGCGAGTGGGGGCTTGCCATCAAGTCATCCACGGTGCCCGACGCAACCACCTCGCCGCCGTGGATTCCTGGCCCTGGCCCGATCTCCAGAACGAAGTCGGCGGCCCGAATGGTGTCGGTGTCGTGCTCGACCACGATTACGGTGTTGCCGATGTCTCGAAGTCTTCTCAGAGTCGCGATGAGTTTTTCGTTGTCCTTGGGGTGCAGCCCGATGGACGGCTCGTCTAAGACGTAGAGCATGCCCATAAGCTCGCTCGCGATCTGCGTCGAAAGCCGGATTCTCTGCGACTCCCCGCCCGAGAGCGTCCCCGAGCGCCGCGCGAGCGAGAGATAGTCCAGCCCGATGTCGCACAGCAGTTCGAGCTGGGCCAGAACCGACGCGATAACTTGCTCGCCTGCCTCGGGGCTGCGCGTGGGGCGGGGGAGCGCCCGCAGAGCGTGCGCGGCGTCTTCGAGCGTTACGTTCGAGAGCGCGTGCAGGCTCAGCCCGCCGAGCGCGATCCGCTGGCGTGAGCGCTTGAGCCGGACGCCCTCGCAGTCCGGGCAGGTCGCCTCGACCATGACTCGGCGCAGCCAGTCTTCCACGTTCGCGCTGGAGTCTTGCTTCTGGCGATACCCGCGATACCAGCTATCTATCTGGCTGGCGACTCCGCGAAATTTTTGCTTTTTTCCGATACTACGGTCGTCTTTTCCACCGGGCGGCTGGATAATTAAGACTTCTTCGCCCTTCGTTCCCCAGAACAAGATGTTTTGGATTTTTTCGGGTAGTTTTTCAAACGGTGTTTCCAGAGAAAATTGATAGTGGGAAGCAAGAGACCAGATCATTCGTCCGTTGCTATTGTTTTTATCGATATTCAGTGCGTCTTTGACAAACGCACCGCCCAGAATCGAGCGCGACGGATCCGGGACGAGCAGGCCCGTATGCACCCGAAGATAGGTTCCCAGCCCCGAGCACGTGACGCACGCGCTCTCGGCTTCGTTGAACGAGAAAAACCAGCTCTCCCGCTCGATAAAAATCAGCCGGTGCGCCGGGCAGCCCAGCCCGGCGTAGAGTTTTTCTTCCAGAGCGGGATCGTCGAGGCGCACTCGAATAAACCCTTCGCCGATTTTTGCGGCCTCCGTGAGCGATGCGAGAAGCTGCTTTTCCAGCGCCCGGCTCAAGACAATCCGGTCGGTCACGGCGTCGATCTTGGGCAGGGCGTCGTCAGGAATCTCTAATTCGTCGGCCAGGTCGCAGAGTTTTCCGTCGATACGGACCCGACGGCAACCTCGGGTGCGAATCTGAGCCAGAAGGTAGTTCCAGTCCTCGCCGTAGACTCTCTCCGTCGGGGCGTTCAGCTCGATGGGCGTCCCCTCGGGCAGCGCCAGAATTTTTTCGGCAAGCTGGCCCAGCGAGAGCGTCGCCACCGGAGCCTCGCACCGAAGGCAGCGTGCATCGCCGCAGGTTGCGTAGAGCAGCCTCAGGTAATCGCCGACATCCGTCATGGTTCCGACCGTGGAGCGCGGGTTCTTGACCACGGTTTTCTGCTCGATGGAGATCACGGGCGAGAGACCTAAAATGGAGTCCACGCTGGGACGGCTCTGCTGCTGCACGAAGCGCCGGGTCCAGGCCGAGAGCGACTCCATGAATCGTCGCTGCGCCTCGGCGTAGAGGGTGTCAAAAGCCAGCGACGACTTGCCCGACCCGCTGAGGCCGGTCAATACGACCAGCGCATCGCGCGGAATCTCGACATCGATGTTCTTGAGGTTGTTCTCGCGTGCCCCTCGAATGTGAATGGTTTCTCTCATAGGTTGTGCAGGGTTCCATTGCCCGGCGGGTCTCTTCAAATCCTGCTGTCCGACCGATAATTATTGATACTGTGGACGAAAATAGCCTGCCCCGACGAATCTACCAGCTTGGTCTGTGGATCTGGTGGCATCGGCTCGTCGCGTGTTTTGTGGGGATTTTTACCGCGTTTACCGTCGCGCTGACGGCTCTCATCTGGCAGCAGGCGCTCGATGATCCGTCGGGGGGGCACCTGATGCTGATGCTTATCACGGTTCTGATGAGTGCGATCTTGATTCTGGTGGCCGCGATGACGCTCCAGCGGGGGCGTGAGCGGGTCTCCTGGATCGTGCTGGAGCCGGGCGACTGGCTTCTGATCCGGACGCTCAACGGAACCCGGCGGCGCATCCCGGCCAGCGACGTGGGCAAGCGCCAGTTTCGCCATGCCTCGACCGCCGACGAGCACACGGGCTTCACTTTTGACGACCCCCGACTGGTGCTCCCGGTTCGGGGCGGAGTATCGCTGTACATCGACCTGATGGACGGCCAGATCCTCGACGAACCCCATTTTGTTCGGCTGTTTCGCTGGAGCCGCGAGCGCCCAGCCGTGGGCGGCGGACGACGTCCGGGCAGTCGCCACAAGAAAAAACGCACTGCTTAAAAACAGCAGAGAAGTAGCAAGAAGCCCGTTCGCTGCCCGCCCTCGACCATCAGAGCATCGACCAGAACGTCCCCGAACGCCAGCCCCAGCCCGACGCAGAATAAAGTTCCACGAATCACGCTTGCGCCCTGCGCAAAAAAGAGAAACACAAACGCCCCGAGCGAGAGGCTGGTGACAAAAAACAAATACGAGCGCCGTCGCCACTTCCCCAGCGGAAACAAATCGGAGATCAGGCCATAGAGCGGCTTGATGCTCCACGGGAGGATCAGCGGCGCAATAAAA
>JANLTX010000114.1:0-61434 GCA_031363095.1 Armatimonadota bacterium | reverse complement strand
ACTCTACTTTCCGGTAAGTGGAGGGACTGCCCTTTGCCCCCTGTACCTTCGGTTTGCCTCTACTCCCTTCTTGAGATGCCCGTGCACGGATCTTTTTAGACGCACTCTGCCTGAAAAACCGAGAATCGCCCCTAATTCCGGCAACTTCCCAAGGCAGGCTCCTGACAAAACTCTCCGAAAGCGCCCTGCCGTCGGCTGAGGATTCTTGTCCCAGAACCCAGAGGAAACAGCGGCACAGGTTGCAGACAGATACAGAGAAACGGACGCCGCCACAAGGCATAGCTCCGGGAGCCGATACCGGCAGGCCTCCGCATGCACGAAGGCGCGATAACCCCCAAGAAGCTGTTTGCCCGTCAGAGGAATTACCTCGATAGGCCAGCGAGAGCGATACAGACGAAAAATCGTCTCGGCGCTCTCCTTAGGTAAATCTGTCAACAGAACCCAGGGAGCTTTGTATCGAGGGTCGAGAACCACCACGACACGAAAGACGAGGGGGCAGCCTGCGACAACAAGGTTGTCAAAGCAATGGCAGGTCAGAGTGCGGCCCTGATAAACAAATTCTTCGATGCGATCCGGGGCCGTCGCGGGGAGAATTCTCCCTTTATAACGCCGCGTAAGAGGACGGACTCTTTCTCCCCGAGTTGGTTTTCTTCCGCGCTTGCCTGCTGGTTGAGAGGGAGGGGCTTTTCGGTACGCCACAAGATTGATAGCTCCCCGCGTGACGAATCGGGTGATGCCCGCCATGGTGCGCCGCGCACCTGTGCCCGCTTCGTGAAGATGAGATATTTTGGCTTGGCGGTCGATGACGATTACCTCGTCAAGCGCCTGCTTTCGCTTGGCGGCCTGGAGAAGCGCGAGAGTATCGCCGCCTCTGACCAGTGTACGCAGGCAGGGGAATTTGCGTTTTCCAATCTCAAGCAAGGGTGCGACCATGCCGAGTTCAATAGCAGGAAGAGCCTTGCCTGCTCGGCTATCGAAGTGTTTGCTCAGGCAACCGCTGAGACGAGGACGAAAGAAACCAACCCAGTCAAGAAGGAGCGGTCGCCACTCTCCAATGTATGCGGGCTGCGCTTTTCTCTCCTGCCGAAGAAGGAAATGGAGCCTCTCCAGCAAGGATTGGACGTGCCAGGTTCCTTCTCGCAGAGCCGCGACGGCTCGGCAGGTCTGTTTTTGGTCGAGTCCTGCGGCAGTGAGGGCGGGGAAGAGCGCCCCTCGGCTTTGGAGCAAATGTCCCGCGAGAAGAGTGAAAAGTAGGTGTGCCAGGGCGAGGTTGGTTCCAATGGGTAATTTCTGGACGAGCAGGGTCAGAAAAGTGGCGGTTCGGTATACTGGGTTGGGCATGGTGGGGCTCGGATAGCGTCGGTGGTACTTCGTTGTACCTTGCTCCCTCCATGCCCGCTCCAGAAAAATAGCACCCTTCAGTTACCGGAAAGTAGAGAAGATATAGACAACGACCAAATTTTATTTATGAGGGTCCATAAAAATAATATTCGAGACGGCGAGGTTATTCCGGGGGCATTTAAAAATCAGCCTGAAGGAAAGCCGGGTAGTGGTATGTCAACAAATTGGGCTAAATATAGTAGTGTCGAACAAGTTCGTGAAGGAGCAAGGCAACCTGCAGAAAATTATGCAGTTATTGAGTTGTCTCCTGTTGGCAGAATTCGTGATATTGAAAGTCAATCGGTTGTTCATACACCTATGGTTGAAAATAGATCACATACAGATGTTTTTGGTGAAAAAACACCAGAAACTCGTTTGAAATTATTAGCGTTAAGTCAGAAAAGATTAAATGTCTGATTGATTTAATTTGATAGCCACTGATTCAAAATGGTGTTAGGAAACCCGAAAGCATCTCCCTGTGTTTATCCCTTGGCTTCAACCTCTCATCCTACTAAAAAAGAGGTGCAGGGAAGATGGCTGGAAAATCCTGTCACAAAACCGGAAGAGCTGGCGTCTCAGTAGCGGGAGAGAAAAACCGCGATGAAATTTTGGACAGCTTCCGGAGTGGCATTGACCGCGATCACACTGAGCGTCTCGGTGGGGGCGCTGGCGCAGGACATGGACCGTGACCCGCTGGTGGACACGGTGGGCAATGGCAAGGGCCGCATCAACTACAGCGCCGGGACGATAAAAGCGACGGGCTACGGTGCGCCGCCCGGAATCTCGGTCAGCGGCTCGCAGGCCCGGCTGATGGCGCTCGGTGCCGCGAAAGCCGATGCGCTCCGTAACCTCGCGATGGCCGTCAGCGCGGTCCAGGTGACGAGCAAGACCAAGGTCAAGAACTACGTTTTAGAGAGCGACACCGTGGAAACCCGGCTCTCGGCCATGCTCCAGTCGCCGCGTGTTATCTCCGAGAAAATCCAGCGCGACGGCACCGCCGAAGTGATCGTCGAGCTACCGCTGTACGGTCCTGGCTCCGTCGCCGAAGCGATTCTGCCCGAGGTGCTGCGCGAGAGCCGCGACGAGCGAGAAGAGCGAAGCGACCGGGGCCGGGACGAGCGCCCTGCGCCGTACCGCGATCCGCGTATCCCGAGCAATGTTCCGCAGCGCGGGCCGGACATCATCACGCCGGGTGCACCCGTCCCGCCCGGCCAGGTCGATCTCAAGCCGAATCCGGGCGACAACTTCAAGGAACCGCGAGAGCCTGCCACCCAGATCGCGACCGCGCCACGCATTCGCCCGATTGTCCGGCCCAACGTCGAGGCGGGCCTGACGCCCAGCGACGACCGGGGGCCGTTCTCCGCGATTGTCATCGACTGCCGAGGGCTGGGGCTGCGCGCGACGCTGGCACCGAAGCTCTACGACGCCACCGGGCGCGAGCTGTACGGCACGGTGCATATCGACCCGGATTTTGCTATCGAGACCGGAATCGTCGGCTACCCGCGCACCATGTACGATGCGCTTCGCTCGCGCCGAGCCGGGAACCATCCGCTGATCGTCAAGGCTGTGCGCGTCGAGCGCGGCGGCACCGACCCGGTGATGACCTTCGACGACGCCGAACGGATTCTCGCGGCCAACAAGCGCGACCGGTTCTTCGAGAAAACCCGCGTTATTTTTCTGTGCGACCCGGTGCGATAGGAAAGAGCCATGCGAAGCTGGGCACTCGCCACCGTTGCGACCGTCTTAGTTGCCTCGTCCGCACACGCGGGCGAGGCATCGCTCCGGCTCTTTGACAAGGCCAGTGTCCGCGTCGGCGTGACCGAGGGCGACGAAAGCCTGGCCGATCTATTGCTCTCAGGCGCTCGGACAAAAAATCGCGAGCGCGTTCTACTCTCCGAGCTGTCTTCTGGCGACGGCGCGACGGTTTTAGTGCGGCTGGTCAACCGGCAGTGGCAAAAAGAAAGTGATCCCGAAGTCGCCCCCGACGAGCTTCTGATCCAGGTCGAGCGAGTGGGCAAGCGCGAGACCCACGTCACGCTCTCCGCGCCTGATGCGGGCTGGCTCAAGCAAGCCGTCTACGACTTTCGCAATCTCAGAGAGCTTCCCCGCCAGCCGCTCCGCCGAAAAGTGCGCTCGCTGGCTGTGATCTCTGTCGGCGTAGATGCCCGCGCGGCAAGCTCGCTGCTCAATCAAGCGGGCACGAGCCGCACGACGGTTCTTCCGATGATCGACTGGGAGCGCGCCCGGCTCACCCACGCCGACGAGCTGCTTCTCATCGACCGCTCCGCGCCCCTGCCCGCCGGGGTCCGCGAGTGCGTGGAGCAAAAGAGCGCCCGGCGCGGCGACACCATTGCCTGGCGCGAGACCAAGCCCGGCGGCGGACTTCGGACCTTTGTCTGCGGGCCTGGCTCGGCCTCGGTCGAAGAAGCCGTCAAAAAAGGGATCGATTTTTCGCGGCTCTCCGAAAGCCCGACGGTTCTGCACTCCGCCAAAGACCTGACCGGCGTCCGGCGCGTCGCCGTGAGCGGCCTCGGGCGCGACCCGCTGGCCCAGAAGCTTGCCGACACGCTCTCGGGCCGGGCGGCGAGCGGGCTGCGCTCCCTCAATGCCTTCGAGGTTTTAGAGCGCGACGGCCTGAAAAATATTCTCTCGGAGCTGGCGCTGGGCCAGGCCGGGATCACAAAGAGCACCGACCGGGTGCGACTGCGCCAGCTTGCGGCTGCGGATGCACTTCTTATCGTCGATGTCGTTGAGAGCGTCGGGCGCACCGAGTCTGCGGGCCGAAGCGAGCGTATCACGCCGAAACTCGGGCCTGCGCCACGTCGTCCGCTGGAGCCGTCGCGCTACCGCCTGGCCGTTTCCACGGATCATCCCGGCACGCGCGGACTTTTAGAAGCCCTCGCCGGGCGCGGCAATCTCAAGGACGAAGATGAGTACCGCGACGAGCTGTATGTCTACCAGACCCGGACGGTACCCGCATGGCAGCTTCGGATGCGCGACTGGGAGCGCGAGCATCGAAACCGTTCGGTGCAGTGGCGGCAGGGTGCGGACCTGCGCGGAACTCTGACCCTGCGGGGGAGCTTCCGGCTGGTCGATCTGAACGACGGCCTGGTGCTCTGGGAAGCCCCATTCGAGGCGACCGAGCGTGGCGAGCAGCCCGGCGGACGGCGCATCGTGACAACCGTCGGCGAGGATTCTTCCCCGGACGACGCCCGTGCCCAGGAAAATAGCGCCGCGCCCGAGTTTCTGCTCTCCCGCGCCGTCGATACCGTTCTGGAGCAAGCCGTCGGGGCGCTGAAGGCGGGCGCGATCCTGCCCAGCACGCTCTCGCCCTCCGAGCCGCTCCGCACGGCCCCAGCCGGGAAGATTCTCGATGTGGACGGCGACCAGCTTCTGATCGGCCTGGGCGCGAGCGATGGCGTCACCGTGGGCGACGTGCTGCGCGTCCGGCTGGAGAGCGGCGGCTGGCTGAAACTGATTGTGACTCGGGTCCGCCCGCGCACCTGCGACGCCCAGCTCGCCGACGGCGAAGACCGAACCCTGCGCGGACGGCTGAGCGTCGGCCTCGGCGTAGAGAAACCAACAAAATGAAACCCCTGTATCTTGCCCTGATTTTACTCGTCGGTGCGCCTGTGCTGGCGCAGGAGAGCAGGCCGAGTCTGGTTCGGGCGAGCGTCGCGCCTGCCGAGACCCGCGAGGTCGTGGCCGAGGGCCGCGCCGCGATCCCGACCGACGCCGACAGTCCTGCCGCCGCCATTCTTCGGGCAAAGAAAGCCGCCCAGTCCCAGGCGCTCCGGGCTGCGGTGGAAAAAGCGCTCGGGGTCTATGTCTCCGCCCGGACCCTGACGGCCAACTACCAGCTCGTCCGCGACGAAGTGACGACCCGCGCCGAGGGGTTCGCGACGCTTCAGGAAGTGATCTCGGAGAAAGTGACGCCCACCGAGGTCCGAGTCACGGTGCGGGCGCTGGTCTCGCTCAGGCCGCTGGCAAAGCAGCTTAAGGGACTCGGTCTGACCCGTGCCTGGCGCATCCATGTGAGCGAAGCACCCGGAACCGCACCGGGAGCCTGCGAGGCAGGCGTCGCCGCGCTGGAGGACGAGCTGGTGCGTGCGGGCTTTGTGGTCGCCACCGGCCCGAAAGACGCCGATCTCCTCGTGACGCTTACCCCGAAGCTCACCCGAGTCCACGCCGAGGGCCTGCGAACGGCGGCTGGCCCCATGACGATGCACTCGATTCGGGGCGAGCTGACCGTCCGCGCTGTGCGTGCGGGCGAGGTCGTCGCCGCGCTCTCCGCTTCGGAGACAGAGGCCCATATCAGCCCGAGCACAGCGGCGAGTGAGTCCGTCGCCTCGGCAGCGCGGACGCTATCTCCCCGGCTCATCGAGTCGTTGATGGTGCTTCCTGCATCGCTGTCGCAGCCGCTGGCGCTTCAGATCGACGGCATTCGTAGCGCGACGCAGGTCGGAAAGATCGAGGACGCGCTCCGGCTCCTGGGCGGCGTCCAGAGCGTCACCCGGCGCGGCTTTGCCTCGGGGCGCGCCCGCTGGGAGCTGGAAATCTACACCGACTCTCTCCCAACTCTCTCCGCGAGCCTGGAGACTCTGTCGGTGGCTCGGCTGAGCGTCGTTTCGGAGAGCCGCACGGGAATCGTCGCCCGGCTTTCCCGGTAGGGGTGCCGGTTTTAGGAAGTTCCCTACGTACGATTCACCCGGCTGCCGATAATCTCCTCACAAGGCAAGCTATGAGGGCAATTCATCGACACAAACAACGTGGTTTCACTCTGATCGAGGTTATGATCGTCACCGGGATCATCGGGATTTTGATAACCGTTGCCATTCCCAACTTTGTTCGTGCCCGTGAGAGTGCCCGCTCCAAGAGTTGCTCCCAGAACCTGCGCGCCATCGAATCGGCAAAAGACCAGTACCTGATGGACTACAATCAGCCTCGTACAGCGACAGTAGGCGAAGCGAATATCACCGGCCCTTTGAACTATCTGAAAGACATGCCTTTATGCCCGTCACAGGGAACCTATACCGTTGGCACGGGCGATACGAGTGCGGTGTGTAGCATCGGTGGCACACATAATCTTCAAGGGAATTGATGTTAAAAATGAAAAAAAGAAATGCATTCACTCTCGTCGAAATCTTGATTGTCGCGCTGATTATCGGGATGCTGGTGACGATTGCTATTCCCAACTTCGTTCGAGCACGTGAGAATGCTCGTGCCAAGACTTGTGCACAGAATTTACGGGTGATTGAAGTTGCCAAAGACCAGTATTTAATGGATAATAATCTGCCGCGTACCGCAACGATAGCTTCTATAGATATTTCAGGACCGAATAGCTACATCAAAATACTGCCCGTGTGCCCATCCAGTGGTACTTATGACACCGGGCGAGGCGATCAAGAGGCTCTTTGCAGCATCGGGCCGCCCCACTCTCTATCGGGCAACTGAGCTTTTGTGAAAGGAGCCTGGCGAGAGATCGCCAGGCTCTTTTTGCTTTTTAGAGGCTGAGAAAGGGCTTGAGACGGGCAAGCTTCTTCTCGCCGATTCCCTTGACCTCGGTGAGGGCTTTGAAGTCGGCGAATTTTCCGCTGGACTTGCGGCGCTCTAAAATCCGCTCGGCCAGGCTGTTGCCGATGCCTGGAATCCGGACCAGCTCGGCAAGCTCGGCGCGGTTGACGTTCACGGTTCCCTGCCCGGCTTTCAGCTTGGCGACAGTGGCGGCGGCGGGAGCGCTCTTGGGAGCGGGTTTGGTCTTGCCGCCGTCCTGGGCGAAGACAGGGACGCAGAGCGCGAGCAGGGCAGTGGCGACGATAGTGTTGACGAGTTTGTTCATGGTTTTTTCTCCGAGTGTTTTTGGCGAGATTTTGTGGTCTCTCACTTACTACAACGGGTGAGATTGGCGATTCTGACAAAAATCGGGAAAAATTTTGAAGTTTTTTTTCGGATACACTGGGCGCATGAGTTCTTTTGACTATCGCGGCTCGACAGCGCTCGTCACCGGGGCGTCGCGCGGGATCGGAGCGGCGCTCTCCCGCGAGCTGGCGTCGCGAGGCATCGCCCGGCTGGTGCTCCTCGCCCGCTCGGAAGGCGAGCTGCAATCGCTGGGAAAAGCGCTTCAGGCGGCCTATGGAACCGAGATCGAGGTTCTTGTCGCGGATCTCGCCGAGCCGGGCGCACCCGAGGCGATCTTCGCCGAGACGCAGCGGCGCGGGCTGAGCGTCGATTTGCTCGTGAACAACGCGGGCTTCGGGAGCCACGGATTCTTTGACTCGCTCGACCCGGTGCGCGAGCAGGCGATGATCGCGGTGAATATCTCGGCGCTGGTCGGTTTGACGCGGCTGTATCTGCCTTCGATGATCGAGCGAGGGCGAGGCGGCGTGCTGAACGTCGCGTCCACGGCAAGCTTTGTGTCGGTTCCGTTCATGGCGACGTACGCGGCCACAAAAGCGTTCGTGCTTTCGTTCTCCGAGGCGCTCTGGTCGGAGGCTCGCGAGCGGGGCGGCGACGTTCGGGTTGTGTGCCTGTGTCCGGGCGGCACGGAGACCAATTTCGGGGCGGTACTCGGCAGCCCGCGCGGGAAGTTCGAGGACGCCGCCGCGATGACACCCGATGCCGTCGCGACCGTGGGGCTGGACGCGCTGGACCGAAGCGCCTCATACGTGGTCGCGGGCGCGGCGAACTGGGCCGGGGCGCTGGCGAGTCGCCTGACGCCGCGCGCCATGATGACCGATTACGTCGCGACAATCTTCCGGCCCGAGGACACGGAAGGCCCGTCGGTCGCGGGCGCGGCCACCCGCAAGCGAATCGGCGCGACGGCTCTACTTGCGGGCATCGGGGCGCTGTGCGTCGGCGTCCTGGCTTCGCGCAAGCGGGGATGAGTCTGCGCGTCTGCCACCTGGTGCGTCCGGCGGAGGGCGGAATGCTCTCGCAGGTCCGCTCTCTTCTCGATGAAAGCTCCCTTCTGGCCGCGCCACCCTCGGTTCTCGCGGCTCTTTCGGACCGAACCACAAACGCTCCGTACCCGCTCAGCGCCTCGGGTGGCATCCGGGCACAGTGGCGCGATGGGAAAAACGTCGGGCGCTGGGCAAAAAACCGAGCGGACGTTCTCCACGGTCACGGCCTCGCCCGCTCTCTGCTGTTTTCTATCGCCGCAAAAACTTCCAAACTACCCTTAGTGATTACGTTCCATAACTTAGTGCCGAAACTCTCTCCCTTAGAACGTATTATCGCCCGAATAGCTTTAAGTAGAGCCAGAAAGATTATCTGTGTCTCCGAAGCTGTCGCCCAGAGTGCCTCACAAATTGTACCGAGCCACAAAAAAATCGTGATTCACAATGGCATTGTCCCCCCTTCCCCCGTGCCGCACGGGGGCGAAAGTGAAGCCGAGGCACGAGGCAAAACGCTTCGGGGGACAGCACGACCAATACTTTCTACACAGGTTCTTACTTTAGAGAGCCATGGCAATATGTTGGAGCAACGTGCCAATATGCTTGAGAGCCATACCAATGTGTTGGAGCGTCACGAAGATTTATCGGAGCAACGTACCAATAGGGCGCAGAGCCATACCAATATGTTGGAGCGTCACGAAGATTTACCGGAGCGACCTGCCAATACATCGGAGAGCCATGGCAATGTCTCTAAGCAACGTGTCAAAATGCAGGTGTATTGTGTCTCCCGGCTATCTCCTGAAAAAGGAATTGACATTTTACTTGAAGCTGCCCGTAAATTACCCGAAATAGATTTTCTTATTGCCGGAGATGGCCCTGAGCGAGAGATTTTAGAAAATAGCTCAAGCCCGAACGTCACGTTTCTGGGGTTTGTGAAAGACATCCCCGATTTGTTATCCCAAGCGGACGTCCTGTGCGTGCCGTCGCGCTCGGAAGGGCTGGGGCTGGCGGCGCTCGAAGCGATGGCGGCGGGCGTCCCCGTGGTCGCGAGCCGCGTCGGCGGGCTGCCCGAAGTGATCCTCGACGGCGAGACTGGGCTTTTATTTACTTCCGAAGACCCCGAGGCGCTGAAAATCGCTCTCCAAACCTTGCTGGATAACCCCGAGCGCCGAAAAGCCATGGGCGAGGCCGGAAGAAAACGCGCCGAGAGCGTGTTCGATGCAAAAACCATGCAAAAGAAGACCCGCGCGGTCTGGGAAGAGGCTGCTCGGTGAAACTCAACCGCTCGCTGGCGCTGCTGACACTGCTGCTGGTCGTGCTGGCCGGGTGGTGGCAAAGCCTATTTTCGCAAGGCCCGCCGGTTCTGCCCCATCCCAACGTCCGCGTGTATCTCGTCGCCGAGCTGACCCTGAGCGAAGCACGACGTGCAGGCGGGCTTTTGGGAGTCATGCCCTCGCGGGCCGGACGCGTCGGCGAGACGTGGAACCTGGAAGATGTGATTCGCACCGGCAGCCGCAGCCCGGTTCCCAAAAGTGCGCCGCGCTGGCGCGGCCCGATTGCGACGTTGAACTTGCCCCCAAAGCTTGAAGCCGAACCGACGCTTCTGATCGGGACGCCCTCCAATCCCACAAAATCAGCGCTCGTGCCCGTCGTGTTTTTCTCGCCCAAGCTCCCGAGCGGCCTACTGACATCGCCGTCCACAGGGAATCAGCCCGGTCTGATCGCCGCGACCGACCTGGCAACCACGCTGGCAGGCAAGCCCATCGGAGCCGGGCAGGCGCTCCGAATGGTGCCGGGCGAGGCGTCCGTGCTGGAAAAAAACGCCGCGACCTGGGACGCGCAACACCGGGCGATGCGGTTTTTGAAATTCGTCCCGTGGGCGCTGGCGGCGCTGCTCGCGCTCGGTGCGTGGCGACGCTGGACCTGGGCCGCGTCGTTTGTCATGGCGTTTCCGCTGGGCTTGTTGCTCGTCCCGATCTTCGGCGTCCGCGACGGCTGGATTTACCTCGGTGCGGCGCTCTTTGCGGGAATTTTCGCCCTAAACCGAAACCAGGACGAAAATCGTCCGGCTATGGGGCGTCGTGCCTCCGCCGTCTCCCTCGTTCCTCGGTCAAGGTTTTGGGCGAAGGGGTTGGCGTGGGCGACGGTGCTTCTGTTGGCGCTCGATGTGCTTCTGGGCGGGTGGGTCTCGGCGCGGACGCCGCTGTCGTACTCGCCGCTGGAGGCCGCGCGATTCTACGGGATCGGCAACGAGGCGGGCGGGTATCTGATCGGGGCGGCGCTGGTCGCCGGAGCCGGAGACTTGCTCACGACGGCAGTTTTAGGTGTCGCCACGGCGACCTTGCTGGGCGCACCGACTCTCGGAGCGAACTTCGGGTGCTTTCTGGCAAGTCTGATCGGCTTTTCCGTCTCGGCTTTTCTGCAAGTCAAAAAAGAGCGGCGGGTCTGGGGCGCTTTGGTTCTTGGCACGGTTGCACTCGGCGCGATTTTCTTTTTAGTAAGAAGCTCGGCGCAGACGCATCTCGGGCGGGCGGCGGCGAGTGGGAGCGAAGGACGCGGGGCGGTTTTTGCACGCAAGCTGGCGATGAACGCTCACCTCACCCTGACGAGTCCGTGGGCGCTACTACTTCTGGTGCAGGGAGCGTTGCTCTGGAAACAAAAAAAATCGCCCGCGCTGCTGGCGGGCACGGGCGCGGCGTGGCTTTTTAACGACTCGGGGGTCGTCGCTGCGGCCTTGCTTTTGCTCTGGCACGAAAAAAGCCCCGGTGCGGAGGCACCGGGGCTTAATTGTCTCCCCATTATTGGGGCCGGGGGAGACTAAAAACGCTTGCCGTACATCAGGGCCAGGCCGCCGACATCTCTCTTGTTGTAGCTGAAGAGCAAGTGGTACTTGGCCTCCAGGAACGACTTCTCGTTGATGTTCCAGCCTGCGGTCAGGGCACCGCCCAGCAGGAGCTTCGAGCCGTTGGAGGTATCCAGGGTGCTCAGCCGCGCCGAGTAGATACCGAGGCCGTAGCCGTAGTAGACATCGTAGCGAGTTCTGCCTTTGTTATCGTGAAAGAGCTGATTGAGGGTCATCGGGATCAGCCGAAGTCCGCCCTTCTCGATGTAGCCGATGCTCACGACGTTGGTCTGGGCACGCTCGGGAAGATACTGGGCGACGTAGTCCGCCTCCAGTAGGAAGATCTGGCGACCTCCTCCGTTGCGCGCTTCCTTGCCCGAGGGCATGAACAGACCCGCTTTCACCGACGTCGAGTTCACCGTGAAGCGACGCTCCGTCTGTGCCTGAGCGATTCCGCACGTCAGGATGGTTGTCGCAAGCCCGCACAGAGCCGCGATCCGTAAGATTCCTTTCAATACAAGCCTCCTCTGAGAGTTTCCTAAAACTGTTTTCCGATGAGAATCCCGAGACCGTTGGGATTCAGCCCACTGATGTCGCCATTGATCTGATGATACTTGGCCTCTGCAAACAGCCCGCCGCCGAGCCGTATTCCGACCCCGTAGAACCCGCCGAACTGGGTTTTGGACGCCCCATTGGTCGCGAGCAGGTATGCCCCGATGCCACTGGTGGTGTACAGACCGGCGAACGGAATCGGTCCCTGACCCAGGTTGGTGATGGTGATCGGGATCGAGCGTAGATAGCGTCCGTTCTGGCGCTTCTCGAAGTAGCCGACGGTCAGAAACGAGTTTCCGCCCGAGGCTTTGGAGCCGAAGTCCACCTCAAACCCGGTGTGGTTGGACCCTACCAGGTTCTTGGTACTGGTGTCGCTGATCTGGAGCTGTCCCAGTTTGGCTCGAATGAGAAGCGGACCGCTTCCCTGCGCCCGCGCCGTGAGTGGAGAGAGTGCGAGCAGCGTCGCACCCACAAGTAAACCGAGTCGTACTGTCATGACGTTGGGGCCATTATAGACGGAGGGGGCACACCTGTCAAACGCATGCTACAATTATCTTGATGATTCAGGTGAGACGCCGCTACACAACGGTCCAGGACGGCAAGGACTATCTCGTCACGCTTTCCTACAGCGAGGAATCCCTGGAGACCCGTCACTGGTTCGAGACGCAGGTCAGCGTCCAGGAAGAAATCAGTGGGACTCCTGTGAAACTTCCGCGCGAGCTGGCCACCTACCGGGTCGGCGAGACCGAGCGCCCGTACCGCGAGCTGATCCAGATCGACTTCGACGGCGACCGTGAAGCCGCGCTGAGCCATCTCTTAGGCACGATCTGCCGCAGAGTCTATGCCTACATCGAGCGCGGCCACTAAAAACAATTTTTGAAGGGTCTGTGCGAAGTACGGGTCTAAGGCGGCACGGTCGGGCATGTTACAATGCGCCGTGCCGACGCCACTGACCGGACAGAGTGACTGGGAGCGCTTCCTGGAGCGCCGCAACGACCTGACGGCTCGGATGGAGCTTTCGGTGTGCGATGGCTGCGATGGCTGCGGCGGACGATGCATCGACGGCTTCGGAGTCACCCACCAGGAATGGAATCTGGTGCGGGAGTATCTGGCGATTCGTCCCTACGAAGAGACGGAGCGGGTGCGGGGGCAGACAAAGACTCAGCCCTGGCCAGGTGCAGAAGAGACGGGTGCGGAGGTGACGTACTGTCGCTTCCGCGATCTGGAGCGCGGGGAGTGTTCGATCTATCCCGTGCGTCCGACGATCTGTCGGCTCTTCGGACACACCGAGTGGCTGCCCTGTCCGATTGAAGCGGTGACGCAGGTTCCTGAGGATGCGCCGGAGGTCTGGAAGCAGTATCGGCGGCTCGAAAGAAAAACCTGGGCACAGTGGGAGGAAGAAGACACGGCGATGGTGAATCAGGGGAAACGACCGGGGGCTGCCTTGCCGTAGCTTCTGGCGTCGTGTTATAATCGCCCGTGCCTGTGTGTTTGGCGAGGGGCGCAGAACAATACATGGCTCAATTTCTTCAAAAAATGCGGAGATGCAGGATCGCCTGGCGCAGGGATGCGCTGAAGGGAAGCAAGTTGTTTCTCGGGCGAGGCTCATCAGTAGTAACGGGCGAGGGACGCAGGGCGTTCCCCCGATTTTCAGGTGTCTGTCGGTTGCGACCCACGACGGGATGGCGTGGGCTGGTCGAGGAGGTTGATTCCACTTTGATGTTCGTGCCTAAAATGCAGCGCTTCGGCGCACTTGCGATGTTCTTGACAGTCGTTGCTGGCCTGGCGGGTAGTGCCGTCGCCCAGCGCGATGCGAAGAGCGCGATAGAGCAGCGTAGCCTGCGCCAGCGGACCGGCTCCAGTGCCGTCCCGCTGAAGCGCTTTCCAGCGCTGGGCGATGCGCGCTTCCTTCCCGCAGATGTCACCCGGCGTATCTTCCCCGGCGACGGCGTCACCCAGGTTCAGCGCGACAAGAAGACCGGGAAACCCACCCGCGTCCAGGTCGGCGGGACGAACGGTGTCAACGTCATCGAGCAGGTAGTCGATCTGACGCCGACGCCCACGAACGACCAGCTTCATCCCTTCTGGACCACCGACGAGCAGTATCTGCTTTATTCGGGCAAGCCGACCACGGGGGGCTATCAGCTTTTCCGGGTTGCGGCAGGCGCGGTCAACAACGGAACTCTGCCGGGCAACGGAATCTCCGCGCCGCTGAGCGCCGAGGCCGGTCAGGATCACTTCTACCCGGTCGTCGATAGCGGTGGCGTCCGCGTCGCCTACACAAAGGCGGCGGCAGGAACAGGAAACTCCCAGCTCTATGTGGCGCTGGTTCCTGCGGTCAATCAAACCATCGACGTTGGCCCTGGCGGTCCGTCCAATGTGATTGCGATCACCGAGGGGCGGACATTCCCGGCAAACGCCAGCGGGCGCGCGTTCGTCAAGATCGGACGACCCGCCTGGACGGGGGCGCTTGAGCTTATCTTCCCGGCGCAGCTTCAGGGCGATACGGTTTTCCATCTTTATAAGGTCAACCTGCTGAGCTTTCAGTTCAGCCAGCTCACGGGCGGCACCGCGAGCGAAGAGAACCCGACCGTCTCTCCCGATGGCCGGACGGTTGCCTTTGACTCGAATGCGACCCCGACCACGGCGGGTACGTCGTACTCGGGAAGCCCGGCGGCGGCTATCAGTGTCGCCGCGACGAGAAACATCTTCTTGATGCCCACCTCCGGTGGGGCTGTCCAGCAGTTCACCAACCGCTTCGTCGGTGCGCCTGTCGTCAACAACGTTCAGCCCGCCTGGTCCGGGACGCGTCAGAACCCCTATACCAACGGAGGAGGCGCGAACCTCTGGCTCTCGTTTGCCAGTGACCGCATCCTCACGGGTGGGGTGTTTACGGTGGGAACCACCGGTCAGAAAGATGTCTACATGGTTCAGATATCTGCCGACCGGGGAAATACCCTGCTGGCGGAGACGAACCAGGCGCAGACCGTCAAGCTGGACACGAGCGATCCGGGCAACCTCTACGACGATGAATACCCGACCTGGTCGCCGTTTATCAGCCTGGCGAAGATAGGCTTTCAGTCCGACAGAACCGGCGGACTTCGCACCAACAGCTTTGGCGAAGGGTTCACCGGGACTCCTTCGCAGAACGATCTCTATGTCGCCTCGCTTCTGGACCTCAACGCGCCGTCGCTGATTCGCTACAACACCAACTCGGTGACGGGCGAGATCGTCCACATCAATCTGGGGCCGACCTACAACGCCGGTCAGTCGCTCCGCACCCGCGAAGACGGCCTTGCGCCCGGCGCGACGGCGTTCTTCACGGTGCGCATCGAAGACCGCGAGGCGGGCCTGCGCGACGATGCCGACCCGGCGGGTGGCGCGGCCTATGTTCAGTTCAAGAACCCGAACTCCCTGTTCCAGTCGCAGACCCAGGGCAGCTCGAACCCGCGAGAGCACAAAGAATACACCACGTTCTTTCCGTTTGGGCGCTTTAGTGAACCCTTTGCCTTCAGGGAAGCCAATCCCGGTGGTGGCTTTACTTCGCTGATTTTTGCGCGCACTCCTGAGGGTATACCTGCTGTCAGCGGTGCCCCTCTGCTTGATCAGGTTGGGACAGAGTACGAAGCGCAGGTTGTGGATCGCAATAACAACTATCACAGCCACTTCTTCAGCGAGGATATTGTCGGCAAGCCCGCTGGCGATATCTACGAAGCGGGACTCTTTGATGCCACTGCTTTCTCAGGAGGGAACAATCGGCCTCTGGACGGTCGTTTCGGGACGCCCAACTGCTGGGTGAAGCTCAACCGGCTGCCCGATCAGCCTTCGGACGGCCAGGGGGGCGTTCTCTACGGAGCCAGTGTTGTCCTGCCAACCGATCCGTCGGACTGGTATGTCGATGTCATTCTCTATGACAAGGCCGTCAACCCGTTCAATGTTGGTCAGCGCAGCAACTGGATCATCTACGACAATATCTGGGGCTTCTCGACAGCGGTCGGGTTCAACCCGCGTGAGCAGGACATCCTGTTCATCTCCGATTACATGCTCGGGCAGAAGTTCTTCAACTCGCGCTTCGGTGGCGACGCTTCCTCGCGAGGAGCGAACGGTGTCACCAACTTTGCGAACAATAACTTTGGAGCCGAGTCGTACTACACCGACCCCGATCCGTCGCGCTATCCGGGCGAGCAAGGACCAAACCCCAGCTCTGCCAGTTTTGCCGGTGCTGTCGCACCTGCTCCGCCGGGAACAACGACTGTCCCGACGCCTCCACGCCGCTGGGCTGCCTGGGGGCCGTTCACTGTAACTGTGGGAAGTCCTCCGACAAGCCCATCTGGGCGAAGTCGGCTCTACGGTAATGTTGTCGGAAATCCGTCGGTGCCAAACCCGCTGGGCGTCGCTTCCTACCTCGACGAGACAATTGATTTCGATCCGTCGTTGCCGGGTGAGCGCAACGGGGCGACCTATGCTCTGCCGATTACAGGACGCTACAGCATCTGGCGGACGCTCTGCCGTGGCCCGGTGCCAGACATCGTTCTGGACTCGTATCTTCCTCGGCGGACGGTCGCCCCGGCGGACGTCGCCTCGGGGGAAAGTACGCCGCGTGACGTGATCGTCTACAACCGCGTGGTTGTCTGGGCCGCTCCGTTCTCCGGTTTGAACTTTACCGGCGCAGGATCGCTCGTCGATCTGGTGACTCAGCAGAAGCTTTCTCGCTACGTCCAGAATGGGGGACGACTCTTCGTCTCCGGTGCCGATGTCGGCTTTGCGCTCTCAGGCAACGGAACGCAGTCCAACTCGTTCTACACGGGGACGCTGAACGCGGCGTTCAACCGTGACTATGTGAGCGGGACGTTCTCGATCCAGCCGTTTACTCTCGCTTCCACGTTGGTTACGCAGATCACCAAAGACCCGTTTATTCGTGCAGACGGAACGTTCGGTGTTCAGCGTGCCTATGGTGGCTGGACAGGGGGGGACTCTCCTTACTCCGCGCCCTCCACAACCAGTGTTTCCAAGCGTGATCCGCTGGCGGGTGAGGACGCAGCGGTTCAGGCCGACGGTAGTGCAACGTCCGACCCGAGCTTTACCTACATCGACGATGCTCGGCTGGGGACGGCGTCGGGAACGACGCGCGCCAGAGCCGAGTTCACCTACGGAACGTCGCAGATGCTCCGGACGGACTTCACCAATGGGGGAGCCTCTGTCTACTTTCCGCTTGGACTGGAGAGCCTCGGGCATAGCTGGTACACCTGGACTCCTCCGGGAACTGGTCAGCCTCTGTTGATTGCCAACCGGGGACGACGTGCCGAGATCATGGGCAACGTCACGGGCGGTCTCCGAACCGGAACCATCACAGGACGCTTGATCGATGAGCAAGGCTCGCCGGTCGTCGGTGCCCTGGTGCGTGCCATGCGCGGCTCCGACAACCTGGTGAACGGTGGCGGTCAGCAGATCAAGGCTGCGGGTACGGCGATCACCGATGGTAGTGGCAGCTTCACCATGGTCGGGCTGGAGCCAGATCTCTACTTTGTCTTCGGGTTCTCGCCGGGCTTCTACACCCAGCAGGTTCAGTTCGTCACGACGCAGGGCGGTGCCATCGGGCGCATTCTGCTGCGTCTGAAGCGAGCCGCACCAGGTCGGCTGGAGAGCCGCCCGCCGACACCCATTGGTAACCGCAACGGGGGTGTGACGGACGAGGCTGGCAATGGACTCGTTGGTGTCGAAGTGCAGCTTCGTCGGCTCAACCCCGACGGCAAGCTGGTGGCCTTCAACGCGATCTCGCAGCCCTCGACTCCGATCTCGCCTGCCGGTGCGTACACGTTCCCCGATTTGCTGATCGGCGAGTACGAGGTCTTCGTCAACTGGCCCAAGACGCTCGATGAGAGCGGCGCGGAGATCGACAATCCTCGGTACAACAATATCTACGGAAGCCTCCGGGTGACATCGAACCCACAGGACAATGTGATTCTGGGCACCGGTGCCGTTCTGGTTCCGGCGACGACAGGTACCGGGATTCGCCTGAAGATTCAGGAGAGCGTGGCGTCGCAGATCGACTTCAAGCTCCAGGGTGGCTCTCAGAAGATCGTCGGGCGCGTTCTGGACAGAGCGACAAGCCTGCCGATCAACCTGGCAGACGTTGCGGCTACCGACATCGCCAGTGGTGCTGTCATCGCGACGGCGCAGACTGGAGCCGATGGTCGCTACCAGCTTCGTACGGTGACAACGCCGTCGAGCCTGGACATTCCGGCAGGAAACTACCGGATTACGGCGGCGGCGCGTGGTTACGGTAGCGAGTTCTTCGACCGAACCATCGGTGGAACGGGAACCGTGACTCTTCCGGATCATCTGCTCTCGAAAGTGCCCGGTGGTGGCGTTCGAGGTCTCGTGAACCGGGCGACGGGCGGACCGCTCGATGGCGTCAAGGTCAAGCTGTTCTTCTTAAAGCCAGATGGTACGGAAGAGACGACGTCCACAGCGGAGGCCACGACGACGGCCACGGCGACAACGGATTCGACCGGGTTTTCCTACAACTTCGACATCGCAGTGCCCAATGTTCCGATTGGTGACTACATCGTCCGCTACGAAAAAGACGGTCTGGCCAGCAATCCGGTTCAGGTACGGATCACCGTTGTCAGCAGTACGGTAACGCGAATCGGGTCGATTGTACGGATGGAGCCGCCACGTATCTTCGGTAGTGGTGTCCAGCTTCTGTCCGTGCCCTTCGACTACTCGGGCATCTACAGTCCGAACGCTCCGTTTTCGATCTTCGGCCTGGGAGCCGGTGCGGACAACAACGGTGACGGCGTCATCGACGGCAACGACACGGCGATCTTCGGTCAGTTCCGTGTGGCCGACTGGACGGGTGTCGAGTACAAGATCGGGAGCGACGTTCCCATCGTTGTAGGCAAGGGCTACTTTGTCCGCTTCGGAGGAGTTTCTTCGGTGGCACGTCAGGGTGTCAACGTGACCAGCACGTCGTTCACGCTGAACCTGGCACCGGGCTGGAACCTGATCGGTCACCCGTTTGCAAACCGGGTCAGCCTGAGCCAGCTCGCTCCTGAGCTGGACGTCAACGTGGACATTCAGGTCCAGGATGGCGCAGGCGCCCCTGTCTCGATGGCGCAAGCCGTTCGCGACGGCCTGGTGAAGTCCACAGTCTTTGGCTACACGGGTTCTGAGAACGGCAGCCAGTACATCCAGACCACGCTGATCAAGCCGTGGCTGGGCTACTGGTTCCGCAACAGCACGACGCGTCCGCTGAAGCTGATCTACAGCTACCCGGTGTCGCGAGCGACTCGCTCGTTGCCCGCCAAGACGCTGACTCGTGCGGAGTCGGAGGCGATTACCCCACGGCAGATTCTGAGCCGCGATGCCTCGGACTGGCGACTCCAGATCGCTGCGCGCCAGGGTAACCTGCTCGACTCCGACAACACGCTTGGTGTGGCTCGGGATGCTCGGGATGGCTACGACAACCAGTACGACAATGAGAAGCCGCCGATGATCACCCAGCTTCCCTCGCTCCGGCTGGAGCTTGGGGGGACGGATGCAACCGGTCGTGCAGTCGGGTTTGCGGATCAGATCCGTGCGCCGGGCGGCAAGAAGAGCTGGGACTTCACGGTCCAGGCACCGCGCGATGGCGAGGTGACTCTCTACTGGCCGAGTATCAATCGGCTGCCCCGTGGAGTTCAGCCGGTCCTGGTGGATGTCGCGACGGGCCGGAAGGCCAGTCTGCGCGGGACGGCAAGCTACCGGTTTGCGGCGACGCAGGGTAGCGTGCATCGGTTCCGCGTGGATGTCGGCCCTGTTCGGACGGCTCCGTTGGCGATTGTTGCGACACGTGTCGCGACGGTCGGTGGGACACGTGGGGCGCAGAGTGGCTATCGGTTCTCGTTCACTGCCACTCAGGAAGCCGATGTTCTGGTTGAGATCCAGACCCTTACCGGTCGGACGCTGCGACGCCTTGAGAGTCGAGCGGCGGCGGGTGGAGAGACTGGCGTCTTCTGGGATGGCCGTGGTCAGCAGGGTGGCCCACTACCTGCCGGTCCCTATGTAGTGACCATCTCGGCACGAGATGGAAGCGGCGAGCCGCCGGTTCGGGTGCAACTGCCCCTCACCAAGGTTCGCTAAAATTAAGAATGAATGCGATGGTTCCCTTCCGGGTCGAAAGACTCAGGAGGGAACCGGAGCAGAGATGTCGAATGTACGGTCTGTCGCTCAGACCGACCAAGATTGCTGCAAGGAGAAAGCAGCCTTGCAACGAAAGAATGTGGTACGGAGGAACAACGCGTTGAGACACTGGATACTTGGGAAAATGGAACGCCAGCTCAGCGGATGGCTGATGATGGCTCTGGTGGTTCCCTTGCTTGTGCTGGCGGCACCACGCCCCGCACAGGCACAGTTGAGCCGCTTGAAGTCAGTCATCGCACTGGACTTTGGAGTGTTGCCGACGGTTCGGGCCAGTAGTATTCTGGGGCGCAATGCCACAGATGCAGTGGCACTGGAGATGGCACGCTCGGGTCAGTACGATGTACGTCCGCGATCCGAGGTTAACCAGGCGCTTCAAGAGCAGGGGCTGTCGCTCCCGCTGACGGTCAATGGGGTGCAGCGTATCGGAAATACGATGAGCGTCGATTTCGCCCTGACGGGGGATATCAACAACGTCGTCTTCACCGAATCGCCGCGCCGCGCCAAGGTAACTCTCTCGGTTCGTCTGGTGGATATCGCGTCAGGCGAGTTCATCAATGGAGCCATCGACACTGGATTCTCTCCGGTGTCTTCGGGTGCAGCCGCGTCCGATGACGAAGCGCTGATCAATCAGGCGATCAATGACGCCGCCTACAGCGCCGTAAAAACGATCAACGAGCGCCGCATCCCGGATGCGACGATTCTCATTGTCAACAGTAACCGCTCTGTACAGATGAACCGGGGTGCCCAGGACGGTATGCAGGTTGGCATGGAGATGGTGATTCTGCGCGGCAAAGATAAGGTTGCTCGGGTTCGTATCTCCTCGGTTCAGGCCGGAGACTCCCTGGCGACGATCAGCGACTGGGGACGAGGGATCAAGCCGGAAGACAAGGCTGTCTATGTCTTCTCGACACCCGATGTCAAGCTGGTCAACGGCGATTGGGTTCGCACAAAGCTGCCTGACGTCGGTATCTATCGTCCTGGCAAGGGGAAGCCGAAGAGCATCCTGAGCACGGTTGTCGGGATCGTCGGAGCGGCGATGCTGCTCAGCTTCCTGACACGAACGACCTCCAGCAACGCCGGAGCAGGCGTCGTCGGAGTGACGGCACGGGCCTATGCAGCAGGCGACAACACGACCTCGGGCGATCCGACGGCGGCGCGTGTCGAGATTTCCTGGAAGCCTGCGCAGGACGTGTCCGAGCTGAACATCATCGAGTATCACATCTACCGCAACGGTCAGCTCATCGGGGTGTCGCCGCGTAACCGGCGCATCTTCGTCGATGGTCCGTTCATCGGTGGAACGGTCAGCTACAACCAGATCGTCTTCGGTAGTGGTTCTCCGCAGGGTGCCATTAACGGTAGCGGCAACTCCGGGAACGGCACAACGACTGCCGGTACGACGGCGGGCACGACGACCGCAGGAACAACCACAGCAGGGACGACGACCGCTGGAACGACGACCGCTGGAACGACGGCGGGCACGACTGCTGGTACGACTACAGCGGGAACGACCACGGCGGGAGCCAACGATCCCATTTCGATCCAGCTCGTCTCGGCGTTTCCGGCACCTCTGCCTGTCGGCGTGACCAATCGCTACACGGTTAGTGTTCTGTTCCGGAAGCTGGCGGCAAACCTTGCTGCCCAGTCCGGCACGACGGGTGGCGCTGGTGGTGGAGTCGGCGGTGGTGCTGGCGGCGGCGGTATCGGTGGCGGCGGCGCTGGTGGTGGAGTCGGCGGCGGCGTCGGTGGCGGCGCTGGCGGCGGCGGCGGTGCTGGTGGTGGTACGGCTGGGAGCCAGATCTACTATCAAGAGAGCAATGTCACGGCTAACAGCGGTGCGTCTACTCCGGTAGCACGTCCCGGCGTTATCAACAGCCAGGCGATTCGCCAGCTTCGAGATGTTGGGATCACCTACCAGACGGTCCAGGGAGCGACTCAGTACGTTACCGAGTTTGCCTCCGATCCGAGCTTCCGCAAGAAGTTCCAGCGCGGACCGTTCTTCCAGGCGTTCTCCAGCACCCCGACGACAACCGAGTCGTACGACCTGACGGAGGACTTCAAAAGCCTGCGCTCAGGGGATCGGATCTACTTCCGCGTGGGAGCCAGAAACTCCAACGACGATCCCGGCCCGACGGGCAAAGATACGCCCAACGGGGACAACTACATCTATTCGCAGGATGGTGCTTCCTTTGCGAAGAGCGAGACACCACCGCCACCGCCCGGAGTTCCCACGAACCCGTAAGCGGACGGCAGGAGTTAGGGAAGGTAGCTGGTCTGCCTTCCCGATCTCCTTTGATTTTTGACGGAAAGACATGATGAAGAAGGCTCTTCAAGCAATAATCGCGAGCGTTTTGCTCAGCCTGGTTCTGGCAGCAGTCTCCTTGGCACAGACCGGGCGAATGCGGGTCGCACCAGGACAGGTTCTGGTTCGTCTCCCACAAGGAACTTCGACAAGCACTGTCCAGGCGCTTGCCAGTCGCCACAGCTGCGTCCTACTACGTGAGGTCGCGATCCCTGGTTGGCACGTCTTCGGGCGGACAGACCGGGATACAACGATTCAGGAAGAGCCTCTCTCTCCGAAATTAGAGCAGACTATTTCTGAACTACGTCAAGAGCCTCTGGTTGAGTATGTTGAGCCGAACGTCATGGAGTATCCTGCACAGGCTAACACGACTACTCTGCCGCAAGATCCTCGATACACAGACCAGAAATGGCATTACGAGATGATTCGTATGCCGGAAGCCTGGGCGATCCAGGACGGCGATGCCAAGACGCGTATCCGTGTTGGTGTGGTGGATAGTGGAATCGATGCAGGGCATCCTGACTTTCAAATTAATGGACGTAGCCGCGTTATCAATCAGAGAGATCTGACCGGTGCTGGTACGAATCAGGATAAGATCGGCCACGGCACCCATGTCGCAGGGACAATTGCCGCCTCCAGCAACAACGGAGTCGGTGTGGCTGGAGTGGCGGGTTGGGAAAAGAATGGTGTCGGCGTCGATCTCGTTAGCGCCAAGGTTTTCGATACGGGTGGCTCTTCATCTGACATCACGTCAAGTGGGTTGAAGCACTGTGTCGATCAAGGCTGTAAAGTGGTTAACCTTAGCCTCGGCGGTGACTCCAATGCAGGACCACCACAGGTCTGGGTGGATGCTGTAGCCTATGCACGCGAGCGTGGCACCATCGTCGTTGTCGCCGCTGGAAATGGGGATGATCAGGGTATCGGACGCGATAACGATGGCGTGATCAAGACCTATCCGGCAGACGTAGTCGGTGTGCTCAAAGTCTCTGCCCTCAACCGAAACCGACAGATCACAGGCTTCTCCAACTATGGTGGGAATCTCTTTATCGCCGCTCCTGGCGGCGAGGGAGCAGAGGGCGGGCCCAACGACGTCTGGTCCACGGTGCCGATTGCAGGCAGTGAAATCGTTGGGGCAGCGGCAGGTGGCTATTATTCGATCCAGGGAACCTCGATGGCGTGTCCTCATGTGGCCGGTGTCGTAACGCTTCTGGTGGCTGCTGGAGTGACTTCCGAAGCTGAGATTCGTAGCATTCTCACGACCACTGCCCAGACGCCGCCCGGCGGACGTGATCCCAAGCACTATGGCGTCGGGATCATCGATGCTTATTCGGCATTGAGGCTTGCTGTCAATCCGACCCCTGCGGTTACACCCGCGTCGTCTGCGACGATAGATCGCGGCACAACCTATCTCTCTCCGCTGTCGATTAAGGCACAGCTCTTTGGTGCAGTGAACATGATCGCAGGAACCGCTGCACTGACGGGCAAGCAGGTTCGTCAGTCTGATGTCAATATTGACATCTACCGGGTAGGTGATCCCGTTGTGCTGAAGAACTTCCAGGGCGGACGTGACTTTTTGATCCCCGGAGGTACTGCACGTCCTGGAGAGCGAAAGACGACTACGTACACCATCGATGTACCGAGCAAAGCCGACGATCCGTCGCTGCGGCCCGCCGATGTTGGGGTTAAGCTTCCTGATTACACTCTAACTCCAGGATCACAGTACAAGATTGTCTACCGAGTTGGTGCAACGATCCAGGGAACGCAGTTTATTACAGTCGGTCGAAGAGATATCCCTGCGGGACGTTCCATGTTTGCGATGCCGTACATGGCGGAGCTTGCAGCGGGAACGCCCAGTACGCTCACTAAAGAGCAACTTCTTTTAGGGACGGCGTCCAGCTTCAGTCTGGCGCGGTATAACCCGCTCCGTCTCCCGAGCCAGGAAGACTACGCTCGCTATCGCTCTAACGGTAGTGTTGCCGATCCTTCGGCACGATTCGTCATGGGATCGGCCACGAGCGGCCCGCTCACCTACGACATTGCGGACCCGAACCGCTCCATCGCGCCTATTGGTGTGGGCTACTGGCTGGACGTTGCGGGTAGTGGGACCTCCATTGATACGTTGCGCCTGACGGCGGGGCGTGCCGATGCGTCCGGTATCGAAGCGTCGAACGCTGTGGCGATTCGAATCTTCGCCTCGGGTGGTGGTTGGAACATGGTCGGTGCTCCGTTCACGTTCCCGGTCGAGTGGAGTTCTGTGACGGTGCAGGTCGATGGCGTCAACTACTCGCTGGCCGAAGCGATTTCCAACGGGACGATCAGCCCGGCCCTGGTCGGTTACGATGCAGAGCGTCGCGACTATGTCTATGCCATTGCGCCGGACGGCGTCTTGAAGCCGTTCAACGCGTACTGGGTGCGGGCACTGCGCGACGCGACGATCATCGTGCCGCCGAGCCAGGCCGTGGGCAGTCGTGCCGCTGGTAAGCCGGTTCGGGGCGAGGGTTGGGCCGCACGCCTGATCGCTTCTGTCGCTGGCGACCAGGATGGTCAGAACTACTTCGGTCAGATTCAGGGGGCTTCGGATACCGAAGATCGCCTGGACATCGTCAAGCCACCGGCAGGTTCGGGCCATGCCTATGTTCGTTTCGAGCAGAAGACAGGCACCGCGACACGCTCGTTGGCCTTCGATCTTCGGGATTCGAGCCGAAACGAGCCTCAGGAATGGCGTGCGGCAGTGTCGTCGGATCGTTCGAACTCCGACGTGACGCTGACCTGGGAAGGGCTGCGCTTCGTGCCTCGTCGCTACAAAGTGACACTTCGGGATGAAGCGACCGGTCAGCTTGTTCCGATGCAGGGGCGAGCGTCGTATCGGTATCGCTCTGGCGAGGCCGGGACCACCCGCTACTTCCAGATCGCTCTGGAGCCGCAGGCAAGCGGGGGAGCCTTGCTCTTCCGTAGCGTCAGCACCGAGGGTGGGACGCGAGCGCAGAAGGGGACTTCGGTTCGCTTCACGCTCAGCCAGGATGCAGAGGTCGTCGGAGTCGTCCGGACGCTCTCAGGCAAGTCGGTCTCGACCCTGGTGGGGGCGACGCGCGCTCAGGCAGGCAAGGAGACAACCCTACGCTGGAGTGGACGCGCCCAGGACGGCGGCTCTCTTCCGGCAGGAGCGTACATCATGGACATCACGGCCCGCGCCGGTGACGGTTCGTCGGTTCGGCTGACGCGCACGGTTCAGCACCTACGTTAACAACCTTGTCGGGCGGCTCTCGCAAGAGGGTCGCCCGGCATCAGATTCAAGGAGTGAGGGAACTTTCTATGGCGTCTTCCGCCACGAAACCAAAAACAAATAGGCTGCTGCAACCTCTGGGGGCTACCTTGGCTCTTGCACTGCTCGTCGCAACGTTGCCGGGGAGTGCTCAAGCAGGTACGAGCGGCTCACTTGAGTCCTTTCCAGGTGGAGATATCGGAATCCCTGGTGCGATTGATCCTGGAGGAGCTAGCACTGCTCCGCCACCTCAGTGGGGGATTATCAAGAACGAGTATGTGTTCTGCAACGTGGGAGACCGAGGTAGCTTTGGTGCTGGTACCTTGCCTCTGGCCGGACGTATCGCTTTTGGGAATACCGGGGGTGCTCGTTCCTCGGGCCGTGATAACGAAATCAACTTGTGTGGGTACAGCTACAAAGGTGGTCTTGGTGCTCCCTACCCGGATAGCCATACGACAGTCATCAGTGAGTGGCCTGCGTATGTTCGCACACGAATCGATGGCAACGATACTACTCAAAGGAACCTCGGGTTTTCACTAACGGATCTTGTGACTCAGGTAGACTTTCGTCCCCTGGATGATGGTCCTGCACTGATCAGTGAGTACGTCATTGCAACCAACATCCGAATACGCCAGACGGTTCGTCTGCGCCGGTCGATGGTCCGTTTCGAGTGGACCATTATCAACCTTGATTCGACGACGCACAACGTCGATGTGCGCTGGAATATTAACGCACGCTCTTCGGGACTTGTCTCTGGTATTAAAGATTACTACTATCGCGACCCTGGTACTGGGATTAAGCAGTACGTTGGCGAGTCGGATCGAGTTAACGAGTTCGTCGGGCAGAATGTTCCGTCGGAACTGACGATTCTCAACAAGCGTGGGGATGCTGCGAACTCGTCAGAACCTTCTTTTGCAATGCGCCAGATCTTCCGTGGTGCGGATGCCAGCCTGCCGACACGATTATTTGTTGCAGACTCGGATACACTCTGGCCTGGCGATACCACGGCCTTTGGTAGTTTCGACCCTCCCGCAGAAGGAGGTGCCCGACTTAACTACTTCCGTAGCGGAATTGCAACGGCGGCTTATTATCGGGTCTCGGTGTCTCCTGGTCGTACGGCGACGGTTGTCGCGTATGCTGGAAACGGCTCGACGAGCGAGCAAATCGGCACAGGCGATGTAGCAAGTGGGGCTACCCCAGACTTTGTGATGGGGCTGGAAGGCCCGGACGCACTGGTGTTCAACACGGCAGGGGCGCTCAGCTCGACCTTGCTCGATAGCAACAAGCGCACCAACCCGAGTGTCGCGGAGATCGGCTCCGAGTTCCTGACGGCGGCAGAGCCTGACGCGACGAACCCGAAGGCGTTTCGGATCTTTGCGAGCGTCTACAATCAGAAGCTCCCCAATCCGCAGTTCGGCGTCCGACTCGACGGTGTCACGATGAGCCTGACGTTGCCGCAGGGGTTGCGCTTTGCCATCGATCCCGTTACGGGTCAGCGCGACGTTGCTTCGAAGTCGGTCTCTTCGTCGCGAGGGCTGGGTCTGGTGGACTCGGATGACGACGGGATTGCGTCCTGGCTCGTGGAAGCGACCGGGGAGCGCTACGGTTCGCTGGTCTATCAGGTATCAACCAATATCCTGGAGCCGACGCCCCGCTCGCGCTCGATCAGCCGAAGCATCGAGATCCCGACGCCTCCGGTGTTCAGCTACAAGCCGCGTGTCTTTCAGATGACCGGAATTCCGTTTGAGTACGATCCGATCCTCTCCGACAACGCCCGCCCTGAGACCGTTCTGAATACCAATGTCGCGGGACAGGACAACCTGGTGATCTGGGAGTACGTTGGCAACACGCGTCCCAACAAGTTCCCGCCCTACGAGCGGCCCACCAAGCTGGTGCCCGGACGGGGCTACTTCTTCTTGCCCAATATTCCAAGTAGCGGGACACCCAATGAGCGGATCATCCTGCTCAAGGGAGTGCGGCCTGTCGCCAATCAAGCTCCCGCGAGCCAGACGGCGCTGCCGAGCAGGATTCAGCTGGAGCAGGGCTGGAATTTGATCTCCAACCCTTACGTCTACGACATCCCGCTCAACTACCTGCGTCTTTTGCGCAACCAGGACAACCCGGCGCTGGATAAAGTGACCTATCAGGCTGCTGTCAACAGCGGCTTGATTCGGGGCGGCGTCTACTTCTACAGCCCGACAGAGCGTTCCTACCAGTTCCTGGAAAACTTCACCAGGCCGCTTCGACCCTGGCAGGGCTACTGGATGTACGCCAATCAGCGTGTGCTTCTTGAGTTCACCGCTCCGTCGGCCCGTGGCTCGCTGGTGCAGCAGACTCCGCTTTCGGCAACCAACTCGGAGCTGGAGCCTGCGACCCGCAAGATTGTCAACCGCGACAACGACTGGCGACAGCAGTTTGTCGTGCGGCGTAGCGACGGCGCCCAGGACAACGTCACGTTCATCGGGGTTTCGTCCGGGGTGTCTTCGGCGGATGATTCGCGCAACTGGCCCAAGCCGCCTCCGATAGCCGACTATGTCCACGCAAGCCTGATTCGCGAGGGGAGCGACACTCGCTATGCGTCGCTTCTTCAGGGACCGGGCGGTAAGAAGACCTGGGAGCTGGAGCTTCTGAGCGACAAGGACGACACCGGGACGGTTCTCTGGCCGGAAGTTTCGAAGCTCCCGCGCCGCGTTCAGCTCAGCCTGACCGATCTTCAGAGTGGCCGCACGATCCAGCTACGCTCCAGCGCGTCGCTGCCGGTGACCTTCCGCAAGGGAGTTGCCAGCCGCTATCGGATCACGGCGCAGGTAGCGGCCAGCCAGCCGCTCCGCATCACGCAGCTCTCGACGCGTAGCACGCGCTCCGGGAGCAGCATCTCGGTGCGCGTCAGCCAGGACGCAACGATCACCGCCCGTGTGGTGACGCAGAGCGGGCGCGTGGTCCAGGTTCTTGCCAGCAGCCGCGCGGCTGTCAGCGGCCAGGAGATGCTTCTGAGCTGGAATGGCCGGGACAGCGCCGGTGCTGCTCTGCCCGCAGGCTCCTATATCGTCGAGGTTGTCGCCAATGGCGAGGGAGAGAATCCCGCTCGGGGCGCTCGCCCTCTGCTGAGAGTGCGCTAAGAGAAGTCTGCCCCTCCTAGCGATGCTTGGGAGGGGCGAACCATGGAAGGAATTGACCAAGTCAATGAAAGTCGCAAAGGATATGCGCAGCTTGCTCGGAAAAATCGCGGTTGCAACGGCGATGTTATGTGTCTTTGGAGCCGCCCCACGGGTTGCCCAGGCACAGGCGGTGCCGGGTAGCGTGCTGGTTTTCCCTGCTTACGTCGATGGCGCAGCGAACAACCCCAGTGCAAAGCTGGCCCAGAAGCTCGTCACGGATGCCGTACGAAAGTACATCGGTCGTCTCGGACTCGGGGTCGTGGTCTACGACAAGAGCCTCCCCAGTGTCCAGCGTGCCGTGCAGGAGAATGAAAAGGGCATTCGGGCAGAGGACGCCGCGTCCGGGCCGGGCGACGATCCTCGCAAGGCGCGCACTCTGGCCGAGGTCTCGGGAGCGTCTGAGTACGTCGTCGCGATCATCGACGACTACAAGTACGATGGCAAGACCCAGACCGCGACCTTCAACCTGAGCCTCACCCGGAGCACGACTGCCGACGGCGTGGCGGTCAACACCGTCGCCAACAAGCAGACGGGTGTCGCTCCCGGCGATGTCGCGCCCTCGCGCCAGGAAGGCTCCGCCATCGTCCGCGCCGCCGATGCGGGCGCAGAGCAGGGAATCGCTCAGCTCTACCCCGAGATGAAGGTGCCCGTCCAGGCGGTCAAGGTCGTCAAGAACCGCACCCGGCTGGAAAAGTACGCGCTGCCCGGCTTCGTGGTCGGCCTTGGCGTGCTCTTCTTCTCGACGCGCTGAAGCCCGATGCCGTGAACTTCGATGCCCCGCTCTGCTCCGTGCAGGCGGGGCATCGCCATTTTATAAACCCATGAAACCCGCTCTCTCTCTTGCCCTGACGCTCGCCGGTCTCACCACAGCTTCCGTCGCTCGTGCCGGACTGCTCGCCGTCGAGCTGCGAGCTGAGCGTCCGTTCGTCCGCGCGGATGGCCGTAGTCGGGTCATGCTGCTGGCGACCATCCGCGACGACCGGGGCGCGACCGTCGCCGATGGGCTTGGGGTGCGCTTCACCCTCTCTGGCGGGGGCGGTCGTCTGGAGAGCGCGACGGCGATCACCCGTGGCGGCGTCGCGCGGGTCGTGCTGATCGCTCCGGACCAGCCCGGCGTCACCACGGTCACGGCGAACCTGGAGCCGCCCGCCGTCGCCGTTCCGTCCACGACCAGCGTCACGTTCACCAACGAGGCCGATCTTGTCTCGGCGGGTAACAACTGGCTTCGAATGCGCGGCAAGCGGTTTTTGGGGTACGCCGTCGGAATCGTGGGCCTGGGTAGCCGCCTGGTCTACGCCGACGGCGAGGACGGCGGCGCGACCCTGAGCTATCGCGGCCTGACCTTGAAAGCGGACCAGATCCAGCTCGACACATCGACCAACACGGTTCTGGCCGCAGGCGGTGTCCAGCTCAAATTAGGCGAGCAAAAACGCACCTACGACAGGCTTCGTCTGGAGCTGCTTCAGAACAAAGCCATCGCCCAGCGCGAGGGGGGAAGCGGCGCGGTTCGGATCGAGCTGCCTCTGCTTCAGGAAACCCCGCTGGAAGAGCTTCCCCCGGCCAGGCTCTGGGAGTTCACTCCGTTCAATCAGACCAGAAAGAACGCCGAGGGCGAGGAAGAGACGGTTCCGCCGGGCTTGACCCTGATCGCCGATTCCATAGCCATCGAACCGGGACGGCAGATCCAGCTTCGCAAAGTGACGCTTTTTGTCCAGGGGCAGAAGTCCGGGAAGCTCCCGGTGCACGTCATGGGGCTGAACCAGCAGTCCTTGTTTCGCGAGCAGCTCATCGGGGCGGGGCCGCAGGGGCTGGCGTTCGATGTGCCGCTTTACTACGATGTTCGGCCCTCGGGAATCGGGGCGCTCCACCTGCGGCGCGGGGCACAGTTCGGCTCGTCGATCTACTCGCTTCGGCCCGGCTGGAACCTCGACCTGGACCATAGCTACACGGGGCGCAGTGGGATCACCGGCTCGTTTCAGATGCTGGGAATGACCCGCGCCGACCGGGGAGTGCGCTGGCAGCACAACCAGAAGCTTGGCGAAAAAACCGACGCCAGCTTTTTTGTGGACGCGCCCAGCGCAAAGAGCGTGTTTGGAAGCGGTCAGCTCGCCCGGAGCTTCTCGGGCTGGCGGGTGAACGCGCTTGCGACCGGCGGGCAGCAGCGCTTTTCCACCGGGACGCCCACGCAGCCGTCGAGCAGCAATCAGGGCGACGTTAGAACTCAGGTTTTTGCCGAGACCGACCCGAAGCCTCTCTCGAAGAAGGGGCCGTTTCAGTACAGTTTCACCACCGAGTGGGGCCAGCAGCGCTTCTTCGGCACCAGCGCGACCCGAATCGACACGCGGAGCGTCGGGGCACGGCTCTTCAGTCGCCCCGTGCCACTTGGCGGCGGGCTGAAACTGACCCAATCGCTCTCGGCGGGGCAGGTCTGGACGCGGGGCGGGACGCTCTCGCGGCAGGGGCTTTCTCTGCTCGGAACCTCGACGCTCTACCAGCCGATTCGGAAAAAGGGCCAGTTTCTCGGCGGGACGAGCCTGACCTACGACTACACGCAGCAGCCGCAGCTCACCGGGCTGGGACCGAACGTCGTGCTGGCGAACGGCAAGCACCGCCTCGGGGTCGGAACGTCGGTGGACATGGGCGGAGCCTGGAGCCTCTCGTTCAACGGGACACGCGGGCTGGACTCGAAGCAAAGCGGGCTTTTCGGAGAGCTTGGGGTCAAGCTCTCCGGACCGTGGCGGACTCGGGTTCGGGTGTCGGACTCGCTTTTTGGGAGCGTGCGCTTTCGGGACACCGAGTTCGCCCTTGCCCGAATGGTCGGCCAGAGCGAGGTCTCGCTGTACTACTCAACCATCGCCCGCCGGTTTCAGTTAGACCTGTCTGGGGCGCGGTTCTGAACCCACCCCAACCCTCCCTTTGCGGCAAAGGGAGGGCGAGGCGACGAGGAACGAGGAGCACTCGGGTGGGTTCGGGCGGTTTTAGACTGGCTCGCCTGCGCTGATCTTGCGGAGCTTTTTGATGGCGCGAAGCTCGATCTGGCGGACGCGCTCGCGGGTGACCTGAAGCGACTGCCCGACTTCTTCGAGCGTGCAGGGCGGGCCGTCGTCGAGGCCGAAGCGCATGCGAAGCACTTCTTGCTCGCGCTCGGTCAGGTGCGCTAAAACTCCCTCCAGTTGCTCGCGGACGATCAGGCTGGTGGCCATGTCCTCGGACGGGCTGGCGGTGCGGGCGGGAACGAAGTCGGCGAGCTGGCCGGAGTCACGCTCCCCGACGGGCGTCTCCAGGGAGAGCGGCTCGGCGGCAACATGGAGCACTTCCTGGACCCGGTCGGGCGCGATGTTGAGGGTCGCGGCGATCTCCTCGACGCTCGGCTCACGGGCGAGCTGCTGGCGGAGCTGGCCGCTGGTCTTGATCACCTTGTGCATCAGGTCGGCGATATACACCGGAATCCGGATGGTGCGGCCCTGATTGATGACGGCGCGGGCAATGGCGCGGCGAATCCACCAGGTGGCGTACGTCGAGAAACGAAAGCCCCGGTCCGGGTCGAACTTCTCGACGGCGCGGATCAGCCCGATATTGCCCTCCTGGATGAGATCGGCGAGCGGGATTCCGGGGACGCTGTAGCGCCGGGCGATGGAGACGACCAGGCGCAGGTTCGCCTCGGTGAGCTGGTCTTTAGCGCGTTTGTCGCCGCGCGCCACCCGGTGCGCGAGCGAGACTTCTTCCTCGGCGGTCAGCAGGCGGCAGGAGCGTGTCCTGCCCACCCACTGCGTGAGGGCATCGCTCTCTGGCAGCGGGTGTGGCGCGGCGACGGTCTCACTACTCTGGACGCAAGAGCTACCCGACCCGGCGAGGTGAGAGACACTGGTTGGCCAGAGTTCCCTCTCCGTCGTTTTCGGCGGGGCGTCGGTCGGCATCAAACCAGACGAAATAACCATAGTTTCCCTACACCGATAATACAATTTCTGGCGCGAAAGTTCCTGTTTTTCTCAGAAAAAATCAGGCGGCCAGTGCAAGACGGCTGGGAAGGCGCTCTTCGGACGGTCGCCAGCTCGCCAGGGCACGCCGGACTCGCTCTCGTCCACGCGAGAGCCGGGAGCGGACGGTGCCGACGGGAATCTCCAGCTTCTCGGCGATCTCCTGGTAGGCCATGCCCTGAATGTCGGCCAGGACCACCACCTCGCGGTAGTCTGCGGGCAGGTTCTGGACCGCTCCTAAGATCGCGCCGCTCTCGATCTGCGAGAGAACCAGGCGCTCCGGGGAGAGCGTGCTCTGCTGTGCCACGGCGCTCTCCAGAAGCGCATCGGCGGCGTGGCCGCTCGATGCATCGAAGGCATCGAGCGAGACCTGGCGCGGCTCCCGACTTTTTTTGCGGTAGGCGTTGTAGAACAGATTCCGCATGATCGTGTGTAGCCAGGCACGCGGGGAGCCGTCGGCGCGGAACGTATCGAAGCGGTCGAACGCGCGGACGAGCGTCTCCTGCACGAGGTCTTCGGCCTCGGCGCTGCTGTGGGTGAGCGCCATGGCGGGACCGTACAGCGACGGCTCGTGCGGAAGAATGGTGGTCTCAAACAGATGGGTTCGGTTCATGGCTATGCTTCTCATTCTCTGTATCACTGACTAAAACAGTTTTCTGGTCAGTTTGTTCCAAAAATTTTACGCGCTCTGCCTCAGACCGCGCAGCAGGAAGTCGATCATGGCGTTGGCCTGGGTCTCCAGGCTGTGGCGGCAGGCCGGGCTACCGTGGCACGGATTCAGGTAGGGCGGGTAGAACGCGACAAGCGCGGTGAAGACCTGGATCGTCGCCTGCGCCGCATCCTCGCCCTCGAACACGCTCTTTTCGATCCCCTCGCGGATCACCTGCTCGACCAGGCCCATCTGCGCCTCGCGCTCAGCCTTGCCACAGTGCATGAGCTGCGGACGAAGCAGCTCGTCCACCAGCTCGATCCCGTGCGATGTGGCCCGCGCGGCATCGTTCACCGAGAGAATCGAGGCGAGCAGCATCCGGCGCAGCCGATCTTCAGGCGTCCCCAGCGACCCGGCGATGGAGCGCATCTGCTCGGTGATGTTGCGCTTGACCTCACGAGCGATGGTCAAAAGAAGCTCTTCTTTGTTGCAGAAGTAGAGGTAGACCGTCCCCTTCGCGATTCCGGCGTCGGCGGCTACTTCGTCGATGGTGGTCTTCTTGAAGCCGTAGTGCAAAAACCGCGTCCGGGCCGCTTCTAAGATCGCCCGCCGCGTCTCGTTCTGTTGCTCGACCGTTTCTTTCGTTGCCATGGCGTTGTGCTTCTTAAGACATCACTGACTCAAAAACAGTTCCGGTCAATTGTATCGGCAGAAAAGAAATTCTGCAAGAGGGGAAGCCGCCGATATGAACATCCGCCCACATAGACGTGGGTGGCTAAGGGCTTCGCCATGATGTCCTGCGGACGTATCGGGTTGGTAACGTCCGGAGGACCTCGCGGCGTTCGCGCCTTTAGCCACCGACGTTTATGTCGGCGGGATATATCGACGTTATGTCCGGGCGGCTTTTGCGCGTTCTTCGCGTGGAGTTTGCTTGGCTTCGTTCCAGGGAAAGCTTCGGGCGGGGCCGGGGTAGGGCGCGTTGGGATGGCCCGCACCCAGGATCAGGGCGCGGCGCGGAACCTGGCTCTCGTTGGCTCCGGCGTAGTGTGCCGTGCGGTTCCGGTGGATCGTGATTCCGCCTGCGGGCAGCGGGCACGCGACCGGATTTTTCAAGACCGAGAGATCGCACAGCTCCAGCCCATGCACGCGCACGTCGCCGCCGATGCTCTGGTGTTCCAGAACCGGCCACTCGTGGCTGCCGGGCTGGAACCACAGGCAGCCGTTTTCGAGCGTCGCTTCTTGCAGCGGCATCCAGATCGAGACGTTCTGGTACTGGAAAGCCGGGTTCCAGTAGGCTTCGTCCTGGTGCCACGGGGTCGGGGCGCCCCGGCCCGCAGGCTTGTAGATCGCATGCCCGACGCCCGCGCTGACGCTCGGCCCTAAAAGCTGCCGGACGATTGTTGTGGCGCTCTCCAGAAACAGGCCGTCGCGTAGCTCGGGGGCGTACTTGGCCGGGTTCAAAATCTGCGGGAGCGCCTCGTCTTTGCCGTCCTCGTCGGAGCCGCCCAGGTCGAACTGGTCGCCCGAGTCGCGCCCGGCTTTCTCGGCGAAGATTCGGTCGTAGGCGTCGCGCATTGTCTCCAGCTCGGCTTCCGTGGTGATCGGGGTCGGGAGGGAGAGAAAGCCGTTCAAATGAAAAAAGAGCACCTGCTCGTCGGTGAGTTTCATAGACAGAAGTATAGCCCGACTCGGGTATAATTTTGTCATCATGGGACGGATTTTTCTCACGCTGACGCTTCTGACTCTCTGGGCGACTCCCGCGCTGGCCGGGCCGGGCGGCATCGTTCGCTCGCCGGTTGTCCTCTGGGCGCTGATTATTCTCGCTCCGATTCTGGTGCCGATTGCGATCTATGTCTACCTCAAAGAGCGCAAGCAGGTCAAAAAGACCGAGAAAGACCTCGCCCGGCTTGCCAGCGTCTACTCTCAGTATCAGTGGTTGACGCTAAGAGATCGGGCGCAGGATACGTTCCGCTGGATCTGGTCAGAGTGGTCGAAAGGGAAGTTCGATGAGTCCCGTCAGTTCGCTACCGAGTGGTACTGGAGCAATCAGCAGCTTCTCTTAGACGAATGGGAGTCAAAAGGTTTAGAAAACGTCTGTGATCTCCATAAAATCTATTCGATTCAGCCGTTATTTGTTGCCCATAACTCGGAATCGGAAAATAATAAAGGTTCTCGTGTGGTTATAAAAATAAATGCCGAGGTCTGGGATTTTTTAAGAAATAAAAGTACGCAGAAAATTGTTAAAGGTGAAGATAAAGCGGGGAGTTTAGAAACGCTCTGGACATTTCTCTGGGATGGCGAGCGCTGGCTTCTCGACCGCATCGAAGAGGGGACGCTCTCTCTGGAGTATGCAAAGATCGCCAATATCGTCCCCGAGGTGCTGAACGCGCCCGCTTCCGCCTATAATCCAGGGAAATGAAACGCTTTCTTGTTACCGGTGGGGCCGGGTTCATCGGCTCCAACTTCGCCCGCTACTTTCTGGATAAGTACCCCGACTACACCGTCTGGGTGCTCGATGCCCTCACGTACGCGGGGAACACCGACAACTTCCATGACCTCTGGGACAATCCCCGATTCGCGTTCTTCCAGGGCCGCATCGAAGACCCGGTCATCGTCGATAACCTCTCGCGCAACGTGGACTGCATCATCAACTTTGCCGCCGAGAGCCACAACGACCGGGCCATTTTAGACCCCGAAACCGCCCAGATCACCAACTTCAACGGTGTCGGAGTGCTCCTGGAAGCCGCCAGAAAGCACAATCACGCCCGGTTTCATCAGGTCTCCTGCTACGATACGGCATCGCGTGCTCTGACTGTGGATGGCCTCAAGAGGTTCGATGAGATTCAGCCGGGAGATCGAGTGCTTTCTGTGAATCCGAAAACCGGGTTTCTGGAAGAGAAGTCTGTAGAGAAAGTCATTCTCCAGGATTATTCAGGTCCGATGATTCATTTTAAGAGTAATCGTATGGATCTGATGGTTACGCCAAATCATCGAATGTTCTTTACGACACCTGCCCACCCAGAAGAAATACGGATTGAAACGGCGGAAGAACTGAGTCAGCGTGCTGCTGCCAATGTAGTCAAAGGAAAGTGGAAGGGAAGTAGCGAGACAGAGCTTGCAGTTCCAGGGATTGGTGCTGTTTCTATCGTAGATCTTTTCTACCTTTGCGGCATGTTTATAGGTGATGGTTTTGTGTCTATCCAAAAGCAGAACCGTCCTAATAAAACCGGGTATCGGCGCACTGATTACCTTCAAAATTGCCGAGCAGCCAATGGGAGATTTGGAACGCCTATTCAACGAGGCAACGAAGAGGTGACGACGTCCACCTGCCATCGTATCTTCTTTGATATTCCTGAAAAAGACAAAGGAAGGCAGCGGCTGGAAAAGACACTCAACAATCTTGGGATTTCCTGGACTGCTCACAAAGGTAAAGCGGGTGAACATATTTACTTTTCTTCAGATATCTGGGCGAAGTTCTTTTTGCAGTTCGGTCAGGGAGCAGCAAATAAGCAAATTCCTGCATGGATGCTGGAGTATGATGTTCTCTCTCTGAAAGCCTTGTTTGATGGTCTGGTTGATAGCGACGGTCACTATCGTTCTGGCAAAAACCTGCCGAGTTTCTCCACTTCTTCCACACGGTTGATGGAAGGAATGGTCACTCTTGGCTTCAAGCTGGGTTATCTTCCGCGTTTTTCGGTGCGTAGTGAAGAAGCACAGGGCAATATAGACGGACGGACGATTCGTCCAAATCTTCCTGCCTATATGATTTTCTTTCGGCAGGAAAATGTATCCACCGAAAAACGTTGTGCCTCCAAAGTGGAATACGACGGTCAAGTATGGTGCCTCAAGGTTCAAGATAACCGCAACTTCATCGTCGAGCGTAATGGGATTTTTACTATTTCTGGTAATACCGACGAAGTGTACGGAAGCACCGACGGTGAGTTCAAAGAAGGCGACCCACTCGAACCTAATCAGCCCTATTCTGCGGCAAAAGCAGGTGGTGAGCTTTTAGTACGTGCCTACAACGTGACTTTTGGCTTGAATACCATTGTTACTCGTGGCTCCAATACGTTCGGGCCGTATCACTACCCCGAAAAATTAATTCCGCTGATGATCACCAACGCCATGGAAGACAAACCGCTCCCGGTCTACGGCGACGGAAAGCAGGTCCGCGACTGGATGTGGGTTTTAGACCACTGCAAGGGGATAGATATCGCGCTGCACCAGGGAGTCTCTGGCGAGATTTACAACGTCGGCGGCGGGTCCGAGCGGCACAACATCGACGTGGTCAAGGGAATTCTCGCGGCTCTGGGAAAGCCCGAGACGTTGATCAAATATGTCACGGATCGCCCCGGCCACGACCGGCGCTACAGTCTGAACACCGAAAAAATGGAAGCGCTCGGCTTTGCGCCAGACAGAAACTTCGATCCGCTCTTAGAGCAGACCGTAAAATGGTTTGTCGAGAACGAAGCCTGGTGGCGAAAGATAAAATCCCGCGAAGACTACACAAGCTTTACCAAAAAATGGTACGACGAAAGAAAATAGAACTAATTCTTTGAGAGTCCCGGCCAGATTTTGGCCGGGATTTTGAATTTCTTAAACGAAACTTAATAACTCTGATTGTGCGGGCGGGTCGGATGGGTATCGGATGGGTAAAGGAGAAAAAGAGCGATGGGTTCTGAGATTTTCTTGCCAGCGGTGATCTTGATCTTGCTGCCGGTGGCGATTCTGGTCGGCGTGATCGTGCGAATGAGCAAGTCGGCGACGGCTTCGAAGACCGCCCGACTGTCGTTTCATCGAAGCGGATCAGACACGCCGGGCACGGTCTCTTCGTACGAAAGCGACGAAAGCGACGAGGATCAGGCGGTGGATTCTGTGGATTTCTCTGTGGATAACATCGGTGAGAGCGCAGCTTCTTCCGAATCGCCGCTTCAGAGCCTGGCCGACAGCGCCCAGGTCTCGTTCTCCGAGCCGACCAGCAGCTTCGATTCCAGCGGCTCGACGTTCTCCAGTTTTGACTCTTCGTCGTCGAGCGACTCGGGGTCGTCGTCGAGTGGGGGCGAGTAACTCGGGTACAATCGGCTCCATGAAGAAGGTGAGTCGGCGAAACGTCGTGACGGGAGCGGCGACGGTTGTGGGGAGCGCTCTGACGAGTGCGGAGGCTCAGGGCGACGCCGTGACACTGAGCGACCTCGTGGCAGCCGACAAGGTTCTCGGGCGCTCGACGACAGAGGCGGAGCGTCAGCAGATTCTCACGCAGATACCCGAGCTTCAGCGCAACGCACGGCTTGTTCGTGCGCACCCGGCGCTGGGGAACCTGCCTCCGTCGTTTCACTTTCATCCCATTGTGCCGGGCATCGAGGTTCCGAAGGGCAAGAGTTCGGTAAAGCTCTCTCGCGGAAAGCTTCCCGCCTACGACGGCAACCCCGAGAGCCTGGCGTTTGCAAGCGTCGCCGATCTCTCCCGGCTACTCAAAGCCCGAAAAATCACCAGCGGAGCGCTGACGGAACTGTATCTCGCCCGGCTCAAAAAATTCGGGCCGCGCCTGAACTGCGTGGTGTCTCTGCTGGAAGACCGGGCAAGAGAGCAGGCCGAGCGTGCCGACCGGGAGCTTGCGGCGGGCGTCTGGCGCGGGCCGCTCCACGGGATTCCCTATGGCCTGAAAGATCTTTTTGCGGCGCGGGGAACTCGCACGACCTTCGGCGCACCGCCGTACCGTGAGCAGCAAATTCCTCTCGACGCAACCGTCGTTTCCCGGCTGGAAGCTGCGGGCGCGGTGCTTTGCGCGAAGCTCAGCATGGGCGAGCTGGCGATGGGCGATGTCTGGTTCGGCGGGGTCACGCGCAACCCGTGGGACTCGCGGCGCGGCTCGTCGGGGTCGTCGGCGGGTTCGGCGAGCGCGGTGGCGGCGGGGCTGGTCGGTTTTGCGCTCGGGACGGAGACGCTCGGTAGCATCGTCTCGCCCAGCCGCGAGTGCGGCACGACGGGCCTGCGCCCGACGTTCGGACGTATCTCCCGGCACGGCGCGATGGCGCTCTCGTGGACGATGGACAAGGTCGGCCCGATCTGCCGGGGCGTCGAGGACTGCGCTCTTATTTTCGCCGCGCTCCACGGCCCGGACGGAATCGACGACAGCCTGATCGAGAATGTCCCGTTTGTCTGGAAGCCGACGAGTCCGCTCTCGGCTCTGCGCGTCGGTGTCGATGAGCGTGCCTTCACCAAAGAGGGCGCGGCGCAGAAAGAGGTGCTGGCGGTTCTCGAAAAGCTTGGCGTGACGGCGAAGCCGATCTCGCTTCCTCCGTACAAACCGGAGTACGGGGCGCTGACGGGCCTCACGATTGATGTGGAGGGAGCCGCCGCGTTCGCCGAGCTGACCGAGCAGGGCGGCCTGCCGGAGCTGGTGCAGCAGGGCGAGAACTCCTGGCCCAATACGTTCCGAACCGCCTCGCTCGTGTCGGCGGTGGACTATCTCCAGGCGCAGCGGCTCCGGCGGTATCTCCAGCTTGAAATGGCAAAGGCGCTCCAGGGCATCGATGTCTACGTCACGCCTGCCGGAAGCGGCCCGAGCATTCTCTACACCAATCTGACCGGCCACCCGACGCTGAGTACGCGCTGTGGAATGAGTGAGAGCGGCAGACCGATCTCCGTCGAGTTTACGGGAAATCTCTTCCGGGAAGACGCGATTCTGCGCCTTGCGCACGCCTACGAGCGCGCGACGCCCTGGCACTCCCGCTGGCCCGACACCGAGAAACTCCCCGAAGCCCCGCCCCCGCTCGCCCCGAGGCGCGGGTAAGATAGAGGCATGTCCGTTACGAATTTATTTCTGGTGCGCCACGGCCAGGCAGTGATCAATGTCACCGGGACCATGGCCGGGCCCAAGGGCGACACGGGCCTGACCGAGCTTGGCACTCAGCAGGCGCAGGCGCTGCATGACCGGCTGAAACAAAGCGGTGAGCTTGTCCCCGATGTCTTTCTTGCCAGCAGTCTCCCGCGTGCCCGCCAGACCGCCGAGGTTCTTGCGCCCGCTTTCGCCCTCGCCCTCGCCCTCACGCTCGACGACGATCTTCAGGAGTTTCGCTGTGGCCCCGAGGCCGACTGACTCTCGCTGGAAGACTACAAATCCCGCTTCGGCTGGCTCGATTTCGAGGAGCATCCCTTCACCGAGACCGATCCGGGCGCGGAGAGCTGGGCGGTTTTTCAGCTTCGGATCGCGCGTACGCTCACCCGGCTCACTCGCGAGCATTCCGGCAAGACCCTGCTCTGCGTCACGCATGGCGGCGTGATCGACGGCGCGTTCGGGCACTTCTTCGGCCTCAGCGCCCACATGCCCCCGAGGGTCAAGCTCTACACCGAAAATACATCGCTGACCCACTGGCGCTGCGAGAGCGGGCGCTGGCGGCTGATGTTCTACAACGACACCCATCATCTGAAAATTCTGAAAACCCGGTAAAATACTCAGGATGTCACGACATTCTGCCGAGAATACGTTTTAGAAACAGGGAGAGAAGAAAACATGCGAACTGCGTTAGCGATGCTGGCTCTGGCGATGGTGTCCGGGGCGGCTCTGGCCGAAGACGATGTGCGGCCCCGGCCTTACCGCGTGAGCCTGGGAACCTACGATGCGAGCACGGGCGGCGCACGCCGCTCTCTCAACGCGAGCTACGATCTGGCGATGCCGGGCAAGAAAGACACCCGCGCAAACTACAGCCTCTATCTCGACACGAACTCCCGGCGCACGGCGGGTACCACGAGTAGCCTGACCGGTTTTGGCCTCGCGATGCGCCTCGACAGCCACGCTCCCAAGGCCGACGGCGGCCTCTACCGGGGAGTCGGCGTCGGGCTGTACACGATCAAGGCCGGAGCCAGTCGCTCCCGGCTCGGCGGAAAAGCTTTCCTCGGCTACGAGCGCAAAGAAGGCGTCTTCGTGGAAGCGAGCTACACGCTGGTTCCGAAGATCAATCAGCTCAATGCCAGCGGCCTTGGCCTCTCGCTGGGCTATCATTTTTAATCTAAAATCAACCTCAGGAGAACTTGACAACAATGAAGATCAACAACATCACAATCGCGACACTTGCTCTGGTGGGAGTCGCTGGCTCGGCAATGGCGGAGACCAAAGATGTCGAGAAGCCCATCCGGGTGCTCGTCGGGGCGTACATGCCGTCCAACAAAGCGGTTAAAAGCGCCACGGGTAAGAACTGGACCTCGCTCGGGGTCAGCTACGACTTCGGCAAGACCAAGTCCGACAAGCCCTGGATCTACAGCCTGTTCGTGGACAACGCCACCAAGAAAAAGGGCACGGTTAGTAGCACGCTCACCGGATTCGGGCTGAGTGGACGCTATCTGTTCAGCACCCCGAATGCGTCGAGCCACACCTACCTCACGGCGGGCGTCGGCTCGTACCGGCTGAAGTCTGGAGCATCGTCGCAGAGCAAGGTCGGCTTCAAATTGGGCGGCGGCTACGAGCTGAGCAACGGGTTTTTCGGTGAACTTACCGCCGTTCAGCCGGGCGTCAAGAACACCAACGGCGTCGAAGCCCGCCTCGGTTTCCGGTTCTAACCGCTCGATTTTTAGTTTTTCTGCGCCCCGGCCCACTCTGGCCGGGGCGCTTTTGCTTGTTGGCGATATAATCAATACCCCGACAATGAGCGATGCGCGGATTCTGAGCCTGTTTGAAAACCCTGGTAAGGTCGAGACCGCCACGCCCGGCGCGACGGTCTGGGTTGCGCGTGACCCTGCCGGAGGGCGCTCGGTGCTAATTAAAAAGCTCGCCGACTCCCGTGCACGGCTCCGGGCGACGGCGGCGCTGGAGCTTCGTCACCCGGCCATTGTCTCGACGCATCGCTGGCTGCTCGACGAAGGGGCGCTCTACGTGGTGCGGGATGTTCCGCGTGGCAAGAACCTGCGCCAGATCCTGGGGCCGCACAAGCCCGAACCCGAGGCGCTTCGCAAGTACGTCCTGCCGATTCTTGAGGCGCTGGCGCTGGCACACTCCCGGCAGACGGCGCACGGGGGCGTCTCGCTGGAGAACGTGATCGTCGTGGAGGGAGGGAAAACTCTCCTTTCCGACTTCGCGACGACCGACCCGACCGACCCGCGTCACAAGCCGCACTACGCCGGAGCCGCCAGCGCCGACGGCGACATTCGGGCGGTCGCGCGGCTGATCGCGGACCTGCTGCCTTCCTCGGGGACGTTCTCCCAGGCTGCGGTGCGGGATCGGATCGCGGGGATCGTGCTGCGCTGCGACAACCTCGCCGACCTGCGCGAGACACTCGCGGCGCTGGACAAGCTCGCGGCGGCCCCGCTCCCGCGCCCGGCTCCGAAAGAGGTCGCCCCGGCCCGTCCGCCCGGCCCCCCGCCGCTGGCAAGCTACGATCTCTCCGACGAGCCACGCCCGGCAAGCCCACTCGGGCTTCCCCGGCTCGGCGCGACCCTGAACCGGCCCGATCCGGTCTTTGCGGGCGGCGCGGGCCTTGCCAGCCTGGATCTCAGAAACGACGGCGACGCGACTTTAATTGTCCGAATGGTCGCGACCCAGCACTCGTGGCTCTCCGTCCGCCCGACTGCTCTCCCTCTCACGCTCCCGCCCGGCACCGCCACGCGCCTCGGGTTTCTGATCCAGGCATCCCGCCTTGCGCCCGGCGAGTACCGCTCGGAAATTTTTCTCTCCACCAACGCGGGCGGCGACGGAGCCGAAGACCTGCGCGGCGGCTGGTTCAAGCACACCTTCGAGCTACGCGCCACCGTCCTCGCCCCGATTGGCGCACGGCGATAAATGGGAGATGGCATCTCCCCGGCGTCACCGCCGACCCTCTTAGGCTGCCGAAGAGGGTCGCGAGGGGTACGAGCGGGGAGATGAACCATTTTTCAAGAATCGGGACCAAAGCGTTAGGAGAGTGACGATGACACGAAGATTTCTGGCGCTGGGAGTGGGGCTTCTGGTGCTGGCGGGCTGCGCGAAGATCGAGAACCAGACAAGGTCTCAGGCGTCCGCACCCGAGGTTGGGGTGACGGGGCGGGCGTACGCGGGCGAAGACGTGGCGAAGTCTGCCGCTCCCGAGGAGGCGGCAAAGACGCCTGCCCTGCCGCGCAAGATTATCTACACCGCCGACGTAAACCTGATCTGCGAGAGTCTCAGCGACACCGGCGCGAAGGTCGAGGCGAAAGTCAAAGAATTCGGCGGCTATGTCTCCGGGCGTCAGATGGACGGCGCGAGCGGCGTAAACCGCACCGCAAGCTGGACCGTGCGCGTCCCGGCGGAGAAGTTCGAGGCGTTTTTAGCCGCGCTGCCCGGCATGGGCGAGCTGCAAAGCGCCACAACCTCCAGCCAGGATGTGAGCGAAGAGTTTTACGATGCCACGGCGCGGCTGAAGAACAAGCGCATCGAGGAAGAGCGGCTGGTCCAGCTTCTGAAGTCTGCCACGGGGCGGCTCACGGAGATTCTGACGGTTGAGAAAGAGATCAGCCGGGTGCGCGAGGAGATCGAGCGGATCGAGGGGCGACTCCGGTACCTGAGCAGCCAGGCCGATCTTTCCACGGTGACGCTCCATGTCAGCGAAGTACGCGGCTACATCCCGCCTCGTCCGCCGGGCCTCGGGACCGAGGTCGGGCGCAGCTTCACCAGCTCGGTCGATGCACTGGGCGCGGTGCTCAAGGGCTTCCTTCTGCTGCTGGTGGCGCTTCTGCCCTGGCTGACGCTGGCGGGCGGAGCGGTTGTGGGCATTTTATACGCGTTGAAAAACCTCGGAGGGAAAAAAGAAAAATAATGACAGAGCGCTGGAGCCTTGTGGGGAAGCGTGCGCTGGTGACGGGCGGAACCAAAGGTATCGGCGAGGCCGTGGCCGCCGAGCTTCGGGGTTTTGGGGCCGAGGTTCTCACGCTCGCGCGCTCGGGCGGCGACCTTCAGGCCGATCTTGCGGAGCCGGGCGCCGCGACTCGCGTTGTGGCCGAGGCGTGTGAACAACTGGGCGGCCTGGACATCGTGGTCAACAATGTCGGGACCAACATTCGAAAGCCCAGCGCCGAGTACGTTCCTGGCGAGGTCGAGCGTCTGTTTCAGACCAATCTCACCAGCGCCTGGGAGGTCTGTCGCGCCGCCCAGAAGCCGCTGAAAGCCTCGGGCCAGGGCGTGATTATTAACGTCGGGTCGGTCGCAAGCCAGGTCTTTGTGGGGAGCGGCGCACCGTACGCCATGACCAAGGCCGCGCTCGACCAGCTCACGCGGTATCTTGCCGTCGAGTGGGCACCGGAGATTCGGGTGAACGCGGTTCTTCCCTGGTACACCCAAACGCCGCTCGCCGCGCCCATCCTCGCCGACGAGAGCTGGCGCTCCCGAATTCTGGAGAAAACCCCGCTCGGGCGCATCGCCGACCCGGAAGACATCGCCGCTGCCGTGGTTTTTCTCTGCCTGCCAGCGGCCCGGCATATCACCGGCGTACTCCTCCCCGTCGATGGCGGCTTCCTCGCCCGTGGTTTGTGAGTTTTTGGTATCATAAGCCTGGTTTGTGAGAAAGAGAAACTGCCATGCCCCTTGTCATTGATAATCCCGCTGCCGAGGCGCGAATACATGCGTTTGCGACCTCGCGTGGCCTGGCCCCCGATGAAGCGATTATCGAAGCTCTGAGCGATTTCGACGATGAAGCCGAAGAGACTCGTGCTGCTGTCGAAGAAGCTCTCGCCGAAGACCCTGCTGAATCCGTACTCCTGGAAGACTATATCCAGCAAGTAAAGCGTCAGCGAGCCACGCGAGACGCAACCGCGTGAGTGAGCCTGTCGAGGAGATTGAGCGCCACTTTGTCGTCCGTCTCCGCCAGAGAGCCTTATCCGATATGGGAAGCGGCCACGGCCTGATGGTCCAGTCCGTCGGCTATGCAATCGCCGATGACTGGCAGGATGGATTTTTCGAAGCACTCCGTTCGCTCTCCCGAACTCCACGCAGTTGCCCGCTCTGTCTTGATATAAAAGCGGACTGGCGTGGGCCTGAGGTTCGTCAGCTCTGGTATCGAAGGACAGCGAGTGCTCCTGCATGGAGAGCGCTATTTGTTGTCGATAGTCAGGCAGGTACGGTTGAGGTGCTACATCTTCGCCATGGAGCGCGTCGTTTTCTGACGCAAAAAGAATCGCGGGATATTCTCAGCGCAGGTTGAGGGCGTAGAGGCAGCCGTTGGTGGCGGCGATGAAGAGGGCGTCGTCGGCGAGGGCGGGGGCGGCGATGAGCTGGGAGCCGACGCTGCCGGTTTCGTAGAGCTTTTCCGGGTTCTTGCCGGGCGCGATTCCCCAGATATTGCCGTCGGTGGAGCCGTAGAAGATCGCGCCGCCCAGCACGACGGGCGCGGAGCGGAGCGGGCGGAGCGAGCCGTAGCGCCGGACCGAGCGGCCTGTCGCGGCGCTCACAAGGTGCAGGCCGTCCCCGGCGGGCAGATGCAGAAGCGCCTCGCTGACGGCGGGCGTTCCGGTGAGCGGGGCGTTGGTGACGGCAAACTGCCAGACCTCCGCGCCGTCTACCAGATTCAGGCACCGGACGATGCCGTCGGCTCCGGCGCAGAAGGCCCGCTCGCCCTGAATCACCGGAGCGGCGTCGAAGCCCGCGCCGGTCTCGACGCGCCAGAGAGTCGCGCCGGTTTCCAGCGTCACGGCAGTAACGTCGCCCGAGTCGTCGTGGACCAGCGCGAGGGTTTCTGTGGCAGCGGGCGCGACATCGGGGAGGCCGCGTAGAGGAACGCTCTGGCGCAGCTTGCCGGTCTGCGGGTCGAGCAAGCACAGCATGCCGCCGGTCTCGGTGCCGAGTGGGACCAATAAAGCGCCCGGCGTGACGCTCAGCCCGCCGAGGATCTTGCCGGGGACGGCGCTCTCCCAGATTCGGGTGCCGCGCAGGGCGTCGAGGCAGGTGACGATCCCCTCCACGGTTCCGGCAAAGAGCTTGCCGTCCTCGCTCAGAACCACGCCGCCGCGCTCGGGGTAGACCGGGTCGGGCAGGGGATACGGCTCCCAGAGCGGCGCACCGGTTTTTGCGTCGAAGGCGTAGACGTGCGCCTCGCCCTCGCTCGTGGCGGCGGCGGCGCAAACCAGTCCCCACGCGGCGACGGGTGCGCTCCACTCCAGCGCCTGCTCGCGGCGGGTCGGCGGGACGCTCGGGTAGCTCCAGCGCCGGGCGAGCTGGGTGAATCGCTCGGGCCGAAAGCCGGAGTGCTCGTTGCTCCCGCCCAGCGTCCGCCAGTCCTTCGATGCTCGAATCGTATGGCGCTCATCGGCGATGCAGTTACGGGCGAGCCAGGTGTTGGGCGCGGCGCAGACCGGGCAGGCCCGCAGCCGCTCGAAGCAGTGGGGGCAAAGCTCGGGAAGCTGGACGCCATCGGCGAGGTCGGCGTCGAGGGTGCGCTCACACGCCGGGCAGATCGCGACCGGCAGCCGCACGGTGAGCATCTGGAGCAGCGCCTCGCCCGGAGCCTCGCCCGAGGCCAGCCGCTGCAAGGTAAGCTCCAGCGCCCCGGACGGTGCCCCGCCCGCAAGAATCTGGGCTTTTGCCGCTTTTGCATCCGCTCGCACCAGCACGAGCTGCTTCTCACCCGCCGCCAGCGCCGCCTCGCCGGGCGTCGTGAGAAGCCAGCCGCTTTTGGGCGTCAGCTTCACGTACAGCGTTGCGTCGTCGAACGGGTTGACCAGGGAGAACTTCAGCTCGCACGTCCCGCCGCCCTCGAACTGCGCAGCGCTGAGCGCCAGGGAGCGTGTGTCGGTGTGGGAAGCGTCCGTCGTCGAGGGCATCGTGTCAAATTTATGGTATCACAGGCTCCCCGCCGAGGTCGTCCGGGAGCCACGCAAGAGCGGCATCGATTCCAAGAAGCACGAGAGCGACAAGAGAGGGCTGCGCGGCCTGGGCCTGAGTCGGGCTTGTGGTGAGTGTCGGGTTCATGGGGCTGGATTCCTTTTCGTCCAGCCTCAGTATTCCCTGCCACTCCGAACCAATTCCGAACACCCCGACCTGGTGAGAGGTGAGAGCAGAGAAAATTGCGAGGGAAAGCATTTTTTCTTGAAGTATGATATGGGATTTGTAGAAAATGCCAATACAGTTAGTATTAACTGCATTGGCGTTACTTATTCGAATAAAAAAATGATTTTTAAAGAATTGTCTAAAGATTTTATAAGATTATGGTCATTATTGTTTGTGAGATTGCTTACTGGGAGACCGGGGCATGCTTTTGGAAGGAATTAAACTCAGTGAAAAATACGTTGACTGGAACAATCGTTGTCGGGCTTCTTGCCGCTCTCTCCCTGGGATCTGCGGCGCAGGCGCAGGTCGTGCTCACCACAGGACCGGCATTCCACCCGTTCTATGTGAGTACATCGCCCACCCACGGCAACTATGATCATGTGCAAGACGGTGGAGGCAATGTTGGGCCGGGCGGATCGCTTGACGGTACGCCGCTCATTGCTGCGTACTGCGTGGACCTTTTCAACCCGGTCTACACCAGCTCGACGTACACCACATCTATGGTTACCACCGATGGAACTGTTTTTGGGAATTCTGTTGCCAATGCAGGCTCCGTTGCCTGGCTGATTACCACATTCGGTGCGACAGCGACCAGCCCCGACGAAGAAAATGCGCTTCAAGGAGCGATCTGGCGAACGCTCTATGGCTCGAATTTCGAGGTTGATGGCGCAGACAACGTTAAAACGGGTAATACTTCTGGAATGATCAGTGCCTATCAAAGTTATATCACTGCTCTTGGTGCTAATACCGCTCCGGTGAGTAGTGTAGACTGGATCAGCCCCGCCGGTGGACCGCCGCTGCCGCAGGGATACACCATCGCCCAGGGACTTGTCGGGCTTCGCGCGGGTGCCTCCGCCGCGCCCGAGCCGGGAACCCTGGCGCTGCTCGCTCTCGGGCCGATTGCAGGCGTCGCCGTTCGGCGACGGCGCAGCAAGTAGAGTTTGTAGGTATCTCGAAATAACCAGAGGTGGGGGAAGACTCCCTTGCTCTCTGGTTCTTTTTGTGTTTTACCGGGTGATACGATGAACTGCTATGCCCGATTCACGCTATCCTGCCGACCATGCCGCGCTTCACGGGGTCACGCTGGAGCGCATGGTCAGCGAACTCGTGGAGCACTTTGGCTGGGAAGACCTCGGCACCCGGATCAATCTGCGCTGCTTTACGCAGAATCCGAGCGTCACTTCGAGCCTGAAGTTTCTGCGCAAAACCCCTTGGGCGCGCGAGAAAGTCGAGAGCCTGTATCTCTACATGCTGCGTGAGAAGGAACGTCAGGCGCGCCGTAGCGCTGGGGGCAATGGCAGTGGCACGGAACCTGCCGTAGAGTAAAGCCCGTGAAAGGTATTGTTCTTGCGGGCGGGAGCGGAACCCGTCTCTATCCGGTGACTATGGCGGTGAGCAAGCAGCTCATGCCGATCTACGATAAGCCCATGGTCTACTATCCGCTCTCTGTGCTGATGCTCGCCGGAATCCGGGAGATTCTGCTGATCTCCACGCCCGACGACCTTCCTCTGTTCAAAAAGCTTCTGGGCGATGGCTCGCAGTGGGGCATCGAATTGACCTACGCCGAGCAGCCGCGTCCGGAAGGGCTGGCGCAGGCGTTCCATATCGGCAAGGACTTTCTGGGCGGCGAGGCGGCCTGCCTGGTTCTGGGCGACAATGTCTTCTACGGCCAGGGCCTGCCCGAGCAGCTTCGGAGCGCGGCGAAGGTCGTCGAGACCGAGGGCGGCGCGACCGTGTTCGCCTACCATGTCCAGGATCCCGAGCGCTACGGCGTGGTCGAGTTCGACGCTCAGGGAACCGCGATCTCCATTGAGGAGAAGCCGAAAGTGCCGAAATCGAGCTACGCGGTCGTCGGGATTTACTTTTATGATCCGACCATCACCGACGTTGCGGCAAAAATCCAGCCCGGTACGCGCGGCGAGTACGAGATCACGGACGTCAACCGGGCGTATCTTGCGAGCGGCAAGCTGCGGGTGGAGGCGCTGGGCCGGGGAACCGCCTGGCTCGATACCGGCACCCACGACTCGCTCCTCGAAGCCAGCACATTCATCGCGGCTATTGAGCGTCGCCAGGGCTTGAAAGTGGCCTGCCTCGAAGAGATTGCCTTTGAAGAGGGCTATATCTCCGCTGAAGACGTACTAACGCAGGCAAACAAACTTGGAAAGACCGAGTACGCCGCGTATTTGAAACGAATCGTCGCTGAGCCACACCCCAAGAAGTAAAAAACGTAAAAATGCAGAAACTAACCCCTGAAGACCTCGCGCCCGAGTATGCCTCGGCTGTCAGCACGCAAGAATACACCCGAAAAACCCCGATTGAAGGCGTCCAGATCATCGAACTGCGCCACATGACCGACGACGGCGGGAGCTTCGCCGAGCTGGTCCGCTTCGACGACAGGGGCTGTTTATTGCAGATTCCCAGCTTCCAGGTTCGTCAGAGCAGCTACTCTTTAGTTCTGCCAGGAGCTATCAAAGCCTTTCATCTGCACTACAATCAGGAAGATGTCTGGTTCGTCCCGCCGACGGATCGGCTACTGGTGGGCCTGATCGACTGCCGCAAAGACTCTCCGACAAAAGGAAGCTCGATGCGCCTGGTGATGGGCGGCGGAAAAGCGCAACTGGTGTATATTCCTCGGGGAGTGGCGCACGGCGGAGCCAACATCGGCACCCAGAACGCGACCATTCTGTACTACGTCAACCAGCATTTCAATTTAGACGACCCCGACGAGCGCCGCCTGCCCTGGGATATTCTCGGCACCGACTTCTGGGAGATGACTCCCGGCTAATACGCCCGAACCCACCCTGAACCCTCCCTTGGCGGCCAAGGGAGGGTGGACCCGAGGTCTACGAGGGGCCGGGTGGGTTCAAATACGCCCGGTAGGAATCGAACCTACGACCCTCCGCTTAGAGAAACTGCTGGGACTCGAACCCAGGATCACCTGTCAGTTTCGAAGGCGGATGCTCTGTTCCGCTGAGCTACGGGCGCTCGCTGTCAGTGATTATATCGCAACAGTAGGGCACGCCGTATAATCGTTGCGTGGTCGTGGCGAGAAAAAACTTCGGGGGCTGGTGGCGCGAGGGCCTGCTCTGGCTTCTGGTGCCGCTCGTCGCGGCTCTGGGGGCGATGGGAATCGTCCGCCCGGCGCTGGGCGTGGCGGGAGTGGCTGTGGCGCTGGCGCTGGTCGGAATGGGGGCGGTCGTCCAGAAGCCCGAGCGCGGCCTTGCGTTCTGCTTGATCGCGTTTCCCTGGTACGGGGCGTTTCGCGGGTTTATCATTCGGCAGCTTCCCACCGCGCTGTTTGGCGTGCGTTTCTGGCCCGAGCTGGTTCTGCTGGCGGCGCTGGCCGGGCTACTTCTTCGTGGGGCGCTCTATCCGGCCACGCGCCCCCGGCTCCGCCCCGACGACGCCCCGGCGGTTCTGTACCTGACGATGTGCGGCTATGGGATGCTGCTCACGCTTCTCACCCAGCACCCGCTCTACGCCCTCTACGGTTTTCACTTCGTGGCGCTGCCTGCGCTGTTCTACGTCCTGGTGCGCTGGCTTGCACCCTCTCTGGAAGGCGTCTGTCGGCTGGTTCGCACCGTGCTCTGGAGCTGGTGGACTTTTGCCATTGTCTCGTTCTGGGCATTTTTTGCCGGGCCGTCGTTCGTGCTGGACTGGAATCAGGCCGTTCGCCAGCAGCTCTACGAGCTGTCGCTCAGCCGAGGAATGGTCGCCACCGATCCCCAGACGTTCTGGCGGTTCTACCCAAGAATGCAGTCGCTTCTTTTTGAGGAGAACGTCTGGGGTGCCCTCTGCGCGATGGTCTCGTTGCTCGCGGTCGGGATGCTGGTCGTCCGGCGACGGCCCTGGGCCTGGGGGACACTCTTCGCCCTCTCGACACTGGGACTCTTGCTCTCGGTCGCGCGAGGAGCGCTGATCGGGTGGGTCGTCGGGCTGGCGGTGCTGGCCCTTCAGCGGCAGCGCTTCTCCGGGCGGCTCCGCGCGGCGCTCTGCGTCCTCGCGGTGCTTTCGGGCGGTGCGCTGCTCTATCTCTCGGAGAATCCCCGCGTGACCTACTTTCTCCAGATGGCGGATCGTGCCGTCAGCGGAGTCTCGCGCGGCGACTTCGACGAGCGGACGCATCAGTGGGAGGCGGGCTGGGATATTTTAAGGCGCAACCCGTCGGGAACGGGCATCGGAACCGTCGGCTACAGCGCATCCAGCACCGGAATGACCCAGTCGGTCGTCGCGGATGGCAACTACATCAGCCTTGGCGCAGAGATGGGCTGGCCGGGCCTGATTTTATTTTGCGGGACGCTGCTCTCGATGCTCTGGGTCTTGCTCCGTCACCAGCGTGCGATCCAGGATGCCCGGCTACGCGGCCTGGGCCTCGGGCTGAGCGCGATGCTCTGCGGCCAGATCGTCCACGGGGTCACGGCCAATGTCTTCGAGTATCACTACACGTTCCCGCTGCTCTGGGTGCTCCTGGCGCTCTACGTCACGGGCTGCGAGCGAGACCATTCTCATGTGGCGTAGTCTCTGGCGCCTCTGGCTTCCACTGCTTGCATTCTGTTTCTCGGCGATCTGGGCCTGGCGCATCCCGACAAACGACCCCGATTTTGCGAATTTCTTTCCGGACGAAGGCAATCATATGGTGATTGCTCGGTATCTCGCAGAAAACCAGACACTTCCCCCGTATTCCTATGCCTACTATGAAGTAGCGCATCCCCCGCTATACCATGCTCTTGCGGCTCTGGTGCTGATTGCGGCAAAGTCGATCCACGCCGACATGCTGGTGCTTCGGCTGGTGGGGGCGCTGATGGGAGCGCTCCTGACGTTCCTTGTGGGCGAGGGTGTCGTGCGCGTGGCCAGCCCGCGTGTGGCGGCGCTGGCGGCGGGGCTTGCGGGCCTTCTTCCCTCGCGCGTCGAGGTAACCGCCGGGGTCAGCAACGAGAACCTCGCCGCGCTGGCGGGGGCGGGAGCGCTCGCGGCGCTCGCGCTCTTGCTACGAAAGCCCGGCTCGCGTCGTGGGCTTTTCTCTCTGGCGCTCTGGACGATGCTCGCCGTCGGTTCCAAGATCACCGGGCTGATGCTTCTTTTGGGAGTGCTTGTGGTGCTGGTGCGCCTGCGGATGTCCCGAGGGCGGCTGCTGGTGGTTCTGGCGGTGGTCGCTGCCGGGAACCTGCCGTGGATGGCCTACAACACCTGGCACTATGGCGATCCGTATCTCCTCCGCCAGACCGAGGCACTATGGAGCCAGTTGATTCCCGGCCTCGACGGCTGGCTGGCGCGTGGCGGTCGCACACCGGGCTACGTGCGCAACGTTGTCTTTCGGGGCTGGGAGCTGTTCGTCGGCGCGTTCGATGGGCTTGGCAGGCTCTATCTCCCGACCCCGGTCTATGTCGGGGCGCTACTGCTGCCGCTCGTCGCTCTAAGTCGGCGGCTCCGACTGCGACGGCCTTCTCGCCGTCGCCTGGCTGTCGCCGGAGGAATCGTGACGGGCGGAGCGCTCCTGATATTTATGCTCTACAACCTGCGCCACTTCTCGCCACAGGCTCGCTTCCTCTTTGTCGCGTTGTTCCCGCTGTCGTGGTGGTGCGCCGAGGGCTGGCTTGCCGCCTGGCCGCCCCGCTGGAGAGACCTGGGAGCTATGCTACCTCTGCTGGTTTTGATCGGGCTGAATCTCTATGCCGTGACGTTCTTCGCGCGTCTGTGAAATTAAAAAAGCTCCCCGTTTCTAAAAACGGGGAGCTTTTTAAGAGCTTAGCCCTCGAAGAGAATCGCTTCACCGGGGGCGGTGAGCTGCTCTTTGGTGAGCTTGATCGTGACTCGGATCATTCGGACGGGCTTGAGAGCCGCGCCTTTGTGCTCGATCCACGGGTACGGCTCGGTGGTCTCGACCAGGTACTTCTTGTCGGTGATACCTTCACCGTTCCAGCCCATCCGGTCCTGAACGAAGTCGGGAGCCGTGCGCGGGTTGAACCAGAGAACCAGCTCGTACTTGTCCTTGACGAAGCCGTACATCTGCGGGTCCTGGGTCATGTCGATCTTGCGCGTGAAGTTGCCCGGAACGAGCAGGTCTTTTTGCGCGATGAAGATGTTCTGCTTGCCCAGATCACCCAGCTTGAGCGAGTCACCCCGTAGCTGGACAAAGAACTGGTTGACCTCGGCCTCGGAGTAGACGCCGGGCTTGCCATACGCTCTTGGGTAGGACAGGTTGACCAGCATCCGCTTGGCGAGCGCGGTGATCGCTCCCGACGCGACGGCTTGAGCCGCCGGGATTCCGCCCAGCGTCGCCGCCTGTGCCTCCGAGAAACCGTAGACGCCAGAATCGGTGATCCGCTGATCGGCCATGTTCTGGTTTTTTTGCAGAACCGTGTACGGCTCGCCCTTGCGGACCCGGCGTCCTCCCTTGATCGAGGCCTGGTCCTGCATGATGGTCACCGACGGATCGACCTGAAGATCGAAGTTCGTCGGCAGGACCATCTTGTAGCCTTCGTCTTCCAGCCGGAACTCCATACGGGCACCGTCGCGCGGGCCATCGGCGATGACTCCCTTGCCGATGGTCGCGATCTCGGTCCCCGTTTTGTCGAACGTCCCGGCGTCGAAGTAGGGATTTCCCAGGGTTCCGAAGATATTGATCGTCCCGGAGATCTCGATCTGGCGCGACGCCAGCCGCTTGACCTTGACACGGACCTGGGTATCGATTGGCTGCTGCATGTTCGCCGGGCGGACGGCCTTGCGGATTTTTAGCAGGCTGAGGTTCTTCCCGGCGCTCTGGGCACCCTGGCTGTCCGTCTGGGAGTTGTCTTTGCTGCTGGCGGCCTCTTTGAGGTGGGCCTCTCTGGCTTGCCCCCAGACTGCGATGGCTTCGTCGATGTCTCCAGAGCGCTCCAGCGAGTGCGCCAGGGCGTGCATCACCTGCGTGGTGTTCGCCTTGGGATCGTTGGCCAGTGCGCCCCGGTAGGCAACAGCCGCTTCACTGAAGTCTTTGACCTTGTCGAAGCAGTTCCAGCCCTTCTCTTTGTACATGTCGTAGACCTTCGGGTTGTTGGCGATGCCTTCGTTCAGCAGCGACAGCCCCGGCACGAGGTAGCGCCTATCCGAGCGCTGATCCGTGTCCGTGAAGTTGTACATCAGGTGCCAGCCGCCTGTTGCGTAGACATCCATCCAGTTCGGGTCGAGCCAGGTGATCATGCGGATCAGCGGGAGAATGGCATCGTAGTTTCCCTGATGGAAGAACGAGTCGCAGCGCACCCACAGAAGCCCCGCGATGACCTGCCGGAAGCCCGAGAACGCCCCCAGAATGAACTCACCCGGAAGCTGCCCACCCTTGGTTCCCGTCAGGACGTTCTTGATGCTCGGCGGCTCGATGGCGGGCTGGCTGCGAAGCGGGTCGATGCGAGACTGAAGAAGCACGACGCCTGCGATCAGCGGGATCAGCGCAAGAGCGAGCTTCGGGTTCTTTCGAAATGCCTCTTTCCACATCTCACACCTCCCGGCGGTCGAAGATCAACACAGAGAGAATCAACAGCACCGAGGCGTAGACCACGGCGTAGATGCAGTTCTGCGTCAGAAACGCGGCCTCCGACTTGACCTGGACATCGGGCTGGAGCAGCGGGTTAGTGAACTGGAAGTTGCCGAAGTTCGGAACCAGGTAGTGCACCACGGTGAAGAAGCCCTTCACCAGCGCGTTGCCGCCGGTCTTGGCGAGGTCCTGCGTGAAGCTCGAAAGGTTCCCGATCATGAACAGCGCCAGCGTCAGGAAGAAGTTCACCAGCGGCGAGAGAAAGCAGCTAAAGAAGATCGCCAGCGAGCAGAGCAGCACGAGCTGCATGTAGATCATCAGGACGCCCTTGAGCATCAGGAGCGGGTTCACAGCGGCGGGGTTGCCGATCTGCTTGACCGCCAGCGCGATCACAAACGCGATTCCCATCAGGCCGATGTTCAGCGCGATGGTGCCCAGCGCCCCGAAGTACTTGCCCAGGAGAAACTCGTACCGACGAACCGGCTTGGCGAGGATCGTGTAGATGGTTCGCCGCTCGATCTCCTGCGGAATCAGGTTGATCGAGAGAATCACGGTGATGAAGATTCCGGCCAGCGAGATGATCCCGAGGCCCATGCCCTTGACCAGGGTCAGCTCCTGGCGGGCGGAGAACTGCTGAAACGCGAAAGTCAGCACGATCATGGCGAAGCCGACCATTAAGAAGGCATTGAGAATCTTCTTGCGCATCGCTTCGCTGATGGTGCTGCGCGCAATGACATTGATTGCGTTCATTACTCTTTATCCATCATTTCTTTGTATTTATTGGCCGAGACACGCTTGAGGTTGGCCGGGCCATCCTCGGTGGTAACGGTAGCCGAGACGCTGCCGGTGCTGGCATCGATGCGCTCGCCGACGATCTCGACGAAGAGGTCTTCGAGCGAGCGGCGCTTGGGGATGACCGAGACGACGGTTCCGCCCGCGCCCTGAATCACGGCCAGTACGTTGCCGACTTCCTCCGCCGGGACGATAGAAACCGCGCGGTCGGCGGCCTCGACGGTGCCAGGGACTTTATCGGCGAGGGCTTTTGCGGCGGCGCTGCCCGTCGCGGTGATCTCGACGCGCTCGCCCGCCAGCAGCTCATCGACGCTGCCCATGACCTGGAGCTTGCCCTTGTGGATGATGCTCACCCGGTGGCAGACCATCTCGACGTCTTCTAACTGGTGGGAGCTAAGAAACATCGTCTTGCCCCGGCGCTTCAGCTCCAGCATCAGGTCGCGGATGTCGCGGCGTGCGATGGCGTCCAGGCCCGAGGTCGGCTCGTCGTAGAAGAGAATGGTGGGGTCGTTGATCAGGCTCTGGGCGATCCCGACGCGCTGTCGCATTCCTTTGGAGAACTCCGCGACGCGTTTATTGCGGTCGTTCTTTCCCCCGAGACCCACGAAGTCTACCAGCTCGTCGGCTTTTTTCCGGGCATCGCTGGTGCTCATTCCAAAGAGCTGGGCATAGAACGTCACGATCTCCGGAGCGGTCAGGTGCTCGTAGAAATACGGTGATTCGGGAAGATAGGAGATCTTGTGCTTGATCTCGTTGTCGCCTGCGGGCTTGCCCAGCACGGAAGCATCGCCCTCCGTCGGGTAGATCAGCCCCAGGAGAATTTTAATCGTCGTGGTCTTCCCTGCGCCGTTCGCGCCGAGAAACCCGAAGATTTCTCCCTGGTCCACGGTAAGCGTAAGATTGTCAACCGCGTTGACGACCTCGCGCTTGAGCGGGACCGGGTACTGCTTGGTCAGATTCTTGATGTCAATGGCTGCCGCCGAGTCCATGTCAGGACACTCCCTTGGGCGCTTGGAAGAAGACGCTTCCTCGCGCCGTGTTTCGGTTTAAAGATAGTTGTGAGAATTCATCGGGCACCGCCTCGGACGAGCGTCTCGGCGGGACCGTTTTCTTAGTACGGGTCCGCCCTCGACTTTGTTCCCACTCATCCGAAAAAGGCCGACGCAGTATAGGCCGCGCGGGAGGTCACTGTCAACCTGGCACTTTTGGGGTCACGGTAAAATAGGCCCGGCTCTCCATTATGGCATGCGGGCTTCATCGGGGAAGCGAGCCGGGAACACACGCAGAACTCCAAGGTCTTTTTTCGACCGAATCCCTCGCGCTTTCAAAACGATCATCGGCTTGTCGGAGATTTCTTTGACTTTTTCGACATCGAGCACCTCGCCGACGATCTCTATCTCCTGAGCGCTGGATAAAAATTTCGGACCCAACTGTAACTTAACAAATTTCTGAAAAGCCTTGGAGAAATCGACCAGAGGGAGTCCCTTCGTTTGAGTATGTTTCCACTGCTCGGGGGTAAGTCCGTCTAAAGATAATATAATGTCACGTTCTTTCCTATCTCTCATATAATCAATGAGCATTTTCATATTTATATTTTTATAGTCATCTTTGTAATCAGCAAAATTACGTAACTTAAAATCAGGTTCTTTTAAAATCTCAATTAAATCAGTAATCAGAAATTCTTTTTTGTTTTCTTTATCACGGATCAAGTTTTCTGCTACGGGAAAAGTTGTTTCCATTTTATCCAGATCAGGAAAATTCAAACGTCGTGACATAAATAAATTATTTTTAAAAGAAACCGCAGAGTTGAACTGGGAAGAATAAGCTCCAAGAAAGCCGTCTACTTTCAATCCAACTCCAGAAAACCGCTGTGGAAATGTAAAGTAATCTGAGACCACCATCGACGTTTCGCCTATTTTTTCCAGAACTTCACTCTGTTTCAGTTTGGAAAAAGAGAACTTGGTATTAGTTTCCGAAAATACAAAACGCTCTCTCTGAGTCGGATTCGGGTATTTATTGAAACCAACACCCAGAAAAGCAGATTTCGGCGGGTAGTTCATTGTTGAAAGACTATCGAATTTTAAATCTTCTTGTCTTTTTGCATAGTCTGTTGTGAAAGGTCCATCGCCGTAAAATTGACCTCCCCAGTGTGCTGTTTTTGAGTCAGAGATAGAGTTAGAGAAATCAAAACTCAAGCCGATGCCTGAATCGGAAAACAAAGAAACCTTCATCTGGCTTAAATCTTTAAATGAGCTTTTGATTCGGTCATCTTTCATTCCTGAAGCCATCTGTGATATCAAGTTTTGCTGTTCTGCCGAAAAATCAGAAAAAGAGAAAGTAAGCATATCTTTTCGAGGTACTGTGAACCGAACCTCATTTCCTTCATCGGGAAGTTCGCGTTCAGCTCGATTAAATATCTCTCTGATTTTATCTTTGTTGATGCTTTCTAAGAACTTTTGTCTCAATGGATCAATTTTTGGATTTTTGTCATTAAGATATTCGTCAACAAGTTTCATATTTGCATCTAATTTGATTTGAATTACAGATTCATGTGCGTCGGATCGATTTCTATTGTATTTATCTATCCATCCTTCGACTTCTTTTTTGCGGACGATAGAATAAGAATTTTCTGATATTTTAAATATATTACAACCCAATAAAATACAAATAGAATTAATAATTTCGATTTTGCTTTTTTTGTTGCAAATAATAACTATTTTTTTATCAGAAAGCTCGGAATCAAGCCGGTATTCAACTTTAGAATTTGCATTGATTTTTTTGATAACTTCGCTCAGTGGCAAACCTATACACTTTAGAGAGAGCGAGCCGATCTCATTGTACCTGACTCTGCATTCATAAAAAACTGGAAAAATCATTTACGTTCTTTCTCTGTTGTAAGAGTGATGATCCGGATACAAAGAATTTTGAAGTCCTCTGTATCCGGATTGTAGGCGTTAGCTGACTTCTACATAACCAAAGTCTCCCATTGCACTCCAAATGCTGATTCCATTTGCTTTTTTGCCTGTTGCTTTGGCACCAACTGTGACTTCTGATCCCTGGCCATAGTTTGTGCTTACACCTTTTACGCCAGAGAAAGAGAAGTCGAGGTTACCACCTGTAAACGTATAGCTACTGGGATACGGTAGGGATGTTGCGGAAGTACCGCCACCTGTAGTAACCCAGACATTGCTACACGTCCAAGTGGGCACTCCACCTTCGACGACACCACTGACTGTGAAGATCGTGGAGTCAGACCACGGGCTGTAGTGCCCACTGGCGGCAGAAACGGTTACTTCGACAGGAATGTCTGCTCGGCTGGCTGAGCCAGCGAGAAGAAGAGCCATCGCACCGATGGCAAGAGCCGCACGCATCGGCCCATGAAGGGGCCGAATCATTGAGACAACCATAATTGTTTCCTCTTTGTTTCGTGACTGACGCTGACACAGCAGCGTACGTTGGCGCTGTTGACCATCTTATGAAACGAAGTATCTGTGAGTATTGTCTTTTAATTGTTGCAAAAAAGAATCAATAACCCTCTTTGTCGTATCAAATCGATGTCAAAGCCAATATACAGATAATTCAGTGATCTGTCAAATTAAATCTTTGAAGCGTGGCAGGGCGCGGTAGAATAGGCCCATGCAGCCTGACTCTGAGCGCCTTCTCGATACGTTTCTGACCCTGATTCGCTTCAACACGCCGTCGCGGAGTGAGAAGCCTGCGATGGACTGGGTGGAGAGCTATCTCTCTCAAATTGGCTTCACGGTGACGTTCGACGACGCCGGAGAAAAACTTGGGGGCAACGTCGGTAATTTAATGGCGTTCAAACCGGGAAGCGTGAAAGAGGCACCCGGAATTTTCTTCTCGTCGCACCTGGATACGGTTGAGGCGACGCCCGATTTAGAAATTCAGATCGACGGCGATGTTATTTCCTCCAAATCAGACACGATCTTGGGTGCCGACGACAAGTGCGGAGTCGCGCCGATCTTAGAGGCCATGACGCTTTTATTTGAATCCAAAGAACCGCACGGCGACATTCAGCTTCTTCTGACGATTTGCGAGGAGATCGGGCTTCAGGGAGCCAAGCGGCTCGACCCGAAGCACATCAACGCAAAATACGGGTTTGTTTTAGACGCCGGGCCGCCCGTCGGAAATTTGACCTGCGCGTCGCCGGGGCAGAACTCGCTGAAAATAAAAATTATCGGTAAGCCCGCTCACGCCGGAGCCGCGCCCGAGGAAGGCATCTCCGCGATTCAAGCCGCCGCAAACGCTGTCGCTGAGATGAAACTGGGCCGGATCGATGCCGAGACCACGGCCAATATCGGTATCATTCATGGCGGCACCGGGCGAAATATTATCCCCGCCGAGGTGACTCTGATCGGCGAGGCGCGCTCCCGAGACGCCGAGAAATTAAAACTTCAGACGCAGCACATGGTGCAAACCTTCGAGCAGGAAGCCACCAGGCTCGGTGCCCGCGCCGAGATCTCCGTGACGCAGGAGTACGGCTCGTACCGACTGAGCGAGAGCGACCCGGTGGTTCTTCTGGCCGCCGCCGCCGCAAAGGCCGCCGGGCTGCCGTGCGCCCTGGTCGAGAGCGGGGGCGGGAGCGACGCCAATATCTTCAACGGTCACGGAGTTCCGACCGTGGTTCTGGCGACGGGCATGGAAGCCATTCACACCCACGACGAGCTGTGCCGCCGCTCCGACATGGAGAAAGACGCCCGCTGGATCGTCGAGATCGTCCGGCAAGCGGCAGCGAGCGCCGGTTGAAGCTGGCGCTGACCCACGCGGACCTGCCGAATCAGACCAAGGGCGGGGTCGCGCATGGGGTTCACTACCTCGCCAACACGCTGGTCGGGCGCGGCCACGATGTCACGCTGTTCACGTTCAGCCCGGCCTTCGACGAGTGCCGGTACACGGTTCGAACTCTGTCGCATCCGCCGGGCTTTCCGAGCGTCCTGCACTCGCTGGCATTCGCGCTCGCGCTCGCCCGTGTGGACTTCTCGGGCTTCGACCTCGTTCACTGCCACGGCGACGGCTGGAAGATTACAACCGACCGGCCCCTGGTTCGCACGTTCCACGGCTCCGCGCAAGAAGAGGCCCGCTCCGCCACCAGCATGAAGCGAAAAATAATGCAGTCGGTTCTGGCCCGCACAGAAAAAATCGAGGCCAGACGTGCGAATTTGTGCGTCGGAATTTCAAAAACTACGCAGCAGAGCCTCCCAGAAGTCACCGAGATCATTCCCCACGGCGTGAGTCTTACCCGGTTTGCGCCGGGCGAGAAGTCTGCGACTCCGACCTTGCTCTTTGTCGGGACGGCGCAGGGGCGCAAGCGGGGGCAGTGGCTCGCGGACCTCTTCACCCGGAAAATTCTCCCCGAAGTGCCCGGCGCGACCCTGCGGGCGATCTCCGACCAGCCGCTTGAGGGCGAGGGGATCGTAAACCTGGGCCGGGTCTCCAGCGAAGCCCTTGCTCAGGAGTACCGGAGCGCCTGGGTCTTCTGCCTGCCGAGCACGTACGAAGGCCAGGGAATCCCGTACCTCGAAGCCATGGCTTCGGGGACGGTCGCGGTCGGTAGCCCGAACCCCGGAGCCACCGAGGTTCTCGACAACGGAAAAGCCGGGCCTCTGATCCCCGACGACGCCCTCACCGCCACGTTGATTCGACTGCTTCAGAATCCGACCGAGCGCACTGAGTGGGAGCAAAAAGGCCACGCCCGCGCCACCCTCTACGACGGCGAGACCATCGCCCAGCGCTACGAAGCCCTGTACCAGCGGCTCGTGTAGCCCCCTAACCTCCAATCACCCAGCGACTGGGTAAGCAGATTCCTACAAGTTCGGTTACACCTGTCCCCCCTCCCCCGTGCGGCACGGGGCGAAAGCAAGACGAGGAACGAGACGCAGCGCTTCGGGGGAATGTCACAACACAACACAAAGCTGTAACCCTAATTCTAAA
>JANLTX010000113.1:0-21229 GCA_031363095.1 Armatimonadota bacterium | reverse complement strand
TTTAGAATTAGGGTTACAGCTTTGTGTTGTGTTGTGACATTCCCCCGAAGCGCTGCGTCTCGTTCCTCGTCTTGCTTTCGCCCCGTGCCGCACGGGGGAGGGGGGACAGGTGTAACCGAACTTGTAGGAATCTGCTTACCCGAACCTTCAGAAAGCGAGCTTTCCTCGTCGAATAGACCGATTCGACAAACCGAGCTTGCGAGGTGCAGGTTGAATTTGTAATCTTAGCCGCGAATTTATTCGACGGAAATATACAGCAAATATCAATAAATAGTATCAACAGCAACACCGATTTCAAATGCGTTTGCCCTGCCGGGGGGCTGGGGGCAAAACAGAAGGGGGCCAGCCGGGTATACTGGGGCCATGAAGCGCTTGGTTCTCAGCGTCGCTCTGGGCGGACTTGCGCTGGTGGGGGCGCTGGCGCAGAGACCCGCACCTCCGGGCGACGCGGGCTACAAGGCCATCGCGCGTCCGTTTCTGGACAAACACTGCATCCTGTGCCACAGCGGGCCGGGCGCAAAAGGCTCGTTTCGGGCCGACGGTGCGCTGAGTGCGGACTTTTCCGACCGGGCGGTGCGAGCAAAGTGGGCCGAGGCGATCAATCAACTGAACAGTCACTTGATGCCGCCCAAAGAGCTTCCCCAGCCCGCGCCCGCCGAGGTCGGAAACCTTCTCGACTGGGCCGCCGCGCAGACGCGTCAGGCGGAGCAAACTCAAAAAGACCGCGCACCCGTCGTGCGTCGGCTGACCCGCGACGAGTACAAAAACAGTATCCTGGAGCTGACCGGCGTAGACTTCGATGCCAGCGGCTTCCCTGCCGACCCGCCCGCCGGAGGCTTCGACAACAACGCCCGCGCCCTGAGCGTCTCCCCGCTCCATGTCGAGCTGTACGCCAGCGCGGCACGCCAAATTTTGGATCGTGCGCTAATCTCGGGTGCCCGGCCAACAAAAGTCCAGTGGCATTTCGACCCCAGAGTAGCCGCTATGGACTCTCGCAGAGTTATTCTGGATGAAAACAACAAATCGGTTATTATCAACGGGAATAACAACAAAGAAGAGGGTGATTACGTAGTTGTCCATAATAATAGCTGGGATAAATCAGTTGACACCCGTAATTTCTCTGTTCCAACTGAGGGAACGTATATCATTCGGCTCCGGGCCATGGGCAGAATCCCGACGCGTGAGCAAGTCGTTCAAAGCGCCGAGACGATTCTCGGAAAGCGACGCGAGCAACAACTAAAAGAAAACCCCGGTGGGGCGAAGTGGCACGAGGAAGCCTATCAGAGCGACCTGAAGCATTTTCAAACAGAGGGAATGTATAACTATGGCCCACCAAGAGTAAAATTGGTTCAACATTTAGGATCGCAGCCCCGAACCATCGCCGAGTTCGATGTCGAAAGCATCCCAAAAACCTATGAAATTCCGGTTCGATTCACCACAGAACCTGCGGGAATTAATTTTCACTACGCCTATGATGTTCCCGGTGTCCTGGAGAACTTCTGGCTGCAAAGTAGCGAGAATTTCGCCCGTCCAGAGCTTCTGATCGACTGGTTTGAGATCGAAGGACCGATCTATTCGTCGTGGCCCCCGCCCGGTCACTCCAAAATTCTCTTTGATTCTCCACTGAAAACAACCGATGAGCGCGGCTATGCCCGACAGGTTCTCGGGAAGTTTCTGCGACGGGCATATCGGCGGCCCATTACCCCGGCAGAGCTGGATTCCAAACTGTCATTGTTTGATCGGGTGCGAAAAGACCGCCCGTTTTTAGACGCGATCAAAGTCCCGCTGACGGCGGCGCTGGCCTCGCCGAATTTTTTGTTTCTCATCGAACCTCCGGGCGGCAAGCTGAGCGATCACCAGTTGGCGGCGCGGCTCTCGTACTTTCTTGCCGGAGCGCCGCCCGACAACGAGCTTGCGGCCCTCGCCGATGCCGGGAAGCTAAATACCCCTGAGGCGCTGACCGGGCAGACCCGGCGGCTTCTGAAAAACCCGGACGTGCTGGCGCGGCGCTTTGCCGGGCAGTGGCTGGGCCTCAATCAGGTCGGGGCGAACCCGCCCGCCCCGGACCTGTTCCCCGAGTACGACCGGCACTTCGAGACATCCATTATCAAAGAATCCGAGGCGTTCTTCGCAGAAATTCTCAAGAGCGATCTGGACGTAATGAACCTGGTGAAGTCGGATTTTGTCGTGATTAACGAGCGACTCGCACGGGCCTATGGAATTTCAGGCGTCCGGGGAGATAGTTTTCGCCGGGTTCCTGTATCAGACAACGTTCATCGAGGTGGAATCCCGACTCAGGCGTCGATTCTGACGATTACGTCCAATGGAACAAGAACGTCGCCGGTGAAACGAGGCGTCTGGGTGATGAAAACGCTGCTTGGGGCCGATCCGGGGCTGCCCGTCGCCGATGCGGGCGAGATCGCCGCGCGGGTTCCCGGCATTGAGAAAGCCACCGTGCGCAAGCGCCTCGAAATCCACCGGACCCGCGCCCAGTGCGCCCGCTGCCACAGCCAGATCGACCCGCTCGGCTTCTCCCTGGAGAACTTCAATGCCGCCGGACTCTGGCGAGAGCGCGAGGGCTTCGGCTACAAAGGCCGCGTGGAAAATAGCGACCCGCTGGTCGATACCGCCTCGCAGCTCCCCGATGGCACCAAAATTACGGGCGTCGATGGTCTTCAAACCGCGCTTCTTGCCCGCAGCGACGACTTTTTAACCTGCCTTGCGACAAAAATGCTCACGTTTGCGCTGGGCCGCGAGCTGGGCCTCACCGACCGACCACTGGTTCAGAAAGCAGTGTCTCACATGAAAAACAACAAACGAACTCTGCGCTCGCTCATCGAGTTTATTGTGAACTCGGAGGCGTTTAGAACCCGGTGAAACTCTATTATGCAAGACCGTGACGCGATTCTGAAGCGTAGCAACAACATACTGCCAGGCTATCGCCCGAGGCAGTCGCTGAAAGCCACGCTGATGGCGCTTGCCGAGACGCTGGGCGACGACGACTACCCGGATGTCTACGGCAGCGGCACGGCTCAGGCGGCGTTCGAGGCCGAGGTCGCGATGCTTCTGGGCAAAGAGGCGGCAGTGTTTCTGCCGTCGGGGATCATGGCGCAGCAGATCGCGCTTCGTATCTGGTGCGAGCGACGCCACAACGCAACCATCGCGATGCACCCGACCGCGCACCTGGAGTTTGCGGAGCATGGCGGGCATCAGTTTCTTCACGGCCTGCGACGGCTCCCGTTCGGTGCCCCCGAGTTTCTACGCAACCGCACCCTGACCGCCTCCGACTTCCAGGCGCTGGGCCAGATGCCCGGCGCACTCCTGCTGGAGCTACCATATCGGCCTCTGGGCGGCCAGCTTCCGACGTGGGACGAGCTTCTGGCGATTCGGGCCTGGGCCACCGAGCGCGGCATCCCGATGCACCTCGATGGCGCACGGCTCTGGCAGTGTCGGCCTTTTTATAACAAAGAGTTCCACGAGATCGCGGCGCTTTTTGAGAGCGTCTATGTCTCGTTCTACAAAGATATCGGCGGGCTGTGCGGCGCGATGCTGACCGGCTCGGCGGAGTTCATCCGGGAAGCTCGCGTGTGGCAGGTCCGGCACGGCGGGCGCTTGTTCACGCAGGGGCCGTTCTGGGCCTCGGCGCGCACCGGAATGCACCGTGTCCTGCCGCAGATCGACTCCTGGGTTGCGAAAGCCCGCGCCGCTGGCGCTGCTCTGGCAGAATGCGAGAAGGTCGCACTCAACCCTGACCCACCGCACACGAGCCAGTTCCAGCTCTTTGTCCACGGCGACGCAAAAGCGCTGACCGAGCGGCACTGGGAGCTGGCGGAGAAAACAGGAACCGTTCTGTTTTTCGGGCTGGAGCCGTCGCCGGTTCCGGGTGTCGCAACCACAGAGATTCACCTCGGGGAGAACTCCCTGAAATTCGACACCAGTCTCATCAAGCCGTTTCTGGAGGAACTTTTATGAACCATCAAAGCGTTTCCCACCAAATGGGAGTAAAATCAAGTTGCGATGCCTGCGTTGGATACTTTTCACCATGCGGTCCGTCACGCTCTGGAGAAAGATGGCTGGACCATCACCCACGATCCGCTGACTGTTCTGGTAGGCGAGCGGCGTGTCTTCATTGATCTCGGGGCAGAGCGCCTTCTTGGAGCGGAGCGAGGAACGCGCAAGATAGCTGTCGAGATCAAGAGCTTTACGGGGCGTTCCGAGGTCAACGAACTGCGGGATGCGTTCGGACAATTCGTTGCGTATCGCGAGCTACTGGCCGAGATTGAGCCAGAACGCGAGATGTTTATGGCCGTGCCGGATGCAACAGCGGTCGGGATATTTGACGAACAAATCGGACAGATTCTGCAACGGCGAATGGAAATCGACTTCTTTACCTACGATGCAGATGGCGAGGTAATAACACAATGGATACAAAACTCATCGACCGACAGCGTATGACCGAAGTGTTGCGCGAGAGGGCACGAATTTACTTTTTACCTGAAGAACGCGCACTATTTGCGTTCGATTTAGAGCAGGATCAATATGTAATTCTCGCAGAAGGATGGAAAAATTTGAAGCATATTCATTCTGTGATTGCTCATATTGAAATTCGCGACAATAAAATCTGGATTCTTCGTGATAACACTCAGGAAAGTGTTGCGACATGGCTTATCGATGCCGGTTTCTTGCCGAAGCAAATCGTGCTGGGCTTCAAACACGCCTCGCTTCGTCCCTACACGGAGTTTGCCACAGTATGAACCGACGATTTGTCTTGCGGGGGCTGGGCGCGAGCCTGGCGCTGCCGATGCTGGAGGCGATGCTGCCCCGCAGGGCGCGGGCCTCGGAGTCTACGTTCAAGCCGTGGGAGAAGGTGGACGGCAGCGCCCCTCGCCTGATCTGCTGCTACATCCCAAACGGCGTGAACATCGCCGAGTGGGTGCCCAAAGACGCCGGGCCGGGCTACACGCTCTCCCCGACGCTTCAAGCTCTCTCGGGGATTCGCGACGAGTTTACGGTGCTCTCGGGGCTGGGGCATCCTGGCTCGGAGGGCGGACACTTCGGGGCGGACACCTGGCTGACCGGCGCGAATTTGAAGAGCAAGCCCGGCGCAGACTACGCCAACTCGATCTCACTCGACCAGATTCTGGCGGCCCGCCACGCCAAAGCCGTCCGGTATCCGTCGCTCCAGCTCTCGGATATGTCCGGGACGGGCAGCGCGGGCCACTCGCACACGCTGTCGTTTGATCGCAACGGCACTCCCCTGCCCGCCGAGAACTCGCCCCGACGGCTGTTCGAGCGGCTTTTTGTACCCGACTCGGCGAGCGACCGGGCCGCCGCGCTTCGTCGATATGCCGAGCGGCGCTCGATTTTAGATGACATCGCCAGCGAGGCAAAAGCGCTCGATAAGAAGCTGGGCATCGACGACAAGCGAAAGTTAGACGAATACTACCAGTCGGTGCGCGAGACCGAGCAGAGGGTCGGGCGGCTCCAGGGCTGGATCGATGTGCCCCGGCCAAAGGTCGGCACCACGGGCCTTCAGCTCGAAATGCAGCCCGCCAACGCCCACGACCGCCCGATGTGGCTCGATGTCATGCTGGAGCTTTCGTACCTCTCGCTCGCCACCGACGCGACTCGCACCATCACGTTCGAGTGGTCGCGCGAGGCGGGCGGCTTCGGCGGCGGCGGCGAGAACCACCACGAGCTGTCCCACCACGATGGCTCCCCGGAAAAGCTCAACAAGCTGGCCCAGATCGATCAGTTCCACTTGAAAAAATTAGAGCGCTTCGTCAAGCTTCTCGCCCAGACGCGCGAGGGCGAGGGCCGGATGCTGGACCGCACGATGGTTCTGTTCGGCTCCGGGATGAACTCCGGCACGGGCACGGGCGACCACTCGCCCAAAAACCTCCCGCTCCTGCTGGCGGGCGGAAAAGCGCTCGGCCTGAAACACGGACGGCACCTCGCATTCGACCCGAACAAGCACCCGCCGCTCTCGAATGTCTTACTGACGCTTCTCCAGAAATCCGGCATCGAAACCGACACGTTCGCCGACGCCACCGGGACGCTTTCCGGGCTGTAGCAAAGAGATACAATAGGGCGATACAGCGAGAGAAGAAAACGCCATGCCAGCACCCACACAAACGCCAGAAGCAAGCGAGACAGAGACGAAGCCGGGCGATGCGCCGCGCCCCAACGGAATGACCGACGAGCAGATGCGCTACGCCCTGGCTTCTCTTGGGCGACGTAAAAACGATCCTGAGTACCTTCGACGCTTAGAAGAAGGCATTGCTGAATACCGCAAGATGATTCAGGAAGAGTTAGAGCGTGAAGAAGGAAATATCATGACGACGATACCGGAAACCCTGGAAGCACAAAAAGAACGTCTAAAAATCGCGCTGGAGAGAATCGCAGAGCGAAAAGACGATCCCGAATATCAGAACTATGTCGAAGAACTTTTTCGAGAAGCGAAAGAAGCGCGACGGCGTATCAATGAAGAAGAGCTACGACAAATGGAAACCAGAAAATAGAATCGAAAGCACTTTCTGTACGGAATGTATCTTATTGACAATGACATCTTCAACCTTTTGATCGCGGGCAATCCTGCCGTTACGGAAAAAGTTCAACGGAATCAATCCACTCTCTGGCTGAGTTCCATCGCGGCTGAGGAAATCCTTACAGGGCACTTGAGCGGGATAAATCGCGCCCGAAGCCCTCAGAATGCACTGTCGCTTCCAAAAGCACACGACCGATTCGTTTGGACATTAGAAAACCTGCTCCTTTTGCCTGTATTTTCGTATTCGGAGGAGGCGGAAGCCGTGTATCAGACGTTCGCTCCGGCTACGTTGCGGATCGGCCCGCAGGACTGCCGGATCGCGGCGCAAGCAATCGCGACGGAATGACCGTCGTCACGCGCAACCTCCGGGATTTTCGGGCTATCGGTGCACCGTGTGAAGACTGGAGCGCGGCCTGAACCTCGCACAGGATCAGTTCGGACAAGCACCCGCCGCTCTCCAACGTGCTTCTTACGCTTCTGCAAAAGTCCGGCGTCGAGACCGACAAGTTCTCCGACGCCACCGGGACGCCTTCCGGGCCGACGCAATACCTACCTTCTCTCTGTCCACAGAGATGGATATTCTTCTCAAGCCGGGAATTCACTCCACGACGAACAAAGGATCGAATCACAGGGATTTGGTATTAGCTTTTACGAAGTTCTATCCAGCAGACGAGCGACGGTACCAGTGTATTCGGTAAGCCAATATCTCGGAAACTTCCCCGGATGCTATTCGTGATCGCCTTCAAGCATGACTTGAGAGATTCATCATCGGAAGGGTTCGCACTCTGGGTTCCTGGCTTGATTCCCTGCAATGCCGCCAGAACTCGCGGGGCGTCCATGAGCGGCGTCTGATCGCCATTGTATAGCAACGCGAGGTACGGGCGCGAAAGAACGGAAGCGAACCTGGCTTTGTCTGTCTCTGTCGCAGTTTTCTTTGGCACAATGGAAAAATAGGCGAATATTCCGTCTCGATCCGCCCCCTCCCAAACACCAAACGCACCGGGGGGAATTTGATCCAGAAGAGCCTGGGTCTGGGGGTCTGGAGGCGCTACCGTGGTCAGTGCGACGTACTGCACCATGGCAGTGTCGGTATCAGACATTTCGCCATCGTACTTTGCGTTGAATTCTTTCAAGGCTTCCAGATCAGTCGTCGCTTTTAAGAAAGAGGTTTCCAACCCGAGCGTTCGACTGATCTTGATCGTCCGTCCTTCGACGCGTCCCACCAGTTCGATAATGGCCTCGATCTCGTCCGGCGGCACAACATTTACAATAGAAAACTCATGGGCATCCGGCGTGATTTCTGCGTCTAAACGGCGGTCTACGCGTCCGATGCGTTGGATCAATCGTACCGGGTTCCAGTGGATGTCGTAGTTCATTATCATGCCAGCCTCTTGTAGATTTACGCCCTCGGCCAGCACGTCGGTAGAGATCAGCACATCCACTCGATCCGGGACAGAAGGCCAGCGCGAGCCGGGGTCAGGATTGTAGCCAGGGCAGAAGGCGTGCAGGATGTGCGGGCGCTGCTTCTCCACGTGGGAGTCGATCCGGGCGACGCCGATAGAGCTTCCCCACCGTGCTTTTAACTCGCGCTCCAGGTACTCGGCGGTACGCTGGCTCTGAGAGAAGACAAGAACGCGTTTACCTTCTGCGACCGCATTCCGAAGAACCTTCTCAACCTCCGTTAGTTTCGGATCGGGCTGCTTCTGCGCCGCTCGCGTCGCCGTATGAATCTCTCTCAGGTACTCAAGGTCGGCGATGAGATCGGCAGCCCACCGATCCACCTCATGCGTCTCTTTGGTGAAGCCTTTGAGTGTTTTTTCCAGACCTCGCGACTCGATGGCTTTCTCGATCCACTCGTCCGTTTCGTCGCCCGCCGACTCCAGGTCGTCGCCCACTTTAAGTTGATCAAGATCCTCGCTCGCTTCCGCATCCTCTTCCTGGTCGTTTGCCTCCTGCACTTTTGCAAACAGCGGCGTGTTCACCCAGGCACTGTGCTCGGCAACGGTTTTGTTCGCATCTTCCTTGATAACGTGTTTCAGTCGTGCCAGGAGACCGATGGCAAGAGACTGCAAAATCCCCTGATAGGCGACCGGTGAGGATTCGAGCTGTTTCAGTGCATTGGTGAAGACAAGTTTCGCCAGGTGGATTTCGTCTTTATCGCGCTTATCAGAACGCGTCTCGCCTTCCAGAAGGTACTGCCCCAGCGAGAACGCAGCGAGTTTTATTCCGCCTCTTGCTCGCTGCAAAATCTTAAAGGGGTCGTACTTCTTGCCCTTCTCTTTCGCCTCTTCTTCCGCTTTCTTGAGTTTGGCAAGGAGGTCGATCCCAGGACGAAACAGCTTGTCGGACAGGGAAACAAGGTCTTTATAGGCCGCGCTCTCCGCTCCAAACGCATACTCCAGGCAGATAGGCTCCTGGCGGATCGGAAAGCGCAGCTCTTTCCCTGCGGACGCCGCAAGCTCTTTGCAGGTCTTGCGGCTTCGCTGAATCACCAGCGTCTCCAGCACTTCCCGGAGAATGCCCTGATCGTCTACTCGCCCGTTCTCTCCCCGCAGGAAATCCAGTGACGTTTGAACGACAGTCGTACTGCCCTGGCGCGCTTCGTTGGCAGCTTTGTCGAGGTTTGCGGCGGCTCGGCGAATCTGCGCGATGGAGCGACCGTCGATGGTGCCCTTCTCATGCGTTGTGAGAGCCACCTGCGCGGAGAGGTCCGCGTAGTCGGTGTTGATGGGCGTCGCGGTCATCAAGATGACTTTCTTGCGACGATCCAGATACGGGGCGACGAGCGCGTAGAGGTTCCTGTAGCGCGACGCGAACGGGTTGCGGAACGAGTGCGACTCGTCGATGATGACCACGTCGATCTGCTCGGAGAGTTCGCGTAGCTCGTCGAGCTTCTGCGCGTTGAGCCTCTCTCTCTCTATCTCTTGCGACGTCTTCTCCTCCGGCTCTTTCTTTGAACTCGGCTCGAACCCAAACCAGGTCATCGGCTCGCGGTACAGGGAGGGGAAGCGCCCGATGTAGTGGCGGAGATATTTCTTGAGATAGCCGTCCCAGGACGAGACGATGATGCTCTTTGGGGCGATGAGTAGCACGCGTTTGTTTTGCCGGAGATATGTCTCCATCAGGGCGAGCGCGACGAAGGACTTCCCCAGCCCGACGCCGTCGCAGATCATCACTCCGCTCTGTCGCTCCAGGATGCGGAGCGCCTGGCGGTAGGCAACGTCTTGATGCGGGTCGAGCACGTCGGTGAGGAGCGGCCCGAGCGTCGCGCTGGCGTCCTGCACGGAGGCTCCCCAGGCATGCAGGGCTTTGAGGTAGAGCACGTAGGGTGAGTAAAGCTCGATCTGTCGCCGCACCTCGGCCAGCAGGTCCTGCGTCACTACATCGGCCTGAGCTTCGGCCCAACGCTCTTCAAACCACTGGGCGAGCTGCGTTCGCTGCTCTGAGGTGAGCTGTACATTCAGCTCGACGTTGCGGGTCAGCCCGGCGCGGGTGAAGTTCCCGGAGCCGATCACGCCCTCGGGCTTGCGAACGCCCGAGTAGCGAAAGAGATACGCTTTGGCATGGAACTTCTTCTGGACGTAGCAGCGGGCTTCGATCTTGCCTTCCTCGAAAAGCTGGGCGATCTTCTTCAGCGGTGCCAACGTCGGGGAGTCGCTGCGCATCCCGCGCAGGTCGTCGTCGGAGCGCGTCCGCAGCAGATTCAGGAGCTGCCTGCGCTGCGTCCCATCGGCATCGTCTCCAAAGAGCAGCCGGATTCGCTCCATCGGCCCCAGAAGATCGGCGAGCATGTACAGCGCGTCCAGCGAGAAGAACGCCGAGGCGATGGAGACATCTTTGGATTCGTCGCCGATGACCCGGAGCCGGTTTCTCAGTGTGTTGTCGCCGCTGTTGTCGATGATGCTGGTTTCGATGTCCGCACCCGGCAAAGAGAAAATATCTGACATCAGCGAGCGTCTCCTGGTTTTCGGGGCGTGGCCGCACTCTCCAGCCGCTTCAGGGAGTCGTCGAAGGCGCGGTCGATGGCGCGGGGACGGGCATCGGCGAGGGCGCGGTAGGCGGCAAGCTCTGCCTCTGCCTTGGCCTGCGCCGTTTCGTGCGAGATTTTACCGGCGTGATCTAAAATCTCGCGGTCGGAGAGCTTCAGAAAGTCGTCGAGCTTTCCGATCCAGTCGATCATGTGCATGGGCTTGCGCCCTCGCGCCTGAAGCTCGGCAAACTCCAGGTAGGCGCTGACGATCCGGTTCAGCGCGTCGAGTTCGTCGGGCTGGAGATAGTTCTTCGCCACGCTGACATCGGCCTTACGGATCGTGCCGCTCGCCGAGAGGTGGGTGAGGCCCATGTGCGGTTGCTCGGCGTCGGCACGTTGGTGGACGACTTCGGCGGCGGTGTGCCCGTGCGCCGCCCAGTGCATCTTGTTCTGGACGGTGGCGAAGAACTGCTGGGAGCTTTCGTGGCGGGCGTCGTAGTCAATGCTGGTGGCGTAGATGTCGAGCACTTTTTTATAGAACAGACGCTCGGAGGAGCGAATATCCCGGATGCGCTCCAGAAGCTGCTCGAAGTAGTCGGTCTGTCCGGGGCCGGGCGGGTTCTTGAGCCTTTCGTCGTCCATGACGAAGCCCGTCACCAGAAACTCGCTCAGCCGCGCTGTCGCCCACTGCCGAAACTGGGTCCCCCGCACGCTCCGCACCCGGTAGCCAACTGCCAGAATCGCCTCCAGATTGTAGTGCAGTACCTCCCGTTTTACGTCCCGCGTGCCCTCGCGCCGAACTATTAAGTATCGCTTAATAGTTGAAGCTTCGGAGAGTTCGCCTGTCTCGAAGATGTCTTTGAGGTGGATGTTAATATTGGGCACGGAGGTCTGGTACAGGTCGGCAAGTTGTATCTGCGTGAGCCAGACGGTGCCGCCTTCGAGTCGGACTTCGATGCGTGTCTGTGCGTCCTCGGTCTGAAACAGCACGAGTTCGGAAGCGCCTGTCGGTACGGATTCGTCAGTCATGGAACCTTGTTTCTCAAAATCTGCCCCGCATAGCATCACCAACCAGGTGGCTTCCGAATGTCGCCTGAAGGATGGGGAATCGGGTCAGGGAAGAGGCTTACCGAAAGATCGGAGGGCCGCAGGTTGTGCGAGAAGCTGGCGCTACGCTGAAGTTCACTAATATGACGGCTCCGAGATGGGTTGACGACACCAACGACAAGCCCGAGTTCAGCCCGAACGATGCGAATGGCTTCTTTAAGATCGGAGTCGTTGGAGAAGAGGAGCGCCGTATCAAATAGACCGCTGTGTGCATCGTGGACAAGATGTGCCGCGAGGTTGACATCGGTACCTTTCTCTTCTGATTTGTAGACATCAACGAGCGTGGGGCGCTGTCCCAGTACGGAGAGACCCGCATCGGCATCAGCCTGAATCCGATCTACGGAGGCTACCGTAGGCATTCGCACCGGACGAACCGCAAACTTGCCTTCGATGATTTCCACCGTGGAAAGAGTGCGGAGCGCACGCCAGTAGATGATTTGTCTCAGCGGCTGGTCAGGGTCGTTCGGGCGCGCGATGACTTTTGCAGAGAAGTATTTGACTTTCTCGACGGTTATCCCTGGACTGAGGATTCGGTAGGCGAGTCTCTCTAAATCAAGCCATTTGTAGGAGGTGCTGCGGAGTGCCCCATTATAGAGGTTGAAGCCGTCCACGTAGACACACGCTTTCATGGCTGGCTCCTAAAATAGCGGAGGCTGCCCGAGGGCAGCCTCACAGCCCATACTTTAGCATGGGCGGGTTCTGACCAAGTATATCGGTTGGTACGGCAATTGTCAAGAGAGATAGATTGCAAAATCGGCAGTTCCATGGTGCAGCAGTTTCGGTACCCACGATCCAACGCAAACGTTCGTGTGCGACATTATATCCTACCAAGAGTCACGATTCCGAATCTTCAGGCATCTTGCTTTTTCACTTGTGAAGTTGTGCATTGGATTTCTTGCCGTCTTGTATCGAGGAAAATATAGGGTGCTTTTTCATTTTCTTGCCACAGCCCGAGCTGGAAAACATTGCCCGCATTGGAGCGCCGATCCGGTTCATACTTCTCAACAATTAGCTTGTAGGCTTCATTCAGGCTGGATGCTTTCTGTCCGGTAGATAGAATAACGCAAGAGCAGGGGCATAATCGCGCCGATTTTGTCCCTCGCAGGTTAATCTGCAACGGTTCTATGACCTGAACAGATACATAACGGCGATCAATACGTACGAATTTACTGATTTCAATTTTTTCATAAGGAATGGCTATGAGATGTTGTCTCATATCGTCGTGTACGCGGTTTGGATTTACCGAGAAGTAAACGATAGCCCCCTGAGGCAAAAAATCTGCCGTTTTATCCTGGTTAAGCTGCTCTGCCCAATCTTCATGAATAGAATCGGCATCGAGTATGAGAAATCCTTCTGCTCCTTCTCGGTAAAGTTCGTCAGGAAATAGATTTAATGGAGCAGGTTGTTGTAACTCGATCTTTCCATTTTGAATCACTATCGGAATGCGTACCGTTTTGTCTGTCATTTGCTTTTCCTTTACAATCCGTACAGCGCCGCTACCTGTCCTCTATTGTTTTTTAAGACGCTCCAGGGCGGCTTGAAGGCGAGCGGCATCCAGCAAGTCCTGAGGTCGCCCAGAGGCTTCCTTTGCAATGAGCAGGTCTTGCAGTCCGATAAAGCGCACGAGCAGACCTTCTATTTCTACTTCGTGGCGGTTTTCCCAGGCAGTGCCAAAGGGAATCCCCGGAATGGACATAAGAACGTCCACCCGATTCGGTTCGCGGCCCATCTGGAAGAAGTAGCCTTCCTGGCTAAAGTCCTCGGGCGTAAGCTGCGAGACGGGAGCGCTGAAGGCTTTCAGCGCTGCATAAACTCGCTCTGCATTCTCCGCATTGGCACGCACCCAGAGGTCCAGGTCTTTTGTGAAGCGTGGCTCCGTGTACTCGACAACGGCGTAGCCCCCGACAACCAGATACTCAACCTGGTATTCGTTGAAGAGACCCAACAGATCTTTGAAGTCGTCGTTCACTCTCTCGTCCTTGCCGCTTGAGGTAGTAGCTCACCAGCTCCTCAACCGCTTTGAAGCGGGCCGTCGCATCTTGTGATTGCCAGAACTCCAGATCGAAAGAGCGGTCCATTTCCTCGATACGTCCGAAACGCATCATCGTTCGCGTCCCGTTTTCGTCGGTAGTGTTCTCGGTTATCATGTCCGCATTATATCTCTTTGTCACAGCCCGTACAGCGCCGCCACCCGTGCGTTGATCTCAGTTTCAAATGCACTGATATCAGCTTTGGAATTTGCTTCAACAACTATTTGTATCTCTTTTTGAAGAGCAATTATATTTAAAATTTCAATTATTTGGTGCTTTGGATGAGTTGTATTTTGCGAATTAACAACAAATCGGATTCGCGCTTCTAAAGCTTCAACAGCGCTGATAGCCTCTTCAATTTCTGTGCGATAGTGCTCAATAACTTGAGAATGGCTGAGTGGATTCCAAATCCAACTAATCGCATGATCAATACGTGCTACAAGTTCACTCGGAATCACCACTTCGCTAGCCACAGATATTGTCCATGTTCTTATTTTTCCTTTGCTATCTATGGCAAACCCAACGCCATTTTTACATTTCCAAGTTTCTCCTTTCAATCTTCCCCAAAAATTTGAAATAGGGACTTTGTTATAGCTATATGTATAAGGCATATCCAATTTCAAATCGTTAAATGCAGATTTAACTACGATTTCAAATTTGGTACGAAGATGGACAGCGGCAGCTTTTACCTCTCCTGCTTCAAGAAACACTAACGCTCTAAATAGATGGTCATCGTCTTCTTTGAGAAGTGGGCGTTCTGCGTTACCAAAACGACACGAAAACATTTCGTATCGCACCCAGTTGTCAGGATTCAAACGTTGACGTGCAATGTCAAACCAAGCTCGATCATACGTGAACAAGAGCACCTGCCACCCATCAGCTAAAGAAAATTCGGATTCCAATAGCTTTAATAGAGGCAATCGATTCGACATGTCCATGCCGATTAACACATCGTCCAAAACTAACAGCCGGGGTGAAGGATTATTAGACGCAGAAGATGCTTCGAGTTTCAGTACCGCAAGATATATCGCAAGTGCTATAGCAGTTAAACGGGCTTCATTCAGAAAAGATTCAGGGCGGGATATATTTTGCATCTGAAATTGGACCGACAGGTTAAGTTTTGCCTCCTCAACCCAGCTCGAATGAGTACGCCCTTGCAAAGACGGCAGTGGAGCAGTCGAACTGAAGCTGATTTTCATTCCCGTATCGAAACGATTTAAGTAGTCGTTTGCTTTGCCAAGAATTTCCTGTAGACGTAATTGAAGTGCTGTATTAAATCTTTCAATTCCAAGATTCCGTTCCTGTAGCTCGTTCTCACAGAACCGCTCGTATGCAGCACTTAAATCGTAGTCACCAATATCATCTGTATCTTCATCAGCGCTCTGCTCCTCTTCGCTTCGCCATAGAGGAGGATCGAATCCTATTTTATCCAGTTCTTCTGGTTTGTTGAGTGGAGGAGATTGATCGGGCAGAGCGCGATATTTCACCACAGATTGCTTCAGTTTTTGCCACTCGCTATCGAATGTCAATTCTGCCTCTGTCGGATATTCTACATTTGCCAAAAGCCCACTGACGAGTAAGGAAAAAATGTTCATTTCTTCTCCTTTGTCCGAGGCTGTATGAAACCGCAAGATAGCGCGGTAATCGAGAAAGCCAGAAGTTCGAGCCATCGTCACAAAGTAGCGGTGCCCAACGGGATGTATAAGACCTTCACTAAGGTCATTCATCCAAAGCATCGGTTCCACTCGGTCAGGAAGGGTCTCTATAAAATCCAGCGCAACTTGTCCACTCGTAGGCGGTGCATCCGAGAAGATGTTTTTTGTAAATGCTGTCCCATCGCGCAACATATCTTTCAGAGCATGAAAAATTGTTGATTTTCCACTTCCATTCTCCCCATACAGAAGCAGATGTTTTCCTCGGAGCTGAAGCGAGGATATACAATCTCCAGGAAATCCGCGAAAATCATGGATCGTGATCTGTTGAATCATTGAACGGCTCATGCTATGCCCCAGCCTTCTGTGCAATTTCTAATGAGGAGATATCAAACAGGCAGCCACGCAAAGGATGATCTGTATGATAGATGGTTTCAAAGAACAGGCGTAAAGTAACGAGGATGCTTTCGTCCGTCATATCTTCAAGAGAGGGTGAATTGGTTTTTGCAAATTGTTTAAAAAGATAGATACCTTTTGCATGAACTTCATCCGAAAAATAAAGTTCATATGCCAAGCCACTAATTATCTGTTCAAAATAACTCAACATCAGAGAATCTCTGAGCGATTTTTCATTTTTCGATAAAGATAAATACTTTGTAAGCCATATTGAATATTTAACTAATTGGGATATTATTGTTTTTTCATCATCAGTCGCATTTGGAATGGGAATCTGTTCCAGATATGGCGTCTGCATCGCAAGTGCATTTCCTTGGAGTTTAGAACAAGTATCATGAAGAAATTCCCAAATAATTTTAGAATTTAATAATCCCAATAAAAATTCATCCCCACTAACAATCATAAAAGCCTTATTATTAAAATAATATCCTTCATAATCCAATGCAAAAGATTGATATGTAGCTATTTCTTGATACAAAATTTTTGTATCATTAAAAAAATGTGCGAATTCTGAACCATATCTTCCTAAGCAATACCAAGGATATTTATTATCTTTTACCTCTGGCCTAGAAGACATCTCGTCTTTCCATTTCAATAAGTGCTCCTTTATTGCTGGATAATTATCTATTTTAAAATCCCACGTTGCATATATGAGCCATTGGTCACGCGACCTTACACACCACCTCTGTATATCTTTACCAACTATAAGTGGTTTTATAACATCTGTGCTATTCGGATCAGCATCGATAAGTTCGGCCCGTCTAGTGCCGTCAATCACAAAAGCTTGATTGAAGCCTGTCAACACACCGCGATAAATCTTTCCACTGACATACTTGTTTAACGAAACACCCTGAGAACGCATGTGCCGTATTTTGTCGCTCGTGGCAACATTCGTAAGGTTCCAAGCTTCACCCGTGATGGCATCGGCAGACAGTGTAAAGCCGAATTTCTCTACTACTGCACGAACATCAGGATATGGAGGGTCAAGCGTTTTCGGCTCCGCAAGCCAGGTCAAAATGCCCTCTGCTTTGCCTTTTTGGGCAATGAAGATCATCGGATACGCTATCGCCGATTCAAAAACGGGCAAATCACCGAAGTCGGTTATGGAGCGTACTTTGCAGGTTGCGGCAATGGTTTCCCGCAGCTTTGCGCCGTAGCCTGCCCGAAACCACTTGTTCGGCGTGATGAAAACGAGCTGCCCACCGTCTTTCAGAAGCTCGATGGCACGGAAGTAGAAGAAGCAGTACAGATCCATCGTCCCGCCGAAACGCTCTCCATACACGCGCTTCAGAGTTGGCTTCAGGTCTTTGATAAGCTCCCCGCGCACATACGGCGGGTTGGCAAGAACGATGTCGAAGCCTTTTCGCTTGCCGGAGAACACTTCGCCAAAGTCTACGCGCCAGTCGAACGCGCCCTCCCCTCCCGGCGTCTCGGCAGCGATGTCTTTGCGGAGCGTCGCGATCTCGGCCAGCAAAACCGACTTGTTTCCGGCGTAGTTCACGTCGCCGTAAGCGTGCTTCTTCTCCTCGAATTGGCGAATCATCTCCGAGCGAGCGTTCACCTGAGTTGGTAGGTTTTGCGGGTCGGGGCAGGAGACCGAGTCGCCGCACTCGATCTTGAAATCCAGGTTCGGCAAGGCCACCGACGCGCTTGTGTCTGTCAGCGGATTGCGTCCGTCCTCGACGACAAGCGATAGCCACAAGCGCAGTCGGGCGGTGTTCACGGCGAACGGGTCCAGATCGACGCCGTAGATGCTGTTCTGGATAATCTCCAGCTTGCGGTTGTACGCCGAGGCATCGTCGAGGCGCTTGGCGTTGAACAGCGCAAGGCGTAGCGCCATCAGCTCCTGAAGCATTCCCAGCAAATACGCCCCCGATCCGCACGCTGGATCGACCACCGACACCGACCGGAGCGCGGACAGAACGGTTTCATGGTTTGTAATCCCGCTGGCATCGTGGAGATCGACAAGCGCCTCGATACCCGGCCCGCACGGCGCGAGATAGCCCTTGAGCGCCTCGCGGCACATGAACTGCACCACCGGGCGGGGCGTGTAGTAGCTTCCTGACTCGTGCCGCCCGGTGACAAGCTCCTCGAAAACCTTCCCCAGCATCTCCGGGTCCACCGCCACATCGGCATCGTCGGGCGTGGACTCAGAAACGGTGAAGTTGTAGCAAGAGAAAAGCCGCTCCCAGATTTTCTGAAACGCCGCATCTTCGATGACAGCCGCTATATTCTCCCCTTTTTCATCGTCGGCCTTCTCGAAAAGCCCCCCGTTCAGATACGGAACCTCGCCTACCAGTGTCGCCAGCATCGGATTGTCTCGGGAAACATGGGGCTGGCCCAGCGCGGCAAAGAAAAGCAGCCCGAGGTGCCGATTGTAGAAAGTAGTGTCAGGATGGTCGAGGCTTTTGTCGCGGCTCTGGTACACCGTCCAGAGATCCCCCAGATACGCGCGCCCACTCTCCTCTTTCGCCGTGCCAGGAGCACGCAGCCAGCCCTTCTTTGAGAGAAAGTGAAGGAACATCAGGCGGTTGAAGAACCGCTGGACGAAGAGCTGAGCATCACCCGACACATTCTGAATATGGTTGTCTTTGACATCGTAAAAGACGTCGCGGTAGTCTCGAAAGAACTGCTTCGTGACCTTCTCGACACTCCACGCCTCCAGCCAGCTCTTGCCGCAAGCCTTCCAATCCACTTCTCCGAGCAGGTTTGTCGTGAGCTTTAGCAAGGGCAAGTTCACGGTGCGAAGGGTGAACGTCTCCCCCACCGTCTCACGGTCATAGCCAAACACCCGGAGCCTGGGCTGCCGGTTCTCGTGCTCCTCGAAATGCACGAAGCGCAAGCCATCCGGCAGGGTGCAGACGAAGATCAATTCGTCCAGAGCGGCGCTCTGGTAGGCCGCTTCCTCTTTGATACGCCGCCGAACGCCGCGCAGAATCTCGCGCAGATCGCCACGCCGAAAACGCTCGGTGAACTCGACCAGAAAGATAACGAAAGGGTCACCTGAAGAGAAGGGCAGTATCTGCGATAGCGCAGCATGAGCGGCGGCGCGACCGACCGCTTTATCATCGGAGTAGAGAAACGTCTCTTCGGGATCAACGGTCCAGGCCAGCTTACTGCGTAAAAAGGTAAAAAGATTCTCACGGCTGTTTAGCGCGGCGAGCAACTCAGAGGCGGAACAGACAGGTTCAGACATCGTTTTGTAATCCCTCAGGGGCATAGGGATTATAGCAGACGAACGTCCCGCCGGATTCAGGTCAACAGGGTGAGAGAAAGAGGCGCAAAAAAAGCCGCCCGACTCTGGCGGGCGGCTTCTCTCAAACTCTCGCTCTTGCCCCCCGGCCCCTACACCCCCCGGCCCCTACACCCACCCCCCGGCCCCCAGTAATGGGGGAGTTTACGGAATCGGTTCCCCCCATTACTGGGGGTTAGGGGGCATTACTGGGGGTCACGGCGTTTTGTAGGGGCCGTTTTTGGGCAGCTTGAACTCCGTCCGAATCGCGGCGTTGGCTTTGTCCAGGTACGGGAACGCGGCGTCGGCGGCGAGCTGAAGCTGGATGCGCTCCGTGGTGATCTCTCCGAAAAGCCGCTCCGTCTCGCCATGCGCTCGCATCGCGGCGTTCTGCGATTCGGACTGGTCGGCGTTTTTTGCCTTCCAGGTCTCTATCGCAAGCGCCAGCGCCGCGAGCTTCTCCGCCCCGACGCCTGGGAGCGCGTCGGTCTGCGCCTGACGCAGGATCGCATCGGCGGCCTCGGCAAGACTTGCGAAGCCCAGGGTTTTGAGAGTCGTGCCGACGTAGTAGGCTCGCAGGTGGCTTTTCTCCGTCGCGCTCCGCGCCCACTTGCGCTTTGCCGCCGTCTGGACCCCTTGCAGAAGACCGATCAACGAGAGGCGCAGCGTTTTTTCGCTCGCCGTCGCGCTCTGCTTGTCCGCCGTGGCGCTCAGGTGCCGCGCAAGCTGCTCCCGGCAGGTCGTCACTTTCTGCAAGAGCTGTGCGGCGAAGCGCGGCGGAAGCTCTTCGGCCAGGAGCGACGGCGCGATGCTCTCGCGCAGGGCAACCTGACTGATTTGCTCCGCCTGGTCCAGCCCGCGCACCCACAGGGCGTTGACCGGCCCACGCGGGCGGCGGGTCGGTGGAGCGGCGATCTCTTCCGCCACGTCGGGTATCGTCTCTGTGTCCATCAATTAGAATCCTCTCTTTCTAAATAGGATCGCTACCATCCGAGGTAGCACAACGAGCACACAGAACTACAGACACGGGAGCCGGGTCAGGGTTGCAGGGAGTCGTCCTAGAATTTCAGGGAATCAAAATAGCGTTGCCAGGAAGCAAAATAGCATCTCAAGGAACCTGAATAGCATCTCAAGGAAGACAAACAGCGTTTCCATCACCGTGGATTGAAATCCCGGCTGGAGAAGCATATCCACCTCCGTGGATAACGAGTGGATTCTGTCCGCGAAGGCGGACATTCTTGCCAAGCCGGGATTTCAATCCACGGCGCTGAGTGTCAGTCGCTCTCTGGCCCAGGTTGCGTCGGTCTCACTGAGCGGCGGCTCGACCGGGTCGGGGTAAGCGTCTTCTAAAAGAGCGGCGTAGCGGCCTTCATCGTAGCACCGGTCGAACACGGCCTGGAGATCCAGAAAGAACGGATCAACGTCCTCGGTGAGCGGAAGCTCCAGTGCGGGCAGTGCGTCGCGCATCCCGACGCGCCAGACAAAGGCGCTCCACGGGCGGCGAGCGTCGGCAAGGCTCAGAAGGTAGGCGTGATCGCCGGGAACGTCCGGGGCGTAGGCCGTATGCTGGCCGCCGCGCAGTAAATCCAATTCCAGCAAGTGCGTCCGGCTTTGCAAAACCGCACGCTGCTTGCGTCGATACTCTTCCCGTCCCTCCCCGCGCTTGTTCTCCGGGCTGAGAAGCTCGATCACCATCACAACCTGCTTGCCGTTCGCCCGATCCAGAATCTCGATAAACGCCTCACGACGCTCTTCCAGAAGAATCTCATCGGGCAGCTCTCCGGTCAGCTTTCGCGTAACGGCGAAGACCGTGGGCAGGGAGTCTGGGCACGCGCGAACCTGAGTTCGTGCCACAAATCGCTCGGGCAGGCTGGCATTGATGGCACCGTTGAGAACGCAGATGCACGAGTTATGAAACTCTTGCCAGAAGCCGATGCGCTCTATGTACGGGTCTATACCGGGAAAAGGGCCGGGCATCGTAGTTCTCCGAAACTGTTGTACCATCTCCCCCTTACTGGGGGCCGGGCAGGGCAAACGCATTTGAAATCGGTCTTGCTGGTGATGCTATTTATTGATATTCGCTGTATTTTTCCGTCGAATAAAACGCTTGTTGTGAATTGGAAATGGAAGGTGGCCTGCGGTAGATTAGGAGCATTCCCGACCAAAGGAGCGCTCCGCTCATGCTCTGCATAGACACCTTCCTGACGACATTGTACTTCAACGTCGATGAGTTCT
>JANLTX010000096.1:0-58955 GCA_031363095.1 Armatimonadota bacterium | reverse complement strand
GAGCGATGCGTTTCTGTCGCCTTCGTAGTTATCTACAGACTTGTGGCAAGCAGGGCTTGAATCGACTGGAGGGCTTGATCTCCGTTTTCAGGGGACAGCCGATGTTACCTGCACTCCAAATGGAGGCCTGAGTAGTTACCTGCTGTCTCTGTTGTACAATTCAAATAAAAAAAGTTGATTAGATCGTGTGTCTTCAGTTATAAATTCTAATCGTTCTCTTTTTATATTTAGATATTCTATTAAATTGTCTGAGAGATTTATTTTTGATATGCTTCTTTCAAAATATGTTTTCTCTGAGATTGCATCTTTTAGCCACTCTGACTGTATCTGTTTTTTATTACATGTAAATCCATAGCAGAAGATTTTTTTATTGAAGCTGAAAATAAATTCAAAAAAACTGTCATTATTTACAAAATCATCATCGAGTAAAAATGGTTTTTGAGGTATTTCATCGATAGGACGAGTTCCATTGACAATAAGATTCTGTGCGAAGGCCATTGCTTTGAGTAAGTTGGATTTACCTGAGGCGTTGGCTCCGTAAATTGCGGCAATTCGCAAGACGCTTAAATCGTCGGTGAGCTTGACGACGCGATCCGTGTGGCCTGGCTCATCCGGTGAGGCGACCATGCTGAAGGTGGTTTTCTCTTTAAACGAGAGAAAATTCCCGACGGTGAACTGGATTAGCATACCGACTTAAGATACCAGAAAATAAAAACGAGCGCCCGGCAGCCAGGCCGGGCGCTCGCAGGAGAGACGAGAGGCTATTTCCACTCCCAGCGCAGGTCGAGGTTCCGGGCGGCCTGGGCTTCGTCGATGCGCTTGACGGGGGCGGTGTGCGGGGCGGAGAGGATGATCTCGGGGTTGGTTCTGGCTTCCTCGGCGATGGTCTCCAGGGCCACAACAAACCGGTCGATGGTCTCCATGCTCTCGGTCTCGGTTGGCTCGATCATCAGGCACTCCGGGACGATCAGCGGGAAGTACATCGTCGGCGGGTGGAATCCGAAGTCGATGATTCGCTTGCAGACATCGAGGGCTTTGACGCCGTGGGCTTTCTTGAACTCGCCGAGCGTAAAGATCGCCTCGTGCATGGTCATCTTGTCGTACATCACCGGGAACGTCCGGCCCAGCTCGACCCGCATGTAGTTGGCGTGGAGCACGGCGTTCTCGCTGATCTCGTGGAGCAGCTCGCGTCCGTAGTGCCGGATGTAGGCATAGGCCCGCACGACCGCAAGAAACGCCCCGGCGTACGGCCCGACTTTGCCGACCGAGAGCGGACGATCAAACTCCAGCGCGAAGCTGCCGCCTTCTGTTTTCACGGCCATCGGGACCGGCAAGAACGGCTCTAAGATTTTCTTGACGCCCACCGGACCGCTTCCGGGGCCGCCGCCGCCGTGGGGCACGGAGAAGGTCTTGTGCAGGTTCACGTGCATCACGTCGAAGCCCATGTCGCCGGGCCGCGCGGTGCCGACCAGCGCGTTCATGTTCGCGCCGTCGCAGTACATCAGCCCGCCCGCCTCGTGGACCAGCCGGGAGATTTCCAGAATATCTTCCTCAAAAAGCCCGACCGTGTTCGGGTTGGTGAGCATGAATCCCGCCACCGCGCCCGCGTTCTTTTCTAACTGCGTTCTCAGATGCTCGATATCGGTCAGCCCGTCGGCGTTGGTGTTCACATCGACCACCTGGTAGCCGCAGCGCGCCGCGCTCGCCGGGTTGGTGCCGTGCGCCGCCGTCGGGATGAGAACCTTCTTTCGCGCCATGCCGTCGCCCCGGCTGACGTGGTAAGCGCGGATCAGCATCAGCCCGAGAAGCTCGCCGTGTGCGCCCGCCGCAGGCTGAAGGCTCACTTCGTCCATGCCCAGGATCTCCGAGAGGTCGCGCTGCATGTTGTACAGCACCTCAAGAGCGCCCTGAATGGTTTCTTGCGGCTGGAACGGATGGATTCGCGCAAACCCCGGAAGCCCGACCGCCTGGTCGTTGACCTTCGGGTTGTACTTCATCGTGCAGGAGCCGAGCGGATAAAACCCCTTATCGACGTTGTAGTTCAAGTTCGAGATTCGCACAAAGTGCCGAACCACATCGGGTTCAGCCAGCTCCGGCAGCGGCAGCGTGCTCCGAAGCGCCACGCCTGGAAGTAATTCCGCCAGCGGCCTCTCCGGCACGTCGCACGTCGGCAGCTGGACGCCCACGCGCCCCGGCTGCGAAATCTCAAAAAGGGTCGGTTCTAAAATCTTGTTTGCCATGGTTCTTTAACGTACCGTCGAATAAATTCGCGGCTACAATCACAAATTCGACCTGCATCTCGCAAGCGAGGTTTGTCGAATCACCGAATTTCTCTGATTCGACAAGGTTGGCTTGCGGCACGGAGCGCGGCGCTCCTGCCCAACCGCTGGTCGAATTTGTCGTCATAGCCGCGAATTTATTCGACGGCCAGTGCCTCCACCAGTGCGTCGATTTCGGACTTGCTGCGCTGCTCGGTGACGCAGAGCAGCATGGCGTCTCCCAGCTCGGGCAGGGGAAGGCCGCCCAGAATTCCACGTTCTAAGAGCGTTTTATTTAATTCCACCGGGTCTTTCGGGGTTTTGACGACAAACTCGTTGAAAAACGGACCGGAAAACTTCAATTCGTAGCCGGGAATCTGGCAAATCTGCTCCGAAGCATAGTGCGCTTTCTGAAGATTTAAGCTTGCGACTTGCTGCATGCCGGTTTTTCCAAACGCCGCCAGGTAGATCGTCGCTGCGAGGGCGAAGAGAGCTTGATTGGTGCAGATATTGCTCGTGGCGGTGTCTCGTCGGATGTCCTGCTCGCGGGTTCGGAGGGTCATGACGTAGGCGCGGGTGCCTTCCGAGTCCACCGTTGCGCCGACGATTCTTCCGGGAATTCGGCGGATGAACTCTTTGCGGCAGGTAAAAATCCCGAGAAGCGGGCCGCCGAGCGCGGGAAAAACTCCGAGTGACTGACCCTCGGCGACGCAGATGTCCACGCCACACGCGCCGGGCGTTTCGAGTAGCCCCAGGCTGATCGGGTTGATCGTCGCTACCAGCAGCGCGTCTTTTGCGTGGGCGGCATCGGCGAGGGCTTTCAAATCTTCGATGATGCCGTAGAAATTCGGCGACTGGACCACCAGGCACGCGACTCCCTCGGGGATTTCGACGGGGAGCTGGCCGGTCTTCGGGTTAGCAGTGAGAGTGACCAGCTCGATTCCCAGCGGCTCGCAGTACGTTTTTATGACCGACAAACAGCTCGGGTGCAGTGTGGACGGCAGCGCGACCCTCTTGCGCTTCTTCAGGTCGCAGGCCATGATGACCGCTTCGGCAAGAGCCGTCGCGCCGTCGTACATGGAGGCGTTGGAGACGTCCATTTCGAGCAACTGGCAGATCAGGCTCTGGAACTCGTAGATGCTCTGGACGACGCCCTGGCTCAGCTCGGGCTGGTAGGGGGTGTAGGCGGTGTAGAACTCGCTCCGGGCGCACAGGCTGCTCACAATCGGCGGCAGAAAGTGATCGTAGATTCCCGCGCCCAGAAAGCAGGCGTGCGAGTCCATCGTCACGTTCTTGCCCGACAGACTCAGCAGGTGCTTTCGCAGAGAGATATCGTCGAGCGCGGGCAGGACGCCGGAGAAGTCGGCGGCCTCGCGCACGGCCTCGGGCAGGTGCGCGAACAGATCCGCGATGCTCTCGATGCCGATAGCCGCCAGCATCTTTTTCTGGGCGGCCTCGGAGCTGGGAATGTAGCTGTTCAACCTACTCCCCGATCTCGGCCTTGTAGCCCTCGGCGGTGAGCAGGGCATCCAGCTCCGCTGTGTCTTTCACGCGGACTTTAATCAGCCAGGCGGCCTGGTACGGGTCGTCGTTGAGGGCGGCTTCGCTGCCCGAGAGGGCGCTGTTGGACTCGACGACCTCGCCGGAGAGCGGCGAGTACAGCTCGCTGACGGCCTTCACCGACTCGACCGTCCCGAAGATGTCGTCGAGGGCGAGCATCCGGCCCGGCTCGGGCAGCTCGACATAGACGACGTCGCCCAATTCTTCCTGGGCATGGTCGGTGATCCCGATGGTGGCGATCTCGCCCTCGACCTTGACCCACTCGTGCGACTTGCTGTACTTCAGCTCTGATGGAATGTTGCTCATTTTTGTTTTTTCCTTGGCACCCATCCCCCGGCCCCTCCCCTCGCCTTTTTCCGACTTCGTCGGGGCGAGGGAAGGGGAGAGGGTTAGAGGGTTTAGACGTTTTTGTAGAACGGGAGCGGGGCGACGTGCGCGTCATGCCGCTGCCCGCGAATCTCGACCTGAAGGGGCGTCCCGACTTTCGCGAGGCTCGCCGGAACCCGTGCCATCGCGACGCCTTTCTGGAGCGTTGGTGAGAACGTCCCCGAGGTGACGACACCGACAGACTCGGTACCGGCGTCGGCGAAGATCGGGTAGTTCTCGCGCGGGATGCCTCGTCCGGGAAGCGTAACGCCCACCAGTCGGTTTTGTTCCGAGGTTTTGAGCGCCGTGAGCGCCGCTTTCCCCACAAAATCGGCGGGTTTGTTGAGCTTCACGACCCAGCCGAGGCGCGCGGCGTACGGATTCACCGACTCGTCCATCTCGTGGCCGTAGAGCGAAAGCCCGGCTTCGATTCTCAGTGCATCGCGCGCCCCGAGGCCGCACGCCGCCGCGCCTGCGGCAACTAAAGCCCCCCAGAGTTTCGGTGCCTCCGCGAGGTTGCAGATCAGCTCCGCGCCGTCCTCACCTGTGTAGCCCGTCCGCGCCGCCGTGACGGGAACGCCCCCGAACGTCGTGGAGCCGAGGCCGAACCGGGGCAGGGCCGCCACGCTCTCGCCCAGAAGCTCGATGGCTTTCGGGCCTTGAACCGCGATTAAGCACGTCTCGTCGGAGCGGTCGGCAAGCGTCGCGTCGAAGCCCGTGAGGTTTTTTCGGAGCCACGCAAGGTCTTTTTCACGGTTTCCGGCGTTAAAAATCACCAAGAACTCGGTCTGTTTCACCCGGTAGACAATAATATCGTCGATGATTCCGCCATTCGGGTTACACAAAAGACTGTATTGGCCCTGAAAATTGCCTAATTTGCTTACGTCGTTGGGAGTAAGAGTCTCAAAGAACTTTTTTGCATCCTCGCCGACCACGTACGCGCGGCCCATGTGCGAGACATCGAAGATACCGACGAATTCGCGAGTAGCCTTCACCTCCGCCACGACGCCTGCGTACTGCACGGGCATCTCCCAGCCTGCGAACGGGACGATCCGTGCGCCTGCGGCAACATGAGCGTCGTAGAGCGGCGTGCGCCGTAAAGCCTCGGACATTTCGGCCCATTGTAGCATGCCCGGCGGCAAATTGGGACTGTCTGAATCGCCGATCTTTTGATTTACCCCCAGCCCCCCAGTAATGGGGGAGTTTTGCGGTGATGTCACTGCGACGCAGAGAAAAACCACTGTGACACCAAGAAAAGTTACTGCGATGCAAAGCGCAGTGACTGTGACACAAAGCGAAGTAACTGCGATCTGGTGCGATATCAGTTCGCTGTGCGACGAGGTCGATTTTCACCACAGAACTACTCCATTACTCAGGGCTGGAGGCAAATAAAAAGAGTCATTTTGCCGATACTTTCTTTATATGGAAGTGAGAACGCTGGATGGGGTCGAGATTGCGCAGAAAAAAGGAATGCTTTTCGGAGCCGAGCACGATGCGCTGGTGGCCGAAGCCGATTTTCATCTCTCGTGTGGGCGCTCGGGAGATGCCGCGCCGATTGTGGCCCGGCTCGGGGCGGAGTTTCCGGAGAGCGGGCAGCTGGCGCGGGTGCGGGAGAGGTTGAAAATCGTCTCCGAGTCGAACGCGTACTGGAACAACACGGGCGGCAACGACTTTCTGGCGCTCTTTCGACAGGCAGGAGCCGGTGCGCTCGGTGTCGGGGGCGGGCTACTTCTGCTCCTGCTGGGCCTTTTTTGCTTTCTGAGCGCCCTGCTGAGGTTTTTCGACGGCGATGGGGGAACCGGTGCGCTGGCGCTGCTCGGCGCGGTGATTTTCTTTTGCCTCGGCACGCTGGTCTTTCGGCGCGGGCGCTCGGCGTAGTACAATTGAGCTTGTGATCGAGGGGGCAAGAAGCGAAGAAGAGACAGCGGATATCGCGACGACGTTATCGGCGCGGCTCGGGGCGGGCGACGTGCTCTGCCTGCGCGGGGATTTGGGGGCAGGCAAGACGACCTTTACCCGGTTCTTGGTGAAAGCTCTCGGCTCGCCTGCACCCGTGAGTTCGCCGACCTTCACGCTGGTCCATGAGTACCTCGGCGGGCGCGTCCCCATCGCCCACATCGACTGCTATCGGCTCGGGAGCGAGGACGAGTTTCTCGACGCGGGCCTGGGCGAGTATTTAGACTCGGGCGAGTGGCTGACATTGGTGGAATGGCCCGAGCGCATCGAATCCCTGCTTCCCGAAAATAAAATCACTGTGCAGCTTACTGAAACCGGCCCCGAGAGCCGTGAGATTACGATTTCATGTTGATTCTTGCTCTGGATACGTCGGGTGATGTTTGTTCTGTGGCTGTCACCCGAGAAAATAAACTACTTTCCGAGTATAATTTTGCCCACAACCGCAAACTCACCGAACGAATCCCTGGGATTGTCGAGTTTGTGCTTCAAGATGCGGGAGTAACGCTCACTGATATTGAACTATTTGCCGTCGGGATCGGGCCGGGGAGCTTCACGGGAGTGAGAGTGGGTGTCACGATGGCGAAAACCTGGGCCGAGGTCTTCCAGAAGCCACTCGCGGGTGTTTCCAGCCTGGAAGCGCTGGCGGAGAGCCTTGGCGTTGGTCCCGGCATGGTCGTCGTCGCGTTCGTGCCGTCGCGCCGGGATGAAGTGATCGCCGCTGCCTTCGATCAGGGCGGCGTTCTGTGGGGCGGCCCGAGAGTGATCTCCACGGAGCAGCTGGGGGGTTGGGGCAAAGAGTGCCAGGAAGTGGTGGAAGCGGGTCAGCTTGTCTTTGTCAGCGAGCACATCGCACTGATAAACGATTCTGCGGACTGGCGACGCGTCCTCGTTCATCCCTCTGCAGCGACCGTGGGGCGGCTTGCGGGTGTCGATGGCTGGATCGACGACCCGGCGACTCTCACTCCGCTCTATGTCGCGCCGCCCCCGATCCGGGGAACGCTCGCCCCGGTTTGACGTATTTACGTTCATGTCATTGAGAAGTATTCTGAAAACGCTCCGGCGCTGGATAGATGCAATCAAAAGCTGGTTTGGGATCGTCCAGGGAGCGAGGAGAGGCTATGCACGAAGACGGACGCGCGTCGTGCGGGCAATCGTGCGGCGAAACGAGCTTCAGCAGATGGTGGACGATCTCCAGAAGAAAATCGATTCGCTCCACGCCGAAGCAGAGCTTACGCTCCAGTGCGGCAGCCACGCCCAGCACGCGCAGCTTCTCAAAGAGAAACAGGGCTACGAGATCTCGTTTCAGGTCATCCAGGCGAGCCTGGAGAAAGCGGCTCTATTGGTAGAAGCCATCAAGCGCGATATCCAGCGCGACCAGGACGATATCCTAAGACGCCGCAAATAGTGTGGTCTACTCCGTCAGCGCTGCCTCAATCGCGGCTCTCAGCGGTTTCTCGTCTTCGTCGAAGCCCACGAACGACGCCCGAATCACGCCTTTGCGGTCGATCACGAACTGCGTCGGGATTCCGCTGACGCCGTAGAGCTTTCCGCTGATATCTTCTTTGCCCTCGCCGCTCGTCGGGTCGTAGGCAAAGATCATGCTTTCGTAGGTTTTCTGGTTCTCTTTGATCCAGTTCATGCACTTTTCTTTGTCATCGCTGACATTCACGCCCAGAATCACAACGTCTTTGTCTTTAAACGCGCGGGCGGCTTTGTTGGTATTGGGCATCGCCATCATGCACGGACCGCACCAGGTTGCCCAGAAGTCTAAAACCACCACTTTTCCTCGAAAATCCGAGAGCTTGATGGGTTTATTGTCGAGAGAAATCGCCGTGAAGTCGGGCGCGGGCGTCCCGTTTGCCAGAAGCGGTTTTCGCTCGCGCTTTTGTTCTTCTTCGGACTTCACCCCTTGGGGCGGTTTGTATGCAAACGTCTGGCGACCCGGAGTAGGAAAGTTCGTCCGAATTTTATTCAAAATGAAATCATACGACATCGCAGGATTTTTCCCAAATATGATTTTTTCGACTTTCCGGCGCACCAGCATATCTGGCCCGAGAAAAAACTTGCCTTCGTACTGAAGTGTCTCTCCGTTATAGATCGCATCGTAGCGGTACGAGACCACGCGGCACGGAACATTGTCCACCAGAGCAGGTTCCGACAGGGAAACGTCGTAGATTTTTCCGGTTTTTTGAATTTCGTTAATCATGGAAAACATACAGTCTGCCAGCGAATAAAATCCGGTCCATGGTTCCAGAATCGTATGCATATACTCTGATTTTGCGCGGGTATCTGTGCGGTAAAAACTTCCATACTGCCGAGAAACCTGTTTTCCATCGCTAACAAAGGTTAATCTTGGGATTGTGGTGACTTTCTCCAGCTTCAACGATGCCGGGTTTGATTTGAGCGACCAGGCATCGTAGCGCATTAAATTCGGCTTGATGGCGATGAGCGTCGCGTACTCGTGGCGCAGCTCCGAGGGGCTTCCGTCTTTTTTCTTGCGGTCGAACGTCAGCGTGGTCCAGCACTCGGCGGCGTAGGAGCGTAGCGCAATCATGGCGTCCTGGTTTTTCCGGAGCAGCGCAAGCGCTTTCGGATCGATTCCCATAGTTTCGTTAATATACCTGCTGCTGTACAATATTTCTATGGATAGTCCCTTGCGTGCCCTGCCGTCGGTCGAGAAGCTTGCCGAGTCTCTTTCTGTTGAGTTCGGAAAAGCCGTCGCGCTGGCCGCCGCCCGCGAGGCCATTGCCGAGGCCCGCGAGCACCTTAAAGCGGGTGAGAGCGTCGAGGTTGCGGGACGGGCAGAAGAGATCGCCAGGGCGCTCTCCCAGCCGACGCTACGCCGGGCGATCAACGCGACGGGCGTGGTTCTGCACACGAACCTGGGCCGCGCGACGCTGGCAAAAAGCGCCGAGGAAGCCGTGATGCAGGTTGCGGGCGGGCACGCGACGCTCGAAACCGATGAAGAATCCGGCGGGCGCGGGAGCCGCCAGAGCCACGTACGCGGCCTTTTCCAGAAGCTCACCGGAGCCGAGGACGTGCTTGTGGTGAACAACAACGCTGCCGCGACTTTTCTGGCTATCGCCGCGCTTTCGAGCGGGCGCGAGGTCGTTCTCTCGCGCGGCCAGCTGGTCGAGATCGGCGGACATTTTCGGCTGCCCGAGGTCATCGAAGAGGCTGGCGCGAGATTAAAAGAGGTCGGAACCACCAACCGCACCCGAATCTCGGACTTTGCGCGGGCCGCTGGCGAGAACACCGGAATGCTTCTGCGGTGTCATCCGAGCAACTACAAAATTATCGGTTTTACCGAGCAGCCAACACTCGGGGAGTTAGTTGCGCTGGGCCGAGAGAGAAATATTCCTGTGGGCGACGACATTGGAAGCGGGGCGCTGATTGATCTATCCCCGTTCGGGCTTCAGGGCGAGCCGACCGTGAAAGAGAGCCTCGACGGAGGAGCGGACATCGTCTGGTTCTCCGGCGACAAGCTTCTGGGCGGGCCACAGTGCGGGATTCTGCTGGGGAAGTCCGAGCTGATTCAGACGCTGGCAAGGCATCCGCTGATGCGTGCCCTTCGCCCCGACAAGCTCACCCTCGCCGCCCTCGAAGCGACGCTCCGAATTTATTTATACGGCGACCCGGTGAAAGAAATCCCGACGCTTCGGAAAATTGCCCGGACCGCCGAAGAGATTCGCGCCGCGTGCGAGCGAGTCGGGCTGGGCGAGGTCGTGGCAACGCTCTCGGAGGTCGGCGGCGGGTCGCTTCCAGGGCTGACGCTTCCCAGTTTCGCGGTTTCCCTTGAGGTTCCGAGCGCCGCAAACCTGGCCCGAGCGCTGCGCCAGCGCCCCGAGCCGATCTTTGGACGCATCGAGCGGGGACGGCTACTTTTGGACCTGAGAACGGTCGAGACAGGCGAAGAACAGAAGATTCAAGTCGCACTGACCGAAACTCTCTCTAAACTGGTATAATCGGGAACCACTTGGCGCACGCTCCCGTAGTAGCTCTTACGCAACCAGATGGCTCCTTTGTGAGTCAGATACGGCAAGGCGGACGACGCCACCCTTTGAGGCGATAGGAAAACGATGTTCAATAGATTGATGGCTCTGATCAAGGGCTGGTTCGGTATCGGGCTGGATAAGCTGGAGAACCCGGACATGCTGCTGGATACAGCGAAGCGGGAGATGGAGGAGATCCATGCCCGCAACCGGGAACGTGCCGTCCAGGCGATCACCCAGAAGAATAATCTCCAGCAGATGGTGGACGATCTTCAGAAGAAAGTGGACACCCTGCAAGCGAAGGCCGAGCTTGCTCTCAAGCGGGGCGACCGCGATGTGGCGCTCCAGCTTCTGAAAGAGAAGCAGGGCTACGAGGTCTCCCTCGGTAGCACGCGCCAGTCTCTGGAGAAAGCGGTCGAGACGGCGGAAGTCGTCAAGCAGCACATCCAGACCGAGCAGGCGGAGATTCGCAAGAAGACCGCCGAGGCGCTCGCGCTGAAAAGCCAGTGGAAGTCCGCCCAGATCCAGAACGAGATCGAAAAGCAGCTCTCGGGCTTCCGCGAGATGGAGGACATGAACTCCACGTTCGCTCGTGCCCAGGAAAAAATCCGCAACGCGACCAGCGAGGCCAGCGCCCGCGCCGAACTCGGCAAGACCAGCGTCGAGTCCAAGCTCGCGAAGCTGGAGCTGGCCGAGACCGATATCGCCGCCGAGAACGAGCTGGCGCAGCTCGAAGCCAAGCTGGGCATCGGCTCCGTCACGCCGACCACCACCACAACCACGACGACCAGCGACCTGGAGCAGCAGCTTGCCGAGCTGGAAGCCAAGGTCGGGGGCGGCGGTTCGTCGGGCTAACCCAGCGTGTGCCGAATGATCGGGCTGGTGGGAGAGCCAGAGAGGGCGTGGGAGCACCTGGTAGGCGCGCCGCACTCGCTCCGTCGCCAGTCCATGGTCGGCAGTGTTCCCGAGGGAGACCAACCCGGCCACCACGACTCGTGGGGCGTCGGCTGGTTCGACAGGGCCGGGCAGGTCTCGCTTCTGCGCGAGATCGGGAGCGCGTCCGAGTCGGCGTTCTATGTGTTCGCCTCGGAGGCCGCCCAGCGCCAGGGAGCGACTCACGTTTTAGGGCACCTGCGAAAAGCCAGTGTCGGGGCCGTGGTCAGCGAGAACGCCCACCCGATCCGGATCGATCCGGGGCCGGGTCAGAGCGGAGATTCGCTACTTCTGGCCCACAACGGAACGCTCAAGCCGGTACTGTTGGACACACTTCGGGCCGACCTGGACGAGGCTGACCGGGGTGAGACGCACTCCGATAACGACACCGTGGTTCTGGCGGCCTGGCTCTGGGAGCGCCTGCACGCCGAGGAAGACCGCGAGCCGGGCGAGGCGCTCGCGCGGGCGCTGGCCGAGCTGATCGGGCGGGGCGAGAGCGATCCGCTGCTGGCCTACACCGGGATCAACCTGCTGATCGGGCTGCCGGGCGCACTCTTTGCCTTTCGCTGGTTCAGCAAGGCACCCGAGTACTACACGCTCTGGCGTCGGCCTCTCACGAGCGACGGGAGCTGGCTCGTGGCGTCCGAGCGGACCGACGACGACGAGAGCTGGGAAGCCTTGATTCCGGGGCGACTCTACACGCTGGGCGCGAGCGAAAAAATCTACGACGTGGTGCGAAAATAACTTTATGAGCATTCCCGACAGGATCGTCAAGATCAGCAAGACCTACATGGGCCAGGTGCGCGACCGCATCGACGGTGCCCTTTCCGAGCGCGAGGACGCCCTGCGCGAGCTGGAGGGCGACGCCGACCGTCCCACACGTCCCAGCTCGCTGGACAAGGCCGACGACATCATGCGCCGCGCGGAAGAGAAAGTCGCCGCTGCCCGCCGCGAGATGGACGCCTCCCGCGAGCTACGCCCGGTCTCCTCGGCGACTCCCACCGTCATGCCGACCCCGAGCGCCAGCGTCGAGGAAGCGTTGCATTACAAAGTTCTGGGAATTCCGCCCGGCAGCGACTACTCCGCCGTCCAGTCGGCCTACGAAAAACTCGTCAAGCGTCTGGACACGACCCGGTTTGAGAATGAGACCGACAAAGCTGAGGCCGCCCGAATCCTGGAGCGAGTCAATGTCGCCTACGAATCCCTGCGCAATCAGCTCGACCCGACCACCAACCGCTTCGGCAAGCTCGAACTCTAACCCCCCGAGATGATCGCCCACACGAACGTGGGCGTCAGGGCGTCTCGTTCCTCGCCGACAAAGTCGCTCCGCGACATAACCTAATTTGATTTTGTCGCGGAGCGACTTTGTCGAACCCGGTTCGCCCTGACGCCCCGGTTCGTCGGGGCGGGCGATCCGGGCGGGCCTATCGCCGGTTTTGCAGCATCCCCGCAACTTCCTCGAAGAACGCGGAGAGTTCGGGACGAACGGCGGCGAGCGCCGGGGTCAAATCCAGGGCGGCTTCCATCCGCGTGATCCAGGCGTCGCGAGCCTCGGGCGTGATCGCAAACTCCGCGTGGCGCATCCGCAGGCGCGGGTGGCCGCGAATCTCCGAGTACGCCTGCGGGCCACCGAGCCGCTGGATTAAAAACAGCGCCAGTCGCTCCTGCGCCCCATTCATGTCATCTTTCGGGTACATCGGCCCGAGCTGCGGGTCGGTCGGGACGCCCGCATAAAAATGCCCGACGAGCGCCCGAACTACTTCTTCCTGGCTCTCGCCCAGAACTTGCCAGACCTCCGAGATATCTTCCACGGGCTATCCGGCAAGCCTTGCGGCCTCGGCGAAGCTGTTTTTCAGGGCCGGGTAGAGGCGTCTGTAGAGCGGGTGCCACTTGTTGTAGATCGCGGCGGTCTCGGGGCTTGGGGCGGCGGCGGGGCGGGTGGCGAGCGTGGCGGTGCAGGCTTCCTCGACGCTTCCATAGGCTCCTGCGCCGACGCTGGCGAGCAGGGCTGCACCGAGCGCCGGGCCTTCATCGATGGTCGGCGTGACGTGAGTTTGCCCGGACATGTCGGCCATCATCTGGAGCCAGAACGGGGATTTTGCCCCGCCGCCGATGGCCCGAACCTCGCTCACCGGAACTCCGATCTCCGCAAGCAGCGAGAACGCGTCCTTGAACGAGTACCCGACGCCTTCCAAGACAGCCCGCGCAAACCAGTTTTTATCGGAGCGCAATGTCGCGCCGAAGAACGTGCCTCGGGCGTCCGGGTCGGGGTAGGGAGTTCGCTCGCCGGTGAGATAGGGCAGGAACATCAGACCCTCGCAGCCGGGCGGGGCTTTTTCTGCGCCCGCCGTGATTTCGTCGTAGCCCGCGCCAGGATCGAACGTGTCGCGCCACCAGCGCAGGCTCCCGCCCGAGCTGAGCATGCAGCCCATCAGGTGCCACTTCCCCGGAACCGCGTGGCAGAACGTCGTGAGTCGGAGCTTGGGGTCGATGAAGCAGTCGTCGGAGTGGGCGAAAACCACGCCCGATGTTCCGAGCGAGGACGAGACCAGCCCCCGCGCGACGACTCCTGAGCCGACCGCGCCCGCCGCCTGATCGCCCCCGCCTCCGACCACGGGCGTCCCTGCTTTAAGTCCGGTGAGCGCGGCAGCCTCGGCAGAAATGGTCCCCGTGACTTCCGGCGACTCGTAGACTTTTGGAAGAATGGCCCTGTCTAAACTCAGCGCCGAGAGCATTTTCTCCGACCAGGTTCGGGTGCGAATGTCCAATAAGCTGGTCCCCGAGGCGTCGGAGACCTCGGCGGCGTACTCGCCGGTGAGTTTGTACCGAATGTAGTCTTTGGGAAGCAGAACCTGGGCCAATTTCTCAAAGTTGCGCGGCTCGTGATTTCGGAGCCAGAGAATTTTCGGGGCCGTGAAGCTTGCCACCACCGGCTGCCCGATGGCGGTAAATAACCCCGCCTCGCCGCCCAATTTGTCATAAATTTCGCCCACCTCGGCCCCGGTGCGGGCATCGCACCAGAGCAACGCGGGCCGGATCACGTCCCCTGATTTATCTAAAAAGACGCTCCCGTGCATCTGCCCGGTCAGCCCGACCGCCCCGACCTCGGAGCCGGATTTCCCGGATTTTTTCAAGACCGCTTGAACCGCGCGGACGGCGGCGGGCCACCAGTCGGTATCGGGCGACTGCTCGGCCCACTGCGGGTGTGGGGTCGCGAGCGGGTACTCCTGCGTGTCGGACGCAAGAAGCGCCCCTGCTTCGTCGATGAGAACGGCTTTTGTGCCGCTCGTGCCGGTGTCGATTCCTAAAAACAGCGCCATGTCATCGTGAATCTTCGACGCCACGGCGCTGTTTTCCTGTTTTGACCCATCCCCCTGCCCCCTTACCCTCACGTATTCCCGACTTCGTCGGCGTGAGGGAAGGGGATGTGTTTAGGGGATCACCCCTCTGAACTCCCCTTCCCTCGCCCCTGCGGAGTAGGAAAAAGGCGAGGGCAAGGGGCCGGGGGATGGGTCACTGGCTCACGCGGGCGAGGTGGTCGCCGGGGAGCAATTCCAGCTTCAGCCCGATGAGGCTCGCAAAGGGCATCAGCGGGACGTACAGAACGCCCTCGTCGTTTATACTTTCTTTTAAAAGCCGGGGCGCGGCAGAGAGTACGATCTTTTTGCCGTCGAGCGTGGCGACTCTGTCGCCGAGCCGAAAGACGCCCGTGTGAGTTCCGAAGGTCACTTTCACGTCGCGCGTCGGGTCTTCGGGAGTCAGCTTTGTCTCGGCCAGCCAGCCCAGACTTCGCACCGCGACCATCGGAACGCCGCCCGTTGCCGTGAAGACGGGCGGGCACCAGTCGTAGCTCGTCGGGGCGGGGCCGGGGACGACCACGGTGCGGGTCTTTCCGGCAGGCAGGATCACCGAGCCGGGGATCGGGGCTTCCGTATCCTCCATGTCGCCCGGCGCGACCGTCGTGCGCCAGGTGGCGGGTGCAGCTCCGAACGCCATCATGAAGTCCGCCTGCGCCTCCCAGTCTTTCCAGGTCTTGCGGAGCGTCGCGCCTTTCTGGACGAACGCGACCGCGCCCGACTCGCCGCCCGCCGGGCGGATCGTCCCCGCCGCAATGAAGCTCCCCGGACGCTGGAACGTGACACTCAGAGTGCTTTCGTCCACGGTGCCTTTCCAGTTCGCGCCGGTGAAGTCGTAGCTCACAAAATGCCGCAGTCCGTTGGTGGCCGAGCCGCCGTAGCCTGAGCGATAGCGCACCCGGATTTTCCGACTCTGACCCGCCCCGAACTTTACTTCTTTGACCCAGTGCGCCAGGTAGGTTCCGCTGTCATCCGACTTCACCGGGGTCCAGACGGTTTTTGTGGGCACGCCGTCCACCCAGGTCGTGAATCCCTTCATGCCGCTCTGCTTCGGGTTGCTCGGGACATCGCCCGTGCCCGACTCGGGAAAGCCCATGAGCGCGACCGTTGCCGGGCCGTCGTTGGTGAAGACGAAATCTACCGTGACCTCGTAGTCTTTCGGCCCGAGGTTCATCTGGATGTTTTCGCGGACCATCCGCACCGACGAGTGCTCGCTACGCATCAGGGTCAGCGAGCCGCCGACGCCAGAAATAGCCGAGTCGTTTTTCTTTTTTCTTAAAACCATATTTTTTAAAACCACGGGGAAAAGCCCTCACCTTCTCGCTCTAAAAACCCGCGCTGCCGACCCGGAATCAGCTCGATCTCATCGAAGTGAACCGGACCACCACGGGCGTCTGTCTCTTTTTCGTTGACAATGTCGCTCTTCAGTACCCGAAACGCCTGTCCTGCCCGAAGCGCCTTGAGTTTTTTTGCGTCGTGCGAGGGCCGGGCCAGCAGGGGAGCGGTTTCGTAGCGCAGAACCCCGACATCTGCTTTCTTAAGCCGGGTGCGCAGGTCCAGCCCGGCGAGCGCGAGCTTTGCCAGCGTGCGATTGCCTGTATCCTGGGCGCGGGCGGCGTGACGAGCGAGCGCGGCGCGTGCCCCGGAGCCGCCTATCTGCCCGAGCGCCCAGATCAGGTTCAGCGGGTAGCCTGCGAGCGGCTGATCGCTCGCTTCGGCTTTCTTCTTGTCCTCGGCGACTTTTGAGAGAAGCGCCGCGAGATGCGGGACGATGGCGCGGCCTTGCTCTACGGCCCAGTACGCGGACTCGCCGAGCTGCGAGTACGCCGTGATTTGTAGTTGTGATCGAACTTCCTGAAGTGTTGGTGGTTTCATTTTTCCCTATTAAGATTTTGCATTCGGGTACAATATTCCTTGTGCCCGCCCGAAAGAACGCTTCGCCGCCTGCGCCCGTGACACCTGCCGAGACCTTTGTGGGAAATCTCACCGGTGCGGTGGAGGCGTTCCAGAAAGACCTGACCCAGGAAGAGTCGGTGCAGGCGCTGTTCGTCACGCCCGCCGGGGAGCTACTTTTCGTGATGAGCGCCTACGCGCTCCCGCCGGAGACCGTGGCTTTCGAGGGCTTCGACGCCGAGGGGAGCCGCACACTCTCGCTCGTTCCGCTTTCTGCCGCGCACCTCACCCTGAAAGTCGTCCCCAACGACGACGACGAAGCCGCCCCGAGGCGTCTGGGCTTCCTCACCAGCCGCGACCGCTACACCCCCGATGCCATCGAGCCGTAATTAAAAATAAGATATACTTTCTAAGAACAAGGAAACCTCGCCGGGGGGCTTTATGTCCCGGCGAGGTTTTGGTCAGACTACTTCATCAATCGCTTGGCTAAGTAAAACTTAGCGACAGCGATGAGGATCGTAGCCACCCAGAAGGTGAACGCGGTCATGCTTGGCGTTCCTCCTTTCCCTGAGATCCACGGCTCTCGCCGTGGGCCGCGAGAGGCCGCTGGTTCAGAGCGGCCTTTCTGGCGTTTTCAGAATATCACAAGCGTTTGCTTTTGTTTGCCTTCCGTAACCTCTGACGGCTTCTTTACGTTTTCTCTTTCGCTATGGGCGATATTCCCGCGTTTCCGCGCAATACCTGGCTGCCGCTTCTGGCCGCAGTCGCTTGCTTCGCCGGTTGTGCGCCACGGGGACACTCCCACGAAAAAGCGCCGCAGATTCAGTCACTCTCGAACTTGACGCTGTTAGGGACGGCAATGATGATGTATGTCCAGGACTACGACGAGCGTTTCCCGCCTATGGCCGACACGAAGCCGCGGGAGGGCTTGCTGGAGCCTTATGGTCTTGCCCGAAGTAAAAACCTCTGGGTGATTCCCCGTTGGAACCTGCGCTACCAGGCGAACCCTGCGCTGGGCAAGAAAACGCTGGCGCAGCTGGAGAATCCCGCCAATGTGGTGATGCTCTATGAACCGACGGCGCTCTGGAGAAACCGTCAGTTTCGCAACGTCTGCTTCGCCGACGGGCATGTCAAAGTGATTTCAGAGGCGCAGTGGCCCGCGCTCCGAGGTGCCTCGGGGATTCCCGAGCTACCCGAGCCGAAGATCGCTCCCTGGTGGCGCTTCGATGTGAAGGAGCTGCGGGAGCCGGTGCGCCCAGGCGAACTGGCAGCGATCCTGTCTGCGCTCGGGCTGGCTCTCTGCGGGCTGGCGGCGCTTCTGCGCCTGCGCTACGCCCCCACGACGTTCTGGCAGGGAGTCGGCGTGGTGATGGGCTACACAACCGGGTATCTGGCGATGACGATGCTTCTCGGGTTCGTGCTCGGACTGATTTTTCTGTTTTAGATGTATATCTTGTAGGTGGGTTGGCCTAAAAGAAGCGCGATAAGGCTCCAGAGAGCGCCGATGGTGTAGTCGCCCAGAATTAGCCCCAGAAAGAACGGGATCGCGCGTCGGTGCATCGTCATGCCGCCGTACCGGACGATGAAAAATTTAATCGCCCACGCCACGAACACGCACAGCCAGAAGTAGTTCATCGCATAGCTTACTCCGAGCGCGAAGCCCGCCGGGTGCAGCGGCCAGGCCAGAAACGCGACTCGAAGGTACGCCAGCAGTGCCACCGTTCCGAGGCCGCCCAGAAAGAACCAGAAGTTGGTCGCGCCGGGTTGCTGCCCGAAGCGAAGCCAGGAGTGAAGCTGGCTGTAGGCTTCGTTGCCCACCCAGCGCTTGTAGCCCGTCGCCTTTCCCGCCCCGCCCGCGTCGTAGGTGACGAAGTAGTTCGCGCCGTACGTCGCCAGCAGCGAGACGACCATCGCGACTCCAAATACTGTGAGCAGGGTTCGCACGGGGAGCGGGCGGCCCTCGGCCATCTTGAATCCTTCTAAAAAGTTCGGGATCGGGTGACAGCGGTAGCCCCGGTTGAACCAGTACATCGCCTGCATCCCGATAAGATTCGTCTCGCCGATGGCCCGCGTTCCAAAGAGCGTCACCAGCATGTCGGCGGGCTTCACGAACACGATCTCGTGCGGGGTTCCGAACTCCGCGCGCACCCGAGTGATTGCCAGCGAGAGCGCCAGCAGAATAACAAAGAAGCCCACGGCGACCAGGGGCGAGATGTTCAGCAGAAAGTAGGCCCAGCCCAGAAGCAGCGCCCCGCTGAGCGTGATTCCGAGCCAGGCGAACCGATCCTGGCGGGCCTCGGCGTCTTTGGGGCCGGGCGCGAACGCCGCATCGAAGGCCGCCGAGAGATGCCTGCGATTGCTCCAGAGCACCGCGCCTGCGACCCCGATCCACGCGCCCGAGCTGATTTCCTTGAGAAACGGCCAGCCCTGCGCCGCGCTCGGCCCATCGAGGCCCGCCGCCCGCCCGAAGACGAAGAATCCGCGCGCGAGCAGGTACGAGAACCAGCACGAGAACGCCAGGTCCAGCGGAATGAAGTACGCCAGCCCGATAGCGAACGGATAGAGCGAGGTCTGCATGCCGTAGGTCCGAATCGCTTCCCACGGCTGGTCGGTGAAGTTCTGCCCGACATCCAGCAACTTGATCCAGGGCGCGTTGGGCACCTGCGGATACAGCTCGTGGACTCCGTTGATCAGCCCGATGAGAAACGCCACGGAGAACCCGATCCACATCGTGCGGCTTTTAAAGAGCGGCGCGTTCGGCTCGGTCATGGCGAGTGGAAGCTGAATAATCGGAAACGCCAGTCGCTCGCTCTCGGTCCAGGCTCGGCGCACCAGAAGCGTCAAACACAGAAAGTGAAAGACGAGCGTCAGAAAGAACAGCCCCCAGAGCGCCAGCGGGACGCTCCAGTGAACTAAAAAGCCGACCGCCCGCTCCGGCGGGACGTTGCCCCGGTACCAGGCGCTTACGGCGGCTTCATCCGTGACGAACAGAAACTTCGGCAGACGGTCTAAAAACGTCGCCTGCCACTGGTTCTGCGCCGCGAAATAATGGGCATGAGTCACCTGCCCGAAGAAGTTCTGGAGCATGTCGTGGCCCGCGAACGTGTTGGAGATCACGGCCATGAGATAGGCGATAAGAAGCTCGACCTGCGAGAGCTTGAAGCGCCCTAAAAACCGGTTGACGCCCACCAGCACAAAGAGCAGAAAGATCGGCGTCACAAACAGCGGCAGCGACGAGCCGTCCAGGATATTGTAGCGAACCTCGACCAGTGTCACCCAGAGCGCATTCAGCGCTGCAAGTGTCGCCCCGAGTGTCAGCGCCCTCCAGGGAAGTTTCATCACGGCATTGTATCTCCGCCCACACCAACGTGGGCGTCAGGGCGAACTGCGTTCGACAAAGTCGCTCCGCGACAGACAGAATCCCCCCGAGGCGGGAGCGTCCGGGTGTGGGTGGCAAGTCCGAGAACACCGCCAGGAAGTCCAATAACACCGTCGAGAAGTGAAAGAACACCGCTCACAAGTTAAAGAACACCGCCATGGAGTGGACGAACACCAGTGAGGAGTTCGATAACACGGGTAAGAAGTCCAGGAACACCGCTGGATAAAGTAAGAACACCGGGGAGAAATCTGAGAACACCGCCAGGGAGTGAAAGAACACGGCTCTCGAATAGGGAAACACCGCTCACAAATGTAATAACACCGGTAAGAAATTCGATAACACCACGAAGATGTAGAATGCTTCCAGATTGAAGAACTCTGTCGCGGAGCGACTTCGCTCTGCGAGGCACGAGGCTCCCTGACGCCCCCGTCCGTGGGGGCGATCTTATCCGGGCGCAGAACTGAACTTTTAGTTTTCTCCTGCGTCAGAGAGGGCAGAAACCCGATTTAGAGAGCAATGGGACTGAGCAAATGGGCTGGAGCATTTCACTGGGGAGCGGCGTCGTGCAGACCGATGCCACGCTGATCGCACGCTGCCAGAAGGCAGACGTGGCGGCGTTCAACGAGATCGTCGGGCGCTACAAAGGCAAGATATACGCCTACATTCTCCGAATGACCGGGAGCGCCGAGGACGCCGAAGACCTCACCCAGGAAGTTTTTGTGAAGATGTACACGTCGGTGCACACGTTCCGCGCCGAGGCGTCGGTTTCGACCTGGCTGTTTCGGATCGCCGGGAACCTCTGCATTGATGCGTTCCGAAGAAAGAAAACGCGCGGAGTTCCGCTCTCTCTCGACGCGCCTCTGGAGGAGAGTGAGGGCGAGGGGGCCGGGCGCGAGGTCTCGGATAGCGAGCTGGCACCCGAGACGCTTCTCGGAAGAAAAGAGCTGGCCGGGCACATCGAGGCGGCGATTTCACGGCTCCCGAACAAGCTGCGGGCCGCGATTCTGCTGCACGATGTCGAAGGGCTGGCCTACGAGGAGATCGCCGAGGTGGAGAAAGTACCTCTCGGCACGGTAAAATCGCGCATCTTCAACGGGCGCGTGGCGCTGCGGGAGTCCCTGCGGCCCTACCTGGAGGCGTGAGGAGATTACCATGAGCATGCTCGACTGCAAACACGTTCAACATAGGCTCTCCGAGTTCGTCGATGGCACACTGCCGGAGAGCGAGACCTGGGAGATTCGCAAGCATCTGGCGTCGTGCAGTGTCTGCGCCCGCGCCTCGGCGGAGCTTGCCGCCACGGTCCGGCTGATCGGCTCCCTGCCCGAGCGCGGGCCGTCCGAGAGCTTCGACGACAGGCTCGCCGCGCGCCTCGCCGATCTGGTCCTTACCCCTCGTCCGCCTTCTTTATGGGGAAAACTCGCGGCGCTCTGGAGCCGTCCGGCGGTTCGGCCTGCGGTGGCATCGGGGCTGGCGCTGGCGGCGCTGGTTCCGATCTGCGTCGTCTTCTGGCCGCGCACCGTGGTCAGCACGCCCCAGCCCGACGATATTCTGCTCACCCAGATCGCCCGCGAGCACGCCGACTACGCGTCGTCCGAGCCGCTGGCCGATCCGTCGGACGTGCTGGCTGACAGCATCGACAGCGAGGGACTGTGAGCGTGTACTCGTCCCCCGCTGTCCCCCGAAGCGCGTCGGTCGCAAGCGACCAACGCTTTCGCCCCCGTGCGGCACGGAGGAACGTGGGACTACTCGCCGGGTACCTGGTGCGAAAAACTCTCCCCATTATTGGGGCCGGGGGAGTTCTGCTTATACTGATGAGTGGGGCGTGGGCGCAGCGTCCGCAGCCTGCCCGAATACTCTTGCGCCGGATGATTCAGGCCGAGCAGAGCCGCGCGTTCTCTGCCCGCGAAATTATCACCCGTGAGGACGGCAAGAGTATTGAGCAAAACGTCAAGCGCGACCCGCGCCGGGGTGTCCGCCGCGAGGTGATCCGGCCTGGCAACGACATTCTCATCGACAACGGCAAGCGTGCCTGGCGCCTGAGTCGGCGGCAGGTGACCGAGGGCGAGAGCAAGCAGCCCGGTGCGCAGCAGCGGCTCCGAGAGCTTCTGGGCAAGCTCAATCGGGTGCCGCTCACGCTCCAGGGCCAGGACATCGTCGCGGGGCGCACGGCGGACATCGTGAGCCTGGGGTTGCCCGGCGGCGGGACGCGCCGCTTCTGGATCGACCGCGAGACGGGCCTGCGCCTCAAGACCGAAGAGAAAAGCCCCGATGGACGGGTGCGCTCCAGCGCCTACTATTTGAGCGTGGACCTGCGGCCCCAGCTCAGCGACGCGGATTTTGCGCCGCCTGTTTCCGCGCCAGGCCGCCCGCTGGTGAAAGAGAAGCGCCGGACGTTTCCCACTCTCGACGAGGCGCTGAAGGCCGGAGTGAGTGCCCGCGCGCCCGGCTGGCTCCCGAGCGGCTACACCCTGAGCACGGTCGAGTCTACAAAAGAGCGCGTCACTCTGCGCTACAGCAACGGCATGAACCTTCTCTCTGTTGCCCGGCTGGCAAACCCGCCCCGCAGGTTGCTCAAACTCGGCGAGGGATTTGTCCCGCTGCCCGGTGTCGGGCAGGGCTACTTTGTTCGCGGCGCGGACGCCAGCTATCTCTTACTTGGCTCGCTCCCTGAGGCCGAGTTCAAGCGAATCGCCGAGTCCCTGCGCTGATTTTCGCCCGGCACGAGCATGAGGCAATGAATTGTCTCGCTCAGGGCTTCGCCGAACGTCCTCCGGACGAAATCTAATACTGTGGGCTACGCTAAACGCCTCGACAAACCGATACAATCGGGTAGATGACACTCTCCGATGCCGTCCGGGCCATTGCGATCTATCTGCCGCAGTTCCATCCGATCCCCGAGAACGATGCCTGGTGGGGGAAGGGTTTCACCGAGTGGACCAACGTCACCCGTGCCCGCCCGCTTGTGCCGGGACACTACCAGCCGCACCTGCCCGCCGATCTGGGCTTCTGCGACCTGCGCCTGCCCGAGACCCGCATCGCCCAGGCCGAGCTGGCTCGAAGCTACGGCATCGAGGGCTTCTGTTATTATCACTACTGGTTCAACGGGCGACGGATCATCGAGCGTCCTTTCGAGGAAGTGCTGGCGTCGGGCCAGCCAGACTTCCCGTTCTGTCTGTGCTGGGCCAACGAGAACTGGGCGCGCAACTGGGACGGCAAGTTTGGCGAGAAGCTGCTCACCCAGGAATACTCGCCCGAGGACGACATCGCGCACATTCGCTCGCTGTTGCCCGCGTTCGCCGATCCCCGGTACATTCGGGTAGAAGGTCGGCCTCTGTTTCTGGTCTACAGCGCCGCGCAGCTCCCCGACCCGCAGGCGACGTGCGAGCGCTGGCGCACCGAGGTAACCCGCGCAGGCTTGCCCGAGCCGTACCTCGTGCGGGTCGAGAGCTTCCACGAGATTCCGTTTGGCGACCCGCGTCCGCTGGGCTTCGATGCGGCGATGGCGTTCCAGCCCGCGATGCCGTCGATGGGGACGCCGCTTCGGGGAGACCGCTTTTGGCGCATTGCCCGTCGGCTGAAGCTTGCCCCCAGCGTCTGGGGCGAGCATGCGTTCTTTGACTACGGGAGCTATGTTCAGAGAGTTCTGGCCGAGCCGCTGCCAGGCTACCCCCGGTTTCCGTGTGTGTGCCCGTCGTGGGACAACGTCGCCCGGCGAAAAAAAGGCGCGACGATCTTTCTGAACTCCACTCCCGAGCTGTATGAGAGCTGGCTGAGTGCCGAAATATCTCGAAATACCACCAATTTGATTTTTATCAATGCCTGGAACGAGTGGGCTGAGGGGAATCATTTAGAACCCGACCAGAAGTGGGGTTTAAAATATTTAGAAGCCACAAAACGGGGTCTTTCCCTCTTCGCAGCGAGGAACGAGCGACCAACCGAAGAGGGACGAAAGCGAAGCGCTTCAAGGGAGATGTAAAACAAAAAATAAACCAGGAGGCCCGAAAGCCTCCCGGTTTTGTGCTAACTTAGGGTGCGATAGTCACCATGCCTTGCCAGATCGTCCGGTAGTTGACCGGGTACGGCTCCTGGTTGTTCCAGGGAGCGTGCCGAATCTGGACTTCACGCGTCGTGCCACGGAGCGGAGTGAGATCCGCGAACGTGAAGACGGGGAACGAGTAGCGATAGTAGCAGTTACGACCGTTGGAGGTAACCGAGTGCTCTGTGGCGGGCGTCGTTCCGAAGTCCTGCCAGACCCCCTGAAAGTCTTTGATGCGGACGTTCACGGGAATCTTGCGGTTGGGCGCACCCCAATCGCAGACGGGGCCGGAGAGGTAGGTATGCCCTGAGCCGTCGTTCTGAATACTGATGCTCGCCATTCCTGTAGTGTCGTACCAGCCCCAGAGCGTCTCCCAAAGACGCATTCCCGGAGTGGCGGCGCTGATGGTGTAGCCTTCAATCTCAGGCCGGTTCGTTACCAGGCCCGTCGTCGGTGCGACCGACCCGGCCCAGGCTTTCCACTCGTTGCCCCCGAGAAGCGTGCTCTGGAGAACGCCCGTACCGGTCCACGGAGAGGCGGTCGGCCAGGAACCCGGAGCGGGAAAGGCGCTGAGAATCCGGAAGTGACTGAAGCCGTCGAAGTAGGGCATTCCAGGGCCGTCTCCCGTGTAGGTGACCGGAACCTGGAAGCTCGGGTGCTGGGCCGTGTAGTAGACCCGGTAGTCTTCTGTCGCGACGCCCTGATGGTCTTCGATGTAGATCTGATCCGAGGCATTTACCTGAATATCGTTGCCGAAAGGCGTCGATGGCAGGTAGGGACGAACGGCGGTATAGCTCGTCGCTCCCGTCGGGAGCGTGAACTTGTTGCGCCGCAGGAACGTGGTGCCTCCCGGATTGCCCGAGTAGCCTGCATACCCCGGCTGGAACTGCCCTCCGTTGATGGCGTCTTCTTTCTTGTAGTGGAGGTCCGCCTGGACGAGAATACCGACCGGGCACATCAGCCAGCTATCCACCACCTGACCGTCGTGAGGCTTGAGGCCCGTGTACGGTCCCGGTCCTTCGCTGTGAAGCACCGTGCCCCGCCCCGTATCCATCTTGATGCCGATGTTCATTCCGGCGACATCGGCGCGCGACACGACGGCCACCACCGGATGGAAGGTGTTGTAAACCCCGATAGTTTCGTTGTTCCCGGCCCAGCTTGCCGTATTGGTGGCGTCACCGCGTACCGTGATGCCGTCGATGAGCATGTCCGGGCTACGCCACGGCTCGATACCGACGTGAGAGTTCCACACAACGCTGTTGCGAACCGAGATATCGGAGTCCCAGAGCTCCATTCCCTTCAAGCAGCCGTAGGCTTCATTGTCGCCCAGGGGCATGGAGCGTGGCTCGCGATAGTCTCCCGTCGGATAGAACGCACTGATCGACGACGCAGGCAAGTCCCAGCAGCGATGGTCGTAGAAGGGGAATTGATACTCAACAAAGCTGTCTTCCGGCTGCTCCGGGAAGCGCGGACGCGGATGCAGGGTGCTCCCGGACCACTCCAGTGTGGAGACGCCGCCTCCGTCGAGGTAGGGATCGGGATCGTGCATGTAGATCCGAAAGCCGTTCAAGTCGCAGTCCACCGCGACGTTGCGCCAGGTCATATCGGCAGCCGATGACAGCCAGAAACCGACGCCCTCGCTTCCCAGAACAGCCGAGTGATCGCGGTTGAAGTCGATGGGGCTGGTCGCTTTGGTGTTGATTCTCTCAAGCGTCCAGCGATTCGTGCCAGTAAACGCCTCCGTCCCGGTATTCTTAATGCTTGCTGCGATGTTGTTGTCGATGACGTTCCAGCCTTCGTCGCCGTCCTCGGTCATCAAGCCCGCACCCCTGGCGTCGTAGAGGGCGTTGCCCGAGATCTGGATGCGCGTGCTGGCGTGCAGCGCGACGTGCCACTTGAGGCCGCCGCTGAACACGCAGCTCGTGACGCGGCTTCGGTAGTCCACCAGCGGATCGCCCGTGGTGAACTCGCCATTGTTGTGGTGGAAGTGCAGCGAATAGCGTCCCTTGGGGTTGAAGTTATTGGCACTGCCGTACTTGGTGAACGCCCCGACTTGCGTGCGGCCCAGGTTCTGGAACGCGACGTTGTCGATGTCTATCCTCGCCGAGCCACCGACATAGACATGCCCCCGGTCCGAGACCGTCCCCGGCGTTTTGCTGCGCAGAACGATGTTCTTGGTCAGGTTGATAACGTGCGGAAAGAAGCCCGTGCCGCCGACCTGCGGAGCTGGAAACCCGGTGCGCGTCGCCTGGTAGCTGTTGCCGTTATGGGGGTTTTTCAGCGCTGGCTGCGGGGTGGTATTGACCAGATTGATCGTCGTGCGCGCAGGCAAAGGCGCGGTCTGCTCGGTCGGGTTGGTGGTGTTGATCTTGACCGTCTCGCTGAAGTTGGCTGGATTTCCGGTCGGCCCGTACTTGGCATAGGGGGTCCGGCTGTCGAGTGCTACCAGAAGGTCGCTGGCTTTCCAGCCTGTGCCGACTCCCTGGACGATCAGCGAGGTGTCCGCCGTGCCACCCGCCGTGGCCGGGCCTTCGTTGCTAAGCTGTCGCACGAACGACTTTCGGAGCGCACCGCCCGCCTCGAAGCGGCCCAGCACCAGCAGGCCGCCGGAAAATTTCCGATTGTCGTAAGGGATCGTCTGGTTCGGATCGTAGGGTTCTGGTCCCGTCCCGAGCGGGGTGCCGCCGAGCGTGATTATGGCCTGACGCGCCACAGCCAGCGGGGTCGCGCGTGTCCCCATCCGAAGAATACCGTTGTAGCCGACCAGAACCGTGTGCGCTTCCAGGTTCGTGCTTACGGCGGTACTGAAGTTCAGGGTACCGTTGACCACGAGAATGTTTGCACGGGCAATGGGAGCTGCTGTTATAGCCGGACCGACATCCATCGTGATGGTGACTCCCAGCGGAATCTCGACGTTGTCCGTCGCGGTCGGGACTGCGTTGCCTTGCCAGATTGCCGGGTTGCTCCAGTTGCCCGTAGTGACCGTCATGAGGGGTCTCTTGAACGTGGTGTGCCTGCCCCAGTTGGGGATGTTCTCAAACAGGCAGGGAGCCATAGGATCGGTCTCGCTGCACGGGGCATCAGTGACATGTGCCCGCGACGCCACCGTCAGCCCGAGCAGGCAAAGCCCGAGCAGCCCCAGCCGCCGATAGTTTTGTTGTTGCATCTGTGTTACCTCTTAAGAAACTCGCGAAGTACGCGATGCTAAAAGTGTATCTCTGATGCCAGAAAAATACCAGGTATTTTGTTTAATATTTAAAATAAATTTTCACTCGGGCAACGGCTTGCCTCGGGTCTCGGGGGCGAGCGCAAGGCCGACAAAGCCAAACACATAGACGCACGCCACGATGCTGGCCGCCACCCGCAATCCCGACGCCGGGACACTCGGGTTGTCGAAGCTTCTGGCGAGGCTACCCAGCAGAAACGGAGCGCCCGCCGCGACGATCCGGGCGCAGTTGTAGCAAAAGCCCACGCCCGTCGCCCTAAGCCGGGTGGGGAACAGCTCGGGGAAGTACACGGCGTAGGCCGAAAATGGCGCAAGAGCGCACAATCCCAGCACGAACGCCCAGAAAAACGCCGATGCGCCGTCGTGGACGAACCGGAACGTCCCCTGCACGGCAAGAAACGCGAGAATCAGCGCCCCGAGAAGCGCAGGCTTTCTCCCGACACGCTCGGAGATGGCCGCATACGAGAGCATTCCGATCAGCGCCCCGCTCTGCTGAGTCAGCCCGACATAGCTCTTGAAGCGCGTCAGCTCCGCGCCCTGCAAGTTCGGAAACGCCGCTCCGATCAGATCGGGAAGCCAGAACCCGACGCCCCAGAGTCCGCCGACGCCCGCAATTGCAAGTAGCGTCCCGGCGACGGTGCGCCGGGCTAAAACCGGGTCTTTGAACAGCCCGGCGATAGAACCGATTTCTAAATTCTCGCTTCGCGCTTTTTCTTTTGCGCCTTCCCAGCTCTCCGGCTCCTTCACCACGCGCCGAATAAAAAAGACCAGTAGCGCAGGCACGGCCCCGATGAAGAACGCCCCGCGCCAGTAGCCCGGCCCGGCCTCGCTCAAGCTCAGCGTGATGAGCGCCGCCAGCATGTTTCCGACCGCGCTCGATGCCTGAAGCGTCCCGAGCGCCATGGGCCGGGAGCGCGATGGGAAGACCTCGGCCACCAGCGCCGCGCCCGCCGCAAACTCGCCGCCGACGCCCAGCGCAGTGAAGAACCGACAGAGCGCGTAGCTGTACGGATCGTGCACAAAACCGTTCAGCCCGGTGAAGCCCGCGTAGATCAGGACCGTGATCGCCATGGTTCTGGCTCGCCCCAGCCGATCCCCGAGCGCCCCGAAGACGAAGCCGCCCACCGCCCAGCCGAGCAGAAAGACCGCCGTCAGCTTCCCCGACCAGTCCGAGATCGTGTCCTTCGACGCTCCCGGCCCGAGCAAATCTTTGAGCGAAGCCTGCCGGACCAGATTGAACAGATTCTGGTCCATCGTGTCGAAGAGCCAGCCGAGCATGGAGACTCCCAGCACGATCCAGGCATAGCGCGGCACCCCCTGCCACCAGCGCAGACTTTTCTCGTCGCTCTTCACAGAATTTCTACCGTCGGCGGCGTAGCCCAGCCCGCGAAGTGCCCGGCGACATCGGCAGCGCTCGTGTCGCCCCGGTGGAAGTAGACCCGGTAGCGGAAAGTCACGGACTTGCCCTCGGGGGTGATCAGGTCGCCCGCGCCTTTCGGTGTCTTCTTCGTGGCATCGAAGTCATGAAGCCCGAACGGGTTTGCAGCAAACAGCCCGTAGGTGCGCGAGTGCCAGGTGGTGGGATAGCGGAGATTTTCCGGGTGGTCAAAAATAGCCATGCCCAGCGTCTCACCCATCACCGGCCCGAAGTAGTCGTTCCAGGGGGATTTCTTGCCCCACAGCGCGGCGTTCTTCAAGCCCTCGGCGTTGATCAGTGTCCCGCCGCCGGGCTTATCGACTTTCATCGACTCGGGGACGCGCAGGGCGAAGGTCCCTTCTTTCGTGTCGCCCCAGTGGAGCGGCCCGCCGACCGCTTTCACCAGGATCATGAAATCCAGCAGGATGTTGCCGCCGGGGAGGGGAGTGACGGTCACAAAGCGCGTATCTTCGGCGATTTTCTTGCCGTCTGGCCCGATCCAGTCCGCCCGCGCACTCAGAGATCCCTGCACGGAGCCGCTCCGAAGGCCATCGAACCGGGTGTGGACGCTCTTGCCAGTGCCCGCGCCCTCGGTCCAGAAGTCGATGCCGTTCATGGCTCCGTGGGTGAACCACAGCCCCCGGTGGTGCGGGTGATCTCTCTCCTCGCCCGCGACCTCTTCGAGCGGCCAGCGCCGGGTCAGAGGCTTCCCGCCCAGCGCCCGGATCGGATAGAGATAGGGTTTGTTCGGTCCGGTGGTGACATCGTAGCGCGTAAAAAGCGCCCCTTCGATAAGAATTTCCACGTTTTTTTCGACCGATTTCACCTGAATCTTCGGCGTTTCGTCGGGAATCAGCCAGAGAAGCCGGGACTCGCCTTTCTTCAGCGCCGGAGCGAGGAAGGTCAGAAATAGTCGACTGGAAGTTCTGCCTTTGATCTGGCAGGGTTCCGATGCCGCTCCCTCGGGAACCGCTGCGGGCCGGGTCCAGCCTGGGATCGCAACGTCGCAGGGCGTCACAGGAGTGTCGGCGCTGCCGGTGACACGGACGAGATAGCCGCGTGCGTCCTGGTTCATCGGGGCAGCTCGAATCCGGCCCGGTACGCTCGGGTGAGCAGTCGGTCGGCGTCGCGGTCGCGCTTGAAGCGCTCTTTCTTGCCGTCGATAGTAATTTTCTTTCCCAGAGTCACTGTGAAGCGCTCGATGTCCGCCTCGCCGCCATTCTCACCTGTTTTGAGATGACTCTCCATGCGGACCAGTGCATCGAAGGCTTTTTCGTCGCGGCTCCAGGTTCGCTTGGCTTCGGAGACGTCTGTTTTCTGCCCTGATTTGTAGCTGACGTTACCTAAATGACACAGGGCGCTCGAAAGATGACCTTCTAAAATAGGTGCGGCCAGGTCGGACTGTTTTCGGCTCTTCACGGCGCGAAGAAACGCGGCAAAATGGTCGCCGCCGCCCGTGAATTCCTGAATTTTATTTCCAGAAAGGTCGAACGCGGCGGCGCGGTCATAGCTTGCCGTCAGAACCACATAGCCCGACTCGCCGTAGATAATATTCCCGATAGAAGCCCCTAAAAATGGCCCGGTGTTGAGTCCGCGCACCTCGAAGATGAGTTTGGCGTCGGCCCAGTCATAGACCGATACCAGCGTGTTGGGTGTCTCGCCCTGATCGACATAGCCAAAGCGTCCCCCGATGCTCTGAACCGAGCGGGGTAGCTCGCTTTTATTCAAGGCCCAGCGCGCGAGGTCCATCTGGTGGATTCCCTGGTTCCCGAGGTCGCCCGCGCCGTAGTCGAAGTTCCAGTGCCACTCGTAGTGAAACCGATTCGGGTTGAACGGACGCGCGGGGGCCGGGCCGAGCCAGAGGTCGTAGTCTACTCCGGCGGGCACAGGCGCATCGGGCTTGATTCCGATGGACTTGCGCGGTTTATAACACAGCCCGCGCGATAGGCTCACTTTCCCGATCTTTCCGCTGTGGAGATAGGCCATGGCGTCCTGAATCGCCCGCTGCGAGCGGCTCTGAGTCCCGACCTGGCAGATCCGCCCGGTGCGCTTTTGAATCTCGACTAATCTTCTGCCCTCGCTGACGTTGTGGGAGCAGGGCTTCTCGACATAGACATCTTTCCCCGCCTGCATCGCCCAGCTCGCCGCGAGCGCGTGCCAGTGGATCGGAAGCGCCAGCGAGACCGCGTCGATGTCTTTGCGCTCCAGAAGCTTTCTGAGATCGGAGAAAACCTCGGGGCGCGTGCCGGTTTTCTTCTCCACTTGCTCGGCGGCGCGTGCGCCCATGCTGGAGTCGATGTCGCAGATCGCGAGAATCTCGGCATCGGGGAGGTTCAGGTAGCCCTTGACGTGGTCCAGTCCTCGCCCTCGCACCCCCACGACGCCCAGCCGTACCCGGTCGGCAACGAGGCGCGGGCGAGCGGCACGGGCAGGCGCGGGCAGGAGCAGCGCAGCTCCCCCCAGCGCGGCGGCGAAGAACGCCTCATCGAGAAATTCACGGCGAGTCGGCTGAGACATGTCCAGAAGTTCGCCATCTTCCTCAAACTCCCCTCCCTTTCGGTGGAGAGATTCACTCGATAGACCTGCGATACAATTTGATAACAATGCGGCAGATAGTGGTGCTGGGAAGCACCGGATCGATTGGAACCCAGACCCTCGATGTGATCGGGCGGCTCGGGCCGGAGCGGGCGCGGGTCGTGGGGCTGGCGGCGCTGAGGGCGTCCGAGGCGCTGGCCGCGCAGAGTGCGTCGTGGCCCGAGGCAAAAACCGTCGCCGTGGAGCGCGACGGGGCAGGGGCGCTGATTGAATTGGCGACGCACAAAGACGCCGACACGGTGGTCGTCGCCGTGGCCGGAGCCGCCGGACTCGAAGCGACGCTCGCCGCGTGCCGGGCCGGGAAGCGAGTCTGCATCGCCACCAAAGAAGTGCTGGTCGCCGCCGGAGCGCTGGTGACACAGACGGCGAAAACCCACGGCGCGACGCTGCTTCCTATCGACTCGGAGCACTCGGCGATTTTTCAGTGTGTCCAGGGCTACCCGCCCTCGCAGCTGGATCGGCTCTGGATCACCGCGAGCGGCGGGCCGTTTCGCACCTGGCCCAAAGAAAAAATTCAGTCCGCGAGCCTTGAGGAAGCCCTGAACCACCCGACCTGGAAGATGGGCGGCAAGATTACCATTGATTCCGCGACCCTGATGAACAAGGGCCTCGAAGTGATCGAAGCCTGCTGGCTGTTTGATCTCCCCGAGAGCCGGGTCGAGGTCGTGGTGCATCCACAGAGCGTGGTTCATAGCTTCGTGGAGCTGGCCGACGGCGCACTGCTCGCCCAGCTTGGCCTGCCCGACATGCGCCTGCCGATCCAGATCGCGCTGCTCCACCCGGAGAAAATCGACACAGACCTGCCACGATTGAACCCCACAGAGCTTCGTGACCTGACCTTCGAGCCGCCCGACTTTGAGAAATTTCCGGCGGTTCCGCTGGCGCGGGAAGCGTTTCGGCGCGGCGGGACCGCGCCTGCCACCCTGAATGCGGCCAACGAGGCCGCCGTCGGGCTGTTTTTAGCGGGTAGAATTGCTTTTGGCGGTATCATCGAGCGGGTGGAGCGGGTGCTTCTCGGGCACGTGCCGCGCCCGGCGGAGGCGCTGAGCGAGATTCTGGAGGCCGACCGCGCCGCCCGTGAGAGAGTGAGAGAGCTTGCATGTTGACGTTTTTAGACAAGGCCCTGACCCTGGCGCTGACCCTCGGGTTTCTGGTGTTTTTTCATGAGCTGGGGCATTTTCTGGCCGCCAAGCTCTTCAAAGTGCCCGTGTACGAGTTCGCGTTCGGGCTGCCGTTCGGCAAGAAAATTCGGTTCTTCCGGCTGGGTGGAACCGACTACACGATTCGCCCGCTGGTCCCGCTGGGTGGTTTCGTCGCGTTCGCCGACCCGGACGCCGACGAAGAAACCGTGATGGCGCAGATGGAGACCTACCATCAGAAACCGATCTGGCAGCGCTTCATCGTGATTCTGGCCGGGCCGATTGCCTCGCTCTTGCTGGGGTATTTGTTGTACGTGGCCGTCGGGATCGTTCTGGGAGTTCCCGATAAAAACTCGCCGCCGGTGCTCGCGCAGCTTGTCGAGGGACGGCCCGCTGCTGTGGCCGGGCTGAAGGTCGATGACAAAATCGTCTCCGTGGATGGCAAGCCGCAGACGGTCGAGAGTCTGATCTCCACGATCTCGGCGGCACCGGGCAAGCCCCTGACCTTCGTCGTGGCTCGCAAGGATGCCCCGGCTCCCGTCACGATCCAGGTCACGCCCCGCGAGGAAACCGACGGGAGCAAGAAAATCGGGCGCATCGGGATCGTCCCGGTCGCCAGTGAGCGCTCCAAGACAAGCCTGAGCGAGGCGCTTTCGTTCGGCGTGGACGCCACCGTCGCCAACCTGATGGCGTTCCGGCAGATCTTCTCCAGCTTCCGGCAGGTCAAAGAGAACGTCGGCGGTCCGGTCGGGATCGTGAGTGCGGTCTCTGAGGCGAGCAAGCTGGGATTCTGGGCCAAGCTGAGCCTGGCCGCCTCGCTCTCGGTCTCGCTGTTTGTGTTCAACTGCTTCGTCCCGATCCCCGCGCTGGACTGCGGCCAGATGGTCTTGTTGCTGGTGGAAGCGGTCCGAAAAAAACGCCTGAGCACCGATCAGCAGAACCGGGTCATGATCGCCAGTTGGGGGATTTTGCTCACGTTCCTGCTGGTCGTCACGTTCAACGACATCTCCAAGCTTCTCCCCGGCGCAGGTCGGTAAACGAGAAAAGCACCCTTGAATTTGTGCAGCAGGTTCATTGATGGACTTGCTGCCGCCGTGGTAGAATTCTCCCACAGAAAAGACCGATGACGCCCGAAAAAACGACCCTCTCCCGCTTTATTTTTTGTTTAACCGATGTCATGTTCCGGCGCAGCTCACGCGCCCGATCTTGCATTACCAAATATCCGTTGTCCATCACTTACTACAACAGATGAGAATGCCGATTCTGACAAAAATAACGTATTTTCCAGAAAATAATTTTCTCCACAGTCCAGCGCCCCGTAAATACCCCTTCGCCCGCGAGTTCGCGCTCTCAGGCGCGGGGAGATGCTGGTACACTTGAGAGATCATGCGGGGAATTGTTGTGGCGAGCGGCGTTGCGGGGGCGCTGGTGCTGGCCCGAATTGGCTATACCCGGAGCTTGATCTATGATTTTCTGCTCTGGAACTTATTTTTAGCCTGGGTGCCGCTGCTGCTTGCGCTGTGGTTTCAAAAGACAAAGAACCGCTGGGGACGGCGCAGGCTGGCGATAGGCTGGCTGGCGTTCTACCCGAACGCGGCCTACCTCGTGACGGACATCAAGCACCTGCGCTGGGCGATAGGGGCTGCCTGGTGGTTCGATGTGGCACTGCTTTTCATCTTCGCGTTTCTCGGGATGCTACTGGGGCTACGCTCGCTCCGGATTTTTCAGAGCGAGGTGGCGGCCTCGCGTGGGAGAATTTGGGGCTGGACGTTCGTGACGCTCACGGCGCTGCTGGCGGGCGTCGGAATCTACATCGGGCGGTTTCTGCGCTGGAACTCCTGGGACATTCTGCGCGATCCGCTCGGGCTGGTGCGCGATTTTGCGGCGCAACTGGGAACCCCTGAGGTATGGCCGAGGCTGATCGGCGTGACCCTGCTCTATGCCCTGCTTCAGCTGATTTGCTACATCAGCTCTTCGGGGGAATCCCGGTGATCTTGATCTGGGTCGAGAGCGTGAAGGGGCGGCCTTTCTCCAATTCGTAGGTAACCTCCCCGAACGTCGCGCCGTAGCCGCTGGTGGGTGGGTAGATGCCTGCGCCGACGTGTCGGTTGTTGGCGGCGGCGCGCTCGGCGCTGGCCCACTTGCTGTCGCGAAAGTCCGTGGTCGCCGACGAACACGAGAACAGCCGGGCAGACTGCATCGGGGCGTCGCTGTCGATGAAGAGCATGTCCGTAGAATAGCGCCAGCGTAGCTTCGGCCAGCGCTTTCTTGCCGCCAGCATTCGTCCGAACGCCGCGAGCGTCGCAAAGACGCGCCCTCTGTCCTCCAGGCCGTGCCCGGAGTTCGGCGCGTACAGAACCCACTTCGGCCCTTTGAGGTCGTCCCAGTACAGGTTCAGGGCGTCCTGGCTCCAGTAGCGGTCGTTCGTCCCCAGTAGTAACAGCTTGGGCAGGGTCAGGCGGCTGCAGTACGAGTAGGGGTCTTCGAGCTTCATCAACTCTTTGCCGCGCGGGGTCGAGAGAATCTTTTCAAAGCCCGCCGACGTGTAGTCGGCCACCTGCTCGCTGGGTTTGCCGTACATTTCGAGCTGGTGAGGCATCTGTTTCTCGACATTGAGAATATCGATCACCATCGGCGCGATTCCGGCCACCCTGCGGTCGCGGCTCGCGCCCACCAGCCAGGTCGTCCAGCCGCGCTTGCTCGCTCCCGTGATGAGAAAGCGCCTCAGGGCAGGCGCGGCGGCCTGGAGGACGTCCATCGCTTTCAAGACAGCTTTCGCCATCGGGAAGTGCAGCGGCCAGCTCGGGTCGCCCGTCTCCAAAAATTTCTGCCAGGTATAGACGATCAGCGCGTCCTCGGTCAGCCCGTAGAGCGGCTGGTTGGGGATGTGGAACAGAATCGCGAACGCCCCGCCGAGCTGATTGGCTCCCGCCATCCCCAATAGCTCTTCTACCCGGCTACCACCGCCACCCGTGTTGAGCAGGGTGCAGAAGTCGGGGTACTCGTTTTTCTCAGGGATAAAGAGCTGAAGGCGATGGGTCCAGGGCCTTTCCTGCCAGACCTGGGACGTAAAAAACAGCTCGTGGATCGTCCCGCCCGGAACCTTCTTCTCTTCTCGCTTTTCCCAGCGAAACTCCGGCTCGGGCTTTTTGAAGAAGGTGTCGAGCGGGGCGTCGGCGGCGCGGGCTTCCGGCAGAAGCGCGATGGCGGGCAGCGTCGAGAGAAAGATTCGTCGGTTCATCCGTTTTTGAGGGGGCGGTTTGTTCGGACCATGTGCTGAATCCGGGCGAGGCTGAGCGGCTCGGCGCAGAGTTTTAGAAACGCCTCGCGCTCGCGGGCGAGCAGGGAATCTTCGTCGGTGGGGCCGCCGGAGAGCACGTGAATTAGGGCGTCGCCTATTTTGCGCTCGATCTCAGTGAGCTTGCCCTCGCTCTGCCAGGTGTCCAACTGGCCGCGCAGTGCGTCGCCGTCGAGGTTGGTGAACTCGGTCGGCGCGGGCGCGGGGCGGTAGCCGTCCGAGAGTTCGAGTGCCTTGAGCTTTGCTTCGTAGAGCCTGCGGTCGGCGTTGCGGGCGACGGTATCGGTCTCGCGGAGCCGTTTCTGGCGAATGGCATCGTGCGCCCCGGTCGAGTTCTGGTTGAACAGAAGCATCGAGAGCGTCGCGCGGGCATCGCCGAGCCGAAACAGCGTCTCTTTCACGCCGCCGCCGCACGGAATCAGCCCGACGGCGGCCTCGGGCAGGCCGAGGTAGGTCTCAGGCGCGGCGTGGACATGGGTGCAGTGCAGGACGCACTCGCAGCCCGCCCCGAGCGTGAAGCCGTGCGGCGCGGCAACAATGGGAATCCGGGCGTGCTTGATCGCCTGAAAGGTCTCCTGGCAGAGCTGCATCTCGGTGTCGATGGCGGCAAGGTCGCCGCGCTCCATGGCCGCCGCGAGTCGCACCAGATCGTAGCCTGCGCTGAATGCCGGTCCCTGGTTGCCGATCACCAGCCCTAAAAACTCCCCTTCGGCCCGCGCGATCAGCTCGCCAAGGAACGTGAGCTGCGCGGGGTCGAAGACGTTCATCTTCGTGTGGAACTCGATGCATGCGACTCCGTCGCCCATGTCGCGCAGGGTGGCCGTGGGCGACTGCTGGAGAATTCCCATGTGGTCCACCTCGATGTACTCGGTGTGGGCAGGCGGCGCGGGCAAAAACGCACCGCGCCTTTCGGCGTCCATCACCAGCGGGCCTTTGTTCCACCCGAAGCCCCACTCGAACGCATGGTCGATGTCCCAGGGCTGATCCGCGATCTCCGGGAGCACTTGATGGACATAGCCGAAAAACATATCTAAAATTCGGTTGAGATAAGGGTGGTTCGTGTCGGCACTGACTGGTCTTCGGGGACGGTATTTCAGCTCTTTCAAGTCTAAGACTAATATTTGCCCGTCTTTCTCGCGCCGATAAAACCCAGCACCCGATTTTTCCCCCTTGAAGTTTGCGGCAATCAATCGTTGCATGGCTTCTGGCGGCGGAAGTCGGCTTCTGAGCGGGTCACTCGGGAGCGATTCGTACTGGTTTCGCGCGATAGATAAAATAATATCCAGTCCCACTAAATCGGCCATTCGGAACGTCGCCGAGTTCGGACGCCCGATGAGCGGCCCGGTGAGGTAGTCTGCGGTCTCGATATCGACGCCCATCTCGATGGCCGTGTGAATCGAGTCCATCAGGTGCGCGATCCAGAGCCGCGTCGAGATAAATCCGGGCGTGTCTTTCGCAACCACGCACCGATGCCCGAGAGTCCCTTCGGCGAACTCGAAGAACTCGGCAAGAAGCGCCCGGTCGGTGTCGGGCGTCGGGACCAGCTCTAAGAGCTTCAAATACCGGGGCGGGTTCAAAAAGTGCGTCCCGAAGAACCGCTTTCTAAAATCGGCGCTCAGATGCGCGGACATTCCCGCCAGTGAAAGCCCGGATGTATTGCTCGTGACAATCGCATGGGGCGGAGCATAGGCCTCGATCCGGGCCAGAACCGAGCGCTTGATCTCCATCTTCTCGGCGACGGCCTCGATGATCCAGTCGGCCTGGTGCAGAACGCCCAGGTCCTGGGTGCCGCCGATGGAGATTCGCTCCAGGTTCTCCGGGACGAACAAAAGCGGCGGACGTGCCGTTCTCAGGCGAGACATGCCGCGCCCGGCATGCTCCGCCGAGACATCCAGCAGGTGAACGCTCCAGCCCGCATTGGCCAGATCGGCAGCGATTCCACCGCCCATGGTGCCTGCTCCGATAACGACTGCGACGCCGCTCTCTTTCATCCACGCCTCTCCCTGGGGATCACACGTTGATCCCTCGGCCCATTGTACACGTGTTGTGGCCGAATGAGACGATTGTTTTTTTGTTGCTCCAGAATATGTGCGCTCCAGCCCGTGATCCGGCTGAGCACGAAGAGCGGCGTGTAGAGGGCAATCGGCAGCTTCATCAGGTAGTAGGCGCTCGCGACCGGGAAGTCTAAGTTCGGATGCAGTCCTTTGGCCGAGAGCAGCTCGGCCTCCACGACCGCAGATATCTCCCTCCAGCGCGAGACTCCCGTGCGCTCCGCCAGCTCGTCGCAGAGGGTCTTGACGATCTTTGCGCGCTCGTCGCCGTTTTTATACTCGCGGTGGCCGAATCCCATGATTTTTTTCTTCTGCGCCAGAGCCTCGCGAACCCACGGTGCCGCTCTCTCCGGCGTGCCGATCTGAAGCAGCATCTCCATCGCGGCTTCGTTCGCCCCGCCGTGCAGCGGTCCTTTGAGCGTCCCAATGGCACTGACGACCCCGTTCGTTATATCCGCGAGCGTCGAGACCGTGACCCGCGCGGCGAACGTGCTGGCGTTGAAGCCGTGCTCCGCGTAGAGAATCTGAATGACATTGAAGACATGGCCGAAGTAGTCCGTGGGCGGCTCGCCCGTCAGCAATCGGAAGATATTGGCATTGTGACCGTCCGAGGCCACCGGCGCGATCAGCTCCTGCCCCTGCGCGGCCCGCCAGCCCTGGCAGACGACGGTCGGGAGCTTTGCATAGAGCCGCTCCGCCGTCCGAACCGACGGCTCGTCGCGGGGCAAGAAGGTCGATAGCGCCGCGACCGCCGCCTGGAGCCGATCCATCGGGTGGGCGTCAGCGGGCATTGCCTTCAGAAGGGCGAGCACCGGCTCCGGAATCTCGCGGTCCTGGCCGATGCGCTTTCGGAACGCCCGGTACTCTAACTCCGTGGGTAGCGTGCCGCGCAGCAGAAGATGGGCGACTTCGTCGAAGTCGCAGTGATCCACTAAATCGTGGATGTCGTAGCCGCGATACAGAAGCTGGTTCTTCTCGGCATCGACCTCGGAGATCGCCGAAATTCCCGCTATCACGCCTTCGAGACCCGGTTTATAGTCCATTTTTCTTACCTCTGATTATTTCCGTGGAATAAATTCCCGGCTCTGCAAGAATGTCCACCTTCGTGGACAGAGATCGCAGATTTATTCCACGGATGATTTGTCAAATTCATTGTAGCTTTCATAGCCAATCAGTTCGTAGAGTTCCTGGCGCGTTTGCATCTTTTCGATCCAATTTTTCTGCGTTCCATCGGATTTCAGGGTGGAGTAGAGGTTTTTCGCCGTGAAAAGCATGGTTCTGAATGCAGTCATCGGGAAGATCACCAGTTTATAGCCCAGAGCGTCGAACTCACTGACGGTTAGTAGCGGAGTCTTGCCGAACTCGGTCATGTTGGCGAGCAGAACCTGGCCGGGGAGTGCCTCGGCGACGATCTGGAACTCGTCGATGCTCTGAAGTCCCTCGGGAAAGATCGCGTCGGCTCCGGCGTCTAAGTACCGCTTCGCCCGCTCGATAGCGTCGCTCAGGCCCGTGACCCCGCGCGCGTCGGTGCGGGCGATGAGAAAGAAGCTCGGGTCGGTGCGAGCTTGAGTCGCAGCCCGGATTTTTGCGGCCATGGCGCTCGCGTCGATGAGCTGCTTGCCGTCCAGGTGCCCGCAGCGCTTGGGCGAGAGCTGATCTTCGAGATGCAGCCCGGCAAGCCCGGCGCGTTCGTATTCCTCGACCGTTCGTTTTACATTCAGCACGTCGCCGAAGCCCGTGTCGGCGTCGGCGATCACGGGCGTCGTGGGCACGGCGCGGCAGACGTAGCGGGCCTGCTGCGCCATCTCCGTGAGCGTGAGCAGCGCGATATCGGGAAAGCCTGTGAGCGCGTTGGTGACGCCCGCGCCGGAGAGGTAGAGCGCGACGTGTCCGCACGCCTCGGCCTGGAGCGCCGTGATCGCGTTGAAGACGCCCGGAAGCACGACCTGCCTCTCGGCAAGTCTTGCCCGCAGCCGCGCGCCGGGCGTCACCGTGCGGCCCCGGAGAACAGCGCCAGCAGGGCATCGGCGTCTGGCTCGCTCTCAAACGCAAAGCAGCGCGAGATCGCCTCGGCGACCTGGCTTTCGGGCAGGAGTAGTTCGGCCATGGCGCGGAATTTGTTCTCCACCTCGGCGTCCGTCATCGGGTTTCGTGCGTGGCCGCGCGGGTAGGTCACCTCGCAGGTGTGCTTCATCCCGTCCTTCATCGTCACGGTCAGCCGGTTCGGGATTCCCTCGGGGTAGCGGGCGTTCAGGTCGGCGTCGCCGACCACGGTGATCTTCTGAATGAAGTCCAGCAGCGACTGGTTTTTCAGGTGCGCGTCGTCGAACGAGTTTAGCGTCACGTTGCCGTCGATCAGGGCCACGGCGACGCAGTACGGGAGGCTGTGGTCTGCCGTCTCGCGGGTCGTGGGCCGCCATTTCTCCGGCTCGCCCCCGATGATCTCCACGGCGGCGTTGAACGTCGCCACCTGAACCGACTCGATCTGTGTCCAATCCGAGATCTTCTCCCGAAGCTGGAGGGCGGCATCGATGGCGCTCTGGGAGTGGTACTCGGCGGGCCAGAATTTTATATAGGTCGCGTCGATCATAAACGGCGGGCCTAATTTTTCGATCTCAAAGCTGCCACGGGAAACTTCGTTGAAAAACCCCATCTCGCCCTCGAAGATCGGGGCGGGGCCGGTCATTCCGAGCTTTGCGAGCTGGGCGGCGAAGACCCCGTTTCGGGAGGCGTTCGCAAACGCACAGCCCTTCCAGTGGGAGAGCATCCCGACGCGGGTCTGGCGCATGGCGTTGTGGGCGATGGCCGCAAGTCCCTGCGCGTGGGTCAGCTCTGCTTCGTCCAGCCCGAAGAGCTTCCCGCAGGCGAGCGCGGTGGAGAACGAGCCATAGGTCACGTGGTCCCAGCCGATGGCCCGGATCGAGTAGGCGTCGCACAAACGACACTGGATCTCGTAGGCCAGAACAATCGCGACAATAATCTCCCGGCCCGAGGCTCCCACGGCCTGCGCCGCCGCCAGAATCGCCGCGATGTTGTCCGACGGGTGCGCGGGTTCTTTCGAGAGATACGTATCGTTGAAGTCTAAGTACCGAAACAGGACCCCGTTGGCGAACGCCGCCAGCTCGGGCGAAGACGTGTGCTCGGTCCCGATCACCCTCGCGCCGGGGCTGCCCGTGGCCGTCTGCGCCAGCGCTCGGGCGATTCTTGCTGGCTCGGCGTGCATCGCGCCCATCGCGCAGCCCAGCGAGTCCAAGATTCGTCGCTTTGCCTCGTGGATCGCGGTCGGGGTCAGGTCGTCATAGGTTAAATCCGCCGCAAAGCGGCTCAGTTTTTCGGCAAGGTTCATAGTTGTTTCACAAAAAGTTGGATAGCAGTGTCGGCGAGGGCGGCGGCTTTGAGCTGGCTGTGCGAGTCGGCGTCCAGCGCGGACAGCGCGTCGGTGAGGGCGTCGGGGTGGTTTTTTTGCAGCGGCGCGATCCGGCCCGAGGCCAGGCGCTTCTGAAGCTGCTCGGCGATGGTCAGCCGATTGATCTCGTTGGTTCCCTCGAAGATTCGGAAAATTCGGGCGTCGCGGTACAGCCGGGCGATGGGCAAATCTTCCGAGTAGCCCAGGCCGCCGTGAATTTGTAGCGCTTCGTCCACCACGAAGTCCAGAACCTCGGTGCAGAAAACCTTGGTGGCGGCGCACTCGATAGCGAACTCCTCGCCCGCAAGCTGCGCCCCGCCGGGAAAGCTGTCGAGCAGGGCACAGGTTCGGTAGACGGCGCTCTCGGCCAGGCCGATCTGCCGGGTCATTCGAGCGAGCTTGTCGGCAACAAGCTCGAAGTTATCCAGCAGTTGTCCGAACTGACGGCGCGACGACGCGTGCTGGCGCGCAAGCCCGAGGGCTTCTTTGGCGATTCCGAGCGCGGCGGCTCCGATGTTCAGCCGCCCGACATTGAGCGGGTAGAGCGCGGCCCGGCGTCCCTTACCCAGCTCGCCCAGAATGGCGTCGGGCGGGAGCAGTGCGTGGTCGAGAAACAGCGCCGCCGTCGAAGAGCCTCTCAGTCCTAATTTTTTCTCGTCTTTTCCGATGCTCAGACCGGGGGTGCTTCGCTCGACCAGGAACGCCGTGAGCTGGGTGCCGTCTACTTTTGCAAAAACCGTGAACAGGTCGGCAAAGCCCGCGTTGGTGATCCAGAGCTTCTGCCCGTGAAGTGTCCAGCCGGTCTCGGTGCGGGTCGCGCGGCAGGAAAGCCCGAGCGCGTCGGAGCCTGCGCCCGGCTCGGAGAGCGCGAACGCGCCGATGGCCTCGCCCGAGGCAAGGCGCGGGAGCCAGGTTGACTTCTGGGCGTCGGTGCCGAACCAGAGCAGCGGCAGGGTCGCGACTCCGGCATGGACATTGAACGGAACCGCGAAGCTCGGGCAGGCGCGTGCGGTCTCCTCGCAGAACCGGGCGATGAGGGTCCGCGAGAGCGCCATTCCACCATAGGCTTCGGGAATCGCGCCGCCCAGAAGCCCCAATTTTCCGGCATGGCGCAGGAGTTTCTCTAAAAGATGGGCCTCACACGCCTCGATCCGCTCGGCGACAGGCCGCACCTCGCCGCTCAGAAACGCCTGAAGCGCCGCGAGAAACTGCACCTCCAGCCCGTCGAGCGGGCGCGGCGCGGGAAACTCGCCGTGCAAAAACGCCCCGCCCGTCATCTGGCAAACCTTGTAGCGCCATCGAATAAATTCGTGGCTACGCGTACAAATTCGACCTTCAGGACGCAAGCGTCCCTCGTCGAATCAGGGAGTTTTCTAAGATTCGACAAACCGAGCTGGCGAGGTGTAGGTCGAATTTGCATACATAGCCGCGAATTTATTCGACGGGAGAGTTTCATCCGAGCGGATACCTTTCCGCCCGTAGAACCGCCTCGGCGAGCGTCCGGCGCAGTGCGATGGCGTCCACGGCAGGGTCAGGAGCGATGGCCGGGCCGACCGTTGTTTTGCAGCGCGTCAGAACCTGGGCGCAGAGCGACTGCGCCGCGACCAGCGACTCGTGAAGATACAGCTCCGTACAGGCCATTGCAGTTTCTCTGACCGCTCCCGCGAGCTTTTCGGCGCGAACTATGGCACTTTCGTAGCAATAGGCGGAAGAAATAATATCCGAAACCGCGCCGAGGGCTTCCTGTTCTTCTCCCAGCTCGGCTCCGAATTTTTCTACCAACAAATTCAGCAAACTCAGCCCGGTTTTTTTAAGAGAGCAGTCCGTGCTCTGGATTTTAAGGTCCAATCGGCCCTGTTTTGCTCTTCTTAATAACGTATTGACGATAATCGGGCGGACGATCTCGTTGGCTCCTTCGCCGATTCGGAGAAGTCGCTGGTCGCGCCAGGCCCGCGCGACCGGAAATTCTTCGGTGTAGCCGTAGCCGCCGTGGATCTGAATGGCTTCGTCGGTGGCCCACGAGTACAGCTCGCTCCCGATGACTTTCACGATTGAGCACTCGATAGCGTACTCCTCGGCGGCCCGGTGGTATTTTTGTGAGGCGTCGGCGGCGTCTGGAATAATTTCTTCAAAAACCGAGTCTAACTCTCCCGCCAGCCGATAGACCGCCGATTCCAGCGCGTACAATCGGGCGCACATCGAGCCAAGTTTCGCCTGGATCATCCCAAAGCTGCCCAGAGTCCGATTGAACTGCTTGCGCTGGTTGGCATAAGCTGCACAAACGGCAAGCGTCTCTTTGATCCCGCCCACGGCTCCGGCTTCAAGCTTAAATCGCCCCATGTTCAGCGCACAAAACGCGGCATAGTGCCCTTTTCCGACATCTCCGACCAGGTTTTCGACAGGCACAGTAACATTTTCTAAAATTAATCTTCGGGTGGACGTTCCTTTCATGCCCAGTTTGTGCTCTTCTTTGCCAAAAGAAAGCCCCGGAGTGCCCTTCTCAACCATAAAGCAGGAGAATTTGTCACCGTCTACCTTGGCGAAGACCGAGAATAACTGTGCAAACGCCGTGTTGGTGATCCACATCTTTCCGCCGTTGATGATCCAGTTTTTCCCATCGGGTGAAAGCACGGCTTTGGTCTGCGCCCCGAGCGCGTCCGAGCCGGACCCGGCCTCGCTCAGCCCGAACGCCCCGATCCACTCGCCGCTCGCCAGCTTCGGAAGATACTTCGCTTTGAGGGCGTGGCTGCCGAAGAACTGCAAGGGCAGGGTCGCGATCACGGTGTGAGCCTCGTGCGAGAGCGCAAACGACTGCTGATAGTTCAGTTTCTCGGCAATTAACGCCCCGGTTCGGTTGTCCAGCCCGAAGCCGCCATAGACTTCCGGGATTTCTGCGCCCAGAAGCCCGGCTTCGCCTGCTTTGTGCATGAGTTCGGCCATAAAATCCGTGTCATGGCTTTCGATACGCTCGATATGCGGCAGAACCTCGGCTTTGAGAAAGTCGTCAGCGGCTTTTCCCATCATTCGGGCTTCTGACGAGAACTCTTCGGGGATAAAAACGGCGTCGGGTGCGGCGTCGCGCACTAAAAATGCCCCACCGGGCAGGGGTTGGTTACTCATGGGTTGTTTCTTTTTGGGGTAGGGCGCGGAGCATCAGCTCGGCGACATCAACGACTTCGGGCGTGTTTTCGGGCGACGCGGCGGCAAGCGAATCGGAGACCATGACCTTGCAGAACGGGCACCCGACCGCAACCGTGCTCGCGCCGGTGGCAAGAAGCTCCTCGGCGCGGGCCTTTCCGGGGCGCTGGGTCGGCGGCTCCTCCATCCACATTCGCCCGCCGCCCGCCCCGCAGCAGAACGTTTTCTCGCGGCTACGCTCCGGCTCCAGCATTGGAAGCGAGATAGAAGATTTAATAGCACGGCGTGGGGCGTCGGATTCACCATTCACTCGGGCCAGGAAGCACGGATCATGGTACGTAACCGACGTTTCTTCTTGCTGTTCTAATTTCAAGCGCCCGGATGTCACTAATTCACTCAGAAACTGGGTATGATGCTGTACATCGTAGTCTCCACCGAGTGCGCCGTACTCATTTTTGAGAGTGTGCAAACAATGCGGACACTGAGTGACGATCTTCTTCGCCCCGATACCGTTCAATGTCTGGATATTGGCCTCCGCGAGCTGCTGAAACAGAAATTCGTCGCCGATCCGACGGGCAGCGTCGCCGGTACAGCGCTCTTTTGGCCCTAAAACCGTGAACTTGACCCCCGCTGCCTCGAAAAGCGTTGCTATCGCCTGGACCGTCTTCTGGGCGCGCGGATCGAACGCGCCGGAGCACCCGACCCAGAACAGGACCTCGCGCCCATCTTCTGCGCTGGCTTTTTGAACGTCCAGCCCTTTTGCCCAGTCCAGGCGCTGCGAGGCGGGCAGGCCCCACGGGTTCTCGCGCGAGCCAAGCTGCCGGAGCATCGTCGCGCCCGACCCAGAGAGTCGCCCCTCGGCTACGCGGTGCCGTCGAACGCCGTCGATCAGGTCCACGTGACGAATGTGGGCGGGGCACTCGGTGACGCAGGCGTGGCAGTTGGTGCAGGCCCAGATCGCCTCGTCGGTGAGAAAGTCCAGCGCGACCGGCTCGCCCGAGGTCAGGTTTCTCCGAATGTCTAAAACAATGGCCTTCGGGTTCAGCTCTTTTCCGACCGCGTGCGCCGGGCAGACATCGGTGCAGCGCCCGCACTCCATGCAGGCATCCAGAGAAAGCCGCTGCCAAAGATCCAGCTCGCCCGTGTCGGAAAGCCCGATCTTGCCGGTTTTTTCGATGCTTTCGAGCGAGAGCGGCTCCAGCGCCCCCATCGGACGCATCGGCTCCAGGGCTATCGAAGCCGGAATCAAGAATAAATGGTGACGCTTTCCGTAGGGCAGCGCCGCGATCACGCCGAGAACCAGAGCGGTGTGAGTCCACCAGAGCACCGGATAGTTTCCCGTCGGAAGAACTTTCGAGACCCCGAGGCCGACCGGGGTGAAGCCCGCAAACGCAAGCCGGGCCGGGTCGGCGGCGATGCCCGCGCCCTCCAGCACAAAGCCCGTGATCGTCGCCAGCAAGCACAGCGTCAGAAACCACGAGTCATAGGCCGTGTGCCCCAGGCTCTCGGGGCGGGCGACGGCTCTTCGCACGAGCATCCCGACCAGCGCGATCAAAAGTCCCAGCCCGAAAACGTCCAGCGCGGCCTTGACAATTAAGTAAAAAATGCCCTTGTAGAACCAGTGCTCGCCAAACAGAAGCGCTCCGTAGTGCTCGATAGCCACAATCGTGGTGCCGATAAACAGCGCGGTGAAGCCGTAGAAGATCAGGGCGTGCAGCCCGCCCGCCAGCTTCCGGCGACGTACCTTGCGCTGGGCCAGCACGTCCGCCCCGAGCTGCTGGATTCGAGCGGGCCAGTCTTTCACAGGCGGGAGCGGCTTGCCCCCGCGCCAGACCTTCCACCGACGAAGCGTGCCCCAGCCGCAAACCCCCAGCGCGACGAAAGCCAGTCCGTAGAACAGCCACTGCTGCCCGGTCGAGATTTGCAGAAGAATCGTTCGCGTCGGCATTAACCCATCCCCCGGCCCCTTCCCTCACCTATTTCCGTCTTCGACGGGGTGAGGGAAGGGGAGTTCAGAGGGAAGGGGGCAGGGGGATGGGTCATCATAGCTTTTCGAGGAGTTCGGGGATCGCGACGTGGATGTCGGCGACAAGCCCGTAGTCGGCGACCTCGAAGATCGCGGCATCGGGGTCGGTGTTGATCGCGACGATAATTTTTGAGTCTTTCATACCCGCCAGGTGCTGGATGCTCCCCGAGACGCCCGCCGCGATGTACAGCTCCGGCGCGACGACCTTTCCCGTCTGGCCCACCTGAAGCTCGTTGGGCGCGATGCCGTCGTCCACGACCGCGCGGGTCGCGCCTGCCGCTCCGCCTAACTTATCGGCCAGCCCGCCGATGAGTTTCTCAAATGTCTCGGCGTCGCGTGTGGGCCGCCCGCCCGAGACGACGACTCTTGCCTGGGTCAGCTCGGGGCGATTTTGCTCGGGCGCATCGAGAGAGAGAACGGTAACGCCCGGCGTGGGAATCGGCTCCAGGGCAAGGGGAGTGGGGAGTGGGGAGTGGGAAGTGGGCAGGCCGAAGGCTGAGACCCGCACCGAGTAGACTGCCACGTCGCCGAGAGTTCGGACCCGCGCCAGGACGTTTCCGGCGTACATCGGGCGGGTTAGAACCAACCGATTGTCCGTGCTTTCTATTTTGACAACGTCGGAGAGCATTGGCAAGTCCAGCAAGGCCGCCGCCCGCGCCAGGGCGTCGCGGCCCAGCGAGGTCGCCGCGCCCGCAAGCGCATCGCAGCCGTGGGCTTTCATCGCCGCGACGAGCATCTCTGCCGTGATGTCTTTTGCCTGTACCAGAACGTAGCTGCCACCGGTGAGGCTCGCCCACTGCTGGGCGAACGTGACGGCCTGTGGCACTTCCGCAAGAACCAACAACTTCATAAGACTCGGGCCTCGTCTTTCAGGGCGAGAATTAATTCATCGACGCTGGAAACTCTCCGTCCGGCCTTGCGCGGCGGCGGCGGCAGGAACTCGATAACCTCGATTTTCGGGTCTTGCGCCACGCCCGCAACTCTCTCCAGGGGCTTGGAGCGGGCGCGCATGATGGCCGGAAGCGCGACGTAGCGTGGTTCGTTGAGCCGTAGATCGGCGGTGATCACCGCAGGCAGAGAGACCCGGACGGTCTCGCGTCCGGCATCGACTTCCCGCACGACGACAATCGCGTCGTTGCCCTCCAGGGTGATTTTGCTGGCGAACGTCGCCATGGGCCAGCCGAGCGAACCCGCCAGCATCTGCCCGGTCGTTCCGTAGTCGTCGTCGATGGCCTGCTTGCCCATCAAAATCAGGTCGATCTGGCTCTGGCCAACCAGCCCGTGGAGCAAGCGGGCGACGCTACCCGGCTCCAGTGCCGCGTCCGTCTCGATGAGAACGGCCCGGTCCGCACCGAGGGCGAGGGCCGTGCGGAGCTGTTCTTCACAGACGCTCCCGCCGATGCTCACCGCGATGATTTCTACGTCCGCGCCGGACTCTCTGAGCCGGACGGCTTCTTCCAGCGCGATCTCATCGAACGGATTGATCACCCACTTGACATCATCCAGCGCCAGAGTACCATCCGGGCTGACTTGAATCTTCTCGTACGGGTCTGGCACCCGCTTGATCGGTACTAAAATTTTCATTTTAGATTCTCGATGTTCTGCGCAACCGTTTTAAGAAACTCGGCAGCTTCGACTCCGTGTACCAGCCGATGATCGAAGGTCAAAACCAGGTTTACGACCAGTTTGCCACTCTGCTCGAACGGAGAACCGATGAAAAGAACGGCAGCAGCAGGCGCGACCAGCACCGGGACAGCGTCGATGATCTCGTACGGCCCCATATAGGTCAGAAGAAGCTGCGTGCTCTCGGTCGTCTGGTCGGTTCCGCCCCGCGCGGCGGCGATATTGGTCTTGCTGGCTGCAACAAACGCCTCGAAGCTCAGAGAATCGGCGGCGGGAACCACCGCGACCGTAAGCTCGCCCGTCGGGACGGCCACCGCGATACCCAAATTGACGTGCTTGTGTTCCCGAATAGTCTCTTCGCGGAGCAGGGTCGAGCGGAACTTGGGGTGCTCGACGGTCGCCTTTGCAATGGCGTAGGCGACGCAGTTAAAGCTCGACGGCGGACTTTCGGGCAGCTCGGCCTTTTTCTTTTTCGCGTAGGCGCGGACTGGCTCCCAGAGAATTTGGCGCTTGGCCGTAGCGGGAATTACCTGCTCGGCGCTGCGCTTCAGCCGGAAGATAAAGGTCTTGTCCTGCGGAAGAAGCGCTCGCTCGGTGTAGGAGTCGTTGGGGAGTGGGGAGTGGGGAGTGGGGAGTGGGCTTCCAGCGAGAAACGCGTCGATGTCCTCGGGCATGAGCTTCGCCCCGGACGCCGAAATGGTCACTAAAACCGTGTCGTCGATGCCTTTTTCTTTCGCGTAGGCACGCGTTCGTGGCGGAATCGCCCGTAGATCCCCCCCACTCCCCACTCCCGACTCCCCACTCCCCGCTGGCTCCCCGATCTCCATCCGGCAGATGGGTGCGCCGATATCGAGCGTGTCGCCGACGCCAGCCAGCCACTCGATAAGGGTCCCCTCGTGCGGAGATTCGACTTCCATCGTGGCTTTATCGGTCTCCATCGAGTAAAACGGCTCATCGCGCCGGATTTTCTCGCCCGGTTGCTTGAAAAACTCGACGACAAGCACTTCTTGCAGTCCTTCGCCCATCTGCGGCACTAAAACGTCAACGATTGGCATGATCCAAAAAACTCCTCAGGTCTGTTTCAGAGATAGCAGGCTCACCGGGAGCCACGTTATCTAATTTCCCGTCTTTCATCCAGGCTTCCAGCGTTCCGACCAGCTCGAACAGATGCTCGAACGAGTCTACGACAAAAAGCAAGGGCTGATAGTGATCGATCTCAAAATACTGATTGATAACCCACTCCAACTGAATTGGGTATTTTTGTACATCTGGAGATTCAATGCAGTGTTTTAGCTCACCATAGGAGCTTAGCAGTCCACTTCCATAGGCTTTGAGTAAGTTACTTTCGCGCATCAGGCCAAATTCTATCGTAAACCAGAAAAATCGAGCCATGGCTTTGATAATCGAACTTAACTTACGGATTTGCTCGGCTTCATCGGAGATAGAATTTACGATCTCAGCGGCAGTATGGGCACAATCCCCGAAGCGAACCAGGGCTTGCGCGAACGCCGGGTCGGTATGCATCGGAACATGCCCGGCAATGTCATGGAAAATATCGGGTTCCGGCAGATAGTCCAGTCGATTGGCATCGCGAATCGTAATGGTGGTGGGGAAAGCCCGCTCCCGAAGACAATCGAAGAATAAAAACGCCGGGACGTACCCGCTGACGGCCTTTGCGGAGAATCCGGTGCGTGGCGAGAGAAACTGATTGACATCGCTCAGACGCGGGACGCGCTCTGAATCCAACCGCAGAGTCTCGATTCCACGCAGAAAATGCTGGTTCGCATAGCGCTCCCAGCGCGATTGCTGCCTTGCATAGAGCTGTTTCCAGGCACTATGGTTCTCTTCCGAGTACAGTTCATAGGGTTGCTCGATATAAAGCTGTGAATTTGCCCGTGATTCTTCGATAAACGGCGCGTTGCCTGTAGTAAGACCTGTAGTCACTTGCGAAACTCCGCATCTTTGTAGCTTAAAAATAAGGGCTTGAGCTTATTTCTCTGGTATTTTCCGGTGCTGGTCACCGGGAACTCTTCGCCAAATAGAACAACTTTCGGGCACTTGTTGAACGGCAGATGCTCTTTGCAGAACTCCAGAACGGCTTGCTCGGTGAGACTCGCGCCCGGCTCTTTTTGAATGTAGGCTCCGATCTCTTCGCCGTAGAAATTATTCTCAAAACCCACTGCCATGCCTGATTTGACACCAGGAATCATAGCTAAGACTTCGTCGATTTCAAACGGCGAGTAGTTGACGCCGCCACGGATAATTAACTCTTTCAATCGCCCCGTAATAAAGAAATAAGGTTGTTTGTCTTCACCAAATAAATAAAAACCTTCGTCGCCGGAGCGAAACCAGCCATGTTTGAACGTTTCGGCGTTGGCTTCCGGGCGCTGATAGTAGGCTCGCATAACGTTTACGCCTCGAATCACGATCTCACCGCGCTCACCAGGAGCTAAACTCTCGCCCGACTCGCTATGAATCGCCATTTCGTTCTCAGGAAGCGGAATCCCGATGCTGGGAAAGCCCTCGCCCCACATCCAACGCGAATAGTCGGCAGAATCGAGGTCTATCGGTAGAAAGCACGAGTAACAGGTTGTTTCTGAGAGTCCGTAGCCATGAACCACCCGAACCCCGAAGGTTTCCTCGAATCTCCGGGCTAAATCCGTGGTGAGTGGCCCTGCTCCACAGATAAAATGCCGGAAATCTATGGATTTATTCCAAGTATCTAACTTCGATTCGCACAAAAACGCCAGGATTGTAGGCACAACCGAGCACCATGTGCATTTTTCGTAGCCCATAGTCTGCCAGAACCTACTGGCGGAGAACTTGCGGTTCAAAACGATGCTTCCCCCGGAAATTAGTGGGGTTAGAAGGGTAACGATGATTCCATTGACGTGATGAAGGGGCAGAATTAGCATTGCGCGGTCGGCGGGGGTAAATTGGTGCCAGCTTGCGATCCCGTTGGCGTCAGAAATTAAGTTCTGATGCTCTAAAACGACTCCCTTCGGCGCGCCGGTGGTCCCCGATGTGTACACAATCAGGGCTTCGGTCTGGCAGGAGACCTCTGGCAGCGCCCGTAGCGGCTCTCCGCCGAGAAGGGCGTCGGGTGCGCTCATGTTGACGGTGCGCGTCGCGCCGCAGCGGGCGAGCTGCTCCTCAGGGGCGAACGCGACGGCAACCCTGGCGTTGTCCAGAATGAACGAGAGCCGCTCGTCGTCCTCGGTGAGGTTGATCGGGACCACGGTGATTCCCGCCAGCCACGCCCCGAGGTAGAGCAAGACCGTCTCCGGTGAGTTGCCCGTGAGGGTCGCGATCCGGCTACCGGGTTCCAGCTCCAGCTCGACAAGCAGCTCGTAGGCGACCCGGCGAGCGGCAGTTTCGACCTGCGACCAGGTGAGCGCTCGGCGAGGGGCGTCGATGTCGCGGAAGACCAGAAACTCGGTGTCGGGGCGCTTTTTCGCCCGGTCCAGGAGCGCAGCACCGACACTGGCGTAGGGTAGGGAGTAGCCTTCCGAGCTGAGAGTTCGGGCGTGGGCGACGAGTGGGATCGTCTCGGGCGTAAGGTTTTCGTCGTGGCTCCGCATTGAGCAGGTGTCCGTTGGGTCTGTCCTAACTATTATACCGCGTCTGGCAGATTTGAGGTATGATTTGCCCAGGAGATTTTTTCCATGCCTGAAGACATTCCTCTGCGCCGGATTCATCATGTCCGGTTTTTCGTCGGCAACGCCCGGCAGTCGGCGTACTTTTATCGCAACGCATTCGGGTTCGAGATCGCGGCCTACAAAGGTCTGGAGACCGGCTCGACCCATGAGGCGGGCTATATTCTGAAGCAGGGAAATATTACCCTGGTGCTGGAATCCCCTCTGCGCGCCGATCATCCCGAGGGCGACCGGCTGCAAAAGCACGGCGACGGCGTGAGAGATATCGCGCTCGAAGTGGACGACGTGGAGCTTTCCTATCGGCTCGCGCTGGAGCGGGGCGCGAGCGGAGCGACCCCGCCGACGACCCTCACCGATGAGTTTGGCACCGTGACGTTCGCGAGCATCCGGGCCTACGGCGACACGACCCACAGCTTCGTCAACCACGATCACTATTCGGGTATCTTCGCCCCCGGCTACCGCCCGCTCGACACTGACCGCTACCAGAAACCCGCCGACGATTGCGGGTTAGTTGCTATCGATCACATTGTCGGAAACGTCGAAGAGGGCAAGATGGACGAGTGGGTGGGCTTCTACGAGAAAATACTGGGCTTTTCTCAGCTTGTTCACTTCGATGAGAAAGATATTTCGACGGAGTACACGGCTCTGATGTCCAAAGTCGTGCAGGGCGGCGACGGTAGAATCAAGTTCCCGCTCAACGAACCCGCCGATGGCCTGAAGAAAAGCCAGATCGAAGAGTATTTGGAGTTTTATGGTGGCCCTGGCGTCCAGCACATCGCCATGGGCACGAAAGATATTATTAAAACTGTCCAGAAGCTCCGTGAGAACGACGTGAACTTCCTGCGAGTGCCTCCGACTTACTACGAAGTGCTCCCCGAGCGCGTCGGGCAGATCGACGAAGATTTTAAAGTGCTTGCCGAGCTGGGAATCTTAGTGGACCGCGACGACGAAGGCTATCTGCTGCAAATTTTCACCGCGCCTGTCGAAGATCGGCCCACGGTGTTTTTCGAGATCATCGAGCGCCACGGCTCACGAAGCTTCGGCAAAGGCAACTTCAAGGCGCTTTTCGAGGCTATCGAGCGGGAGCAGGCCCGCCGGGGTACACTGTAAGCGAGGGAAATTCATGGGTACGACTGTTATTTTAAGCGCCGACCGAAAGCTCCGGCTGACCCGCAAGCACGTCTATGTGCTACTCGATGCGGGCCTGCTCGGCGATGCCCGCTACGACCTCATCGATGGAGAATTAATTCAGAAAATGTCGCAAAAACCACCTCATGTTCGTTCTTTACGAGCGACAACACACCTTCTGGAAGATATTTTTGGACGCGAGCAAGTTGGTTCGCAGGGGCCTGTTGTCATCGATGAAACTAACGAGCCAGAGCCAGACGTTTATGTGCTCAAAGAATCTCTGCTGAGTTATGAAGGCACGCCTACCGTAGAAGACGTAGTTCTTGTTGTTGAAATCTCTGATTCCACAATCAGTACAGATAAAAATATAAAAATGAAACTGTATGGGAGTGCAGGAGTACAAGAATACTGGGTTGTTGACGTAAATAAGCGCCGAGTGATTGTTCACCGCGATCCTGAAGAGGATGGCTATGGCTCGATAGAGACACTTAGCGAGGGAGAAATCTCTCCACTGGCTTCACCTGGTAGCATCGTTGCTGTTACTGCACTTCTTCCCTGACTTATGAAACTTACCTTGCCCTCAAGCTTTCCGTCGTTTCGGGATTTCTATGCGTTCGAGGCCCATGTGAAGAACGCTCGCAAGAAACGGGGCCTGGAAATGATCCCCGAGTGGTACGAAGCGCCTGTTTTTTATTTTTCGAACGCAGCCAGCATTGTTTTTGACGGAGCCGAGATTAAAAAGCCTTCAGAGACCAACGAATTAGATTATGAACTGGAATGGGCCGTGGTGATCGGCAAAGAAGGTCGGGATATTTCGGTTTCCGAGGCAGACGACTATGTTCTGGGCTTTACGATTTTAAACGACTGGTCCATGCGAGATGTTCAGCGCCGCGAGATGAAAGTAGGGCTTGGTCCGGCCAAAGGAAAAGACTTTGCAACAAGTGTCGGGCCGAATTTAGTCGCGCCTGGGGATATTGTGGATAAAATTGTGGATAGAAGTCGGGGGAATCGCTACGATTTAACCATGAGTGTGTTTGTAAATGGCGAGAGACGCGGCGGAGGCAACACCAAAGACATGAACTGGACCTTCGCCGAACTTATCGCCGAGGCAAGCCGCAATACAGCGCTCAAGCCGGGGGATTTAATCGGCTCGGGGACGGTTGGGACGGGCTGCATCACCGAGTTTGCGGAGGGCGTCTGGCCGTGGCTTCAGGTGGGGGATGTGGTTCGGCTGGAGATCGAGCGACTCGGGGCGCTTCAAAGCCGGATCGTTTGAGTTACAATGCCGCAAAGGGGCAGGCCATGACGATTGACGAAAAACTGACACGGGCGCAGGCGTTTCTGGACGCAAGCGAGGAGATTCCGGCGCGGGAGCTGGTGGACGAAGTGCTGGCGGAAGAGCCGAAGAACGCGCGTGCCCTCCGCCTCGACGACGCGATAGCACGTCAGACCTCGCGGGAAGAGCGCGAGCGCCAGCACGCCGACGATGCCGCGCTCTCGTTCGGGCTGGCAGGGCGCGGACGAGCGATCTTCATCGGTCTGATTATCGTGCTGCTGGGGGTTCTGGCGCTCGCCTACATGACCGGGCAGTTCCGCGCCCGCCAGCAGCGCCCGTCCACAACCACAGGTAAATAAACGATGGCACACTACGTCAAGCGGGGCGATATCCCGAAAAAGCGTCATACACAGTTCCGAAAGCCCGATGGCTCGCTCTACGCCGAGCAGGTTTTCGGTACCGAGGGCTTTTCCGGGATTTCATCGATTCTGTATCACCATAATCTGCCCACTCAGGTCGAAGAGTATGCTTATATCGGAGATTTGAAACCAGAAGTGTTAGATTTCGAGCCGCTTCGTCACCGGCACTTGAAAACGGGGAATTTAATACCCTCGGGTGATCCTATCTCGGGCCGTGTTCCGCTTTTAGTAAACGACGATGTCCGCTTTGGCATCGTAAAACCTGTGGAAATCATGGAGTATTTCTACAAAAATGCCGACGGCGACGATCTACTATTTGTTCAGGCTGGCTCCGGGCATCTTGAAACCCTGTTTGGAACCCTGACCTACACCGAGGGCGATTATTTGATCGTTCCGCGCGGGACGATCTACCGGGTCGTCGCTGCGTCCGAAGAGACCGCGATGCTCGTGATCGAGTCGTCGGCCAGCACCATCGAGCCACCCAAACGCTACCGAAACGAGTACGGGCAGTTAGAAGAACACGCGCCGTTCTGCGAGCGCGACATTCGAGTGCCCGAGTTTCCCCTGTTCACCGATAAAAAAGGCCGTCATGAAGTGCGAATCAAAGCTCGTGGACGACTTACCGCGTATTTTTATGATTTTCACCCGTGCGACGTAATCGGTTGGGATGGCTATCTCTATCCGTGGGCACTGAATATCTCAGATTTTGAACCCATTACGGGAAGTATTCATCAACCGCCGCCCGCGCATCAGACATTCGAAGCCAGAAACTTCGTGGTTTGTTCATTTGTTCCAAGAATGCTGGACTATCACCCGAATGCCGTTCCGGTTCCGTACAATCACAGCAATTTGGACTCCGACGAGGTGCTATTTTATGTGAACGGGAACTTTGCAAGCCGCAGAGGGATCGAAACCGGCTCCATTACGCTGCATCCGTCGGGGCTTCCGCACGGACCGCAGCCCGGAGCCGTCGAGGCGAGCCTGGGCAAGACGCGCACCGAAGAATTAGCCGTGATGCTCGACACGTTCCGGCCTCTGAAAATTACCAGAGCCTGCGCCGCGCTGGAAGACACAAAGTACCCGCTGAGCTGGAAGCCTGCGTGAACCACCTCGCTCTGGATCCCGAAGTCATTGGGCCGCGCGCGAGCTACCAGCTTCTCAACGCCTGTGTCTCGCCCCGTCCGATTGCTTTTGTCTCTACGCTCTCCGCCGAGGGCCAGCCGAATCTTGCGCCGTTTTCGTACTTCATGGCGGGCGGCGCGAACCCGCTGAGCGTCGTGATCTCCCCGGTCGGCGGGCGCGACGGCGCGAAGAAAGACACGCTGAAAAACATCGAAACCACGGGCGAGTGGACGATCTCAGTCGTGACATTCGCCATGGCCGAGCGAATGAACCAGGCGTCCGCGAGCTTTCCGCACGGGGTCAGCGAGTGGGATGAGGTCGGCTTTGCTCCCACGCCGTCGGATTTAGTGAAGCCCGATTTTGTGGCCGAGTCGCCGATAGCCATGGAGTGCAAGCTCTTTCAGATCGTCCGCCACGGACCCGGCCCGCTCTCGGCCAACTACTGCCTCGGGGAGATCGTGCGCTTTCATCTCGCCCCGGAGATTCTGGGACCAGACGGCACGGTGCTCGCCGAGCAGATCGACTACATCGCCCGGATGAGCGGCGACTGGTACGCCCGCGCCGACGAGCGTGCGATGTTCGCCCTGGCTCGGCCCTGAAAAAAATCCGTAATTTTTTACGGAAAACCCTTGCGCTCTCGGGATTTATGCCGTAAATTTTTACGGATATGAGAGATTCCGAAGCCCTGAGCCGCCGTGAGCGGCAGATCATGGAGGTCGTCCACCAGCGTGGACTGGCGACCGTCCGCGAGATCACCGACGCCTTGCCCGACCCGCCCACCGAAGATTCGATTCGGGCGATCCTGCGCATTCTGGAGCGGAAAGCCCGGATTGTTCGTCGCACCATCGGGGGGAAGCTGGCCTACGCGCCTGCCGAGGCCCCCGACTCTGCCCGGCGCTCGGCCCTGCGCCGGGTTCTGGATACCTTCTTTGGCGGCTCGCTGGAGGCTGCTGTCTCGACCTTTCTCTCGGGTGACGAAGCCGATCTTACGCCCGAGGAACTGGAGCGGCTGGCGGCCCGCATCGAGGCTGCCCGTGCAGAAAGCGAGGAAACAGCCCCATGATCGAGCTTTGTATTCGGCACCTGGCGGTTCTCACGCTGGCCGGACTTGTGTCTCTTTTTCTCAGAAAGCGCTCGGCGGCGGTGCGGCATGCGCTCTGGAGCGTGGCGCTCGCCCTAATTCTGCTGCTACCACTGCTTCAGCGCGTTCCGATCACACTGCCCGCGATGCTCTCTGCATCCTCCCTTGAGCTTCAGAGCGAAGAGAAAGAAACGTCGCGCGAGGGCATTGGTGGCGTGGTGGTCTCGCCCCGGACATCGTTGGTTTCGGTTCCGGCGACGCTCGCCCTCACGCCTGAGGCTGGCCCGCGCTGGGAGAGCTATGGTGCCCTGATTTACGTTTTCGTTGCCCTGGCACTGGTGGTGCGCTGGGGGATCGGATGGGGGCTGGCCGTCCGGCTCGCACGTCGTGGGAAACCGCTTGGTCGTGCCCGTGGCATCTCTGTGGTTCAGGTCGATGGGGTCGGGCCGCTGACGTTCGGCTGGCCGCGCGGCGTGATCCTGGTGCCCGATGCGGGTTTTTCTTCGGAGAAATTAGTCTTGCGGCACGAGGTCGCCCATGTGCAACGCGCCGACTTTCTCTGGCAGGCGCTGGCGTCTCTTGTCTGCGCCCTCTGGTGGTTCTCCCCTGCGGTCTGGCTCGCCGCACGGGAGCTTCGTCGCGAGGCCGAGCGTGCCTGCGACGACATCGTCTTGAGCCAGGGAGTTTTTGCTCCCGACTATGCCGACTGCCTTCTGGAGGTTGCCTCGATGAAACCGCTCTCGCTGCCCTTTGCGGCCTCGCTTGTCTCGCTGGCGCAGAAAAGCGCACTTGCTTCCCGGATCGCGGCGCTGCTCGCGCCGGAGAGAGATCGTCGCCCGGTCGGGCTGCTCGCCGTTCTGGGGATCGGCGCTCTCTTGCTCCCTGCCGGGCTGGCTCTCACCCGGCCCGCTGCCGCCGATGCCCCTGTGCCCGCCCTGATTCGGCCTGCGTCTGCTCCCTCACCAGCGGAGAAAGTGCGCCTTCCGCGTCCGTCTTCTCGCACGACGCCTCAGGCTATCGGCACGACATCGCTCGTTGCGCCGAAGATCGCCCCTGCCACGTCGCTAGAACTGGTGCCCACGCCCCCTGCAGTCGGGTTGGAGCCGAAGCCTGCCTCGCTTCCGATTCTCTCCAGGTTGTTCGTCCGCTCGCCCGAGGCTCCGGTTGCCTCGGTGGAGAAACCGCTGCCCCTCGTCGGGAGCCTGTTTACCCGGCCTGCTACCACGGCCCTGTCGGTTCCAGACGTAGCGGGAGATCTGGCGGGAAAGAAGATCGTGCTGGACCCCGGTCATGGCGGAATGGACAAAGGAGCGCCTGGTGGCGGTCTCTATGAAGCCAACCTCAACCTCGCTATTGCAACAAAAGCTGCCGAGCTTCTCCGAAAGCAGGGCGCGACCGTCACGCTGACCCGCGACAGCGATACTTTTGTTGAGCTGAGCAAGCGGGCCACGTTCTCGGCCAACCAGGACTTGTTCTTGAGCATTCACATCGATTCGAGTGCGCAGGTGCTGCCTGCCAGCAATCGCCCGTTTACGATCAAGGTCTTCTATCACGGTAAGGTGGACGCCGAAAAAACGACTGCCGCGATGAAACTCATGAAGGCGCTGTTTGAGCCGGTGTTTCCTGATCCGTCGCCTGCCCCGAAAGAACCTCAAAAGCCCCGCCCCACTCCTGAGAAGACCTCCGGGCTTGAGGTGACCGCTACTCGGGAAGAGTCCTGGCAGGGCACCGTCGCGCCGGATAGCAAAGTCCTTCCCTCCGGGTTCCTGGTTCTCCGAAACGCAAAGTGTCCGGCGTACCTGATCGACTTCGGGAACATCTCTCACGAAGAAGACGTGGCGAAGTTCAAAGCTCCGAAGTTTCTGGATCGGCTGGCCCAGGGCATTGTGGAGGGAGCGCGTCAGGCCCTCTCCGCTCCTGCTTCGGGGACGGCTACGGGTGGGCTACGGGTGCCGCTGCGCTTTTTGTCGGCCTCCGACCTTGTTGCGCAGCTTCAGCCCATGATCGAGAAAGGCGGCGCACTGGTCGGGGCGTCCGCTGAGGCCGTCGATGCCGATAACTCTATCGTTCTTCAGGGCACCCCGGACGCCGTGATGCAGCTCAAATCTCGCATTGCTCTGATGGATGTGAAGCTACGTGTCGTCAACGTGAAGGTGTGTGAGGTTAGAGAGAATAAGCCGGGAAGTTACTACGTTATCTCTACAGCGAACAATACTAAGGCCCATCTCCTGAGTTCCGGCGGAATCACTTCGAGTAAGGTGGAGGTTATTCCACATTTGAATGGTGACGGAAAAACAGTTTTGTTGCAATTGACAATGAGATCGGAGAAGCCAGTCTTCAAGCGGATTCCGCTTGGCGAAGAGACGAAATTGGAGACGCCGTTCGGAATCTATCTCGTGACGATAACGGAAGAAAAAGACGGCACGACCCATCCGAAGTAGCGCCCCCAAACACCGGACCCCGCTCTCGGCGTCGCATGGGCGGCAGGGCAACCGCATTTGAAATTGCATTGATTGCTGTTGGGCGATAGCCTCCAAAAACAGTCCCTTTCGACCTTTTTGGAGTTGCCGCCATGAACCTGCCCGATGCTTTTCAATCTCTGCCCGACCCGCGCCGTAGCAATGC
>JANLTX010000092.1:0-16470 GCA_031363095.1 Armatimonadota bacterium | reverse complement strand
CTTCTCGTCGTGCTGCGGTGACTTCTCGTCGTGCTGCGGTGACTTCTCGTCGTGCTGCGGTGACTTCTCGTCGTGCTGCGGTGACTTCTCGTCATGCTGCGGTGACTTCTCGTCATGCTGCGGTGACTTCTCGTCATGCTTGCCCCCCGGCCCCCAGTAATGGGGGAGGATATTTCCCTGTTACGGGGGGTAAGGGGCCGGGGGAAACTTACAAAAACGGCTCTAAATGGGCTTTGGCGCGCAGAAGTCCCTTTTTCTCGCCCTCTTCCGTGTTGTTGTAGCGGAAATCTTCCAGCTCGATGCTCATGGTTCCGTCGAAGCCGTGCCGGTGAAGCTCGGCGCACACCCAGGCCCAGTTCACGAATCCCTCGCCAGGGATGCAGTAGCGCCAGTCGCCGCCGCCGCAGAACACGGGCTTGTCGAACGTCGGGCCGATGTTGCCGTACAGATACGCGCCGCCGGGGTCAAGCTCGGTGTCTTTTCCGTGGGCGTGAATCACTTTCGGGCCGAACTCACGCAGAAACCGCTGGTAGTCCACCCCGACGCGCACTAAATGGCTCGGGTCGTAGTTGATACCGAACTCCTCGCCCGGAACCGTCGCGAACATCATTCGCAGGGTCTCGGGCGTCACGCCAAGGGCCGAGTTATTCGGGCCGGGCCAGCCCTCCACGGCGATTCTCACGCCGCGCCGCGCCGCCGCTTTGGCGACCTCGGGGAAGCTGGACTTCCAAAGCTCGAAGCTCGTCGTGCGGCTCTGGTTGCCGTCCGGCGGGAAAAAGACGCAGAAGGCTTTGGTGAAGCCCAGCGCCGCCATCTGATCGATAGCCTGAATGCCCGCCTCGATTCCCTTGCGGCGCAGGGCAGGCTCGGGCGAGAGCAGCTCGCGCGTTCCGGGCAGATCGCACGTCCCGAGGCCCACTCCGCCGGTCTTGAGCGTCGTCACGCGGGCCGGGTCAGGGGAGCCAAGGTCGATGGCATCGAAGCCGCTCTTTCTGGCCCAGAGCGTCAGGTCCGAGAGAGCGAGGCGCGACAGTGCGCCGGGAATCCGAAATCCGATGGTCATAATGCTGGAAAGTATACCCCAGCCTTGTCTATTTGCCCCCCAGCCCGTTTTTTTGCCCCCCGGCCCCCAGTAATGGGGGAGACTGGGGGAGTCCCCAAAAAATAATTCCCTGATTTTGTCAGAATCGGCAATCTCACCCGTTGTAGTAAGTGAGGGAGGAGTTTTTATGAGCCTGCGACGTACGATACGAAACACGCTACCGGAGCTACAGGATCGCGCCCGCGAGATGCGGGCCGTTCCAACATCAGCGGAGGCGATTCTCTGGGAAGAGCTTCGTAGCCGAAGGCTGAGCGGGCTGAAGTTCCGTCGTCAGCATCCGGTGAACGCCTACATCCTTGATTTCTGGTGCCCGGCATGCAAGCTGGCTATCGAGCTTGACGGATCGATTCATGATACCCCCGAGGCCCAGGAGTACGATGCTATTCGTCAACAACACCTGGAGTCGTTTGGGTATACCGTTCTCCGGTTTCGCAACGAGGAAGTCCTTCAGGACATGCCCGCCGTTCTTCAACAGATTCTCGCTGTTGTGAGACCAGCAGCGCCCACCGACAACCGCCAATAATCTCCCCCATTACTGGGGGCCGGGGGGCAGAACAAAAAAGTCAGGGGAGTGCTCCAGCACGACCAGCAAGTCGCCGGACCTGCATGAGATCTCCACGGTCTCCGAGACGACTTCGTTGAGCGTGCCATCCCGCACGCCGGGCGCGAGCGACTCGTTCGTCAGCGGCCAGCGCAGGCCTGTTGAAGTGATTCCGTGGACCGGCCCCAGCGCGAGAAGCGAGAGTGTCCGCCCGACGAGCGCGGGATCGGAGAGCAGGAGGGTACCTTTGGGGTCGAGTGTAAACGTCTCGCCAAAGCTGTCCACAAGGTAGACATCGTGGTCTCGTCCGTGTTTGAGCAGCGCCGAGAGATTCGAGTAGAGATGGTCCAGCCGCCCGCCGCCCGCGCCGAACACCTGCGCCATGCTTGCCCCGAGGGATTTGAAACAGAGCGTCAGCGCTTTGTCCATATCCGTGAAGTCCTGGTCGGGCGTCGGGATAATTTCGACGCCCTGCGCTTCCAGCGCGGCAAGCTCCGAGGGTGAGAGCGAGTCGAAATCGCCCGTGACGTGTGTCGGGAGCAAGCCAAGCTGCATGAGCGAGCGGGCACCGCCGTCGATCCCGATCACAAGGTCCGCGCTCTGAATCGCCCGGCGCAGTCGCTCGGTGGGAATCTCCGAAATCGGACCGTTGGCGACAAGAACGACGTTCATCTTAACGCCAGCGTAGCCCATGATAGAATGCCGCGCAATGGCCCTCAGCGACGACGAGCGGGCGAGGCTCGCCGCAAAGTACGAGAGTCCTGCCTGGAAACCGACCCTTCCGCGTCACCCGCTACTGACAAATCCGCGCGCCGGAGTCTGGGCCGCGACGCTTCTTACTTTTGTCTGGCTTCTTCTCACCATTCGGATTCCGCTTCAGCGCTGCGACGATATTTATTTTTTCGTCGGGGCGAAGAGCATGGCGAGTGGGCAGGGCTTCTCGGATATCTCCCGGCCCGAGAAGAAGCCGCAATTAAAATATCCCCCGCTTCGGGCCGTGCTCCAGCTGCCGTTTCTGCCGTTTCTCAAAGAGAACATCCGGCCTTTAAGAATCACCGGAATGCTGTGCCTGGCGCTGATGCTCCCGCTGGCGTACGGGCTGCTTGCGCCGCGTGCCGGGCACCGCGCGGCGCTCTGGGCGCTGCTGCTCTCGGGGCTTTCTCCGATGGTGGCGCGGCTCGCCAACTTCGAGGGCAGCTTTCTCGTGGTGGCTTTGCTCTGGGTGGGAGTTTTCTGGTTGGTAGAAAGAGTGCGTACCAGTTCGCGCGAAGTCGTTTATGGAATCGCGCTGGGCGTGGTGCTTGCGCTGGGGTTCTATGCCCATCGAATGGCGCTTATTTTAATTCCGTCGGCCACGCTCTACTTGTTCCTGCTCAAAAAGCGCCGCGCGGCGCTGATCGCACTCGGGGTTTCAGCGGCGCTGGCGCTGCCGTGGCTGTGGCGCAGCTACGCGCTCTCGGGGCACTGGATCAGCCCGGACTACGAGGCCGAGATCGTCGGGCGGCAGAGCGTCTCCCGCTCGACATTTAGCTACATGCTGGGCCAGATCGGGGTTTTTCCCGGCGAGGTCGGCTATGGTCTGTTTCCCTGGTGGAAGGCCAGCGGCGGCGCGACCTGGCCGTTCCTCACGTCGCTGGGGCTGGGCTGGCTCGGGCCGGTCAGCGCGTGGCTGACGTCCGGGCTGATGCTTCTGGGCTGGGCGCGCTCGCTCAAAGAATCGGGCCGGACGTTTGTCGAGTGGTTTTTTCCGCTGCAGACGCTGATGCTTCTGGCGTTTTTTGTCGGGTTTCAGTACTACGCCGTGCTCTATCCGTGGCTGTTCTTCTGGCTCTTTCGGGGTGTCCAGACCCTGGGCGCAGGAAGAGTTCCGCGCACGGCGCTTGCGGCAGGGGCGACCTTGCTCTTGGCCTGCGCTCTCGCCAAGGACATCAAAGCGTTTTTGCTGTTTCCGGCGACCTTTACCGACAAGGACTCCCGCTGGAGCTGGGTGCGCGGAGTCGTCCCGCCCGGCGCGACGGTGTATTATTTAGACCTGGAGAACTATGCTTTTGCGCCGCTCCGCTGGTTCGACACCGAGCGCATGGCCGTCGGCGTGACCGAGAGAGAGCTTTCCGAACTTATCGCCCGCCCGGAAAAAACAAAAAGCTGGATCTCGTTGCCAAAAAGCCACGCTCTCACCGGGCAATTGAAAGACCTGGGCTGGAAAAAAATAGCCTGGGAGAGCTTTTCCGAGCCGCCCCCCGATCAGATTCTGGAGCTTTCCGACGCCCAGCGCAACTTTCTTCGCCGCCGAGAATCCCCGCAGGCGCTCTGGCATCGGAACTAAATTCGGTATAATATGTCGAATTAGTCAGATGACATTCACGGCGAAAGAAGACTACGGACTCCGGGCGATGCTGGACATCGCCGCAAACGGTGCGCGCGGCCCGGTTCAGGCCCGCGAGATCGCGCTCCGTCAGCGCATTCCGGAGCAATTTCTGGAGCAGCTTCTGGCGACCCTGCGCCGCGCGGAGCTGATTCGCTCGATCCGGGGCGCGGGCGGCGGCTATGCGCTCGCCCTCGACGCGCACCGGCTCAGTGTCGGGGAGGTGCTTCGGGCGCTCTCCGGGCCGCTGGTTCCCCACGAGCTAATCGCCTCTTACCCCGAGGACTCCCCCGAGACGGTGGTAATCCGTGCGGTCTGGGGCGATGTTCGCAGTGCCCTGCGCACGGTCGCCGATGAAACGTCGCTGGCTTCGCTGCTGGAGCGCCGCGCCGACAGCCAGAACGCCAGCTACGCGATGCATATCTAAGGAAACAAACCCATGCGAATCTACGACGACCCCACCCAGCTTATTGGAAACACACCGCTTGTGCGTCTCCGACGTGTCACCGATGGTGCAAAAGCCGATATTCTGGTGAAGTTAGAGTTTTTAAGCCCCGGTCTCTCGGTGAAAGACCGAATTGGGGTAAATATGATCGACGCCGCTGAAAAAGCGGGCAAGATCACGCCCGGAAAGACTGTTTTAGTCGAGCCGACCAGCGGAAACACCGGAATCGCACTGGCGTTCGTGGCTGCTGCGCGTGGCTATGAGCTGATCTTGGTCATGCCCGAGACGATGTCGATGGAGCGCCGCTTGCTGCTCAAGGGCTACGGCGCGAAGTTAGAGCTGGTGCCGCCGAGCGCGGGCATCGGGATGACCGGCGCGATTGCGAAAGCCAATGAGATCGTCGCGTCCGACCCCGAGAAATACTTCATGCCCCAGCAGTTCGAGAACCCGGCCAACCCGGAGATTCATCGACAGACCACCGCCGAGGAGATCTGGCGCGACACCGACGGCACGGTAGATATTCTGGTCTCGGGTGTCGGGACGGGCGGAACCATCACGGGTATCGCCGAGGTCATCAAATCGCGCAAGCCGAGCTTTCAGGCAATTGCGGTCGAGCCGACGACCTCGCCGGTGATCTCGCAAACGATGGCGGGCGAGCCGCTCGCGCCGGGGCCGCACAAGATTCAGGGAATCGGCGCGGGGTTCGTCCCGGCGGTTCTCAAGACCGACCTGATCGACGAAGTGGTTCAAATCTCCACCGATGAGTCTGTCGCCATGGCCCGCCGCGTCATGGCGGAAGAGGGAATCGCCGTCGGAATCTCGTCGGGAGCCGCGATTCTCGCCGCTGTTCGCGTCGGCCAGCGCGAAGAGAACGCCGGAAAGCGAATCGTCGTGATCGTCGCCAGCAACGCCGAGCGCTACCTCTCGACCATTCTCTTCGAGCACCTGCGCGAGGGGTGACCCATCCCCCAGCCCCAATAATGGGGAGCATCCAATCCCTCAAAGCTTGCTCTGAGGGATTTTTTCTTTAAGTATTGCAGATCAGCCTGAGCTATGTTAGACTGATGTGGACGGAACACTCACCACAAGGTGATAGGAATGAAACTACTTGTAACGAAATCGCTTTTGGCGTTTTCAGTTTTGCTCTGTTTGGTCACAATGACTGCAAATGCAGATACTGGTACACTCGTGATTACTGGGCATGTCGATGTGACTTCGCCGTCCGAGGGGCAAGTCTTTTATGTGAGAGGAATACCGTGGTCTTCCACCTTGAGAATTCCTCCCGTAGTGCCAGAATCTTCGGTTCACTCTGTTTCTGCAAAAGTGCCTTTTAGTGATAACGATCCCAATTTTGAGCAAATCCTGGTAGTTCTCTCTGGCTTTTATAAACTTGGTGATCCTAATCAAATAACTGCCATAGGTGCTTCGCAAGATTCGTTTTTACTACATAATAGTAATCCCGTTTTTCTGGACCCCTATACTTTATCGGGTAATGGAAAATGGTTCGTACCTGGCTTTATGCCGATTTATGGAAAAACTTTGCCAAGATTATCAATGTCGTCAGATCCGACTCGCCCACCGGACCAGGATTTTCCTGAAGTAGAGGATTGGGTTTTCGCGCCTGTCTTTTGGCTGCCTTTTTAGTTATTTTAAAGGTGAGAAATGCTTTTTCTAACCAGTTTATTTGTGTATCAACCACTGGAGCGTGTACAGAGCGCACCGGTGGTGCAAGAAATCGACTGGGATGCCTGGATCGTAGAAGACGTACGGCTGACGAAACCGGTTTCCGGGGCATCGAGTACGGCTCTGATCGGGCATGTGCTGGAGCGATGTCGGGCGCAGACAAAGGTTGATGTCGCGCCCGACGACGCAACCGGGGCCGGGGACGAGTCTTTGCGCGTGCGGCTCGAAAAGGTACCTCTTCACCGAGTTTTACGAGCACTTCTGGAGCTTCAGAGCTTTGGCAATGCCCGCTGGACACTTCATCGTGAAAAAAGCGGGGAAACGTATGTCTACCGGCTCGTTCGACCGAAGTCGGCAGAAGGGCTGAGCGCGGCGCTGATCTCGCGTGCCTGCAAGGCGGTCGAGACGAGTCTGTTTGCTGCCCTTGATGCGCTTCCTGAAAACCCGAAAGATGATTCTCTGGAGCAACAACGACTCCGAATGCTCCGCGACACTGTTCCCACGGAAGCGCTTCGAGGTGTTTTGCGCGGTGAGATAAAGGTCTACACCCGTCCGCTGAGCGAGCTTTCTCCCGAGGTCGCTGCCCGGTTTCGTGCCTGGGATCGGACGCCCGAGGGGCTGGGGGGCACTGCCGACAAAACTCCGGCGACTCGGGTTCGCGTGGCGCTCAACTGGGACGGAGAGCTACCGATTCCGACGGTGCTTCTTGGCTGTATGCGGGGCGAGAACATCGGAAGCGCGGTAGGGGTTGCACCGATTCGAGAGCCGATGCGGGCGCTGGAACCCTGGCTGCGTGAGTCCTGGGGGCATCGCTCTGAGCAGAGCGAGCCACGCGAGACGCCCTCTGTCCGCGTTCCAACAGGTGCAAAAGCTCCGGCGCAGATCACCGAGTTCCTCGGACGCTCCGGGATTTCGTACCTCGCCCAGATTCCCGTTGAGGCGCGGAGCCGTCCGCTGTACGAGCTACCTCCGCTTGTCTCCCTGGAGCGGTTTCTTGCGACACTCACCGGCACCGGGAATCGCTTTATGGCAAAATGGAGCGGGGATATGCTTCTTGTCAGTCACCCGCGCTGGCTCATGGACGATGGCCCCAGGTTTCGGGCACGCTGGCCACTGGTGAAGGAGTGGGAAAGTGTGGAGACGTCCACATCGCTGGAGACGGCTCTGCGGTTTGCCCGTCTTTCTCGCGAGGCACCCTCCCGTGGGCTGACGACGCGGGTGACGGCTCTACGAAGCCTGGCACCTTATCTTCCGCTGTTTCGGTACATGGCCGCAGATGCCACGCGCCTGGATCGTGCAAAGAGCTCAGAGGGACTGCCGATGGATGGTACCGCTCGCGCCGCATTCAATGCCTGCCTGACCACCACTGCGCCGCCGGATGCCGCACTTCTGGCAGGTGGATCGCTGCGGTTACATCTCTCCGAGGAGCGGGGCATCCTGCGGGGTGATCCTCTGAAGCGCTCTGTCACGACGATCCATGTTCGAGTAAAACACCCCGACGGCTCCCTGCAACGCTGGGTGATGATCCCGCTTCTTCCCGATCTACCCCTGTGGGTGGATATTCCGTAGCCTGACTTTCATTACCCTACCGAATTCCGGGCTGTTTGGACTTTGCCAGCGCCTCGAAGCGGGCCTTTAGTTTCTTTCGCAAGGCGATGGGCACGGCGGACTCGGCGGTGGCAAAGAGCTTCTGCGCAACAACGTCGTCGGGGGAGCGTGGAAACGACGGGACGGAGATCGTTTTTCCGCTTGCGGTTACTTTCAGCGTCGAAAAGCCGCCACCGACAGGCGGGCTGGCGAGCGCTTTCCAGTTTCGGCTGAGGCCCAGAGAGAGCAAGCGCTTCAGAAGCGCCTCGCGCTCGGCGTCGGAGAGCGGGAACGCCTCGGTCCAGACCTGCGCTCCGGTCTCCAGCCCCGGATAGCCCGGACGAAACTCGTAGACCGCCGGTCTGCCCGGCGCGATTCGGATCGCCACTTCGTAGTGATGGGGCGGCGGAACCGTCCCGTTTCTGAACGTGTAGATGAGCGCGAAGTCTTTGGGAAGTGCCATGAAACTCTCGTTCCGCGTCTGGTCAGCGAATTCCTGCCGGGTCGCGGTTGAGCTTGAGTCGGTCATAGCGCACCTCGAACTCCTCTTTGAGCGAGCGCGGGACCACGCTCTCGACGGCTTTGCAGAGCGCCAGTAGCCGCGCCTGGTCTTTTTGTGAAGCGGGAAACGCAGGGACACGGGTCAGCTTTCTGGCTCCCGTGATCGTCAGGAGGCGAACGGGACTGGCGATGCCAGGGCTTGGGCCTGCTCGCCACGGACGCTCGAACTCCAGCGCGACCAGTTTTTTGTAGAGCGCCTCCCGCTCGGTCAAGCCCAGCGGAAACGTCGCCCGCCAGAGCTGGACGCCCTCGCCCTGGCCGGGATAGCCGGGCCGGAAGTGATACAGCGCCTCGCGGCGACCCGGCTCGATCCGAATCGCCAGCTCGTAGTGGTAGGGCGGCGGCAGGCTCCCGTTCTGGAACACATAGCTCACCGCAAACTTCGACGGAAGACTCATAGAGCCATTATGCCCGAAATCATACGTTCAAGCATGCGCCAGCGATTCGCGAACAGAGCAGTCGGCGTTGAAGCAAGAGCCACGGGCTTGGAATCGTAAAATGAGCTCGCGCCGTATCTCTGTACACCTATTTGTGTTTGTATCGAGTCCAAAAACGGTCCACCAGATTGAAAAAAATCCTGTTTGAACGGCTTCATTGAAAATTCGTTTACGAACAATAGCTGTATCTTCTTGGTTTAAATCGTTGAGTGCATCCTGTGCTTGTCTCCATGCTGAATCGCGGTCTTGCCAGCGTAAGTCTTTTGCCCGAGGATCGGGTATTGGATTGCGATCCAGGCTAATCATCTCAATGGTTTTTTGTGCTCGTCTTTGATCTTCTATATTGGTAAGTGTGGAACGGATAACGATTCTTGCGCCAGGGCCATATTCAAATGCCCATAGCGTATTGACTTCATCCGGGAAAAAACAATCCCAATCATCGGTCAACGGATCTTTTTCTAATTTTGTGCTATTACAGTTTCCACAAGCCAATAGATAATTTACCCAGAGGTGTTCTGTATCAGGATGTTTGCGTTTCGGGATAACATGTTCTACGTGAAGGTCGGTCTTTCGCTCGCAATAGGAACAATAGCGCCCCAGGCGTTCGTAGAGAGCTGCTTTTGATTTCTGATGACCATCAACCCCTGTATATAAAATTTCTTGATCGTTTGCATCGCGTGGAGGCGATCCTTTATCGACAGGTCTCACGCATCGATTCCTGATACCGCGCGTTTACGGGTGAGGAGCGCCGCCCACGCCGGGTTGTCTTCAAAGGGAATCGACAAACGATCTAATTCGGCCCGAAGTTCTGCAATTCGGACTTCATCCTGCGTTTCTTTGGCTTGATCCAGCAAGTCATAGTATTCTTTGGCTGTTTGATGAAGCTGAATCCAGGCGGCAGACTGCTGTGGGATTTCCATTCCCATTCGCTCCAGAATATCTTCAGGGCTACTTCGCACCGTTAGGGGAAACTCATCGCCCGATAAATCAATCACCCTGTCTAATTTCGGATCGAGGCTCTGAATAATAATCGGAGAGTGCGTCGTTACGAAAAACTGTACCTTGGGAAACGCCCGACGCAGGTTTCCTACAATCTCTCGTTGCCATTTCGGATGAAGATGCAAATCTATTTCATCGATCAAAACAACTCCAGGCGTTTCTTGCGACGCATTTTCCGCCAGATGCGGATTCAGTACGGCGCAGCGATACGCCATGTCGAGTCCCATCGCTAAAATACTTCGCTGTCCGTCGCTGAGCAACCGAACCGGAAGCGAGCCATTGTCTTTATGCTCCGCCATCACTTCAGCAAGGTCGATATCGTACCAAACCCGAGTCCAATCGTCGCCGAGGCACGTACAAACCGCCTGGCGAATTCCTTCCATAGTTTTAGAAGCCCCATTTTTCTGAAGCGCCGCAATTTCCCGCTGAGTAAACCAATCATAAAGAAATTGTTCATTGGATTCTTCTTCAAGACAATCAGCGTAACCTTGAATACGTTCTTGTGGTCCTCTAAACCTCAAATGATTTGGTTTTGGCTTTAACCAAGCTCTTCCAGCACTATAAAGCGTAATCAACGGTAGGTATTTCATTGATTGCAAAGAATCATTAATTGATTTTTCTAAATCATATTTGATTTTTTCTACCTTGTTAATATCAAAATTTTGTGAATTATTATATTTGTTCTTCATATTATCGAGTTCTACAGATAGATTTGTTAGTTCACCAAATATATATGATTGATGTGGTTTATTCGATTTGATTATTTGTATGTTTCCTTTAGATATTGATCTATGTAACAATATACTCTCATTGTACATCTCTATTTTGGTGTTGATATTTAGAAATTTTTTGTATTCTAAAAAGGGATTTTCAGATTCGTGATTTACATGGCAAAGCATGTCTTTCTCCCTGATGATTTTACGATGCCTGATACGTTTGATACTCCAAAAAAACGAACCTACGGCAACTGCCAGCGCATCCAAAACGGCGGTTTTGCCGGAGCCGTTGTCGCCGATCAGGACGTTGAAACCGGGGCTGAACTCCCACTCTGCTTCGGTGAAGCAGCGGAAGTTTTCGACCTTCAGGGAGTCGATACGCATGGCTGTATTCTACCGCCTCTGATTTTGAACGGGTATACTTTGCCGGAGGATTTTTCATGCAATACACCCGTCTGGGACGAACCGGACTTTCTGTTTCTAAACTCTGCCTCGGGACAATGAACTTTGGTCCCGTCACGAGCCAGCCTGATAGCTTTGCGATCATGGACAAAGCGCTGGAGCTGGGCATCAATTTCTGGGACACCGCCGATGTCTACGGCTGGAAGCAGGGCGAGCGGATCACCGAAAAAATTATCGGAGATTTCTTTGCACAGGGCGGCGGACGGCGCGAGAAAGTCGTGCTGGCGACCAAGCTCTACGGAAATATGGGGGAGTGGCCCAACCAGGGACGTGTCTCGAAGCTCCGAATCAAAAAAGGCTGTGAAGACAGCCTCAAAGCGATGAAGACCGACTACATCGACCTGCTTCAGATGCACCATATCGACCGCGACTGTCCGTGGGAAGAGACCTGGGAGGCGTTCGACCAGTTAGTGCGCGAGGGGAAAGTGCTCTACACTGGCTCCAGCAACTTCGCGGGCTGGCACATCGCGCGCGCACAGGAGTCGGCGAAGGCCCGCCACACGCTGGGGCTGGTGAGCGAGCAGAGCAAGTACCACCTGCTGTGTCGCTACCCGGAGCTGGAAGTGATTCCGGCGTGCGCGTGCTACGGCCTCGGGCTGATTCCCTGGAGTCCGCTGGGCGGCGGAATCTTAGGCGGCGTGCTGAAGAAAGCCAGCGAAGGGCGACGCGCGAGCGAGCATGTCCAGAAAGAGGTCGAGAAGAACCTCCCGGCGCTTCAGGCCTGGGAAGCGCTCTGCACCGAACTGGGCGAGAGTCCGGCGGATGTCGCGCTGGCCTGGCTGCTCTCAAACCGGGTCGTCACGGCTCCGATCATCGGTCCGCGCACGGTCGAGCAGCTTGACGGCAGCTTGAAAGCACTCGAAATCACCATCGACGCGACGCTCAAGCAGCGCATCGACGAGATATTCCCCGCCGTCGGCCTCTACGGAACCGAGTCCAAACCCGCGCCCGAAGCCTACGCCTGGTAACGGATGCTCGATGACCCGTTTGAAGCCGTAAAGAAGGCCGCCTCGGACTCTCAGAGCCGGGGCGACCTTCCCGGCGCGATCTCAATTCTGGAGCGTGCCCTCGCCAGCACGGAGACGAAGTTTTCGGTCTGGAAGGGTATGGCTCGAACCCAGCTTGCCCGGCTCTATTGGAGCGCAGGCGAGTTGCCCTTTGCGCTGAGCGTCTGCGAGCAAGCCATTCGGGAGTGTGTCGGTGTCGGCTCCACTGCCGCGCTTTCGGATGCGCATCTGCTCCGCGCCAATCTGCTCTGGCATCTGGGCCATACTTCTGCGTCGGATGCGGCGCTGGACGATGCCTGGAGCGCTGCCGAGACGATAGAGAAGATCGGGGATCGGCTGCTCTTCAAGTCGTTTGTTCTCTTTGCCCAGGGCCAGTTTGAGAGCTGCCTGACGATTCTTTCTGCCGTTTTGCAGGGCGCGACGCTCAGCCAGTACGAGAGTGGGGTTCGACAGAATCGCTTTGCCATTGCCGCATTGTGCGCACTCTACCTGGGCCGCCCCGCCGAGGCGCTGGAGCTGGCTCGGCGTTCCCATCGCGTCCAGCCATCGATTACCTCGTGCGAGCTACTTGCCCTGGCGCATAGTCAGCAGAACCTGTGGGATGCCGCACTCTACTGGCGGCTCCAGCAGCTGGAGCTGGCGGAGAAAGACGCTACTTCGGCGCAGATTGCCAATGCACAGGCATCTGTTGCACAGGCGTTTACGTTGCAAGGACGCTGCACGGACGCCTTGGACCTTCTGGACGCCGCCGAAAAAATCGCACCGGGTAACAAAGAAGCGGGGCGCGTGCGGTTTCATGTCTACCTCGCTCTGGGCCGCACCGACGAAGCGCTCGCACTCTGGGAAGCGGATCTTGACGAAGAGCGCACAGAAGAGCTACCCTGGGTTCGGGAGCGGGCAGGGGAGCGCCTCTACCGCCGCGCCCTCGTTGCAAACTACCAGGAAGACTTTGCGGCGGCGCTGGTCTTTGCGGAGCAAGCTCAGGAAACGGCGATTCCCGTCCTCCGTGCCGGGCGAGTCTTCACACTCATATCCGTGCTGATCGGTCTGGGGCGACTGGACGATGCCGAGTCGGTATTGGGTATGGTGAAAAAAGAGCATTTCTCGGAGGCTGTGTATTTGCAGGTCGGTTTCCACGTTGCCTCCGCTGGTCTATTGATGGTTCGCGAGCGCTGGCTCGAAGCTATCGAGAGTCTCAAGACCGGGCTTCGCCTGGCCGCGCAAACTATCGATGCAGCGATGCTCTGGACCCATCTGGGCGACTGCTACGAAAAATTAGGCCACACGGACGCCGCACGGCTGGCCTGGACGAACGCGACAAAAACCAATGTCGAGAGTCACTGGGTGCAGAAAGCGCAGGATCGCCTGGAAGCGGAGTAAAATGGAGCCATGCTGAAACAGTCCGAGCTGAGCGAAGAAGACCAGGCCGAGGCGTTCCGCCGCGCCGATGAACTCTTTCGGGCCGAGAGCGAGCAGGCGAAACACGCTCGGTCGGCGGCGCAGGCCGCCGAGGAACTCGGAATCCCGCAGGAGTATTTAGACCGGGCCGCCGCGCAGCTCCACGCCGAGAAGGCCGAGAAGATCAAGGCAAAACACCAGAAGCGTCGGGTTCTGATCGCCATCGGAGCGGCCATGCTGCCCGCCCTGCTCACGGTTTTCCTGCTCACCCGAATCGGTTCGCAACAGGTGTCCGCTCCCATGGTGGCCGCGCCTCTGGTCGCTCCGTTCACGCTCCCGCTGAACGCCACGGACGCGACCACGACTATCTTCAAGAACGCGTCTGTAAGCTCTATCCCCGGTGCCAATCGCTATCAACTCAATCTCAAAGAGTTCCGACCTCAGGGTGGTAACTACCAGGCCAACGTCGGGTTTCCTATCAGCGGGTCGCTTGCGGGCTACAGACAGGTGAGCTTCTTGATCCAGTCGATCCAGGGCACCGGAATTTCGAGCGTCCGGCTGGACCTGCGCGACGGCCAGACGCGCTGGAACTCTCGCCCGATTTCAATTTCGCCAGAATCTCAGCGCGTGACCATCCCGCTCAGCGAGCTGAACCGACAGAGCCGTGTGGGGGAGAGTTGGCAGGCCGCGCCGGGGGGCGGGCCAGACAGCGCAAAAAGCCTGGTCTTCAAGTTCGGGCAGGACATCAACCCGCCCGAGACAAAAGGCACCGTCGAGATCTCCGACGTCCGGTTCGAGTGACGCCCTCGCCGGACCCGCGCACGCTCACCCGGACGCGCCAGATCGACGAGCAGGCGCTGGCCGGATATCTGTTGTTCTCGTACGTTCCGCGCCCCAACACGATCTTTGCGGATGTTTCCCTCCCCCCTGCCCCCCTCCCCGGCTTCGCGGGGGGAGGGGGGTGGAACTCCTCATTATTGGGGCTGGGGGAGCTTCTTCGCGCCGCCGTACGCTCCCGATTGCCCGCAGGCGACGATCCTGTGGGGATTTTTCTCTCGGGCGGGCTGGACAGCTCGCTCGTCGCGGCGCTTTTAGTCGAGGCGGGCGCAAAAGTGATCGCCTACACGCTGGACTTCGGGCCGGAGTCGGGCGGGGAAGTTGTTTTCGCCGAGCAGGTTGCTCGTCACCTTAAAATCCCGCTGCGACGCGTGCCGTGCGGCCCGAAAGAGGTCGCGCGGGCCTGGGAGTCCACCATGCAAGCGATGCCGCAGCCCTTTGGCGACGCCGTGACGGTGCCGCTTTACTTGCTCGGAAAAGCGGCCCGCAAGGAAGTGCGAACGGTTTTCAACGGCGAGGGCGGCGACCAGCTTTTCGGTGGCTGGGCGAATAAGCCACTGGTCGCCATGGCCGCGTTCGGCGCGGCGGATCTCTACGAAGCCTACCGCGCGACCTACCACCGCTTCGACGGCGTTTTAGATAAACTCTGGCCGAATCATCCCGACGTTTCTGTGGAGAGCTGGCTCGCCCTCGGGCTGGAGCTTCTTCCGAATGCGCCGCTGATCCACCGGTTGCGGGCCGCGAACCTTGCGCTCAAAGGGGCGCAGAACATCGCCCCGAGATGCGTCGCGCTGGGGGAGTGCCACGGTCTTTCGGTGGCCTCGCCGCTCTTCGACACGGCGCTCACGGCCCACACGTTCACGCTCCCGCCCGAGGCGTTTCTTCAGGGCGCGTGCGAGAAAGTCGCGCTCAAAGAGGCCGGGCGCGGGCTGCTCCCCGATGAAATTCTGCGACGCGAGAAGCGCGGAATGGGTGTCCCGAGCGCCGAGTGGTGCCTTCCCCGGTTCGGGCCGGTCGGTCGGAGGGTGCGAACACTGCTTTCCTCGCGTAGAATCAAGCGCGAGGGCCGCTTCGATCCGGCGTTCGTGAAAAACTTGCTGGCGGGCAACGACCCGACACCTGCCGGGTTTCGCCGCCGCCGCGTGGGGGAGAAGCTCTGGACTCTTTCGACATGGGAGCTATGGCGTGAAGTGCATTCATTGTGAGACGAACTCCAAATTAAAAGAACGTGCCGACCGAAAGTGCCCGAAATGTGGCCATGCGTTTGCGTTCGAGCCGACGCAGGACGTACTGAAGGTCACCGATCCGCTCTTTCACGGCGCGATCCAGGCCGTGAGCCTGAAGGGGACACTGTTTTTTACCCGGAAGCAGCTCTATTGGGAGCTGTGTCGGTTCTTGGAGAAAAAATCTCTGCCTGGCTGTGCGTTGGGCAAGAAAAAAGGCCCGGACGCAACTATAAAAGCTCCGAAGGTTTCGTACTCGGACTTTGTTTCTAATTATCTAAACCGCTGGGTCAGTATTCATGGCCGCCCGGAGAAGCTCGTCGGGCTGGAGAAAAGCAGGTCCGTCGCCGCGCCGATCCCGACCGAGCTGGAAAATTATAGCTTCGACCGGGCGCTGATCGTCGAGGATGCCGAAATTGCGGCCATGCTGGTGAAAAATCGGTTTCACTTTGAGAACAACTGCGCGATTCTCTCTCTGGACAGGCGCTTTCCCGCACCGGAAACGCTCCAAATGGTTCTTGGGATGCTCCAGCGAAACCCGAACCTCGCGGTGTTCGCGCTCCATGACTGCTCCGACGCCGGGCTGGGTATGTCTGGTGAGCTTCGGTCACCTGAGTGGTTCCCCGACCTCTCCGTGCGTATCTACGACCTCGGGCTGCGCTTTGAACAGCTTCCTGCGCGTGGACTTCTCGGAGTCGCTGGCGTGGTCGAGCTGTCGTCGCTGCGGCCTGGAAAGCTGATGAAGTCGGCGTACCTCGGGTTCTCGCAGGCCAGCCAGTATTCGAGCGGCGATGCCTGGATCGACTCGGGCTACGGCTACTACTACATCGGCGACTCCTACCCGATCTGGGGCGGCGACTCGGTGACGGGTGGCATGGACTCCGGCAGCTACGACAGCTTCGGGTAACCCCTGATGGGGACCAGCTCGGATTACGTCCGAAGGACATCGTGGCGTGGAGCGCCCTTAGGGTTTATCCGTAAATAAGGTTATTTCCATCAGGAAGTGTAATCTTGCGTAAAGCAATAACGCAAGCCGCCAACTGATGGAGAGCCAACCAGTTCTTGGCCTTCTTTTCGTAACGAATCGTCAACTTACGAAACAGGTTG
>JANLTX010000091.1:0-16628 GCA_031363095.1 Armatimonadota bacterium | reverse complement strand
TTTTATTGCGCCGCTGATCCTCCCGTGGAGCATCAAGCCGCTCTATGGCCTGATCTCCGATTTGTTTCCGCTGGGGAAGTGGCGACGGCGCTCGTATTTGTTTTTTGTCACCAGCCTCTCGCTCGGGGCGTTTGTGTTTCTTTTTTTTGCGCAGGGCGCAAGCGTGATTCGTGGAACTTTATTCTGCGTCGGGCTGGGGCTGGCGTTCGGGGACGTTCTGGTCGATGCTCTGATGGTCGAGGGCGGGCAGCGAACGGGCTTCTTGCGGCAGTTCCAGAGCCTTCAGTGGATGTGGGCCAGCATCGCGGGCGTGCTGGCGTCGGTGCTGGGCGGGCAGCTTACGCAGCGCTTCGATGCTCCGACCGCGCTCAAGATCGCGTCGCTGATCGCGTGTTTTCCGCTACTGGCGCTGATCATCGCGTCGCAGACCCTGGTCACCGAGGAGCCGATGCGCCTGAGCCGGGAGCAGGTTCTTGCCTCACTCAAGGGCTTGGGAAGCGCGTTCAAGTCGCCCAGCCTTGGAAAGATGGCGCTAATTCTACTGCTGGTGAAGTTCGCTCCCAACGCCGGGGTTGCCTGGTACACGTTCCAGACCGAGACTCTGAAACTCGGCCAGGACGTGATCGGGTTTGGCGGTGCCATCGGGAGCATCGGGGGGATTCTCGGGGCGCTGCTCTTCAACCGGTTTCTGGCCGAGCGGCTGAGCCCGAGGCGGCTTCTGGCTGTCGGGCTGTGTGCCAGTGCCACGGCGACGCTCCTGCACCTGCTGGTCTTCGGAGCGTCCACGCTCTACCCGGTGCTTCTGATTGCCGGGATCTGCGACATGACGGCATTGCTGGCCATGCTGAGCCTGGCGGGAGAAGCTTGCCCCAAACATGCCGAGGGCTTTACCTTCGCCGCCCTGATGAGCATCACCAACATCGCAAGCCGCCTCGGGATGTTGCTGGGCTCGCGCATCTTCGACGCCACGGGGAAAACCCTCTGGCCGCTGATTCTGGTCTCGGCGGGAACCACGCTGCTGGCGTTATTTCTGGTCCGGCTCCTGCCCGCAAAGCCAGATCAGTAGCGATTTTAATTTTATGTTTGAAAAATATTCAACCTGGGAATACTTTATAAATCAAGCATCAGGGCAGCAATCGGGCTGCTCCTGCTTGTTACTACCGACTCAGGAAAAGGCCATGTTGAATCCTAAAAGAAACCGTGCCATGACACGCACGTTCATCGTCGGCACAGCGGCAACTATCAGTCTCCTAGCGATGGCAGCGATGCCCTCGCCCCGTATGCAGGCAATTCCGACCAACCCGCAGACCACCTGCACTGTCTCGCCAGCGATGTTTGCAAGCTGGTTCGAAACCGGGACGCCCACACTCAATGGCGTGGTCAAGCCCGCCGACGGGATCACGTTCCCGAACGTTCCCAACTGTAGCTTCTATCAGTGGTCCGAGCAGATGTTTCTGTGGCTGACCTCGCCCGCGCCGCGTCGCTACGGCGGCGGCGGCAGAATATTTTCGTCGTCCACGTTCTACGATGTCACCCCGCCCGACCCGGTGACGGGAAAGCGGAGCTATCTCCCGCATGTCAATGGCAGGCTGCCGTTCTTCAACGTCCGCTCCGCCCAGGTCGGTCCCAACAAGCTACCGGTGATCGTCGATAAAAGAGGACGCCTGTTCGAGGTCGAGCCGACGAAGCGCGCTCCGAGCGGAAAGCAGCTCCTTCGAAGCGGCAATCGGGAGCTTGAGGTGGAGCGGGTGACGCTGGACACCAACCGGAAGCTGGTGTTCCAGGACAGCGCCGGAAAGATCCTACCGAAGATGATGCCCATCCTGCGGCCTCAGCTCGACAAGCAGCGTCTGGCGCAGAAGGTTCTCATCGACAAGAAGCCCGTCTTTCTGGACGCCTCGGGCAACGTGATCGACACCGAGGAAGGCCAGGCGGACGGCGGGGCGCTCGTGGCGCAGAACGGCTCGCTGGTCTACTACACCACCATCGTCAACGATGTCTATGCGTACTTCCAGACAGGCACGAAGAACGGCGGCATCACGCCCGCGCCCACGAAGTTCCCCACGACGCAGGCGGACTTAAACAAGATCGTCGCCTATGCTGCCACCAAGGGCAAGACCTTCCCCGACCCCGAAGCCCTGGCGGTCGAGCTGAAGACCGCCTGGGTCGAGACCACGGGGCTGGCGAATCCGGGTAGCTACATCACCATGAAAGCGACGGTCCCGACCTACGACACGTCCGATCCGGCTCACTGGGTGCCGAACGGCCAGAAAGATACCACGCTGGCGCTGGTCGGCATGCACGTCGTGGGGAGCGTCAAGGGGCATCCCGAGATGATCTGGGCGAGCTTCGAGCACTTCGGCAACTCCCCCAACGCGGCCTATACGTTCAACGCCACCGCCGGTCCCAACCCCAAGACGGTGCCGCAGACGACGGCGGGCACCTGGCTGTTCTGCGCAAGCAACTCGGCGGGTCCGTTCAATCAGATGCGCCAGTCGGCCTCGGGTGCCGATATTCAGGTAAACGCCCCCTTCACCACCATCGGGCCGTCGGACGTACGGCGGGATTTCGCGTTCGGGAAGAACTCGGCTTCTTCTAACACGGAGCTGATCGCGATCAACAACAGCGTCCTCTCCCAGCTCCTGCCCGGAGACATTCGCGCCAACTACTTCATGCTCGGAGCAACCTGGACCATCGGCGGGGCGTCCCCCTCCGGCGCAAACCAGGTGGGGACCAACAAGCTCTCCAACACCACGATGGAGACGTTCCAGCCCGGCTCGAACTGCTTCGACTGCCACGGCAGCAACACCACCAGTGTCAGCCATGTCTTCGACGACCTCAAGCCGCTCTTTCCCTGAGCAACAGGGGGCGACAACTTCTGTCGCCCCCGGCCCGTTTCAGCACCAGTGAGCGCCGACGGCGTTGACGTAGACCGAGTAGAGCGACTGGCCCGCCGTGATGAAGAGCCGGTTGCGCTTGGAGCCGCCGAAGCACAGGTTCGAGCCGATCTCGGGCAATAAAATCTTCCCGATCAGCGCTCCGTCGGGGGCGAACGTCTGGACGCCATCGTAGCCCGCGCCGACCCAGCCGGTCGCGGCCCAGACGTTGCCCTCGGTGTCGGTGCGAATGCCATCGGCGTTCCCGAGGGCTTTTTTGCCGCCTTGCTCGACGATCATCGAGGCAAACTGCTTGCCTTTGCCTAATTTCACCCCGTTCTGGACATCGAAAACCACGATGTTGTGCGGGTCGCCCGTGTCGGCAATATAGAGTTTTTTGTAGTCGGGCGAGAAACAAATGCCGTTGGGCTTGACCGGCTCGTCGGTGACTTTTTCGACCTTCAACGTCATTGGATCGATTCGGTAGACGGCCTCTTTTAGCTCCAGCGGGCCTTTGACTCCTTCGTAGTTGCCCATTGAGCCGTAGCCAGGGTCGGTAAACCAGATGCCGCCGTCGGGGTGGACCACCAGGTCGTTGGGAGCGTTGAAGGGCTTGCCGTCGAACTTGCTGGCCAGCGTCGTGACGCTGCCATTCAGCTCGTAGCGCACGACGGCGCGGGTGAGATGCTGGCAGGAGAGCTGGCGTCCCTCGCGGTCGAACGTGTTGCCGTTGGTGTTGTTGGAGTCGCGAATCACCGACGTATGCCCGTCTTCCCAGAGCCAGCGGCGATGAAGCGAGTTGGGGATGTCCGACCAGACCAGGTAGCGTCCCGTCCCGTTCCAGGCGCAGCCCTCGGCCCAGAGCGAGCCGGTGTGGAGCCGCTGAATGGGCGTGTTACCGATCTTGAGGGCGTCGTAGCGCTTGTCGATGACCACGATGTCGGCGTCGGGGTAGCGCACGGGCGACGCGCCGGGAGCGTAGCGGTCTCCGTCGTTTTGGGCGAGAGCGAGAGAGGCGAGCGTCGTAGCGCCCGCGCTCAGCAGCGAGCGGCGAGTGAGGTTGTCCATGACGCCTATTCTACAAGAAACCTGCAAGTTATGTGGCGCGTAGCTCGGCGCACGACGTGAAGCGCAGACCGGGGTTGTCGCCGCACGCGGGCTTGCCGACGACGCGCACGGCGATAATTTCTAATGGCGCAGGAAGGGCAAGCGTGAACTCCTGGCCGTCTTTGAGACCGTTCGGATCGGTGTCCGTGGTGGGCGGGTAGCCGGGCAGCGCCCCGACACGCTCCCACGGGCCATCCGATGTCTTTTTAATTTCGACCTGAGGCGCGCCGACGAACCAGCCGCCATCGTGGAACGCATGGCCGTGGGCATAGGAAATCTTCGTGACGGTTTTCGGTTTGGAGAACGTCAGCGCGTAGAAATCTTCGTCGTGGACGCCGCCGTCCCAGGTCACGACGAACGTGCGCACATCGCCGTCGTTGATGGAGCCTTCGACGTTGCCCGTGCGCGAGCGGCTCTCCTCGCTCTCCGGCGCAGGCCCGACCCAGACTTTGTATTTTTCGCCCTTCGCCCCGGCATCGGCAAAAAGAACCTCGCTCCCATTTTGCTGCGCCAGCACGAACGGCCCGCGCCGCGCCGCCGACTTCCCCTCGTTCGTGTAGAACCCAGAAATCGGCTCTCGCCCCATCCCCACACTGTTTGTCCGAGTTCCTTTACCTCGGGGAAGCACAACGCGGACGTCATGTCCTCGAATCGCCAGCGTGAACTCGACGGGGCGGGCCGCCGTGACGCGAGCCTCGAACTTTCCGCTCTCGGGTAAGGGGCTTTTCTGGACGACCTTCACCGGAACCCCGCCCAGGGTGACGGTCGCCTCGAAGCTTTCTCGTGAAGAGATAAACAGAGTCTTGCCGCCATCGCCGACGAAGCACGCCGTGAGCGGGGCGAGCGCCATTCCGCGCGGCCCGGAGCTGACGCAGCAAGAGATTCCCGGACCATACGGCTTCGTGCCTTCGAGAGGCGTGTAGTAGCACCACTCGCGTCCGTCGGGGCGCTGGGCCGCCGCTAAATGGTTATAAAAGCTTCTCTCCAGCTCTTCGGCATATCTTTCCTCGCCCGTAAGCCGCAAAAGCTGAAAACAAAGCTGAATCCAGGTGACGGTGACACAGGTCTCGCCGACGTTGTAATTAGAAGTGTTGGGAAGCGCATGATCTGGTCCAAAATGCTCTCCGTGGCTCATGGTCCCGGTGATGTAGAGCTGGTTTTCTAAAATATCCTCAAAGGCCCGGACGCACGGCGTCAGAAAGCGTTTCTCCCCGGTCGTTCGATACAGCTCGCACAGCCCGACCAGGTTCGAGAGCATCTCGTAGGCTTTCCCGTTGGCCGTTTTATTGACCTTTCCGAGCGTTGTCAGCGTTTTGAGAATCCCCGCGCCGCCTGGCTCGTCCCAGGCGATATCGGTGATGTAGCGGCAGAAGTCGAGGTACTTTTTGTCGCCGGTCGCGCGGTGGAGCAAGACCATCGGCTCCAAAATACTCGTCGCCGCCATCCCGACATGGGTTCCCGCCAAGTTGATGCTCTTCTGCCCAAGCCCGGTGCCGAACGTCTTGCAGAGCAAATCGCCCATCTTCCGGCAGCAGTCCAGCGCGGCGCGATCTTTGGAATACGTCCACCAGGTGAGCAGCCCGAGCAGGTTGTACTTGTGGCTCCACACGTCCCAGTCGGCTCCCGGAAACAGTCCGAATCGCTTACTTTTTTCGTACGTTCCGAGGTAGCCGCCTGGTTCCTGACAGGCGATCAGCTCGCGCACTGCGCCCGCGAGCTTCGCTTTCAGCCGGGCGTCGCCCGTGCTCTGCCAGGCGAGCGTGCTGGCATGCAGCCACTTGCCGATATGCTCCCCGATCCACGGATGGCTCCCCGGACGGCCCTTGTAGCCCGCCAGCAGCGGCGCTAAATCCACCTCGCGCAGCCGCTGAACGTTCCCTGCTACGCGCTCGCCGAGCCAGCCCGTCAGCTTCACCTCGGATGGCTCCAGCGGAGTCAGAACGTCGGCTTTTTTGGCAGGAACAACATACGGAATGGGCTTCATAGCATCTGTTTCGGGATGGCGTTGACAAAAACCTTCGGCACTGGCATACTTCCTTCCATGCGCAAGCTGATCGTCAACAACTTCGTCACCGTGGACGGCTACTATGAGGCCGCCGACAAGACCTTCGCGGGGTTTTTCGAGCACTACCACCCGGACTACGCGGGCGACGATCACTTCGATCACTATGCGGCGGAGCGGCTCCGCGCCGCCGACACGCTGATTCTGAGCGGGCGGACATCGTTTCTGGGCAACAAGTCGTACTGGACCGGAGTCCCCGCTGACCCCGGCGCGACGGCGATCCGGCGGGAGCTTGCCGAGATTTTCCAGCGCATCGACAAGATCGTCGTCTCCGACAAAATCGCCCCGGAAGACCTCGCGCCGTGGGACAATACGCGTATCGTCTCCGTCGCCGATGCGCCGGGTGAGATCGGTGCGCTCAAGCAGCAAAACGGGCGAGACATTCTGATCCTAATGGGCCGAATCCTCTGGAACGGCCTGCTGAAGCACGAGCTGATCGACGAGCTGCACCTCACGATATTCCCGATCCTCGCGGGCGAGGGCGTCCCGCTCTTTGATGGCAGGCCGCCCCTCTCGCTCAAGCTGATCCACAGCCGCCAGTGGCAAGGCTCCGGCAATACCCTGACGTGCTACCGCGTGGACTATTTGAAAAAATAGGGATCAGTCCCAGATGGGGCGACCGTTGCGCACCCATTTTGTGGTGTCGTTGAGTCGGGCCATTTCTTCCGCCGAGAGCCGGTAGCCGACGACGCCGAGCGAGTCAGAAAGCTGCTCCACGGAGTTTGCGCCGATGATCGGAGCTGTCATCACGGGGTTGGTGAGTAGCCAGGCAAGCGCCGTCTGCGCGACGGTTTTGCCGTGGGATTTTCCGATCTCATCGAGGGCGTCGATGGCCGCCCAGCCGCGCTCGTCGCCGTAGCGGTGGCTTGCGCCCCGGACGCTCTTTACCTCCGGGCCGTCTTTGCGGTACTTGCCCGTCAGAAAGCCACCCGCGAGCGGCGAGTACGGAATGACCCCGATGCCGTGGTGCTTGCAGAGCGGCATGGCCTCGTACTCGAAGAGCTGGCGGTCCATTAAATTGTACTCGGGCTGGTAGGTATCGAAGCGCGGCAGCCCCCGCTTGTCCGACTGCCAGAGCGCCTCCATCAATCTCCAGGCCGGGTAGTTGCTCGCCCCGATATAGCGCACCTTGCCCTGCTGAACCAGCGTAGACAGCGCTTCGAGGGTCTCGTCAATCGGCGTCTCTAAATCGACCCAGTGGCACTGATACAGATCGAGGTAGTCGGTTCCGAGCCGTCGGAGCGAGTCTTCGCAGCACCGGATCACCCGGCTCCGGGAAAGCCCCTCACCGTTGGGGCCGGGCGTCATCCGTCCACGAACCTTCGAAGCAATTACCAAATCCGCGCGGTCTTTTCGGCTCTTGAGCCAGCGCCCCATGATCTCCTCGGTCTTGCCGCCGTAGCTGGCGTCGCCCGCCCAGGTCGTGTAGATGTCGGCGGTATCCAGAAAATTCCCGCCCGCGCCCACAAACGCATCCATCACCGCGTGGCTTGCGGCCTCGTCGGCGGTCCAGCCAAACTGCATCGTGCCGAGGCAAAGCTCCGAGACCTTCAGCCCCGTGCGCCCCATTCGTCGATAGTCCATACCGCGATTGTACCTGCTCGCTCTGACATCTCCCCGCGAGCATCTCCCCGCTCGATAGCTCGCAACCCTCTTCTGTGCCTCGTTCCTCGGCGAAGAGGGGGCAGAGCTTGCAAACCCAGCGTTTGCTGGTAGATTCTGCATCCTCTTCAGCGGCTGAAGAGGGTCGCCGTCTCAGCGGTGGGGAGATGCCGGAGAGATGACTTACCCGTTGACGAACTGGTTTCCGGCGCGGTCGGTGCCGCGTGCGAGCCAGATTTTGTGCCCGGCGTTGCGCGGGTTATCGGAGAAAACCGTGCTGGTGAGCGGAAAGTAGCGCATCGTGTAGCCCGCGCGACGCTTCGGGGATGTGTTGGCTTTTGCGCCGTGGATAATTCGAGCTTCGTGCAGGCTGCACTGATTCGGCTGTAAGTTCATATAGACCGCTTTGGACGCATCGACGCCAATAATTTGCGAGCCGAAGATGTTTTTACTGGCATCGATGGACTCGTACTCCGAAAAACCGTTGGCGTGGGTGCCCGGAATCACGCCCATCGAGCCGTTCTCGGGTGTCGCTTCGTCGAGGGCGAGCCAGAGCGTGCAGATTCCTTCCATGGTGCTGACCCGCCCGCTCCAGTACGACGAGTCCTCGTGCCAGGGTGTGGCTTTCCCCGTAAACGGCGGCTTGCAGATAAAATGACTCGCCCACAGCCCGATGTCCGGCCCGGTGAGCGGCTCGACCAGATCCAGCACGCTGGAGGAGAGCAGAAACTCTAAAAGCCGCTCGTCGCGAACATGGATCATGTCGAGGTTGTCTTCCCCGTGTTGCTCTAAGTTCTCCTCAAAGATCATTTTCAGGCGCGAGAAATCTTCGGGCGAGAACACAGGCTGATGAAACTGGAAATAGCCGTCGCGCTGGTAGGCAGCAATCTGGCTCTCGGTAACTTTGCTCATGGGAAATAGAGTACCTCAGAGCGGGTATACTTTGCAGTCTGTTAAAGAAATGCGCTTCTCTCTTCTTCTTGCTCCGATCCCCGCGCTGCTGGGGAGCTTTCTTTTACTACAAAGCGTCCCGGCAGGCACCCGGCTACTGATTCAGCAGGCGCTGATCGCCAGCATCGCGGGCGGCATCTGCGCCTTCGCTCTCTGGCGCGTTCGGGGGCGACATTCATGTGAGACGCGTCCGTGGATCGCTGCAATTCCCCTTGCTTTTCTGATTCTGCCGTTGCTACTCTCCCGCGACGACGGCCCGAGGCGCTGGATTTCGGGGGGCGGTTTCCGGCTTTATCTTGCCGCCTTGCTTCTTCCGGTAGCTCTGCTGCTTCTGGAGAGGTCTTTGCAGAAGGCATTGTGGCCTCTCTGGATCGCCGTCGGCATCGGCATGGCGCTTGCGGCCCAGCCCGATGCTTCCCAGGTGACGGCATTTTCGCTTTCGTGCCTGGTTCTTTTGTGGATAACCCGAGAGCGCTCTGTGGGCGCGTGGCTCACGCTTCTGGCGCTGGCGGGCTGCACCGTCGTGGCGTGGCGGCAGCCCGACCCGCTTCACCCGGTTCCCTACGTCGAGGGAGTGCTGGAAATGGCACGCGCCACCGGGCCGCTGGCGCTGATCGGTGCGCTTCTGGCGCTCGCGCTCCTGCCCAGCGCTCTGATCTGGCAAGCGCGGGCAACGAGGCGTCCGGGGCTTGTCGCCGTCGCGATCTACTACCTCGCCATTTCTTGTTTCGCCTACGCGCAGCTCACCCCGATGCCGCTGCTTGGCTTTGGTGCCAGCCCGATCCTGGGGTACTTAGCGATGGCCTTTCTGGCTTCTACGGATTCGAAAAAAGCGGTATAATCGCGTCGGCGTCTGGCCTGCGCCTCCCCCCTCCGCCGGGAAAGTACATTTCGTGCAGGGCAAGTTTTACGTCGATCAAACCCAGGGATCGAGCATTCGCATAAGGAGGGACTGCGAGGAGCGCTCGAAACGAAAGGTTTGTATGAAGCTCTCTGCACCTATTTCTGCCCTCAAGCAACAGGCAAAAGTCCTGTCTCGCAAAGAAGGCATTCCCCTACACCAGGCGCTCGACCAGATCGCCCGTCGTGAGGGATTTCGGGCCTGGAGCCTGCTCTCCGCCCGCGCGACGCCCCAGAACCCCGCCGAGGCTCTCTTCACGCAGCTACGCCCCGGCGAGCTGGTGCTACTCGGTTCGCGCCCCGGCCAGGGCAAGACGCTCCTGAGCCTGGAGCTTGCGACTCTCTCGATGAAGCACGGCAACCGCGCCGCGTTCTTCACCCTGGACTTCACCCCGGCGGATGTCGCGGGCAGCTTTCAAGTTCTGGGCGAGAACCTGGGCGAGTTCCAGGATCGATTTCTTTTTGACGACTCCGACCAGATCTGCGCCGACTACATCGTCGCCCAGCTCGCATCGGCGTCTGCCGGAGCGCTGGTGATCGTCGATTATCTTCAGCTACTGGACCAGAAGCGCGAGAACCCCGAGCTGACGCAGCAGGTCCAGCGACTCAAGACCTTTGCCCGAGAGCGCCAGGTGACAGTTCTCTGCCTCTCACAAATCGACCGAAAATACGAAGCCGCGAATCGGGAGTTTCCCGAGATCGGCGACGTGCGCCTGCCAAACCCGCTGGACCTGAGGCTGTTCGACCGGACGTGTTTTCTTCACCAGGGCAAGATGCAGATCACTTCCACGGTCTGAACCCACCCGGCCACTCGTAAACCTCGTGTCCACCCTCCCTCGCGGCGGGTACCCAGCCGCTGGGTGTGAGGGTCCGGGTACCCAGCCGTTGGGTGTTGCGAGGGGGTGGGTTCGGGGGCTATTTCAGCGACTGGCTTTCTAAGTTGAGCTTTGCCCGTGGAATCACTTCGACGCGGCCTAACCGTTTTTTGAGGTCGGGTAGGAATTTTTTTGCATCACCGACGACGACAATTGAGGCGTAGGGTGCGCCTAATTTCTGCTGCGCGAGCCGCTGGACATCGGGCGGGCCAGTGTTTCGGGCGCGCTGGACGAAATTTCCGGCCTCGGAGAGCGGCAGGCCCGGCGCGATAAGCTCGCCAAACGTGTCGGCGAGGCCGCTTGTGGTCTCCAGGTTGCGCAGGTAGGGACCGATCAGGGCGGACTTGCGGGCGGAAAGCTCGATCTCTTCAGGCTTTTCCGTGGCGAGCCGGGCCAGCTCATCCAGAAAGAGCTGCGCGACCTCGCCCGCGCTCTCGTGCTTGGTCTGGCAGAGCGCGATCAGCGGCCCGACCCCCTGGCCGCCCGAGAGACCGCTGCCCGCGCCGTAGGAAAGCCCGCGCTTGATCCTCACCTCGACGTTGAGCCGCGAGCTGTAGCCGCCCCCATACAGGCTGTTCGCAACTTCGGCGGCGGCCCAGAGCGGGTCGGTCCGCGCCAGCCCCGGACGGCACAGCGCGACCGCGCTCTGGCCCATCTTCGGGTCGTCGATCACCAGCACGTGGCGCTGGATCGGGCCGAGCGGGAACTTCGGGCGCTTCGGGGCTTTCGCGGGCATCCGGCTCCAGCGCGTGAAGTGCTTCTCGGCCAGCGCGAGGGCGTCTTCGAGCGAGAGATCGCCACAGAGAATCAACGCGGCGTTGTCGGGGCGGTAGTGGCTCTGATGAAACCGAAGAATATCGTCGCGGCGGATGCGCTTGAGCGTTGCGGGAAGCCCGTCCGCGCTCCGGCCATAGGGCGAGTCACCGAAGACCTGACGCTGAATCGCCAGCCGCGCCAGCGTCCGGGGGCCTTCGAGGGAGAGTATCTGCTCGTCGATGGCTTCCGCGCGGCGACGTAGAACCTCGCTCGAAGAAAACTGGGGACGGATAATCACGTCGCCCAGAAGCTCCAGCGCTTCTCCAGCGTGGGTTGTCGCGACCGTCAGCGACGCCGAGGTGGACTCACGAACCGCGCCCGTGTCGATCTGCGTACCGAGCGCCTCGATCTCCTGGGCAAGCTGCGTCGCCGAGCGGGTGCGGGTGCCGCGCGTCAGCAGGCTCGCCGTCAGGCTCGCGACGCCGTCTTTGCGGGCCGGGTCGCTCGCGCTGCCCGAGAGAACCAGAACTTTCGCCGTGAGAAGCCCGGAGCCGGGACGCGCGACATGGATCACGCGCAGCCCATTTCGAAGCGTCTTTTCTACGGGCGTCGGCAGGGCAACCGGGCGCGGAGCCGTGGGCGCGGGCGGACGAGCGCCTCCTGGCTCGGCCTTTGTGGGCAAAACCTTCGGCTTTGCCCCGACGACTCCGGCTCCGGCGGGCGCGGGTCCGGCTTCGTAGCGCACCAGGACGCGGTTCTCGGCCACCAGGTACTTCCGGGCGACGCGCTGGACATCGTCCGGCGTGACGGCAAGAAGCCGGGCAATCGCCGTATTCACCCGGCTCGGGTCGCCCTCGATCAGGGCCTCCCCGAGCGCGAACCCGATTCCCGCAGGTGCCTCGCGGCTCTTGAGAAGCGCGGTCAGAAGCCGTGCCTTCGCGCGGGAAAGCTCGGAGGCACTCGGCGGGGCGCTCTGAACTTTCGAAAGCTCGGAGAGCGTCGCTTTTTCCAGGGCATCGAGGCTCTTGCCGCCTGCGGTCACGGCCCGAACCAGGAACAACCCGGCGTCGGGGCGCAGGTCGGCGCTCGTGCTAACTTCGCTCGCAAGCTGCTGTGAATAAACCAGCGACTGGTGCAGCCGCGCCGACTCGCCGCCCGAGAGAACGGCATCTAAAACCTTGAGTGCGTCGGCATCTTTGTGGCTGCTCGGCGGCGTGAGGAACGTCATTGCGACCGCAGGCAGCGGAACATTCGGAGCCGTCGCGCGAAGCCGTCGCTCAGCAGTTCGGGCAGGCTCGGCGACGGTCACACGCGGAACCTCGGCGGCGGGGCGCGGAATCGGGGCGAAATACTTCTCGACCCAGCTCGAAAGCTCGTCCGGGTCGAACGCGCCGACGACGATCAGAACCGCGTTGTCGGGTCGGTAGAACGTTTTGTAGAACGCCCGGACATCTTCCAGAGTCGCGGCGTTCAGCTCCGAGAGGTTCCCGATGGTCGGGCGCTGATACGGATGGACCCGCCAGGAATTTCGCTCCAGCGCGTCTTCTAAAAGCCCATACGGATCGGCCAGAACGCCCTGGCGGTACTCTTCTTTCACCACGTCGCGCTCGGACGCGAAGTTGCTCTCATCGACCTGGAGATTCACCATGCGCTCGGCCTCGGCCCAGAGCAGGCGCTCCAGATGGTTCGCCGGGACGACCTCGTGGTAGACCGTGACATCGGAGCTGGTAAACGCGTTGTTCTCGCCGCCGACATCTTCCGTGAGCCGGTCCAACTGCTCGTCGCGCATGTTTCTGGTGCGCTTGAACATCAGGTGCTCGAACAGATGCGCAAACCCCGAGCGCCCCTTGGGATCGTCTTTGCTCCCAACCCGGTACCAGACCTGGATCGCGACCGAGGCGCTGCTCGGACTCGGCAGCGAGAGAACTGTCAGGCCGTTTTCGAGCGTCTGGGTCTGAAACGTCAGCGGAGGCAGGGAGAGAGCTTGCATGGAGCGATTATAGCCCGCTTTTTTTACCAGAGTGATGCCGTAATGCCCCCGGCTTCAGCCGTGGGTATATAGGCATAGTCTCCTTCGGAGGAGACGCTTGCTTTGTGATTATTAAGCCAAATTGTGATATAATTCCTACATGAGCATGATTTGCCTAAAATATAGAATTCTTCCCACAAACGCTCAGGAGACGGCATTGAACCAAGCCCTGGAGATTTGCCGAGAAGTCTATAACAGCCTCGTAAATCAACGCACAGCCGTCTATGAGATAAGCAAAGAAACATTCTCCCTCTATCAGCAACAAGCGGAACTCGGAAAATGGAAAGAAGCGCACCCGGAACTTAAAACCGTCCATTCGCAAGTCTTGCAAAACGTTGTCGTTCGGGTGGATCTTGCCTTTAAGGCCTTTTTCGCAGAGTGAAAGCAGAAGAGACGCCTGGTTATCCAAGAATGAAAGGGTTTGGCGTCTATGACAGTATCACTTTTCCACAAGCAGATAAAACTGGGTGTAAACTATTAGATAATTCTATCTATATCTCTAAGATCGGTACCGTCAAAGCGATTATCCACAGAAAGCTTATTGGCACCGTCAAAACTTGTACGATCCGAAGGCAGGCAGGAAAATGGTTTGCTTGCTTTTCCTGTGAGTACCTCCCAGAACCGCTACCTGAATCTCTGGAATCTATCGGTATCGATGTAGGACTGGAAAAGTTCGCGGCGCTTTCGGATGGTTCGTTTGTGGAGAATCCGCGTTTCTTCCGTCGTGAGGAGAAAGCTCTTGCCAGAGCAGGACGCAGGCAAGCGAAGACGAAGAAGCGTTCTTTAGAGCGCCGAAAAGCCAACAAGGTTCTTTCTCGCATCCATGAGCGAGTTCGGAATCGCCGTCATAACTTCGTTCATCAACTTTCTCGTAAGCTGGTGAATCAGTTTGGGTTGATTGCTGTTGAGAAGCTGAATGTGAAAGGGATGGTTAAGAACCATTGCCTCGCGAAGTCTATCTCCGATGCATCGTGGTCTATGTTTCGCACGGTATTGTCAGACAAGGCTGAGAGCGCCAGTCGGACGATAGCGGAGATAAACCCTGCGTATACGAGTCAGACGTGTTCTCATTGTGGGAACGTCGCTAAAAAGAAATTGAAAGAGCGTTGGCATCACTGCCCGGTGTGTGGATTGTCTTTGGACAGAGACACCAATGCTGCCTTCAACATTCTTAGAGCCGCTGTGGGACTACACAGCGTTGCAGGCGCGTCTTGCATAGAAGCCACCGCATTTATGCGTGTGGAGTAGTCACTCTATGCGTCCACGTCGAGCTGAACGGTCACTGTGTCGCCTTCATTCAAGCTCTCTGCACGACGGACGCTAACCTTGAGCGGGACGATATACCGACCGTCTTTTTCAAACAACGATGTTGTCCACCGGGTCTCGCCGATTTGCGCCGACACGGGAATCATTCCCCAGCCATAGGTGACGCGCTGGCCCAGGGCTTTCAGCGCCTGGCTCGGCTCTTCGGGAACAGTGACGAAAAACCACGGGGACGGCCCACGCCAGAACCATATCTCGCCCACAAACTCCAGATTCATCGTAGGCTCTGAGTATAGCCCATGTTTCAGAATTGCTTCTTGTGGGAACAGTTGGGCAGGAGAAATTTTAATGTTGACAAAGAGAGTTTCGCTATCGGTTCTCGGGCTGATGGCACTGACCACCATCGCCGGGGCGCAGGGCCGGGAAAAGATTCCGCTCAAGGGAGCGCCCCGGATCAGCGTGAGCCGCGTTTCGAGCGGACGTGGAACCGATGCCAACCTCAAGGCCGCGCCGACGGTGGAAGCGTTCATCGACCGCCTGCCCGAGTGGGGAAAGATCTACCCCAAAGAAGAGAAGAAAGATCCCGGAAAGCCGTCCCCAAGCAAGACGGTGGAGAATGGCGTCCAGTACGATGTCACCAAGACCGACTACTCCATCACAACCACTCCGGAAGAAATTATTTCTTTTCAGCCCGTCAACGGTTTCTGGCTGGGCGGTGTCATTCAGGAGCGAGGAATCGTCGAGGGCATCGGGAGCTTCACCGAAGTGCCTATCGAGGCGGTCAAGCGCCCCCGGCTAAAAATCACAACCGACCTGCTGATTCCGGACAACATCGAGACCGTGAACAACCCGTCGTCGTCGGGCGTGCAGCAGGCGGTGAGCAGCCTCATCACCAAAGCCGTCCGCGCGAAGATCAAGACGGGCAGTTCCATCACCTACAAGATGACCGAGAACTACACGCAGGAGCAGACCGCTCTTGCGCTCGGCCTGGATGCCCACTACATGGGCGGCTCGGTGAAAGCGTCACTGGAGTCCAGCACCAGCGCCTCGCGCCGCTCGATCAGCGCGACGTTCATCGAGAAAGCCTTCACGGTCAAGACGGATTTCGAGGGTCGTAGCGGGGCGGCGGCGTTCTTCAACGACCAGTTCACCATGGACGATGCCCGCAAGCTAGTGGATCGCGGGCAGGTGACGGTCAACAACATGCCCGCTTATCTTGCGAGCATCACCTACGGGCGCATGCTGATCTTTACGATGACCGCCGATGGCAGCGAGTCCGATATCCGAGGGGCGATTCAGGCGTCCTACGATGCCGTCGCGTATGGCGCGAAGGTCAGCGCCAAGTACTCCAATCTGCTCAAAAGCGGCTCGACCACCATCACCGTGACGAGCGTCGGGGGACCGGCAGAAGCGACGAGCGGGCTGATCAAGTCGGGCAAGCTCTCCGACTTTTTCGACAAGAGCGCCCCGCTCACCAGCATGGTGCCTATCAGCTACACGGTCAACACGCTCCGGGAGAATCGGCTGGCATCGATGGCCCGCACGACGACCTACACGGCGACCACCTACAATGCCAACAACACCGTCTTCAACTACAAGATCACGATGTACTGGAAGATCGTCGATCCCGACGATGGCATCGCAGACAACACGGTCGAGTGCTTCGGCGAGCTGCGTCTCAACGGCGAGCGGCGCTGGTCGATCTCGCGCGACGCTGCTGATCGGCATAAGAAAGAAGCGGGGGAAACCATCGATATCTTAGAGGGAGGCGGGGAAACGGGAAGCGGCATGGCCTTTATGCGCAAGTCCGACAGCCTCAAGCCGACGATCTATCAGCTCTCGGGCTTTCTGAAAGACGCCGATGGCCTGAGCAAGGACGACACGCTTCTGAGCTTCAGCAACTTCCCGCTCAAGCTGGAGGAGTTGGCGGGCAAAGGGGCGCGGACTTATGGCTACAAAGACATCATGGACGCGATTATGAAAGCCAGCGGCATCAAGCCACATCCGATTCCCATCGGTCAGGGCGCGGCGCGGCTCGTCATCCGGGTCGATAAAGTCGCCAGCTAAGGGTTTATCCGTAAATAAGGTTATTTCCATCAGGAAGTGTAATCTTGCGTAAAGCAATAACGCAAGCCGCCAACTGATGGAGAGCCAACCAGTTCTTGGCCTTCTTTTCGTAACGAATCGTCAACTTACGAAACAGGTTG
>JANLTX010000041.1:0-55995 GCA_031363095.1 Armatimonadota bacterium | reverse complement strand
GCGCCCATCTCTCCTTTTCGGAGAATATCTTTCCGTTCCGCACGACCCCGTACGGCCCGGACATCATGCTCTCACTGGGTTTTGAGCGCCGGTTTTGACCCATCCCCCGGCCCCTTCCCACACCTTTTTCCCGCTTCGCGGGGGCGAGGGAAGGGGAGTCGGAGTTTGTTGGGGGCTTCCTGGACGCGGGGGAAGAGTCCTTGAACTTTTCGCTGGTCTTACGGGATATCTGGCAAGAACGGAACAAAATTGATTGAGTCTTGCTGGACGTCCCGGACACGCGCAGAAAGTTTACGCCGGACTTCCTGGACATCCCGGAAGACCAGCGAAAAGTTCAAGGACGACTACCGGACGTCCGGGAAGACCAGCACAGCATTGGTAGACTCCTCCCGGATGTCCAGCAAGAGCCGCGACACTTTTGGGTAACTCTGCCAGACCAGCCGGAAAACCATTCTGACTCCCTTTCCCTCGCCCCCGCGAAGCGGGCGGGTACCCAGCCGCTGGGTGGTGAGGGAAGGGGCCGGGGGATGGGTCCTACAGCGTGAAGCCGCCTTCTTTTTCGAGGTGCTGGCGCTCTTCTGCGGTGAGGCCGTCGGCGAGAGTGCGGATGGTGTAGCCACCGACCAGGCCGCCGCCATCGACGAACATCCAGTCGGCGACAGCCGCCGATTTCACCCGGACGCGCTGGCCGCGCTGTCGCTTTTTGAGCTGGACGGGCGTATTGGCGAGAGTTCCGGTGAAGTCGAAGCCCTCGGGGCGGACATCTTTGAGCCACATGTACTCGTGGACCTTGCCCTCGACGAACTCGGCTTTGAGCGAGAAGCGGGCCTGGGTCTTGTGCGGAGCCTTGAGCGCCTCGGTGAACTGGTCCAGGCTGGCTTTTGCTTGCCGCCGAGCTTCGTCCAGCCGGGCGTCGTCGCCCTTCACCTTCACCGCGTCCGGCTCGCCCGCGCGGGTGATCAGCTCCGGGTGCGGGCGCTGGCACCCCAGCAAGAGACAAACAAAAAACGCGGCCATGCCGACTCTCCAGGCGTTCATACCCGGATTATCGGCAGGCCGCGCCCTATTTGTTTAGGCTCAGCGCCGGAGGAACTGGCCCGCCATCCCGATGATGTCGTCGATGGGAGAGCCGTCGTGGTTGCCATCCAGAAGCTGCCCGATCATGCCGAGCGCACCGCCGCCGCCCTGCTGCTCGACATGCTGCTGGTGCCCACCCAGGAGCGCAGCCAGCCCGCTCGGATCGAGTCCCTGGGTCTGCTGCTGCTTGCCAAGGTAGCCCAGCACGATGGGGGCGAGCATCTGGAGAAGCGCCAGGCCGTTGCCGCCGCCGAGCGCGTTGCCGACCGCATTGCCGACGCCCTGCTGCTGGCCGCCGAAGACATGCCCGAGGATCGCCGCGCCCGGTCCCTGGCCGCCAAGAATCGCTCCGGCGAGGTCGCCTAAGATCGAGCCGTTGTGGTCCTGGCTCAGAGCGCTGGAGAGAGCCTGTGCGCCGTCGTCGGTCTGGACGTTGCGGGCGAGGCCACCGAGAAGCAGAGGCAGCGCCGCCTGGATTCCGCTTTGGGCCGTGCCCTCATCGACGCCAAGCTGTCCGGCGATCTGACCGACGGTGGCCGGGTCGATATGGGAGAGAAGATCTTCTAAAACGTTGCTCATAATGGCCCTGATTGTATCACTTGAAGGTTAGACGCTCCCCTGCCCGCAGGGTCTTGTACGGCTGATTTATTGTTTTGCAGGTCGTCTCGAACAGCTCGGGAGACTCGGTGTTAAATTCAAACATCTCGTAGTGACAGGGAACAACTATCTTCGCTCCGATATCTTTTGCGAGCCGTGCTGCTTCATCGCCCCATAAATTCCCCGAGATACGTCGCTCAGGAAGCCTTCCATTGATGGGAAGCAGAGCGATATTTATATTAAATTGTCTTAGATATTCTTCCATTCCCTTAAAAAGAATCGTATCGCCGCTGTGATAAATAGTGTGAGGCCCGATTTTTACAATAAAGCCCATGAATTCGGGCGAGAGTGCTTCATGTGCGGCTGGAATCCCTGAAATTTCTATATCCATTGTCGATTTATGTTCGTCGATCTCCAGCGATAAAAACCGGGCGTCGGACTCTTGCCAGCCGAGGCGCTTTGCGGCGAATGCGATATTGAACGGAGAGAGCATAAGCCGGGCGTCGGGGTTTGCGGTAAAGAGCGGCAGGAGCGTCTCGGCGTCGAGGTGGTCGGTGTGGTTGTGGGTGCTGGTTATCAGCGAGATCCCGGTGAGTCTCTCGGGCGCGATCACCCGGCGGGTCATTCGGGTGTGCGGCTTGTCGGTGTCCGCGTATTTTTTGCTGAGCGAGTCCGACAGATAGGGATCGAAAAGCACCCGGACGCCCCGGTGACTCGCGAGAAACCCGCTCTGTCCCAGCCACCACAGATGCAGCGCCTCGGGCTGCCCGCTCTCGGCATCGGCGATATCTGCCAAAAACGCATCATCCGCTTGCAACGGCTCGATCATGGCCCGATTGTACCCGCCGTGAACGGCGGGGCAAAAAAAGACGCCCGGCGCTGGGTTTCCAGCGGGCCGGGCGTGTTACAAAGGTGTTTTCTCGTGCAGTAATTTACCGTTGCAATTAGAGGGCCAGGGTCTCGAAATTAGCGAAAACTCGCATTACTCCCAGCCATACAGAGTCAGTTCTTTAATGCGCTCAAAATCGCGTCGATTCTGCGTTGCCAGTGGCATGCCATTGGCAAGCGCGATTGCTCCGATTCGCAAGTCGTTTGAGCTGACGTTGAGCTTTCTGTTTTTTAGCACCTCAAAAACTCTCATCGCTTCTTCCGAATATTCCAGAACCGTAAAGCGTCCGAGTAGTCGAGTTGTCAGAGCAATTCCCTGATGAATCCGAGCAGCTCGCTCGATATCTTTTGCTTTGCTGAGAGCGGATTGCCAACCGCCAAAGCTTTCTAAAACCGTAATCGTGGTGATGTATAACTCGTCTGGTTTTGAACCATTGATAAATTTTACGATAGATTCTTTTCCGTTTAAAAAATCAGAGATGATATTTGTGTCGATTATGATTTGCATTTTTGCTCCTTGCTTTATCTATATTAAGTAAAATAAATAAAAATTAGTAAAAATATTAAAATCTAAAATCTTCCTGGAGTTTTCTGTATTCTTCTATTCCTTTCTGCCATTCTTCAAAAAGTGGATCGTCTTTGAGTGCGCCTGCAAACTCGCTTGCTGGATGCAACACGTCGTTTTTGCCAAGAGAGAGATCGACGATCTTTGCGCCCTGTAAAAAGCGCTCCATGGCCTTGTCACGAAGGCGCTCCAGAGCCATCGCCTCGCTTGCTTCTTCCGCAAAAAGGTTTAAAAGGTCCAGGCTGGTTGCACGCCAGCCTTTGCTTGTCGGCTCCAGAAGCACTCGCATGACAGAGATTTTATCGCACAGCGTTGCCGAATGCTCAGAGGGCCAGGGCTTCGAAAGCGGCCACTTCTTCCTCCAAAACCCGCATTGCTCCCAGCCAGAACGCTTCGTCGGCGAGATCGACTCCCAGGGGTTTAACCAGCTCCTGCGGAGACTCGGAGCCGCCTTTGGAGAGCATTTCCAGGTACTTGGGAACAAAGCTCTCGCCCATCTCTTGCCAGCGGGTGTAGAGCGCAAGGGCCAGCATCTCGCCGAACGCGTAGGCATAGACATAGAACGGACTCTGGATGAAGTGCGAAACATAGCTCCACCAGAGGCCATGCCCCTCGCCGAGGGTCACTGACTCGCCAAACATCGCGCCAATTTTTTCTTGCCAGAGAGCCGAAAGACGCGCGGCCGAAAGCTCGCCGCTTGCACGCTCGGCGTGGACGGCTTGCTCGAAGCGGTACATCGCGATCTGCCGGAAGATCGTCGCAAACGAGCCTTCGATGCGCTGGCCGTACAGGGCGCGTCGCCCTGAGAGGTCCGATTTTTCCAGGAGCGCGGAGAAGACAAGCTGCTCGGCGAACGTGGACGCGACCTCGGCCATGGGCAGGGTTCCATGGAAGCTCACCAGCGTCTGCCCGCGAGAGAGAAACGCGTGGATGCCGTGGCCCAGCTCGTGGGCGAGCGTCTGGACATCGTCGGGCTTGCCTAAGAAATTGGTGAAGAGATACGGATGATGGTCCGGCGTGACGTACGAGCAGAACGCCCCGCCGCGCTTGCCCTTGCGCGGCGCACCGTCGATCCAGCCCTTCTGGAAGAACGTCCGCGCGATCACGCTGTAGCCCGGATCGAAGCGCGAGAACGCCGCGAGAATCGTCTCGCGGGCTTCGTCCCAGGTAAACTTGCCCGAAACGGCATCGAGCGGAGCGTAGCGGTCGTAGTGCTTGAGTTCGTCGAGTCCCAGAAGCTTGCGCTTGGCCTCGTAGTAGCGGGCGACCAGCCCGTAGCCGCTCTCGGTGACCCGCGCGACCGTCTCGGGGATCTCAAACGGTAGCTCGTTGTCCAGATGCCGGGCGTGCTCGGGGAAGCGGTAGCCGCGCAGTCGATCCTCGGTGGCCTTGGCCTGCACCAGGTTGTTGTAGAGAAACGCGACTGTCCGGCTTTCTTTCTCCAGCGCCTGGCTCAGGGCTTCTGCCGATCTCTCGCGGACGGAGCGCTCGGGGCTGCGCTGAAGATCGAGCGCCTCGGGCAGGTTCAGCTCGCGGCCCTCGAAGTCCACGTTGATATTGGAGATCGTCTCGTCGAAGAGCCGGGCAAGGGCGCGGGGGCCGGTGTTGGCGGTCTCGGCCAGAATCTTTTCCTCGGCCTCGCTGAGCCGAAACTCGGCTTCGTTCTTGACGCAACTTAGATAGTGGGCATAGGTTTTCAGCGCCGGATCGTCTGCCAGCGCTTCGAGTCGTTTAACGCCGAGTGCGGCAAGTTCGATAGAGAAGAAGAGCAAGGGAAGCGTGGCCGCCGTGGCCGCCTCGCGGACTTTTTGCAGCAGTGCGCCGCTCTCGGGCGAGGTATCGGCAGCAAAGAGAAGCGAGGCGTAGGCGCTGGCCTTGCCCGCTTCCTGCTGAACGTGCTCGCACCGGGCGATGGCCTCGGTCAGTGCAGCGGGTGCCAGGCTCTCCAGGTGGCCCTTGTAGCGGCTGGAGAAATCGTCGGCATCGGCCCGGACCTTCTCCAGACTCTGGAGCAAGTTTGGGTCGTTGGGCGTTAGAAACAGATCGGATAGGTCCCAGGTGGGAGGGGAGGCGTTCACAGCGTATCAATCTTCCTTGACGGGAGTCGGCATTCAGGCTATCATGCAAACAGAGTCTATGCCGCAATGAAGAGCGTGAACCATCAGCCAGAAAGAGACGGATTGTGCCTGCATCGGCACGTCCTGCTGACGCGCCCTGTCCGTGAGGTTTTCTAAACGCCCGCCTGCCCCTGTGCAAGCGGGCGTTTTTGTTTTTGGTTTCTGAGAAAGAAGAAAGGAGCTTCGGAGAATGCCATGGGGCAAGAGGTGCTGGTTCTCAATAGCGACTACGAGCCACTGAACGTCTGCAACTTGAGGCGTGCGGTTGTGCTCGTCTACCTGGGCAAGGCAGATATCCTGCACACGCAGGCGGAGGAGCTGGGCAAGGAAGAGTGGGAGGCGTGTCTGTTCTCGGCAGAGGGCGAGACGGTTGCGTGCCCGTCCGTCGTCCGGCTGCGCAGTCAGGTTCGGCGTCCGCTGCCCGAGCTGCGCCTCTCTCGCCGGAGCGTCTTTGCGCGGGACAACTACACGTGTCAGTACTGCGGCGCGACCAAAGAACTCACTATCGACCACGTCGTGCCCAAGCGTCACGGCGGCGGGATGAGCTGGGAGAACCTGGTGACGTGCTGCCGCAAGTGCAACACGAAAAAGGGCGACAAGACGGCGGAGAAAGTGGGGATGAAGCTGGTGCGCTCTCCGCGTCGGCCTCGCTACACGCCCTACATCGCGCTCAACAAGTACGTCGCGGGAACCAAGCACGCCCTCTGGCGCGACTATCTCCCGATCTTCAACGATGTCGGCGGCGGCAGCGCCGTCTTCGCGCAGTGACGAGGGATTGAAATCCCTCGCTGAGGGCAACAAGTTGCCGAGCGTCCTCCGGACAAACTAATTCGTCCGGAGGACATTGCGGCGCGGAGCGGCTTTAGCGAGGGATTTCAATCCCTCGAAACGCGGTGCGTACGGCCCGAATGGTTTTTATACCAGCGTCCCGATGAAAGTCACCTGGCCCTGGTGGTAGTTGTTGTTCCAGTGGACCAGCAGAACTACCTCGGCGAGGGTCATGACGTTGCCCCAGGGCATCGTGACAGCGTGGGCGTGGTCGTCGTCCGTCAGCTTTCCTATGGCATCTGAAAGCGTCTCGGTGTTGTCGGCGAGCAGCTTCATTGTTCCGTCCGGGTCGGCGATGAGCGAGGCAACCGCCGCTTTGTAGCCGTCCATGTCCATGGGTGGGCAGGCTTTGTCGGTCAGTGTCTGCGCCGCAAACCCCGAGATCAGGGCGCACTCGGCGAGCTGGTCGGCGGCGCTTCGGCCTTTGTCCAGGACGCTCCAGCTCACTTTGTCGCCAAGAGCGCGGGTGGCTTCGATCAGGTCGGCGGCGGACTTGCGTACCAGCCGGGTCATTTCTTCGTTGGTCATTTTTCTGTTTATTCTCCTATTAAAGTCTGGATGTAGCTGATCTGGCCCTCGTGGTAGGTGTTGTTCCAGTAGATAAACATCCCCAGCTCAAAGAAGCTGAACTCGCCCCAGGGCAGGGTCTGCTTGATGTCCCAGCTCTCGGCGGGGAAGTCTGCGATAGCGGTGAGCAGAATGTCTCTGCCCACCGCAAGAACGTTCAGCGCACCCTCTGGCGTGTTGTTTTCGGCTTTGAGCGCGTTCATCTTGTCCCGGTCGAACTCGGGTTGCCCCTGGGCACTCAGCGCCTTTGCCATGACCTTGCTGAGATAGCCACACTCGACGCACTGGTCTACGGCGCTGCGGCCTTTGTCGAGCGGCTGCCAGGTGGCTTTCTCGCCCAGCTCCGTGGTGAGTTTTGCCAGAGCGTCGCTGGACTTTTGGATGAGAGCTGTCAGAAGTTCTCGCTGCATCGTCTACTCGCCCGCCAGGGTCTGGATGTAGTTGACCTGACCTTCGTGGTAGGTGTTGTTCCAGTGGACCATCATCGCAACATGGGGAAGGGTCAGCACTTCGTCCCAGGGCATCGTGACGGTTGCAGCGTGGTCGGCCTCGGTGAGCGCTCCGATAGCGTCCGAGAGAGCTTCCGTGTTTGTCGCAAGCGTCTCCATCGCGGCGTGTGGGTCGGCGGCGAGCGCGGCGCAGGCCTTGTTGAACGCTTCCCAGTCCATCGGGCCGACGGCCTTTGTTGCCAGAACTCCAGCGGCAAAGCTGGCGATCAGGGCGCACTCGGCCACCTGATTTGCGGCGCTGCGGCCCTTCTCCAGGGGTTGCCAGCTTGCCTTGTCGCCGAGAGAGCGGGTTGCTTTGATGAGGTCGGCGGCGGACTTGCGCACCAGACCGGAAATGTCGTCGTTTGTCATAGAAAAACCTCCAAACGTCTGTTCGACAGGTGCCCGGCTTGCTCCTTCTTATTTTTTATGATAGCATCTGTCGTTGGAAATAAAGCACCCGAAAACCTCGGGTGAAGATTGAAACCCGCAGACAGCCGGTGCCTGATGTCAGGCTTAAATGGAGCATCCGCTTCGACCCGCCGAGGAGAAAGAAGAGCTTTGAGCCTCTCAAAGCTTTCACCCCTTCGCCTCGGCCTGCGCCGGGGTTTTTGTTTATTTTACGGAAGGAGGTGAAAAATACATGGCACAACCCAAGAAGAAAATCGGCGTCAAGCCAGAGATCGTGGACGGCATCAAGGCTCTTTTAACCGAGAGCGTCGCGGTTTTTCTGACCGAGTATCGTGGTCTCTCGGTGCCCCAGTCGGGCGAGCTTCGCAAGAAACTCAACGAGACGACCGAGGCAGACTACTCGGTGGTGAAGAACACGCTCTTCAAGCGCGCCGCAGACGGTCTCTTTGAGATCACGCCCGAACTCGACGCCGCGCTCAGCGGCCCGACGGCAGCGATCTTCGCCAAGAAAGACGGTATCTCGGCGGCGAAAGCCCTCACCGAGTACATCGCCGCGAACCGCAACACGCCCCTGAAGATCAAGGGCGGGATCATCGACGGCAAGTTCGAATCGGCAGAAGAGGTACAGGAGCTGGCCTCCATCCCGCCGCGCGAGGTTCTCCTCGCCCAGTTCGTCGGTGCGTTTACGTCGTCCCTCGTGGAGCTGCTCGGTACGCTCAGCAGCATCGCAGACAAGAAAGAAGCAGAAGGCGCACCGGCGTAGCGCGGTCCCTTCTCCCAAGGAAACAAGACAATGGCATTCAAAACAGCCGATCTGATCGAGCAGATCAACGGCCTCACGGTTAAAGAGCTTCGCGATATCGTCAAGGAGCTTCAGGAAGAGTTTGGCGTCACGGCAGCGGTTTCACAGGGACCGGGACCGAGCGGTCCGGCGGCTCCGGCTGCGGAAGAGCAGTCCGAGTTCGACGTGGTCCTGCTGGCGGCGGGTGACAAGAAGATCAACGTCATCAAGGTCGTCCGCGAGATCACGGGCCTCGGTCTCAAGGAAGCCAAGGAAGTCGTCGATTCGGCTCCCAAGGCCGTCAAAGAGAAGACGACCAAGGAAGATGCCGAGAACCTCAAGAAGCTTCTCGAAGCCGAAGGCGCGAGCGTCGAGCTCAAGTAAGTCCCCCGAAGCGCTTCGCTTTCGCCCCCGTGCCGCACGGGGGAAGGGGGTAAACGCCGCCGGGCACTGCCCGGCGGCGTTTCTTTATTGGTAAAAGTACGGGTTTTGGGGAACCTCGGAGGGGTTGGCGCGTTAGATGCTCTATAGTAGTCTGTCTGGCCTCGCAGTGAACGCGCGAAGTCTGGCAGAGATTCCTTCCTCCTCGGGTCGGGGCACTTGCCCCGGCCTTTATTTTTTGTCCCCTAACCCCGTTTATTTGCCCCCTGCCCCCCAGTAATGGGGGAAACTAAGAATCGTACTTCGATCTTGGGGAGTGCCAGTGCCAGGCGGCGGGCCAGCTCGCGGGTGCCCGGAACCTCGGTCTCCCGGTGGCCCGCGTCGATCAGGGCGATGCCGCGATGCTGGGCGTCGATGAACTCGTGGTGGCGGACATCGCTCGTGACAAAGGCTTGTGCGCCCGCAAGAGTCGCGTCTTCGATCAGCCCGGCGCACGCGCCGCCGCCCACTGCGACGGTCTCGATCTCCGCGCTGAGCGGGGCGAAGGTTCGGAGCGCCTCGAAGTCCAGTTTGGTGCGCAGGGTCTGAAGCAAATCGCCCAGAGTCGTTTTTTCAGGAAGCCTGCCCACGCGCCCGAGGCCGCTTTGCGCCAGCGGCTGTACGTCGGCCAGGTTTAGAAGGCCCGCAAGAGTGTCGTTGATCCCGCCCGGCGCGATGTCCCAGCTGCTGTGGGCGCAGGCAAACGGAACTTGATGCTCGATGCAGAACAAAATTACTGGCGCGGGGAACGGGTCGGTCGTTCGCAGAGTTTTTGCGGGGTAGAACAGTAGCGGGTGGTGGGCGATCACCATCGGGTTTCTGGCTCTTGCGGCTTCCTCGGCGACTTTTTGCGTGCAGTCCAGCGCGACGAAAATCGTCTCGACGGGCGCAGCGGGGTTTCCGAGAAGCAAGCCGTTCGGGTCGCCCGGCAGCGCGAGTTGCGGCGGGGCCAGAGCGTCCAGCGCCTCGCAGACGGCTTTTACGGTCATCGGGCGTGGCCGTAAAGCGTCAGGCAGCTAAAGCAGCCTGCTACCCGAGTTAAGCACCCTGAAGGGCGCTGGGCGCACACGGCAGATTGGCAGGGGGCTTCAGCCTCCTTGATTTGTGCAGCAGGTTCGTTTACGGATCTGGTGTTTAGGAATACAGTCATTTGTACACGATCAGGGCTTCGTAGGGGTAACTGCCGAGCTTCTCGCGCCCGCCTAAGAAGGCCAGCTCGACTAAAAACACAAAACCCGCGACGGTCCCGCCTAATTTCTCGACAAGCTGCGCGGCGGCCATCGCGGTTCCGCCCGTTGCGAGTAGATCATCGACGATAACCACTCGCTGGCCGGGAGAAATAGAGTCCTCGTGCATCTCGACCGTGGCCGTTCCGTACTCCAGTGCGTACTCCACCTGGACCGTCTTTGCCGGGAGCTTGCCCGCTTTTCGCACCGGCACCAGCCCGAGATTCATGGCGTGGGCAATCGGTGCGCCAAACAGAAACCCCCGAGATTCGACCCCGGCGATGACATCGGGCGAGAGCCGTCCGGCGGCGCGGGTGAGCGCCCCGATCACCTCCGAGAGCGCGTCGCCGTCGGCCAGGACCGGCGTGATGTCTTTGAAGAGAATTCCGGGCTTGGGAAAGTCAGGAACGTCGCGAATCAGCGAGAGAGCTTTGAGCGGTTCGGGCATGGCGTAAGGTTCGGCAGGAGTTCGCGCTCCTCCTGCCGAAGAGGGATTTCTATGAGCGAGCAGAGAGTGGCCCTGGTGACGGGCGGTGCGGGCGGGATCGGCGTGGCGTGCGGGCAGGCGCTGGTGCGGGACGGCTGGAAAGTGATCTTGCACGACCTTCCCGGCGAGGCGCTGGACAGGGCAGGGCTTTCCCTGGGCGCAGAGACCGTCCCGTTCGATCTTCGGGATGTCAGCGCGATTCGCACCGGAGTCTCGGAAGCGGCCCAAAAATTTGGGCGGCTCGATGCGCTCATCAACAACGCGGGCGTTTTTAAATTAGAGCCGATTTTCGATGTCGAAGAGAGCACGTATGACTTTCTGATGGACATCAATCTCAAGGGCGCGTTTTTCTGCCTTCAGGCTGCGGCAAAAGAGATGGCAAAGACGGGCGGTGGCGTCGTGGTGAATGTCGCGAGCGCGGCGGGGCGCTCGGGGCGGCCCACGCAGACGATCTACGGGCTGAGCAAGGCCGGAATTATCCATCTCACCAAGTCGGCGGCGCTCTCTTTGGGCGAGTTTGGAATTCGGGTGTGCTGCGTCTGCCCGGCGGCGGTGGACACAGGAATGATGGCAAAGAACTTCGCCGAGCGACGCCAGGTCGGGGGCGACGCCGACGTGGACGCGTTCATGGCGAAGCTTCTGGTCAAGCGCCTGAGCACGCCCGAGGAAGTCGCCGAGCTGATCGCGTATCTGTGCTCCGACAAAGCCAGCTACATGACTGGCGGCTCGATAGACATCTCCGGTGGCCTGGACATGCACTAAAAAAAGCCGCCGAATCACTCCGGCGGCAGGTGTGCATTCACAAGCTGTGGTTTAGAGGCTACTTCCCGAGGATTTTTTCCTGGTTGGCGAGAATCTGCTCCTGGTTTGCCAGGAGCTTTTTGAGCAAGTCCTGGTTCTCCAGAATATTCTTCTGGTTGACCAGAATCGTGTTCTGGTTGTCGGTGATCGTCTTCTGGTTGGAGAGAATCACTTCCTGGTTCTTCAAAACGTCGTCGCTGTTCATACTTTTTGTCCTTTTTTGTTGGTGAAATCGCGCCCGTAGGTCTCACGATAGGTTTTGACAGCTTCGTCTTCGGAGGGAAGTCGAAGTCCGTCAGTGAAGCGGTTCATAAACGCAAACCGGCAGGTCTGGTGCAGAACGTCGAAGGCTTTTGCATCGGGGAACTGTTTCGAGAGCGCCACCCGATCTTCCTCCGTCAGTGTTGCAGGGGCGCGGGTGAGCTTTCGCGCAAAGTCCACGGCGGCTTTTTCCTCGGGAGTGAGCGCGTCGTCGTTTTTCTGGAGGGCCAGCAGCTTTCCGACCTCTATTCCCTGGCGGCGCAGTCCCTGAACCTGATGCAGGACACAGTACCGGCAGCCGTTGACCGTGCTGACGGCGAGCGAGACCTGGAGCAGGATTGTCCGGGAGACCGCGCTCGGGCTGGGCGTCGAAGAGCGTGCGCCCCAGCCGCCCATCCAGGCTTCGTGGATGTCGGGAACCCGCACCATGGCCCGCTGCGAGTTGGCGATAGCGATCCCCAGCCCGCTCGCTGCCGGGTTCTTTGCCCGCTCCAGCAAGTTTGTCGCCATTTTTAGCTCGCCATCGGAGGCCAGCGCGACCCGTGCTACGCCGAGTGGGTTCTCCGTTGCTCGGGGAAGCTGTGGGTGCGCTGTGCTCAGCCATGGTTCGACGGTTACTCCGAGGCCGTGGGTGAGCCGGGCGAAGTAGTTGAAGAAGCAGGTCGTCAGAGTAAGCTCCACAAGCTGGGCATCGTTGAAGACAGAGCCTGCGCGGGCGAAGTCGGCGTCGGAGACTCCGTGCACATCGCGGGTGAGGTCATCGGCGTAGCGCACGGCCAGCGTAAGCCGCTCCCGACTCTCCGGCGCAGGCGCACTTGCGGCCTGGAGCCGTTGACAATGAGCCTGTGTGTAGGGCGTTCCAAGGCGCTCGGCGATGCGTCGCCCCATGGCAAGCTTCAGCCCCGGCGAGAGCGTCCCGCCGAAAAGCACCGTCCGGGTCAGCCTCGCCGCTCGCTCGACTCCCTCCGGCTGTGCGGACGCGATGGCTTGCAGGTAGCTTGCGACACGTCCATCGCTCTCCAGGGTAAGCTCCTCGGGAAGCGTCACGCGGGCGAGTGGGAAAACGGCGCTCAAAAGTCCGCCTTGAACTGAAGCGACGACTGCGAGTTTGCGGTTGCGTCGTCCTCGCCGACGGTCAGGGTTGGCGGGTTCACCTCGTTGGCTCCGGTTCCTACTTTTGCGCCGAACTGAGCGAAGCGAATGGAGCTGCGCTTTTGCCACTTGGCATGTCCGTCGCAGAAGAGCAGGTTCGCGCCACCGCTGTGGGTGCTGTCATAATACTGGCTGGTAAATCCCGAGTAGTTTCCGGTGCTCAGCACCAGCCGAGGTTTCTCCTGAGCGGCGCGGAAGAAGTTGCGTACCTCGTGGGCGAAGATGATGTCGGCGGGGGCGGGGATCGTGGCGAGCGAGCGTCCGGCGGGGATTCCGTTGAGCAAGATGTTCCCATTCCCCGCGCTGGGAGCGTTGACTCCCTGGACTTCGCAGATGCCACCCGCCGGGCTGCTTCCCGCTGCCGCCGCGTTGCACGCGCCGTCGGTGGAGCGGGGCTTTGCCTGCGGGCACTTGAAGATTTGAAGGTTCTTGATGTAGGGCTGGATGTCTCGCGCCCAGATGCGGTGGGTTCCGGGGTTCGCGATGTCGTAGGGCTGCATCCAGCCGAACGCCTCGCCCAGTCCCGCGCTGTGCGCCGTGGCGGCATCGGGCCAGCGCGGATCGGTGTAGCCGCTTCCGAGCGTCGAGTTTCCGGGCAGAACTTCGTCGTAGTCCTGGGTGTACATCATCAGGCCAGTTCCGATCTGCTTGATGTTGGACAAACAGCTTGTCTGCCGGGCTTTGGAGCGTGCTTGAGCGAACACAGGGAAGAGAATAGCCGCTAAGATTGCGATGATGGCGATGACCACTAAAAGCTCAATGAGCGTGAAGGCTTTTTTCATGATGCTAATCCTACAAATAAATTTAAATTAAAACAAGGTGAAGTCTGTTGAAGGCAGGGAATTTTGCATCTGAAGGCAGGGTTTTTTGTCTGGCTTCCCTGCCCTGAGGCGTCGAAATTAGAAATACCAAATCAATTGGCTGTACTATCTCGGCATCATGAAAGCACTTCATTCAACGACGACTCGTCGTGGTTTTCTCGCTCAAGCACTTCTTCTTCCTCCCGTGATCGCGCTGATCGGCTGCGGCGGCGGTGGGGGAGGGAACAACCCTGTGACCCGCTCGGCGGCAGGAAAGTGGGCGGCGACGCTGCTCGATGCCATCTCAGGCTCGACCATCGGGCCGCCGATGAACGCCCGCGCCATCGCGGTTGTTCAGACAGCGATCTTCGATGCGTGGGCCTGCTACGATGGCGTGGCGGTGGGAACCCGCCTCGGCGCAACCCTGCGGCGACCTGCGGGCGAGCGGACCCAGGGCAACAAAGACCAGGCCGTGAGCTTTGCGGCGTACCGGGCGCTGGTGGATCTCTACCCGGCCCAGAAAGCGCTTTTCGACACAGCCATGACGGCGCTGGGCTACGACCCGACCAATGCGTCCACCGATGCCACCACGGCGGTCGGGATAGGGAACGTCTGCGCCAAGGCCGTTTTAGACTTCCGCCACACCGACGGCTCCAACCAGCTAAATAGTTATGCCGATACCACGGGCTACGTTCCCATCAACACCGCCGACTCCGTGGTGAACCCGAAGTTCTGGCAGCAGATTCGCTTCCCCAACGGCAAGTCGCCCGCCTACATCGCGCCGCACTGGGGCAACGTGACGCCGTTTGCGCTCTCGTCGTCGTCGGCGCTGCGCCCCGGCCCGCCGCCCGAGTTCGGTTCGGCAGCCTACATCGCGGAGATGAACGCGGTGATTCAGCTCACCCTGGACCTCACGACGGAGCAAAAGACCCTGGTCGAATACTGGGCCGACGGCCCGCGCTCGGTGCAGCCGCCCGGTCACTGGCTACTGTTCGCTCTTGCGGTGTCGGATCGCGACCGACACGACCTGGACCAGGACGTGAAGATGTTTTTTGCGCTGGGCAACGCCGAAATGGACGCCGGGATCGGGTGCTGGGAGTGCAAGCGGTTCTACAATCTCTCCCGGCCCATCACGGCCATTCGCGCCCTCTCGCCCGACAACCCGAGCTGGGCACCGGCGCAGGCTCCCGACTTCCAGACCCCGCCGTTCCCGGAGTTCACCTCGGGGCACAGCACGTTCAGCGGGGCGGGCGCGGAGATTCTCAAGCGCTTCACCGGCAGCGATTTCTTTCTCTACTCCCCAACCTCGACGCGGGGCGCGACGACCCGGATCGAGACGCTTCGCACGACCTGGAATACGTTCTCGGAGATCGCCGAGCAAGCGGGGGCGTCGCGGCGCTACGGGGGAATCCACTTTGAGGCCGCCGATCTCGAAGGCCGGAAGATGGGCCGCACCGTCGGTGGGCTGGTCTGGGACAAGGCGCAGAGCTACATCAATGGAACCATCGCAGGGTAAACTCGCTCCAAGATGTCTATGAAATGTGTGTTTGTTTTCCTCGCGCTGTCGCTTTCGGGCGGCAGCGCCCTGGCTCAGGGTTGCATTGTTGGGCGTCAGTGTACGCCGGGCGCGGCGGGCGGGCATGAGTTTCTCAAGCCCAAAGAGCTGCAAATCGGGCTGACCTATCGCTCGTTCCGGGCGACGGACCACTATGTCGGGACCGTGTTTCAGTCCCAGCGCCGGGATCTCAAGAACAACGTCATCAACCGGCAGAACATCGTCGATCTGATCGTCACGCGTGGGGTCAACGCCCGCTCGAACGTCACCATCGATCTCCCCATCTTGAACTCCAGCTGGTCGTCGCCGCGTCCGCTCGGGTCGTCGGTGCAGGCTCCGGGGCCACGCTTTGTCGAGAAGGCCAGCGGGATCGGGGATATTTCGGTGCTCTTCAAGACCTACCTCAAAGACCCGGAGACAAGCCACGGCCAGAACATCGCGCTGGGAATCGGAATCAAAGCCCCGACGGGAAAAGCGGGCGTCACCAATATTCTCCCCGACAACGCCGGGAACAACCCGCAGTCGCGCACGGTGGATCAGTCGATCCAGCCGGGCGACGGTAGCTGGGGGATTCCGACGAGCCTCGAAGCGTATAAATCGGTTCGTGGCGCAAGCTTCTTCTTCACGATGAACTACCTCATCAGCCCGCGCGACACCAACGGCGTCGCGTCGGGTTTTGCGCCGACGACGCCCTCGCCGTCGATCAATGTCTTCTCGGTTCCGGACCAGTTTCTGTACCGAGTGGGCGTCGGCGGCGAGATCAAGCAGGTTGCGGGGCTTTCCGGCTCGCTCTCGTGGCGCAAGGAAGGCGTCCCGCAGAAAGACCTGATCGGCAGCAGTCACGGCTTCCGCCGCCCTGGCTTTTCGACCTCGGTGGAGCCGTCGCTGAGCTACAGCAAGGGCGGCACGACCTACACCCTGGCCGTCCCGATCACGCTGAGCCGCAACAGCCAGCCGCTCAGCTCCGACGGCAAGCCCGTGGACAGCAACGCGACGTTCGCCCGCAAGCAGCTCATCTTCAACATCTCCCGCCGCGTCAGCCTCTAAGGAAAACGGTTGAAGAATCATTTTTGTGATAAATCGCTTGCAGGTCTCTACGAGTCCGTTGGTGGAATCGAGGCTTTCCGGCGCATCTCCAAGCGGTTTCATCACAGGGTGGAGCAAGACCCGGCACTGAGAGGTCTCTTCCCGAAGAACATGGCTGCCCTGGAAGAGCGCCTGGCACTCTATCTTGCGGAGCGGACGGGTGGGCCTTCCGACTACAGCGCGACGCGAGGCAAGACCAGCCTGCTCTGTCGGCACGCCCACCTCGCCATCGGGACAGTCGAAGCTGAACTCTGGCTGGAGCACATGACGGCCTCGCTCGCTGAAGAAGGCGTGAGCGACGAAGCCTTGGCGCAACTTATGGCGAATCTGACCGGAATCGCTGCGACTCTCGCCGATCCGCTGATTCTTCTGTATCGCCTTCCCGTTGCAGTCCTGCGTGAGAAACTTCAGGAAGATCCGTCGCTTGCGCGTGCAAACGATCATGGCAGGAATCTGATCTGCGCCGCCGCAATTGCCTGGGATGTTCCTCGCCTTCGCTTGCTTCTGGAGTTCGGTGCGGATGTTGAGACGCAAGATACCGGCGGACACAATCCTCTCTATCGCGTCGCAAACGGTGGGGGCTGCAAGGAGGAGGGGCGAGCGGCGCTTAAGCTGCTGATTGAGCATGGCGCGAGGGTAAACCAGGTCACCGGCGTCGGTGGCATGACACCTCTTCACATGGCAGCAAGGCGTGGGACCGTGGCTATCGCGGAGGTATTGCTGGCTGCGGGCGCGGAGGTCGAAGCCCGAGACACGAAGGGGGAAACACCACTGCGACGGGCGGTGAACTGTGGAAATGAGGACATCGTGCGCCTCCTACTCGCCCACGGCGCGGACCCACTGAGCCAGGATCGCTTCGGTCGCAGCGTGCTCGCCGCCGCTCGTCAGGAGCAAGTTCGCGACCTCCTAACGTCAGGTGCAGCTTGACAGACAACCGTCAAACCGAATACACTGAAACTATGAAGCAGGTTAAATCTCGCTCGATGGGCTTCACCCTCATCGAGCTTCTGGTGGTGATCGCCATCATTGCGATCCTGGCAGCGATTCTCTTTCCGGTCTTTGCGCAGGCCCGAGAAAAAGCCCGACAGACAAGCTGTCTTTCGAACATGAAGCAGGTAGGGCTGGGGGTTTTGATGTACTCCCAGGACTACGATGAGCTTTACCCCCTTGGCTCGCACCTGCTGGGTGCTGCGACCGCCGCGACGACCTGGCAAGACCTGATCGAGCCGTATGTGAAGTCGGGTGTCTCCGGGACGGGCGTGAACCTGGTTCAGCGAGCCAACGCGCCGTTCTGGATCTGCCCGAGCATCGGCCCGGCACCGATGAACCTGCCCCCCGATCCGCTCGCGTTTCCGTCGGCGGACTTCGCCTCGACGTTCTACTCGCGGGCGTTCAGCTACATCAACAACTCCAATCTTATGCCGACGATGCACCGTGCGGCGCTCCCGCTGGGCTGGTTCCCGCAGGGCATTCAGGGACAGGCGGCGGTCGAGGCTCCGGCGAGCCGGGTGCTTGCCGTCGAGGGTCTGGGCTTCGTCGGCAACACCGGCGGCGACGACACCAACAACTGCGTCGGCACGGAGGCTGGTTTCCCGGCGCTTCCCGGACGGCTTCTTGGGCGACGCGAAAACTACTGCGGGGCGCGCTACCGACACAGCGGCGGGTCGAACTCGGTGCTGGCCGACGGCCACGCCAAGTGGTTCAAAGGCCCCGGCACCACCTGGCGCGGCAGCGCGACACAGGGAATCGCCTGGCGCAAGTCGCTCTCGCCAAACGCCACTGTCTGGTTCCGCGAGGACTGAGCTGCGTTTTCTTCTTTTGACGCCAGGCACGGGCAGCTTTTTCTGCGGCACGTGCCTGCGCGACAACGCCCTGGCACTGGCGCTCCGCAAGCTCGGGCATACGGCGGAAATGGTCCCGATGTACCTGCCGCCGACCCTCGACGAAGCCTCGGCTGCCCAGTCGTCGCCGCTGTTTTATGGCGGGATCAATGTCTATCTCCAGCAGACCGCTCCGGTTTTTCGCAAGACTCCGCGCTGGCTCGATGCGCTTTTAGACTCACCCGGTGCCCTCGCAGGCGCGGCGAAAAAAGCCGGAATGACGCAGGCCAGAGACCTCGGCCCGATGACGCTCTCGATGCTCCGGGGCGAGGACGGGCACCAGAATAAAGAGCTGGACCGCCTGGTAGCCTATCTCAAGGCCGAAAACCCCGACGTGATTATTCTCTCCAACGCCCTGCTCCTGGGCCTGGGAAGAGAGATCAAGGCCAATACACAGGCAAAAATAGTTTGTACGCTCCAGGGCGAGGACACGTTTCTGGATGCCCTCCCCGAGCCGTTTCAATCCCAGTGCTGGGAGGAAGTCTCGCGCCGCGCCGCTGACTTCGATGTTTTAATTGCCGTCAGTCAGTACCACGCCGATGTCATGGCTGCCCGCGCAAGTCTCCCCAAAGAAAAGCTACATGTGGTGCACAACGGCATCTCGCTGGACGGGTTTTCTCTCCGTAAAGACCCCCTGACCCCCGGTAACGGGGGGACCAGAGGGGAGAATTCCCCCATTACTGGGGGCCAGGGGGCAGAACTGGGGCCGGGGGGCAAAAAATAGCCGGGGGGCAGATCGGCTTTCTGGCTCGCATGTGTCCGCCCAAGGGCTTGCATCTGCTGGTCGATGCGTTTTGTTTGCTGGGGAAAAACAACCCTGAGGTAAAACTGGCGATTGCCGGGGCGCAGACTCCGGGCGACCTGGGCTACGTGGGCGAGCAAAAAGAAAAACTCGCGAAAGCCGGGCTTCTGGAGCGGGTGAGCTTCCATCCCAACCTGGACAGAGAAGAAAAAATTCAATTTTTACAAAATCTCAGCGTTTTTTCGGTTCCAGCGCTGTACGGCGAGTCGTTCGGGCTGTATTTACTCGAAGCGCTCGCGGCGGGCGTTCCGGTCGTTCAGCCGAACCACGGTGCGTTCCCTGAGGTTCTCGCGGCTACGGGCGGCGGGACTCTTTTCGACCCGCTCACGCCCGAGGCGCTGGCAGGCGAGCTGGAAAAACTTCTCCAAAACCCCGACAAAGCGCGAGAACTTGGCGCGGCGGGCCAGAGAAACGTCTTCGAGAGCTTCTCCGTGGACGCGATGGCGCGGCGGGTTCTGGGTACACTCCCAACATGACCGAGACCACGAAGTTTGCCGACGAGACCGAAGTGAAGGCCGCGATGCTCATGAACGCCGTCGATGCGAACATCTTCGGGAACGTCCACGGAGGCCACGTGATGAAGTGGACTGACGAGATCGCGTATGCCTGCGCCGCGCGCTACTGCGGAGGCGTCGCGGTGACGGCAGGCGTGGACCGGATCGACTTCCACGAGCCGATCCACGTGGGCGAGCTTTTGCACTTCGCGGCCCGAATTGTTTATGTAGGCCGGACCTCCATGGAGATCGAGATTGGAATTCATGCCGAGACCATCACCACGGGCGAGATTCGGCATACCAACACGTGTCATTTTACGTTTGTTGCGCTGGAATCGGTAAGTAATCCGCGCCCTCGGGCGGTTCCGAAGTTGGTTTGCCGGACTCGCGAAGACAAAGCTCGGTATATCCAGGCAAAGATGCGCCGAGAACGAGGTCGAAAAGAAAGAGAAGACCGTGAGGCGTTTTTGAAGCAGTTCGAGTCTCTTTCTGATTCTGAGCTGGACCAATTGATCGAGAAAGCACTATGAATTATCTCTTTGGCGACGAAGCCATCACGCTCCCCGATCTATCCTCGCGAAACGTCACGGTGCGAGTGCTTCCGGGTGGCGATCTGGAGCTGACCGAGGGCGCACGGATCAGCCGGGTGCCCGTGGCCCGCGACGAAAAAGGCGCGGTCCATATTTTCTGGGAGGGCCGTAGCTACGTTTTTACTCCTGCCAGCGCCCGGAGAAGCGTCGCCGCGAAGAAATCCGGCAGCCTGACCGCGCCCATGACGGGCGTCGTCGCCGACGTGCTGGTTTCTGTGGGGGACAGCGTCGAAGCCTATCAGTCTGTCGCCGTGATCGAGGCCATGAAGGTTCTCGCGACGCTCGAAGCCCCGCTGGCAGGCACGGTGACGGCTGTCCACTACGCCAAAGGCGACCGCGTGGAGCACGGAGCCGTCGTCGTGGAGATTCAGTGAATCGCGTCCAGATCGTCGAGGTCGGCCCTCGCGACGGCCTTCAGAACGAAAAAAAGATTCTGTCCACCGAGGACAAATTAAACTTCATTGCCGAGCTTCAGGAAGCGGGCTGCACTCAGATCGAGGTCGCCTCGTTTGTGAATCCGAAGTTAGTCCCTACCATGGCCGACGCCAGTGAGGTTGTTCGGGGCGTTTTATGCCCCCCGGCCCCCAGTAATTGCCCCCCAACCCCCAGTAATGGGGGAGATGATATTGATTTCTGGTGCCTGGTGCCCAACGAAAGGGGCTATGCTCGGGCGCAAGAAGCGGGAGCACGGTTTATAGCGGTCTTTGCGGCGGCATCCGAGAGCTTTTCCCAGAAAAATATCGGGCGAAGTATCGAAAGTTCGCTGGAAGAGTACCATAAAGTAGTCTCTCAAGCACTTTCGGACGGCTGCCGGGTGCGAGGCTATGTGTCTTGTGTGACACACTGTCACTACGAAGGAAAAATAAACCCGGAAGCTGTGTTGTTTGTCGCCGAAAAACTCTTTGAAATGGGCTGCGAGGAAGTTTCGCTCGGCGAGACGCTGGGCTGCGCCACACCCGATGACATCTCGACGCTTCTGAACGGGCTGAAATCTCTTCCGTGCGAGAAGCTCGCCGGGCACTTCCACGATACGAGCGGGCGGGCGCTCCAGAACGTTGAAACAGCCCTCAGTTTCGGACTCCGAACGTTCGATTCGAGCGCGGCGGGCCTCGGCGGCTGTCCGTTCGCGCCGGGCGCGGCGGGCAACGTCGCCACGGAGAGCCTGGTGCGGTTTTTGCATGAGCGCGGCTTTGAAACCGGGATCGACGCCGAGAAAATTGCTTTTGTGGGAGCGCGGATTGCAGGAGTGCTACGAGGGCGTGCCGAAGTTTAGGGCATGATTCTACAAGACAAAGTGATTCTGGTGACGGGCGGCGGACGAGGAATCGGGGCGGCGATCTGTCGGGTGCTGGCCCGCGAGGGCGCGAGCGTCGCCGTTAATTTTTCTCATAGCGCCGACAAAGCCCGCGCCGTGGCAACTGAGATCGGGAACGGCTCAAGGGCATACCAGGCCGATGTCACCGACGAAACCTCCGTGAAATCCATGATCGATTCGGTGGTTTCCGACTTCGGGCGCATCGACGGCGTGGTGAACAACGCCATTGCCGGAAGCCAGAACGGACTCATGGGGTCGCTGGGCTGGGACGGCTACCAGAACATGCTGGACTACAACGTGAAAGCGGTCTACAACACGATCACGGCGGCGCGGCCTCACTTCAAGGCTCAGGGCGGCGGCAGGGTTGTTAACATTGTCACGGAACTCTGGAACATGTGCCCGGCGGACTGGAGCATGTACGCGGCGGGCAAGGGGGCGATGGTCGGTCTCTCGCGCTCGCTCGCGGTCGAGCTGGGGCCGGAGAACATCACGGTGAACATGGTCGCGCCGGGCTGGATGGCCGACGAAAAAGTCGATACGAGCAGCGAGGGCAGCAAGAACTTCGCCCGTAGCCTTCCGCTGCGAGTGCATGGAAGCGCCGACGAGATCGGCAACGCCTGTGCGTTCTACTGCTCGCATCTTGCGGGCTACGTCACCGGCACCTACCTGCCCGTCACCGGCGGGCGCGTGACGCAAAGCGGGATGTAAACCGGTCCGCCCCGAGGGTCGCCCAGATAGACCTGGGCGTCAGGGCGTCTCGTTCCTCGCCGACGAAGTCGCTCCGCGACATAACCCGGTTTGATTTTGTCGCGGAGCGACTTTGTAGCCGAAGGCTCCCAGACGCCGGGTAAGCTTGTAACTTGGGTTACACCGAACCCACCCGTCCCCTCGAACCCACCCGGCCACTCGTTTCCCTCGTGTCCACCCTCCCTTCGCCGCGAAGGGAGGGCGAGGCGCAGTGAGGAACGAACGAAGCACTCGGGTGGGTTCGAAGCACTCGGGTGGGTTCGAAGCACTCGGGTGGGTTCGAAGCGCTCGGGCAGGTTCAAACTGTAACCCGACCAATTAGCTTCTGCTTACCCAGCCGCTGGGTGATTCCTACGGGCGGTTAATTGACGTAGACGAACTCGTTGGAGCAGAGCAGTGCCTGGGCGTACAGCTCCAGCGGCTCCAGCGGCGTACGCTCGACCAGGGCCGTGTTGTTCTTGATGGGCGCGTACTTCCCGCCGCGTTGCATCTGTGGCTGCTTCTGGCGGAGCGGTCGGCGACTCGGAAGCCCCGAGAGCGGAGTGTCGGGCAGGGCCGGTTCGATTTTTGCGGACTCTGCCAGGAACTGCTGGCCGAGGGCAACTTCTTCGGGGCGCGGGGAGCGCTGGAAGAGAATCAGGTAGATCGCTCGCAGTTTCTCGGCCTCGGTTATCGCGGAAGAGACCTCGGGCCGACCCGCTACCTGCCGCGCCACATCGACGGCCATCGGCGAGTTCATGAAAAACAGCGCCTGCTGTGGAACAATCGTGCTGATTCGTCCCGTGTTCGGCGCGTTCGGGTCCGAAACGTCGAACTGAGTCAGCAAATCCGAGAGAAACAGACGGTCGATGTAGCCGTAGATCGAGCGCCGGTAGACATAGGGTTCGTCGGTGATGTTCACGGGCTTGCCCCCGAGGGTCGGGTCTAACTTCCCGGTGAGCTGCACCATCGAGTCACGGATCGACTCAAAATCTAAGCGCCGCAAGTTGGAGCGCCAGAGCAGCCGGTTCTGGGCATCGGTTTTTTCGTAGGCCGGGCTGGTGTCGGCGCTCTGCTGGTAGGTCTCCGAGAGCAGAATAATTCGGTGGAGTTTTTTCAGGCTCCAGCCGTCTTTTATCAGTCGAAATGCCAGCCAGTCCAGAAGCTCGGGGTGGCTCGGTTTCTCGGACTGATTCCCGAGGTCGTCGGTCGTTCGCACAAAACCCTGCCCGAAGTGGTGCATCCAGATCCGGTTCACCGCCACCCGCGCCGTGAGCGGGTTGCTGGGCGAGACAATCGCTTTTGCCAGCTCCAGCCGTCCGCTTCCCTCGGTGAAGTTTGCTCGACTGGGACCAGACAGGCATTCTAAAAACCGACGTGGGGCGATGTCGCCGGGCCGGGCACGCTCGCCCCGGATCAAGACCCGTGAGTCGCGTGGCTCCTCGACATCCCTGACGATCATGGCGCAGCCGGGTGCGCCGGGGTGGGTGATGTCGAGCTGGTTGATCTCGTTGAACGGAAACTTCGCCGCCGCACGCGGGTCCTGCTGGAACATCGCCGCCAGCTCCCGGAGCTGCTCGGTGGACTTGATCGAGTCGGCGGGCGGCAGCGCGAAGGGAACTTCGAGCAGTTGGATCGTCGCGGCGTCGAGTTGGGGCGGGGTCTGAGAGCTACGCCGGGCCTGAAGCAGCTCTTTTGCCTGGGGCGCGAATTTTTCAAAGAGCTTTCCGTAGACCGCAGCGGCCTCAGTGGCGGACTTCGGCTGGGCTTTTTGCAGCTCCCGAACCACAATCGGATTGAACGACTGCCCGCCCTGGTTTCCCAGCAGGCGCAACAGAGGCGTCCTCGGACTACGTGCGATTCGGGCAAGTGGTCCGAGGACGGGGTCTTTTAGCTTTCCTCGGAGCGCTCCGAGCAAGTAGCGGCTCTGAAGATTTCCCGGTAGCCCCGCCGCCTGGAGAATCTCGCCGGTTTCTTTGGAGCGCGGGTTTCCCAGCGATGCCTCCAGCCACGCGGCGGGCGCTTTGAGAAACTCTGCCTGGCGATAGGAGGCGTAGTCGAAGTAATCGCTTCGTCCGCGCACGAGCAGCCCGGCTAATTTTTGCTCGTAGTCGGCTTTCTGCACCGGATCGCTCGATCCGGTGACAGCGGGAAGCTCGTCGGGTTCGTCGATGCTGGCAAAGACTCCGTGGAGCGAGTAGTAGTCCGAGGTCGGGATCGGGTCGAACGGGTGGTCGTGGCAGCGGGCACAGGAAACCGTCAGGCCGAGCGTGGCTTTGGTGACCGTGTCGATGCGCTCGTCGATCTGGTCGTTGCTATCTTGAAAGCGCTTGCCGACCGTCAGAAAGCCCAGCGCGGCGAGCTGAGTCGGGTCGGACTGAGAGATAGGCAGCTTGTCGGCAGCGATCTGACGCGTGATGAACTGGTCGTAGGGCAGATCACGGTTCAGCGCGTTCACCACCCAATCGCGGTACGTCCAGGCGTTGGCGTAGCGAAAATCGGCGAAGCGGCTCTTTGCGCCGCCGTTGAGCAGCCCGGTCGTGTCGGAGTAGCGGGCCGAGTCCAGCCAGTGTCGGCCCCAGCGCTCGCCGTAGTGCGGGCTGGCGAGCAGCGAGTCAATCACTTTGGTCCAGGCATCGGGCGACTTGTCCGAAAGAAACGCTCGCACCTGCTCGACGCCTGGCGGCAGTCCTGTGATGTCGTAGTACGCCCGGCGAATCAGCGCCTGGCGGCTCGCCGGAGGGTTTGGCTTGAGGCCGCTCTCTTTGAGCTTCGCCCGAACGAACGCGTCGATGTTGCTCTTCACTCCCGGAACGCTCGGCGGGGTCGGGCTTTTCAGCGGCTGGAGCGCCCAGTGCGCCCGTGCCTTGTCGGTGATTCCGGACAGTCGAATCCCCGCCGAGGGAGCGATGCGCGGATCGGGTGCGCCCCTCTTGACCCAGGCTTCGAGGTCCGCGATCTCGCTCTCGGACAGCTTGCCACTCGGCGGCATCGGGGCACTCGCACTTTTTACGCGCTGAATGAGAAGCGACTTTGCCGGGTCGCCGGGGACGATCACCGCGCCCGACGCGCCGCCTTTTTTCCAGCTTGCTGCGGTTTCGAGGGAAAGCTGACCCCGGCTCTGCCCCCCGCCGTGGCACGACGAACAGTTCTTCACCAGCAAGGGCCGAATCTTACTCTCAAAGAACTGCGTCTGCTCGGGAGTCTGGGCGCGGGCCGCCCCTACAAACAGGGGCGTCAGGGCGAGCAAGCTCGACAAAGTCGCTCCGCGACAGACCGAATTTGGATTTGTCGCGGAGCGACTTTGTCGGCGAGGAACGAGACGCCATGACGCCCACGTTCGTGTGGGCGATTTAAGCCAGAATTTCATTTGCGATCACTCCATAGTTGTCTGTAAGCCGAAAATCGCGCCCGTTGTACCGATATGTGAGTTTGGTATGGTCGAAACCGAGAAGTCTTAGCACCGTAGCATGTAGGTCATGCACATGGACAGGTTTTTCGGCGACATTCATTCCCAGTTCGTCGGTAGAGCCGTAAGCCATGCCGCCCTTGACGCCGCCGCCTGCCATAAACGCACAGAAGCAGCGTGCATGATGGTCGCGCCCGGACTGATCCCCGATCCCGCCCGCTGTCGTGGGAGTGCGTCCGAACTCGCCGCCCCAGATCACCAGGGTCGAGTCTAAAAGCCCGCGCTGCTTCAAATCGGCGATCAGCGCCGCGACCGGCTGGTCCATCTCGCCCGCCTTGCGCCCGATGGCCTGAACCAGCCCCTGATGATGGTCCCAGCCGCTCAGCTCCACCTGGACAAAGCGAACCCCGCGCTCGACCAGCCGCCGGGCGCAGAGCAGCTTCGCGCCGAACTCCGTCCGCCCGTACTGCTCTCGGATGCTCGCGGGTTCTTTGTTGATATCGAACGCGTCCGTGGCCGCTGTCTGCATCCGAAACGCCAGCTCAAAGCTGTCAATCCGGGCTTCTAACTGTTCGTCTTTTTGCAATCTCTGGGCATGGAGATCGTTGAGTTTGCTTGCCAGGTCCAGCTGTCCGCGCTGGGCGGGCTGCGCGGTGAACTCGTTTCGTAAATTCAAAAGCGCCTGGTCGGGCCGGGTATTCTGGGTGAACGCGGCCCGTGCGCCCTGGAACGGGCTGGGCAGGAACGCCGCCTGCCGCCACTCCGGGTCGCCGCCCAGCGTGACGAAGCCCGGAAGGTTCTGGTTCTCGGTTCCCAGCCCGTACAGAACCCACGCCCCGAGGCTCGGGCGGGTGAGGTTGATGTTGCCCGTGTTCATCATCTTCTGCGCCGCCGGATGCGCCGGAACATCGGTCTTCATCGACTTGATAATGCACAGCTCGTCGGCCAGTTTTCCGATCTCCGGGAACAGCTCGGAGATTTCGAGGCCGCTCTTGCCGCACTTTTTGAACGCGAACGGGGTGGGGAAGATCACGCCGCTGCTACCGCCGACGGTCTGGCCGCGATGGGCCGCCATGCCGGGCTTGTAGTCGAACGTGTCTAAATGGCTCGGCGCACCCGATGCGAAGATATGAATGACATGCTTCGCCCGAGCGGGCAGCGGCGGCGTTTTTGCCCCCAGCATCCCGCTGCCTCCGCTCTTATCGGCACGGGCTTCATCGGCGAAGAGTGTCGCGAGCGCGACCCCGCCGATCCCGAGCGCCGAGCGCATCAAAAAATCGCGGCGACCTACAATCGGTTCGCGGTCAGAGCAAAGCGGCGTATCGTTCATGGAGGTTCCCTTTGTCCAGGTATCGGGCGTTCTGCCTCTCTGACGCAGCTTTTCTTCGGAAGTTCATCCTGGGCTTCTTTTTTGGCGGCGTGGCATAATGCGCCCATGGCACAGCACAACATCTCTCCGATTATAGACAAGGTCGGGCTTCTTCTGGGTGGGGTTGAAAATGGAAAGTGGGTCAAGGACAAGCTTGTAGCGGCCCGGCTCAAAGGCGGCGAGCGGTATCGCTTCCTCGACTTCTCAGGCAGTATGAAAACCTACGTCGGCGGCAAGCCCCGGCTCGACGATATCAGTGGGAGTAGTTACTACATTGAATCTGAAGAGAAGCGCGAGGGAACCATCGGCGTCGGCGGCACCGGGAGTGTCCTGCCGCGCCGTTGGCGAAACGAGAGTGTCACACGGGGTGTCTATGTTAGAGCCGTCGCAGAACTTCTTGGCGAAAAAGGAATGCGAGTCGCGCATCCGCGTCTGACCCGCGTACTCAGGCTTGATCTTGATGGAAAGGGAGAAGATTCGGTACTCATTGAGGCACAAAGCGCAAATTTTGAAAAGCTATTCAGAGGAGGTGAGCAGGGATATGGCTACTCACTAGTTCTGCTGCGGACGATGCTAAAAGGCCGCCTGCGAACATTTCTCCTAAACGGTGACTTCATCAAGCCCGGCAACAACGGTGGGGACTTGGTCGAAAAGTTCACGCTCGCCCCGCCTATCGATCTCAACAGCGACGGTGTCTTCGAAATCGTCGTTCAGTCGGAGTACTACGAAGGCGGTGGCGCACAGGTCTTTGCGCTGGAGGGCGGCATTCCAAAAGAAGTTCTCTCGGCGAGCGCGGGAGCCTAAAACTCCAGCAAGCCCGCCGCGCCCATGCCGAGAGCGGCGCACATCGTGACAATGCCACGTTTTGCGCCGCGCCGCCGGGCTTCGTAGATCAGGGTTACGGCCTGGCGTGCGCCCGTTGCGCCGAGCGGATGGCCGAGCGCGATGGCTCCGCCGTTCACGTTCACTCTGTCCAGCGGGAGCGGGAAAACGGCCTGGCTCGCCAGAGTCTGCGCCGCGAACGCCTCGTTGAATTCGATCAGGTCGATGTCATCGAGCGTTAGATTCGTTTTCTGGAGAAGCTTCGGAAGCGCATAGGCCGGGCCGATCCCGAAGCGGTGCGGCTCGACCGCAGCGGTGGCGTAGGAAACAAACCGGGCAAGGGGGAGAAGCCCGAGCTGTTTTGCTCGCTCTGCCGTCATCAGAAGCAGGGCCGCCGCGCCGTCGCTACGTTGGGACGCGTTGCCTGCCGTGATGACGCCGCCCTCACGAAACGGGGTCTTGAGCGAAGAAAGCCCTTCCAGCGTCGTCTCCGCACGAATGCCTTCGTCGGCGGAAAGCACGCCGGGAACCTCGATGATCTCTTCGGTAAATCTTCCTGCAGCCTGGGCGCTTGCGGCTTTCTGCTGGCTCTGAAGCGCAAATCGATCACAATCGGCGCGGGCGACGCCAAACTCGACGGCAAGCTCTTCGACGGACTCGCCCATCGAGAGGTAGGTTTTTGGCGGAAGCGCCGGGTTGATCCGAAGAGTGTCGTCGCCCATGAACGGCACGAGAGACATGCTCTCCGCGCCGCCCGCGATGACGACCGTCGCCTGGCCCGATGCGATTTTTGCGGCAGCCGTGGCGATGGCTTCGAGCCCCGAGGCGCAGAACCGATTCAGGGTCAGGCCGGGCACGGAGTCGGGCAGGCCCGCCCGAAGCGCCGCGAGCCGCGCAAGGTCCAGCCCGGACTCGTGCTCGGGCGTCGCGCAACCCAAAATCACATCGTCGATCTCATGGGGCAAGACTCCCGGCGCACGGCGCAACACCTCGGCGATGACAATTGCGGCCAGGTCGTCGGCCCGAATTTCCCGGAGCGATCCCTTCGGACTCTTTCCGATGGGCGTCCGGCACGCACTCACAATGACAACTTCGTTCATATTTTTTACTCCGAGGCGTTGAAACGTCTCGCTAAGGGCTTCGCCACGATGTCCTTCGGACGTAAACCAATTTGGTTTACTCCATCACTCCGTGCAGGGCTTCGACGATCTGGGCGACGCTGGGAAGCGCGGCGTACTCCAGGATCGGGTTGAAGCCGATGTAGGTGTCCTGGCGCGCCACCAGCCGGGGCGCGGAGTAGAGCAGGCTGAACCGCTCGGGGTGCGCGACGATCTCGGTCACTATCGCCTGGCCGATTCCGGTCGTGCGGGCGTCCTCGTGGACCACGACCAGCCGTCCGGTGCGCACGATGCTCTGGACAATCGTGTCGATGTCGAGCGGCTTGATGCAGCGCAGGTCGATTAATTCGACCGACACTCCCGAGAGCGTCTCAATGGCTTGCTCGCACAGCTCCAAACAATTGCCGAAGCTCACCAGCGTAATGTCGGTCCCCGCGCGACGGACCACGGCTTTTCCCAGCGGCACCGGCTCCACCGTGGGAGCTGGGAGCGAGCGCTTCCGAAAAATATGCTTCGGGACTAAGAATAGCGTCGGGTCATCGGTGTGGAGCGCGGTCCAGAGCAGGGCCGAGGCATCATCCGGGGTCGAAGGCACGACAACGTTCAGGCCGTGCAGGTGCGCCCAGATTCCCTCGTTACTCTCCGAGTGCCAGATCGAGCCACCGGGTAGGTAAGCACCGTACGGCGCGATGAGCACCATCGGGCAGGTCCACTCGCCTGCTGTTCGCCATCTTAAATTGGCCACATTGGTAATGAGCTGGTTGAACGCGGGCGGAATAAAATCCGTGAACTGGATCTCGAAGATCGGCTTGAACCCGCTGGCGGCCAGCCCGACCGCCGCCCCGACAATCGTGGCCTCGGCGAGCGGTGCATTGAAGACCTGATCGGGAAACTCGGTCGAGAGTCCCTTGGTCAGCCCGAAGACGCCGCCTTTGGGGTCGGCGATATCCTCACCTAACATAATCACCCGCTCGTCGCTCTCCAGTGCGGCTCTCAGGGTTGCGTTGAGCGCCGCGATCATGGTGGTCGGTTCGTCAAAAGTCAGCGGCGGCATCGGGGCGGGGCGGGGCGTGCCAAAGAGATGCGTGGACGGCGTCGCGTCGGGGTCGGCGGCCCGCTCGGCCCGCTGGTAGTCGTCGTCCACCTGGGCGACGATCTCGGCTTGCTCGGCCTCCCACTCGCGAGCCGTGAGCTTGCCCTCCGAGATCAGTTTTTCGGCAAAAAGAGCAAGCGGGTCACGCGTCGCATCGAGGGCGAGGTCCTCGGCGGGGCGATAGAGCCGCTGGTCGTCGCTGCTGGTGTGGGAGCAGAGCCGGTCCAGCTCGCACCAGAGAATGGTCGGGCCGCCTCCAGATCGAGCAAGCTGAACTCTCTCGGACGCGACATCAAATAAGCGCATCGGGTCGCGGGCGTCCACCCGAACCAGCGCTTTCTCACCGAGCGCCCCTAACTTGTAGGGGAAAAAGTGATCCGTGGGCGTGCTGATTCCGTAGCGGTTGTCTTCAATGACCAGCACCAGCGGCAGGTTTTCCTGGAGCGCGAACGCAATGGCTTCGTAGAACTCGCCCTGGCGCGTGGAGGCATCCCCGATGGTGGTGAGCGCGACCGCGTTGCTGCCCGAGAGCTGGAAGCCCCAGGCCGCGCCCGCCGCTGGCAGGCACTGGCTTGCGGTGGGGGTCGCCACCGAGAAGATGTTCCGGTCGCGGTCGGAGTAGTGACCGGGCATCTGCCGCCCCGCGCTGGAGCTGGCTTTCTTGGCCAGGTACGCCAGCGCCAGCTCTTCGTTGGTGATTCCCCGCGCCAGCATCAGCGCCCGGTCGCGGTAGTAGGGGAAGAGATAGTCACCCGGCTCCAGCGCCCATGCCAGCGCCCCGAGAGTCTCGTGACCTGTCCCGGAGACCTGGAACCAGCCCTTGCCCTGCCTCAGCAGAATCCCCTCGCGCCGGTCGCCCTCGCGGGAGAGAAACATCAGCCGCAAAAGCTCGCGCTCGTCGGGTCGGGTTGTAAGAGAAGGCTCTCCGGTCGTTATCTGTCGCGTGCCTGTCAGCGTCATCGCCACCAATCTTCATTCGTTAGGACTGTCCTGATTATACCGCCCATTCCCTCGAAATACCTCAAGGCAGCGGGTGAGTTTTTCGGGGGGCTTGCCGAAGCGTTTCTCGAACTCCGCCATAGTGGGAAGAAGCCGTGTTTGCCACTTGGTTTCCGCGCCGACGGAGATCGCCGATAGTTTATGTTCTAAAAACGGGTTTCGCATTCGGGAGAGCGTGATTTTTGCGAAATCTTCAGCGTCAGGCCAATCTAACGGTGGGCAGATCGACGGAAGAATCTCTTCGTGGAGCAGTTTCTCTAAAAACGGGCCGAGTTCTTCGTGCTCCAGGGCGTCACGCACTGTTTCGACCTTGAACTTTGGGGCGATGCTCGCCATGGCTGTGTGCAGGCCGTTGAGAATTCGTACTTTGCGGAGCATGTAGCGCGGCAGGTCGTCGGTGAGCAGAATTCCGCCGCCGGAACTCTCGGCCAGTTTTCCCAGTGCGCCGCGACTCTCGCCCCCGATTGCCCAGAAGCAGTACGGCTCGACGATGGCCGAGAGAGAATCCCCCACGCCCTGGGTGCAGATTCGGTCCACCAGCGTCTCGCAGAACGTACATTCGGTGTCCAGCCACGACTGAAACTCGGAGTCGGGCATGGCTTCCTGAAGCATGGCCCGGAGCTTTGCGCCGTTTCCCTCGATCAGCTCGCAGGGCAGCACCGTGACGCCAGGTAGCCCGGCAAGCCAGCGGGCCTGGAGCCACGCGCCGAGCCGCCCCGGAAACGAGGTTTCTACCGGCTCGGACAGAACAAACCCGGCCTCGCTGACGTTGCTCACCACCAGTTCAATCTCTGGGTCTTCAGCGGTCTTCAGAACCTCGGGCCAGTCGGTCGTGGCTGAGAGCGCCCGCCCGATGCTCGCGACGGTTCGGGTCGTGTCTATCGGCTTATGATTTGCGTCCAAGCCGCGTGTCTGGAGTGTGAACTGCCCGTTCTTCTCGCTCAGCTCCCGCGCCCGCGCGTCGCCCGACGGCGTCTGCGAGACCATCGTGATCTGCATTTCGGCCCGCTCTGCGAGGTCCGCAACCAGCCCGCGCAGAAGCACCCCGGTTCCAAACGCGAGAATCTTGGGGGAGTGGGGTGTGGGGTGTGGGGTGTGGTTTTTGTAGGGGGAGGGGGTTTCCTGGATTTGAGATTGTTGACTGCGGATCAGGCCACGCAGGGTTCTGCCGGTACGGTCTGCCAGCTCCAGTGCGGGGCGCGAGGCTTCGGGAAGCGCCAGCCCGACGCGCTCCGAAAGAAGCAGGTGTGTCTCCAGCTCTTTGAGAGAGCCTTGCGCGATTCGCAGGAACTGAATGAACTCCCGGCGTCCCTCACGTCCGTATCCCTCAGCGATGTTGGCAGGAACGGAGGCTGCCGCACGCCGGATCTGTGACGTCATTCCAAAGGCTTCGTCCCGAGGAAACGCCGCCGTCAGCCGGTAGCAAAGCTCTGCCAGGTCCATTCCCTGACGCCAGGCAGCCAGACTATGGTAAGACTGCCTCTCTTCCAACTCCCCATTCCCCATCTCCCCACTCCCCTTTCCCCTAATTAATCACTCCATCTTTGAAGAGGGCGATCTCTCGGCAACCGTTTTGTTCGGCTTTTGTCTGTTTCTCGCCGCTGGCGACGGCTAAAATATCTAAAAGAAGCTCGTCTGCCAGGGCTTCGAGGGGAATTCCGTCGTCGATCAGTCGTCCTGCATTGAAGTCGATCCAGCCGGGCTTTCGGTGGGCTAAGTCCGAGTTGGACGAGATTTTATAGGTCGGGGCGCAGGTTCCGAACGGGGTTCCGCGCCCGGTGGTGAAGAGTACCAGCGCACTTCCTGCGGCGGCAAGCGTCGTGCAGGAAACCACATCGCTGCCCGGCCCGTACGCCAGCGCGATTCCCCCTGCTTCTCCCCCATTATTGGGGGCCAGGGGGACACCGTAGCCTAAAATATGGGCAATCGGAGCGGTCGCGCCGCCTTTCTGGATACACCCGAGCGATTTCTCTTCGAGCGTCGTGATGCCCCCGGCTTTGTTTCCGGGCGCGGGGTTCTCGCTTATCGGCTCGTTGTACTTTCTAAAATAATCCTTGAAGTCATTGATTAGTTTCTCGGTGGCTAAGAACGTCGCTTTGTCTTTCGCGCGGGCCATCAAGAGCTTTTCGGCTCCAAACATCTCGGGGACTTCGGTCAAAATGCTCACGCCGCCCGCCAAAGCCAAGCGATCCGAGAGAACTCCGACCAGCGGGTTTGCCGTCAGCCCGGAAAAACCGTCGGACCCACCGCACTTCATGCCTAAGACTAATTTACTCAGCGGCTGAACCGTTCTTTTGTCGTTCTGGGCGATCTCAGCTAACTCTTCGAGTAATTTTATGCCCTCTATTAATTCATCACTCACTTCTTGCGCCGAAAAATATCGCACTCTATTGTTATCAGCCACTCTCAGAGCGTCGATTTGATCTCTGAGCGCGTTGTTCTCGCACCCGAGGCCCATTAAGAGAACCCCGGCGCAGTTCGGGTGTGCGGCGAGCGCGGCTATCGCGCGGCGTGTTTGCTGGAGATCGCCGCCGATCTGGGCGCAGCCGTACGGGTGGGTGAACGCATAGACGCCCTCGATCCCGCCGCGCCCGGCGAGCTTTGCGTGCGCCTGCCGCGCGACCTCCTCGGCGACCCGGTTGATACACCCGACCGTACACAGAACCCAGAGTTCGTTGCGAACCCCGACCCGCCCGTCGGCGCGGAGGTAGCCGGAGAAGGAGGGAGTGGGGAGTGGGGAGTGGGGAGTGGGGGAAGAGTAGGGGGTGTACGCATACGCTTCGTTGCTGCCGAGGGTCGTGGCGGCGTTGTGGGTGTGGAGCCAGCTTCCCTCCGTGATGGGCTGCGTGACGCGGGCAAAGGGCTGACCGTATTTCTTGACGGTCTCACCGGGTGCGAGCGGGCGGAGGGCTATCTTGTGGCCGGAGGGAATCGCCTGGTCGGTGCGATACATGCGGCCCTCGACGACAATTTTTGTCCCGGCGGCAATTGCGGGGGAGAGCAAAACGGCAACGTCGTCGTCGGGGTGGATCTTCAGAGCACGTGCTTCCATTGCGCCTATAGTTCGCCAGAGTGGGCGCAGGCACCTGCCACTGTCCCCCGTGCGTTTCGCCTCGTTCCTCGGCTCCCCCTGCCCCGAGCTTGCGAGGGAGCCAGCGGGGGCGAGGGAGTTTTTCGGGCAAGGCCGAAAAACTCCACTCGGGGGACAGAAGAGCCTACGCCATCCAGAGCGAGAGGGTGTCGGCCCCTTTCACCAGCATCCGGTTGCCCGAGAGCGCGGGCGACGCCCAGGTCGCGCCGTCGGCCAGCTCGTAGCGGGCGACCTGCGCGAGGCCGCTTTGAAGCTTTTTGTACACGAACAGCGTGCCGTCGAACGAGAACGCAAAGAGATGCTCGCCCGCATCGATCAGGGTCACGTTGTCGCCTTTGTTGCCCTCGCAACTCCAGAGCACTTTCCCGTCGGAAGTATCCAACACACACACCTGGCCGCGCCGCTTCTCGCTGATGCCATAGAGCCGATTTCCGCTCACAACCGGGCTGGACGTACTCATGGTGACATCGCGCGTCTCCCACAGAGTCCGGGTTGCGAATCCCCCGATAGCTGGCTCAATTTTGAGGGCGAGCGTCGGGCGCTGGTTTGCGCCGCAGAACAGCGTGTCGCCCGCAATGGCCGGAGTGATCGAGTTGTGATTGAAATAGTTCTGCCGAATTTTTACCTGCCAGAGCAGCTTGCCCGCGAGCGGGTCCAGCCCGATCCAGGAGTTGTGCGCCGCCGTGACGAGCTGCTTTTTCCCGCCAAGGGTCAGAAGCTGGGGCGATGTGTACCCCGGCCCCTCGCCCACCGAGCGCCACAGCTCCGCGCCAGAGTCTTTGTCGAGCGCCAGAAACGCGCCTTCGTCGCCGTGGCCGACATGAATGTAGAGTTTTGTTCCGTCGATCAGGGGCGAGAGCGACGCGCCGCAGACGGGCATCGGGATTTTGAAGGCTTTCGAGAAGTCTTTTCGCCAGAGCGCCCGGCCCGAGCGAGCATTGAGGCAGCTGAGTAGCCCGTTGACCCCGATGACGTAGAGCTTGCCGCCGGAGAATAAAGGCGTCGAGCGGGGCGATTTCCCGAGGCGCTGGGCGGGGAAGATCACCGAGTCGAAGGGTGCCGCCACTTTGTCTTCCCAGACCGTTTTCCCGCTGGCCGCGTCCAGGCAGAGCGTGTGCTCGGTCTCGCCGCGTCGCACGAGCACGAACGCCCGCTCGCCGACGAGAATGGGGGAGCTGTGTCCCTCCCCGACGCTCACCGTCCACTTCTTCGCGAAACTCTTCGGCCAGGCTTTCGGTGCCTGAAACCCGCTCAGGTGCCCGTCGCGCCGGGGGCCGCGCCAGCCGGGCCAGTCAGTAATTGGTTCTCTCATGGCGTCTGGAACGCTACGAGAGCGGGAAGGGTTCCCCGGTCCGATAACGCCGCCCACCCGATCCGCCCGTATAAACACGGTCCACCCGTATAAACACGGGCGGCTAAGGGCTTCGCCACAAGGTCCTTCGGACGTAGTCCGAGTTCGGTACGTCCGCAGGACATCACGGCGCGCCCGCAGCCCCCGACGTCCATGTCGGCGGGTTTATGTCGGAGGATCACTCCCATCATTGGGGCCGGGGGAATCCGATATACTGTTCCAGGCAAATCATGGAAAGTGACTCTCTGGAGTTCCTGACACAGCTGCTGGGAACGAAGGTAATCGGGATCGGGCCGGTGCGCGAGGTGATCGCTCACGGCGGGACGGGCGGCGAGTACCCGCGCGTCGTGGCGCTTGTCGCCGGTAGCCGCACCGTGGCGCTGAACGCTCTGGCCGACACCGACGGCGGCTGGAAGCTTGCTGAGAACGCCACGAGCGACTACACGCCCGGTGCGCTCGATCTCTATCTGAAGCGCGACGTTTTAGACAAGCAAATCGTAGACACGGGCGATCATCGGGTCGTGCGGGTCTCAGATGTTCGGCTCACGCGCACGCCCGACGGCGGACTGCTGGTGGTCGGAGTCGATCCGGGCCACAAAGCGGTTCTGCGGCGCTTGCTTCCCACGGGCTGGGGCGAGGCGCTCGCCCGCACCCTCAAGATGCGCGAGTCCACGTTCATCGACTGGCGCGACGTAGCCTCCACGCCTCAGACCGACGGCGACGGCGTTCTCAGGCTTCGGACCAGCCGCGACGGGCTCCACGAGCTGCACCCCGCCGATATCGCCGATATTTTAGAGCAGCTCAGCCCCAAGGAGCAGGACGCCTACATCGGTAGCCTGGATGTCGAGGTCGCCGCCGACGTGGTCACCGATATGGAGGAAGAGGCCGCCGCCGACCTGATCGGGCGCATGGATGTCGAAAAAGCCGCCGATATCTTAGAAGAGATGGAGCCGGACGATGCCGCCGATCTGGTGCAGGACTTGCCCGGCTCCAAGCGCAAAGAGCTGCTCGACGAGATGGAGGACGAAGAGGCCTCCGATGTCAAAGAGCTTCTGACCTACGACGAGCACACGGCGGGCGGGATGATGACCACCGAGTTCGTCGCGCTGCCCACCGATCTCACGGCTGAGGGCGCGATTGCCCACCTCCGCGAGCTGGCCCCGAGCGCCGAGACGATCTACTATGTCTACGTCACCGAGCCGGACGAAAAACTCGCGGGCGTGATCTCGCTTCGCGACCTGATCGTCGCCAACCCGACCACGCCGCTCTGGAACATCATGGTCGAGAACGTCATTCGGATTCACGTCGATGCCCCGCTCGAAGAGGTCGCCGAGGCCATGGACCACTACGATCTTCTGGCCCTGCCCGTGATCGACTCGGAAGACAGAATCCAGGGAATCGTCACCGTGGACGACGCCCTGGAAGAGCTGGTCGAGCTTCTTCCCGACCGATTTAGAAAAAGGCGCGGGCGGCGTAGCGGTAGCTGAGCTAACGATTTTTTAAAATTCCGCGCTGCTGGAGCCATTTCTCGCACTGGACCGGCCAGTCGGTCGTCACGGGCTTGCCCTTCTCCGGGCGCAGGCCGTAGCCATGCCCCCCCGACTCCCACAGGTGCAGCTCGACGTTTGCCCCGGCTTTCTGCCCGGCGACGAACAGCCCGATGCTGGAATGGCACGTCACGGGGTCGTCGGCGGTGTGCGCCAGAAACAGCGGAGGCGTCTCGCGGGTGAACTTCTCGCCCCACTCGGGCAGAAGCTGGCTACGCTCGTCGCAGAAGTAGGCCGGGTAGATCAGGCACCCGAAGTCCGGTCGGCACGACGCCCGGTCCGCGTCATCCTGTGGCTCGTAGAGCGACTTTCCGTTCTGAAGCAGCGCCGCGCCTGCCGTCTTGCCGCCTGCCGAGAAGCCTAAGATGCCCAGCTTCTCGACTCCGAATCGGCCCGCCCGCACCAGCCGCAGGGCGCGCTGTGCGTCCATCGCCGGGCCGAGCCAGTTTTGTCTCTGCCTGCCCGTCGGGACTCGGTACTTCAGCACGAACGCCGCGACTCCGCGCTTGTTGAGCCAGCTTGCGACCTCGGTGCCCTCTAAATCCCACGCCAGAATGTTGAAGCCGCCGCCCGGACAGATCACGACGCCCGCCCCGCTGCGCCTCGATGCGGGCGGCAGAAAGACATGCAGCTCGGGCCGCGCGACGTTCCCCAGGCGGATGACGCTCTTGCCTCCCGTGCGCCCCTCGCCAGGTTTTGTCTGGTCGGCCTCGGGACCAAGAACATCGGCGGCGGGGCCGGGCATTGCGCCGGGCCAGAGCGGAACAATCAAAGAAGGCTTCATCGGGGATGATTATACCCATCAAATTTCCGCCGACGTGGTCCCGCCGATATGAACATCGGTGTCCCGCCGATATGAACATCGGTGAACCGCCGATATAAACATCGGTGAACCGCCGATATGAACATCGGTGGCTAAGGGCTACGCCACGATGTCCTCCGGACGTGGGAGCGTTGTAAAAATAATTTTGGGAATTTTCGTCGATTTTTGTCAGAATCGGCAATCTCACCCGTTGTAATAAGTAGAGGAGAGAAAAAAATGAGTGTTTTTCGAAGAAACTATGTGCAGGTTCCGTTGCATATCGTGTGGACCGCAAAAGAGCGAAATACGATAATCCATAAAGACATGGAAGTAATAATATATCGATGTATCATTGCGGAGGCCCAGAAATTGAATGCAAAAATCATCGCGATCAATGGTATGCCAGATCATATTCATATTCTATTGCTCTTTCCCACATCAGTAAGTATCGGTTGTCTCGTCAAACAGATGAAAGGGGTATCTTCTTCTCTGGCACGAGATCTCTGGCCCCAGCGATACTTCGCCTGGGCCGAAGGCTACGGCGTTTTTGCAGTGGATCGTTCCGGAATTGATCGAGTGGCGACGTACATTCGCAACCAGAAACAACACCATACCAGCGGCAAGCTCTGGATGCTTCTCGAACAACCCGATGCTCCCCACGAAACAGAAGATTCCCCACGTCCGGAGGACATCGTGGCGTAGCCCTTAGCCACCGATGTTTATATCGGCGGTTCCCCGATATTAACATCGGCGGGGCACCGATGTTCATGTCGGCGGAGCGGTGGCGTATAATTTCGGCATGCGGCTTCTGGGAGTGGATATCGGCGGGACGAAGATCGCGGCGGGCGTGATCGATTCCGAGACGGGCGAGGTGCTTCTGAGTGAGCGCGTCCCGACGCGGGCGTCCGAGGGCGGGGATTCTGTTCTGGCGCGGGCGGTCGCGCTGGGGAGGAAGCTCTGCGCGGGCCAGGAGATTTTTGGGGTCGGGATCGGGGCCGCCGGGCAGATCGACCCGGCTCTGGGCGTCGTGGTCGATGCCACCCCGATCCTGCCGGGCTGGACCGGGCAGAGGCTTGCCGAGACGTTCGAGAAAGAGCTGAAAGTTCCGGCGCGGGCCGACAACGATGTCAACGCGCTCGCCGCCGGGGAAATGCGCTTCGGCGTGGGGCGCGGAATGGGGCACGTCGTCTTTCTCGCGCTTGGGACGGGCGTCGGCGGGGCGCTGGTCCACGGCGGCAAGCTCGTTCATGGGCCGCAGGGTCAGGGCACGGAGCTGGGGCACCTGATTCTGTACCCCGAGGCACCGTCCACCGACTTCACCACGCGCGGCTCGCTGGAGCAGTTCTGCTGCGGAGGCGCGTTTAAGAATCACTTTGTCGAGAACGGCGGCGACCCGAATCTCACGGGGCCGGAGATCGCAAAGCTTGTCGCTCTTGCCACGCCTGCCGCGCTGAGTGCCGCCCGTCAGGTGGGCGAGGATTTAGGACTGGGCCTGGCGAGCCTGGCGAATCTGTTCGGCCCCGAGGCGTTTATCGTCGGCGGCGGGCTTGTCGACGGGCTGGGCGAGTACCTTCTGGAGCCTGCCCGGAAAGTCTTCGCCGCGCGGACGCTCTCCGGCCTGGCTCGAACCCCGATCCTGCCCGCCGGACTCGGCCCCGACGCCGCCGTCATCGGTGCCGCCTGCCTGATACTGCCGTGAAAGACGGCGTGCTGGAAACCGAGCGCCTTCGGTTGCACACCCCGAGCGCGGCTTCCGATGCCGAGGAGATCGCAGGCTATCTCACGCAGAACTGGCCGCATCTTGCGCCGTGGTCGCCCGAGCGAACCCCGAGCTACTTCACGCCCGCGTTCTGGGAGCGCGAGCTTTCGACGCGGGCGACCGATCCCGGCCAGCGAACTCTGCTGGTTCGGACGCGCCACGACGACAGGCTCTGCGGCATGATCGCGTTCACCGCGATTGTGTATGGCCCGGCGCAGATGACCAACCTGGGCTACAATCTCGCCGAGCACGCGCAGGGAAACGGCTATCTGACCGAGGGGCTTCCCGTCGCGCTAAACTATATTTTTGAGGAATTAGACCTGCACCGGGTCCAGGCCAACTACCTGCCCCGCAACGAGCGTAGCGGACGACTGCTCCGTCGGCTGGGGTTCACCGTCGAGGGGTACGCCAGAGATTATTTGAAGATCAACGGACGCTGGGAAGATCATATTCTCACCAGCAAGACAAAGCAAGAGGAGGCATAGATGGGCCTGGACAGTATTCAAGTCATCATGGCGACCGAGGAAGCGTTCGACATCGAGATTCGTGATCGGGATGCCGAGCGGATCGGGACGGTGCGCGAGCTGGCGCTTTTCGTCGCGCGGAGGGTGCCGCGCCAGAGCGGGCGTGAGTGCCGGACTCAGCGGGCGTTCTACCAGGTTCGTCGGGTGCTTCAGAGGCTACGGATTCCGCGCACTCAGGTGACGCAGAGCGCGGACTTGCTTGCGCTCAAGCCGATCCTGGCGCACCCCGAGGTCTGGCCGCAGCTTGGCAAAGCGCTCGGGGCGAGCCGCTGGCCGCCACTCTCTCGAAAAAAGACCGGGCTGCCCTATGGCTTGCGGACGCCGGGCGAGCTGGCACGGCACCTGGCAACCGGGCAATTGGAAAAAACGCAGGGTCCGTGGACGGGCGAAGAAGTGCTTCTGCGCGTCCGGGAGGTGGTCAGCATCGAGTTAGAAATTATTTCGTTTCCCGATGACGCGCATTTTGTGAACGATCTGGGGGTGGGCTGAGCCTTGGCGGGGCGTGCGGTTCGGCGCTCGGAGCGCTCGGCGCGGGCGCGGCTGGTCTCGGCGGCGCTGCGTGAGGCGGGAGATCTGTTTGCGCCCCCCGAGCGGCTGACGGACCTGGCGGAGCGCTGGGGGAGCCACCCGGCGGTAGCCGAGACGCTGGCCAGGAACCCGTCCGCGCCGCCGCAGGCGCTGGGCGAGCTGCTGGCGCGAGTCCCGTTCGCCGTCGCTCGAAACCCCGCGCTGATTCTGGCACCGCTGGAAGACCCGGAGTTTCTGCTCCGTGCCTCGCCGCTGGCCCTGAGTCGGCTGCTCTTTCGCACCGATGTCCCCGAGCCGCTCTTGCTGCTACTCAGCGCCCACCCCGACCCCACGGTTCGCGAGGCCGCGTCTGGCCATGTCGGGCTGGCGGACGAAGAAACTCTCGACGAATTTTCTGTTTTCTTCGCGGGGCTACCGCCAGGCAGCGACGAGGTTCGTCGGCAGCTTGTCGCGACCGGAGCCATCGAGCGGCGCTGGCTCTTTGGGCGCGTCGGGCGCTTGCTGGATGCCCCGTGGCTGGGCCGGGGGATCGCCGACGAAGGATCGCAGCTTCAGCTTCTTGCCCTGCGCTCGCCCCGCACCGACCCCGACGAGTTTGTCGGGGCGCTCTCTCCGTTTCTGCGGCTCGGTGCACTGCTCAACCCGCGTCTGGGCCGAAGTGCAATCTCCGCCCGAAGCGCCGACAGCCACAAAATCGTTCGCGCCCTCGCTGCCCAGCGCCTCGAAAATCCTATCTGGCGCTTCCGGCCCGAGGATGCCTGGCGGAGTGACGGGCTGTGAACGACACTTCTGCGACGCTCCGGACGCTTTTTGAGCAACATCGAAACCAAAAGGCTCGCCCCGGCTCGGCGCTCGACGACCTGACGCGCAACCCGAACACCCCGCCCGATGTGCTGGAGCTTCTGCTCGCCCGGCTGCCCGCGAGCTTCTGCGCCAACCCTGCCGCGCCGCTGCTCCTGCTCGAAGACCCTGGCGTGATCGGGCGTCGGCACCCCGAGCGGCTCCTGCGTGCCCTGCGCGAGCCGAATACCCCGCGCTGGTTCGTCGAGGCGATAGCAATCCACCCCGCCCCGAGCGTCCGCGAGGCCGCCCGGCAGCACGTCGCGCTGGAGCCGGATATCTCGGTGGAAGGCTGGCTTCAGGAAAACCTCTCGCCGCGCTCTCGCACCCTGCGGCGCTGGTGGCGCGAGGGCCGCGCCCCCTCGTGGCTTCTGGAGCGCTTCGGCTGGAAATTTGTAGACGAAGTTCCGCGCCCCATGGACTTCTGGAACTGGCGCGATGAGCGCCGAGGCTGCACCCCCGGCCAGCGCTGCGTCCTGGCGTCGAGCCTCACCGACCCGACCGCGATCCGGGCCGCCGCCCGCTCCCACCACCCCGCCGACCGACTCGGCGTCGCGCTCAGCCCGAGTGTCACCCGCCAGCGCCTCCACCGACTCAAGCGCGACGCCAGCACGCTCGTTCGATTTGCGGCAATGGCTCGGCTGGGCGATAGTGAGAAACTGGAAAACAAATGACGCCGCAGGAACTGAAGACGTACTTAGAAAAGCTCGTGGCAAAACAGGTCATGCTCTCGACCATGCTCTGGGGGCCGCCCGGAGTCGGGAAGTCGGCGCTCGTGGCGCAGGTCGCAGCGGGCGCGGGGATCGGGTGCATCGATGTGCGGCTCTCGCAGCTCGCCCCCACCGACCTGCGCGGGCTGCCCGTCCCCGACGGCAAGGTCTCGCGCTGGCTCCCGCCCGAGTTTCTGCCGACGCAGGGCACCGGGATTCTGTTTTTAGACGAGCTGAACATGGCCCCGCCCGTGATGCAGGGGATCGCGCAGCAGCTTATCTTAGACCGGAAAGTCGGCTCCTACGCCGTGCCCGATGGCTGGCTGGTCTGGGCGGCGGGCAACCGCAAGGAAGACCGCGCCTCGGTGTTCGACATGCCCGCGCCGCTCGCCAATCGCTTTTTGCATCTTTCGGTCGAGCCGGATTTAGACAGCTTCAAAGCCTACGCGCTGGAGAGAAATCTCTCGGACCGGCTGATTGCGTTCCTGGCGTTTCGCCCGACGCTGCTCCATAAATTAGACCCGCTCCAACCCGCCTGGCCGTCGCCGCGCTCCTGGGAGATGGCCTCGCAGCTCTTGAAAGCCGAGCTGGATATCGCGGCGGCGGTCGGCGAGGGAGCCGCGACCGAGTTCTGGGCGTTTGAGAAAGTCTACGCCAGCCTGCCGTCTTTAGAGAAAATCTTAGAGGGCGACGGCGCGAGGATCGGGTTTCCGAGCGAGCCGAGCGCCCGCTACGCCGTCGCGATTGGCCTGACGGCACGCGCACCGCTCGGAGAAAACGTCGGGGAGCGTGCCTACAACGCACTCTCGTGGCTGGTCAGCAAAGCCAGCCCCGAGTGGCTCGGGCTGTTCTGCACCGACCTGTTTCGGCTGCTGCGGGCGCGAGGCCAGATGGGCGCACTCGCGGAGCTTGCCCGGCGCGACCCGAAGCTCTGGCAGGCGGTCCAGGAACACCTGAAGCTCTTTGCGTCATGACCGACCTGGAGCTGGAAAAACGCCTGTCCGGCGCGACCCTGCGCCTGCGGAGCCGTCAGCCGTTTTTTGCGGCGCTGGCGCTGTTTGCCCGCTCCTCGCTCCGGGATGACATCCAGACGGCGGCCACCGACGGGCGCGACATCTTCTGGAGCCGGGAGTTTCTGGCGCGGCTCACTCCCGCAGAGGTCGATGGCGTGTTGCTCCATGAAGTGCTGCACGCCGCGCTGCTTCACGTCGTGCGGCGCGGCCCGCGCGAGCCGCTTGCCTGGAACGTGGCCTGCGACATTGTCGTGAACGGGATTGTGAGCGGGGCCGGGCTGACCCTGCCCAAAGGCGCGGTTCGCAAGAAAGAGTGGGAAGGGTTCAGCGTCGAGGAGGTCTACGCACTCTTAGACAAGCACGCGGTCACGCTCACCCTGCCCGAGGGCGGGGAAGACCTGCTCACTCCTGGACCGGGCGGACGCGAGAGCATCGAGGCGCACTGGAAGCAGGCCATCGCGCAGGCAAAGACCCTGGTTCAAGCCTCGGGACAGGGGAGCGTGCCCGCCGGGCTGGACCGCGAGTTGGGCGGGCTGGAACCGGCGCGGCTGAACTGGCGCAGCTACCTCTGGCGCTACCTCGTGCGGACACCCACGGACTTCTCCGAGCTGGACCGACGGCTGATCTATCGCGGGCTGTACGTCGAGACGCTTCAGTCCGACTCGGTGCGGGTCTTCGTCTGCATCGATACGTCGGGTTCGATAGGAGTCGCCGAACTCAAGCTGTTTGTGAGCGAGCTACTCGGAATTCTGAGCGCTTACCCGCACATCGAGGCGGACCTGTGGTGGGCCGACGCCGACGCGTACGGCCCGCATCGCCTGGAGTCGGCCTACGACGAAATTCCCCGGCCACGCGGCGGCGGCGGCACGGACTTTCGCCCGTTTTTCAAAGCGGTCGAGAAGAAAATCCACGAGGACGGCATCCCCGACGCACTCTGCGTCTACCTCACCGACGGCTACGGAACCTTCCCCGACCCGCCGCCCGCCCTCGCGACGCTCTGGGTGGTCGCTCCTGGCGGCCTGAGCCTGAGCGGTTTTCCGTTTGGCGAAGCCGTCCTGCTGGTGTGATCCGCCCCTTCTACCCGCCCACACGGACGTGGGCGTCTGGGGGCTTCGGCACGAAGTCGCTCCGCGACATGATTTGGAGGGCTACCGGGCCGAAGAGATCAAGCGGCTTTCCGGTCGCTTTACGGCGCTGGGCGGCGGCGCGGACCCAGGAATTGCCGTCGCGGGTAAGTTGCTCGATAAGGTTTTCCGGGAGTGCCGGGTTTCCGAGAGCCGCGAGACGTAGCTGAAATTCAGCGCTTTCGGCGTAGAGATCCAGCACTCCCGGAAAAGGAGTCGTTGTCATTGCATCGATAACCTGGCTGAGCGACTCGGGCATACCGAACCTGGAGGTCTGCTCCCGGACGCCGCCACGGCTTCTGGCAGCACGCCGGACTCGCCCGTTCGGATCGCCTGCGAGTCGGTAAAGCGCCTCTTCTGACAAAAACGGGTCGCAGGCGGCCCGCACTCGGTCCCGGAACCGGGGCGACTTCACCAGCGCCTGACGCTCTTCGTCCGAGAGAGCCGTGTGGCGCGAGGGAACGGCCCGCAGCGGCAGGCGTCGCTCGCGCGAGATCCGTCGGGACGTGCCTGATTTTATGGCCGACTCCCGGTGCGTCAGGATCGTCTGGACGCGCTCGGACGGATCGTTTTTCAGCGTTTGAAGAATCTCGATAGGGCAGGCGGGGTTTCTCAAAACCGCAATTCGCTCGGCTTCAGCAGGCGAGCTTGCGAACTTTCGAAGAACGTCGGACGGGGCGGACGGATTGCGAGCGACTCGGATTCGAAGGAAGCCGTCCGGGTCGCGGGACAGCTTCTCCAGGAAGTCGGGCGGCGTCTTCGGGTGACGCGCGGCGAGCGTCTGGAAGAAGGGCGGCCCCTCGGCCAGCCAGGACAGCTCAGCCTTCGAGACCCGCCCGCACGGCGCAGGCCCGAGCCGTGAGACGTCTTTCAGGCCCGACGCCCGCACGACCAGGCTCCGCAGTCGCTCCATCCCCGGCAGCGCTAACGCCGCCGCTCGAATCTGCCCGTTGCGGCTCCCGGCAAGCTGGATGACGACCCAATCGGGCGGGCCGACAGTCTCGGCCATCTCCAGCAGAAGCCACTCGTTTTTCATCGGCTGGTTCCGAAAGTAGGCGTACATGTCGTCGTGCCAGCCGGACTCCGCCTCACCCGCAACGAGGACGTGCCGTCGCGCCGCATCCGCGATGGCCAGATCCGGGTGCAGGCACAATCCCTGAAGGAAAATGAGTGGCGTGGATTCGTTTCTGAGCCAGTTGTGAAGAAAATGTCTTCTGATTTTGGCGAAGAAATCTGGCTGCTCCAGTAGAATCAGTGGAAGCGATGGGTTTTGCGCTGCTTCTTGCGGACACTGAGTCGCCAGCTCGGAAAGCAATGTCGGGGAGATGTTCGGGTGCCGTGCCAGGACGGGGAGGAGTCTTCGATCCTGACGTGACCCGGCCAGGACGTAGTCTTTGAAGAGCCGATCCAGTTCTTCCGCTGTGGTGTTTGGCGAGAGGGACGGCTCGGCGGGTTTCTTTTTCTTCCAGAAGAGCATTGCGGTATCCTGAAGGGGGATGAAGACAAACGGGCTGCGCTGCATTGTCTGCAAGCAACGGGGTAGTGAATCCCATCTATTGTATCGACTGTGCTGCCCGGTTTGCGGAGCGCTCTGCCAGAAAAAACGCGAGACACCTCTGCCGGACCTTGCGGGGCGGGTTGCGCTCGTCACCGGGGCGCGGGTCGGGATCGGGGAAGCCACGACGCTTCGTTTGCTTCGCGCCGGGGCCGAGGTGATCGCACTCACCCGCTTTCCGTCGGATGCGCTCCGGCGCTACGAAGCGCAGCCCGACTACTCCCGCTGGCAGGCGAAGCTGACCCTGATCGGGCTGGACTTCCGGCACGTGGTCGGGGTGGAGGCGCTGGCGACCCGGCTTGCTACGGAGCTTCCCCGGCTCGATCTTCTCGTCAACAACGCCGCGCAGACCCTGCGCCTGCCCAATCCCGTGCTCGCGGCGCTGGAGGCGGGCGAGTCGCTCTCCTCGGCCCTCGCGCCGCTGCCGCTCTCCGAGGCGCTGGTGCTGACATCTCCGGTGGAGGTCTCGGACTCCTGGCGGCTGCGCGACCACGAGGTCAGCGCCCTGGAGGTGGTCGAGGCCCAGCTCATCAACGGCGTCGCGCCGTTCTTGCTCACCAGCCGCCTCAAGCCGCTGCTGGAGCGCTCCGCTCCGTCGTTTGTGGTGAACGTCACGTCCCAGGAAGGCCGCTTCGAGCAGAGGCGCAAGTCCGAGTTCCACCCGCACACCAACATGGCCAAGGCCGCGCTGAATATCTTCACCCGGACCATCGCCGACGAATACCGCAGGCTCGGGGTCTTTGTCAACGCGGTCGATCCGGGCTGGGTCAGCCTCCAGCACGCCAGCCAGGCGCAGGCCGGGATCGCCGCCCCGTTCGACTTCGAGGACGCCGCCGTGCGCGTGCTCGACCCGCTGACCGCCTTTCTCACCGAGGGGACGCTCTGCTCCGGCCAGCTCTGGAAGGATTTTGCGCCCGCCGCGTGGTAAAGAGAAAGCGCGACGTCGTCTAAAGGTAAGGCCACTCGCCCACCTTTCAAGTGGGAGTAAGAGCTCGTGCATGACCGTTCGAGTCGGTCCGTCGCCAGGGTCGGGGTGGGGAACACGCCGGGAGCACACCCGGAGGCGCGGACAACCAGTTCCGCCGATCCTGAGATACAATTTCCTTCGTGAAGATCGTTTTGATTCCGCTCGACGAGCGCCCTGTGAATACCCGCTACCCTGCCCAGATCGCTGCCATCGCCGGAGCGAGCTTAGAGCTACCCCCCGAAGAGATTCGGGGGCAGGGCCGGACGCCCGCCGACACCGAGGCGGTGGGCGCGTGGCTTGAAGAAGCCGCAAAAGACGCTGACGGCGTTGTGGCGAGCGCGGAGTTTCTGGCCTGGGGCAACCTCATCAACTCACGCATCTCCGATGCGTCTGCGATGGACGGGCTGGCTCGATTGAGAGTTCTTGAGAAAATTTCGTGCCCGATTTCTTTGTTTGCTTTGATTACCCGAGTCTCCAATGCCGATGACTGCGTGGAAGAGCCGCTGTACTGGAAAAATTGGGGCACGAGAATTTATAAAATCTCGCAGCTTTTACATAAAAAGAGTCTTGGGGTTTTAGAACCCGAAGACTTGGAGAAATTGAACGCTCTGGAAGCTGAAGTTCCCGGCGAAAATACCCGAGACTGGCTCATGCGCCGCGAGCGAAACCACGCGGTGAACCTCGCGCTCGTAGACTTGCTCGCACGCGGCGGGCTGGACTTTCTTTTAATTACGTCGGATGACACGTCGCCCTGGGGCATGCCGAGCTTTGAAAAAAGCTACCTCGAAGGCTGGCTGGTGCGCCTCGGCGATGCCGTGGCGGGAAAGACGATGATGCATCCCGGCGCGGACGAAGTGGGCAGCGCTCTGGTCGCACGGATGCTTTGCACGCAACTTGAGAAAGCGCCAAAAATCTGCCCGGTCTACTCGCACCCCGGCGGTGAGGAGATCACGGCCCCCTACGAAGACCGTGCGGTTCGCCTGACGGTCGAGGGGCAGATCGGGGCATGCGGCGGCGCTCTTTCCCACAATCCCGAGGTTGCCGATATTATTTTAGCGGTTCTGACGCCGTCGCCTGTGCGCACCGAGTGGCGTGCAAGCTTTGCGCCGTCCGAGCGAGAGTCGCGCGAGGCCGGGTACCGAGTTTTGTTTGAGAAAATCGGCGCGTGGCAGAAGGCCGGAAAGTTAGTTGCACTGGGCGATGTGGCCTACCCGAACGGAGCAGACCCGCTCGCCCTGGAGCTACTTCTCTCGGAAAGCTCCCCCGTGAACCTCGGGGCGCTGGCGAGCTTTGGCGCATGGAACACAGCGGGCAACTCGCTCGGGACGACCGTCGCGCAGGCCACCTCGCTGTGGCTGGCGGGCGAGCGGGCCGATCTCTCGGCGCAGAAAATCGCGCTAACGCATCACTTTCTCGAAGGCTGGGGCTACCAGACCGAGGTTCGACGCGAAGCCCGCGCAAAAAACGTCGCCCGTGGCTGGACCCAGGACCCCGACCCGGATTCGCCGGAGCAACAGCAATTTACTTGCGAGAACATCGAGGCCGGGCTGACCGAAAAGCTCGCGCAGCTCCAGAAATCAGGCATCGGGGTCGGGCTGAGGCTTCAGCCCGGCTCCGTGAAACTTCCCTGGCGACGCACTTTCGAGTGCGACTTCGCCCTGATAAAATAAGCGATGCCCTCGCCGTTTCCTGGAATGGACCCGTACCTGGAAGAAGCACGCCTCTGGGCGGACTTCCACCAGGCGCTGCTATACAGCATCCGGGCGCAGCTCACGACGCTTCTCCCCGAGGGGTTTGTGGCGACTCTGGGGGAGCGGCTATACCTGGAGAGCGTGGATCGGGCGTTCTATGCCGATGCCGCCGTGCTGGAGGTCGGTCGGCCCCAGAGGCCTGGGAGATCGCTGGCACTGGCCGAGGCACCGCTGGAGATTCTGCTCACGCCGGAAGAGATCCGGGAGCCATTCATCGAGATTCTGGAGGTCCGGGGTCGCGACGAGTCCGTGGTGACGGTGATCGAGCTACTCAGTCCGAAAAACAAAGAAGCGGGCGCGGGGCGGCGGGAGTATCTGGCCAAGCAGTCACAGCTTCTCGCCAGTGAAGTCAATCTACTGGAGATAGACCTGCTACGCGGCGGCCAGGACGTGCTTGCGGTTCCTCGTGCCTTGCTGCGCTCGCGTGCGACCTGCGACTATGCGCTCTGCCTGCACCGGGCAGGAAGTGGTCCCGCGTTTGGCTGCTGGCCGCTCTCCCTGCGCGACGCCCTGCCCGCCACAGTGACGGTTCCCCTGACCCCGACGAGTGGCGGCGTCTCACTCGATCTGGCCCAGGCGTTTCTTCGAACCTACGACGAAGGCGGTTACTCCCGGCGCATCGACTACCAGATGCCGCCACCAAAACCACCGCTCTCAGACGAAGATACACAATGGATGGAAAAATTACTGCAATGAACGCGCTAAAAACCGAAGACGAAGAGATTCTGGAGTCGTTTTTTGGCGAGACGAGCCGGGCGCGCGAGCTTCGTGAGCTGAAAGAGACGCTGCAAGATCGCTTGAAAATTATTCTGGCGGATCCGGGTAGCTCCGAGAAGAAAATACGGGAGCTGAGAGAGCAGATCAACGTGCTGGCCGAGGAAGAAGCCGTGAGCGGGTTTGTGGAAGAGTCGGTGCGCACGACCCTGGCCCGGCCCGACTCTGGCGACCTTGGCCCAGGCGACGACGGCGGGCCGTACTGAGATGCTACGCGGCATCTTCTTCGATCTCGATGAGACCCTGATCTCCTATGAAGCCGCCGAAGACGCCGGTTTCGTCGCCAGTGCCGCCCTGCTGGGAATCGCGGTTGAGGGACTGAGAGACGCGGTGGTCGAAGAGTATGTCCGTGGCTATGGCGTCGGGACGCCGGGGTTCACCGAGCTGGCGACGCTTCCCACCCGAGCGCTTCGAGAGCGGCTGAGCGTGGCCGCACTGAAGAAACTCGGGCTTTCGGGCGACGTAGAAGCCCTGGTCGATGCCCACGAGCTTGCTTGCTCCGAGGCAATGTTTGTTTTCCCCGAGGTGACCGAAGCTCTGGCGGCGCTGAGCGAAAAATTCACGCTCGGGCTGATCACCAACGGACCCGGCCCGATGCAGCGCGAGAAGCTGGCCCGCTTCGATCTCAACCGGTTTTTCGCCGTGATCGCGGTGGACACAGAAGTGGGCTACTCCAAGCCCGACGCTCGAATTTTTGAGTGGGCGGCAGCCCGCGCGAAGCTCTCCCCCGAGGAGCTTCTCTTCGTCGGCAACGACCCTGTGGCTGATATTGGTGGGGCGCGGGGCGCGGGCTGGCAAAATTGTTGCATCGTGCGGGGCGGCTTGGGTGTCGAAGAAGCAGCAGAAAGGACGATTTTCTCACTGCGAGAGCTGCCGGATGCAGCAAAAGTAGCGAAAATGCCGATACAATAGGGTGTGAGAGTCGAGCGGCGTCTTTGGACACCCACCGACGGGCCTGCGGGCCTGCTGTTGATCCCTCGCCCGACACCGCTGTCGGTGGTTTTGGGAGGGCGGATCGTTGAGGTGAATGCGGCATCGCGCCCCCTTCTGGTGGGCGCCGGGCCGCGAGTTGAGGGAGGTCTGATCCTGATGAGCACCACGCGCAAGAAAGAACCCACGCGGGTCGTCGGCCATCCTGACCTGGCATCCGGTGCCAGTGTCCAGCGGGGCGATGTCCTGTATGTCTCCATCGCCGAGGCGGTCTACCGTGAGTCGCGCGGCGAGGAGATCGAGCTTCACTTCGTCCCGACCCCGGAGGACGAAGAAGCCCTGCGCGACCTGCGCGTCCGCGCCCGCAACCGCTGGGAGAACGACCGACTCCCCGACGGCTGGACGCGCCCCTTGCCGACCCCGACGCCCAAGAACGACTCCGAGAGTCCGCTCTCCGCCGAGCTACGTTCCCTGCGCGACGAGATCCGCGCCAAGTACGAGCGCCCCGACGACGAGAATTAATGGCTTGATGGAAGAGCCGCCCTGGTTTGCCGCCGTCTACGAAGCCGCCCGTGCGCTCCCGCCGGGCCAGGTCTGTAGCTACGGCCAGTTAGGAGCGCTTGCGGGCGTCACGGCGCGAATGGCCGGAAAAGCCCTCGCCTTCACCCCCGAGGGCGTCCCGTGGTGGCGCGTCGTCGGCTGGGACGGCTTCCTTCCGATCCACAAAAAAGACCCCGCCCTCGCCAAGCTTCAGCGCCAGAAATTAGAGGCCGAAGGCGTAAAATTCACCGGCTCCCAGCGCGTCGAGAGCCGGTTTTTCCCGGAAACAGTTTAACTTCGGACGATGAGTTTTACGGGGTAGTTGGAGCCAGACAGCGGGACGGTTCGCACCCGGACGGTCTTTTTTGCGCCTGGCTCCATGCGGTACGTGAGCAAGGTTTGCTCGGCGGCGGCGGCGAGCCGGGGAATCTCGGAGCGCTTGCCGTCGATCTCGAAGACCGCGCCCGCCATGCCGCCTGCCGCCTCGAAGACCAGGCGCACGTCGTCGGTTTGAGCGGTCGGGTTTTCCAGGTTCAGGACGATGTCGTAGAACACGCCGTAGTTGCCTTCGAGAAGCTCGTCGCCCTGGGCCGCCGCGATGGGCGAGCGCCCGATGGGAAGAAAGAGGAAGTTGCCGCCCACTTTGTAGCTGGCGGTGATTTTTTTGCTGGGCTTCGGGTAGACATGCTCCGAGAGTTTTTTAGCGTCGGCCAGAACCTGCTTGCCCGCGTCCGAGAGCGGTGTCGGGGCCAGAACCTCGTCGAGCGCCGAGGCTGCGCCGGGTTTTTCGGCGGCGACCCGGACCAGCGGCTCGCTGCCCGAGAGAAGCCGCAGCTCCAGCAGCCCGGAGATCGTCAGGCCGCCCGGCAAGCGAACCGCCTGGAGCGCGAGGCGAGAGCGAGGCGGAATGATCACCACCATCCCCGAGTCCGAACTCTGGGCGGTCAGAAACTCGCTGGCGACCCGAAAGCCGACCCACACCGTGTCTCTCACCGGCCCGGCATCGCCCCCGATCACCTGGACCTCGCACGGCTCGTCGCTCTCGTTCATCAGCTCAGCGGTGAACCAGGCATCCGTGTCCAGCGCACTCTGGTGATGGTACAGAAGCCGCGCGGCTCCCTTCAAACGCCCGACATACAGCGTCTGGAATTTTTCGATGCGCTCGGGGTTGTTGGAGAACAGCAGCGTCTCGGCCTCGGGGCGGGCGAGCACCCGGCGCTGGATGGGAACCGCGATCTTCTTCTTGATGGGCAGCAGGTCCGGCCCGCTCGCGCTCACCGGAACCATGACCGCTGTCGGCTGGCCCGGCTCGGGCATGGGAGCTTGCTCGACATCGTCGTACTTGACACTCGCGCCCGGCTCGGGCTGGATCGCGGCTTTCAGCGAGTTCATCGCAAGCTGCGCGAGCTTCTCGCCCGAGACGCCATCGCCCGTCACGATCACGGGCTGGGGCTTCTGAAACTGCGCGGCGTAGGCCATGACGTTGACATCGACCTTGACCTGCGCCCCTTCCCGCTCGACAAAAAGCACGTCGCGCCCGACTTTGTCGCCGGTGAGCGTGACCTGGCCGGTGCGCGGATCGGCGCTGACATCGACCGGGGATTTCTCGCCCTGCTCGCTCCGAACCGTGATCGGGCCACGGGCGACGCCCCCCAGTTTCAGCGTCCGGCCTTCTTTTACGGGGACGATCAGGCCGTCGTCGCTGATGGTGAGGGCGGGAAGCTTGACGGCTTTTCGCAGAAGCTCCGCCCAGCTCTCGGTCAGCGCCGAAGGCTCGCTCTTGCCCGAGGCTTTGGCATCCTCGACGCTTGCGGTAAGTAGCACAAAGCCCCGCCCGATCAGCCGCGACCCGATCTCGACCTGATACGTCACCGTGTACTGCTGTGGCACCTGAATGGTGCTCGAAATCGTCACCGGGACGCGCGACGAGACCTGCTTTGTCACGCTCACCGGCTTCTGGACCCGCTTGCGAATCGCTTTCTGGCGCTTTTTCTTGCCTTTGCCGACGGTCTTATAGCTTGTCTGAGTGACCGTGCGCATCACGGTGGTCTCTACGGACTTTGTAACGGTCTGAACCACGGTCTTTCGGATGATTTTCGGGATCATTCGGGTGCGCTGCGCCGTCCGGTTTTCGCGCTGGACATCGATCTTGATCTGATCCGTGCTCAGGCCCTCTTTGAGAACGTCCCGCAGGCGGTGCGCGGCGACGGCAGCGCGCTCGGCAGGTTGCAGCCCCGCGAGCGGCCTCTTCACCCTGGCGATGGGTACATCGTTGACGAAAAGCCCGGTGCCGCTGACAGCCACGCGCGGAGTCCACTCGGCACGGGAGGAGAGCGTCAGGCCCAGGCACAGGGCGACAGAGAGGGAGACAGAAAGAAAACAACGACCTCCCCCTAACCTCCCCCGGCGTGACCGCCGACCCCTCCGGCTGCGCGAAGGGGTATCTACGAAGCGCCGGGCTGTGAGTGAGCGAGTGAGGGATGACAGCGAGCCTGTGATCGCGTTGAGGTAGCGGTAGCAACTTGGGTTACGATAGAGCATAAGAAATTTCAGTGCGGGCCGATGCGGTGAAACTTGCGGTCCATCTCCGTGTGGGGGAGCGCCAGCAAGATCGGCCTTCCATGAGGGCAGGTGAACGGGTTTTTCATCGCAGCGAGATCGGTCAGGAGCTTTGTCATCTCCTCATGGGTGAGAGGATCGCCCTTTTTCACGGCCATTTTACACGATGCCATGATAATGGCAGACTCATGGGGGACTAAAAGCCGCCGGGAGAGCGTCGAGAAGGTGATTTCGTCGATGATCTCTTTGAGGGTTTCGAGGTACGGCTTCTGCGCCAGGCTCGCCGGAACCGTCCGCACGACGAACGAGTTTCCGCCGAACGGCTCCAGCACGAAGCCTGCTTTCGCGAGGGCGGGCAGGCGCTCGGCAACCACTTTCGCTTCCTGCGCCGAAAGCTCCAGCGTCTGCGTGAGGGCGAGATGCTGCGCCACGACGCCCCAGCGCTCGGCTTTCTCGGTCGCGCCGTCCAGCATCTGTTCGTAGAGAACCCGCTCGTGGGCGATGTGCTGGTCGATGAGCAGGATGGCATCGTCGGTCTCGCAGACGATGTAGGTGTTGCGCGCCTGGCCCAGTACGCGAAGCCGCCCGATCTTGTAGCCATCGAAGCCGATGTAACCAGAGTCCCCTAACCCCGATAACGGGGAACCAGATAAGGGAAACTCTTTTTCGGACTCCCCATTATTGGGGCTGGGGGATGGGTCCACATACCCCGACAGGCTCGTGCGCAGGGGCGTCGCGAGGCGGTCGCTGCCACGCTCGCCCATGTCGGGCATGGTTGTCTGGGGAGTGGGGAGTGGGGAGTGGGGCAGGCTGGGCTGGACGTTCACTTCCGGCACGAGGCCGCCGGTGAGCAGGGCGTGCTCGACCGCTTTGTGGACCGCCGAGTACACGTCGCCGTCGCGCGTGAAGCGCACCTCGGTCTTGGCCGGATGGACGTTCACGTCCACGAGGCTCGGGTCGATCTCGATGAAAACCGCCGCGACCGGGTGGCGCTCGCTCGTCATCAGGTTCTGGAACGCGCGGTCGAACGCGTGCTGAACCGTGCGGCTCCTCACGTTGCGCCCATTGACGAAGAACGCCTGGGAGCTGCGCGAGGCCTTGGTGACGCTGGGCTTGGAGACGAAGCCCTGCACCGTGAGCGCGGGAGACTCGAACTTTATCGGGACCATCGCGCGGGCGGTGTCGCGGCCCCAGACACTGGCAATGGCGGCAAGCGGGTCGGGGTCGCCGGGGTAGGCAATCATCTCGTGGCCGTCGTGGGTGAGCAGGAACGATTTTGTGTGCCAGTGCAGGAGCAGTCTCTGCAAGAAATCCACCGACTGGTTCAGCTCGGTCTGCGTGGTTTTTAGGAACTTCAGCCGGGCGGGCACCGAAAAAAACAGGTTCTCGACCGTGATCTGAGTGCCGTCGGGCGCGGCGGCGTCCTCGACCCGCTCGATCTCGCCCGCTCGCACCGTAACTTTCGTGCCGACATCGTCTTTGGGGCGCTTGGTGAGAATCTCGAAGTCCGACACGCTCGCAATCGACGGCAGGGCTTCTCCGCGAAAGCCGAGCGTGGTGATGGCAAAAAGATCGTCGGCGTTTTGTATCTTGCTGGTGGCATGGCGCTGAAGGGCAAGAATCGCATCGTGGCGGCTCATTCCGCAGCCGTTGTCGCGCACCCGTATTTTTCGCTTGCCGCCGTCCTCAAGCTCGACTTCGATGCGCGTGGCTCCGGCATCGAGGGCGTTCTCGACCAGCTCCTTCACCACCGACGACGGCCTCTCGACCACTTCTCCGGCAGCGATCCGGTTCGCGGTGTTATCGTCGAGCAGGCGCACAACGGCGTCTACATCTTCACCTGGTAGTTCTTCGGGGGCGGGCACGGCCCTTATTTTATCGCGAATCGAAGCTCGACAAACGCCGGGACGCCGCCCGACTGACCGGGCGTCGAGGTGATTTCCGTTGCGGTTAGCGTCAGGTAGCGCGACGAAGAAAAATAGATGTTTTGAATCACCAGTCGAACTGCCTTGACTTTACCGAGCCGAGTTCCGCTTGCCTGTGCGAGCATCTCTGCGGTGGCCCGTCCGTTCTTCATTGCTGCCACAATCGCCTCATTGAAGTTGGCCTGGTAGCGCTTCGGGTCCAGCTCCGAGAGCAGTGTTAGTGTGTCCTTCGCCCCTGCCTTGACAACCGCTTCGACGAATTTCTTGCGAGAATGTCCGGCCAGCGTCTCGCCGTCGCACGGGCCGTCGGGCAGGCGGAAGGTGATCTGGATCGAGGTGACAACGTCCCCTGCCTCGCCAAGACCGCCCCCAAAACCGCCGCCCCCTAAGCCGCCCCCTCCGAAGCCACCTCGCCCACCGCTTCTGCTGCTGCCGATGAGCTGGGGAGACGGATAAGTTGCTGACTGAAACTTCAGACCCAGCGCTTCCATGGCGGCCACCACAGTCTTCTGGCGAGCGAGAATCTTTTCGATTAGCTCTTCTGCTGCGCTGTTCCTGCCCTTTTCCTCCAGAGTGAGGGTCAGAGTGTGTTTGACAAACCGCCCGCCGACCCCCGACGCGCTCAGCGTGATGCCATCGGGCAGCGCTTCTTTTTGCGGAGCGCTCTGGACGACATCAGAAAGATACGCGTGGGCCAGGCAGGGAGTTGCAAGAACAAGTGTCGTCAGGCAGAGTAGAGCAGGGGAGCGCATGGTGAAAAACCTCGGCTAATTGTACGACACATTTAGCCGAGGTGTGACACCTCTCCCCGGTCGCCGCGACCGTGACTCGCGAAGCGAGCGGCGAGGAACGAGCCGGGAGAGGTGCTGCGGTGACTTCTCGTCGTGCTGCGGTGACTTCTCGTCGTGCTGCGGTGACTTCTCGTCGTGCTGCGGTGACTTCTCGTCGTGCTGCGGTGACTTCTCGTCGTGCTGCGGTGAC
>JANLTX010000022.1:0-35588 GCA_031363095.1 Armatimonadota bacterium | reverse complement strand
GGGTGCAGGTCATAAAAGTGGTGAGGTAGCGTGCTGAAGAGCACGTCGCTTCCAAAACTCCCCGAACTCGTTCCATTCGTTGCCCAGAAGAAAACCGCGTAGCCTTGCAATAACTTCACCCCCCGGCACACTCCAGCGCATCCCCGCTCCCTTCAAGCGTTGACTCACAACACGTTTACAAGAGGACTCAGCAAGGCCAGAGCCGATACAGAGACGATGGCGAAGGTAGCTTCCATAGTCCATTCGAGAGGCATTGTTTCCGAAGTACGTTTTCAAACGAGAAACAGATTCCAAATCAGAGCGACCTAACGCCTCGATTGCCTCCCAGAAACAAGCCCAACCACTGCGTTTCATCTCAGACAGACGAGCAGAGAGCCAGGGTTGCTTGGATTCGCCAAAAACATCTTGGCCGACAGCCACGACATACTCACTCGCATGATAGAAATCCAGGATTTGCTGGGCGCGAGGAAAACAAGCAGAAGCAAGATTCCAAATCCAGGCCGCGCCATCCCCCAAAATGACGAGTTTACCAGCCTTGAGGGAACCGCCTTTCAAGGCAAGGGCTTCCCAATGCTTGCCAAAGCGACTGGACTCTTCCAAAGTACAGAGGTACTGACTCGGCATCTGCTCCCGACCATCTCGAAACTCAGCACGGACAACTCCCACCTTCATCTCACGCCAGCTACCATCGCGCATCGGAGTATGAACGCCATCTGCCTCAATGTAAAGGACTTCCGGCGTGGGTAAATCGGGAGGGAGTTTTTCTACCGGCTGGAAAGCGAGAGGGAGCATTTTTTGTTGACGTTGCTCAAGATAGGCTTCTACCTCGGGAGCAATCACCCGGTTACACAAGCGTTGAGCGGTGCGCCCGCTCAGACGAATCGGGGTAAGTCGCGCCAGGGTCTGTAAAGCAAAATCGTAGGGCATACAGGTGCAAAGAGCCGCTACTTCCTGAGCCAGGCGAAGCGTTATATGTCCTGAGACCTGTTGTTCTACGTCTTTGGGACAAAATCCTTGATGGCACCTCCGACAATGATAGTAAGCTCGCTTCAGAGTTACCCATCCTGCCAGAGTCTGAACGCTTTTTGACTTAAAAGCCTTAAAGTAGGCGTTTTTTCGGCAGTGAGGGCAGGGCAATTTGTAAGCGACACGAGGAGCCTGGGTTTCGGATTGCAAAGCCTGGGTTTCGAGTTTGGCTTCTTGTGATTCTGCCTCCCCCAATTGGTCTTGCTCGATCTGTTTGGTCGCTTCTTCCAGGGTTGCCAGGGCGACCTCATCGCGCACGGTGAGGGCGATTTGCTCCAAATCGTCGATGGTTTTCAGGGGGCCATCTTGGGCAGCGAGAATCTGCTCGACTCGCTCAAGGACGCGTCGCTTCGTTTCTTCCGTCATTCCCCCATGATGACCAATTTAGCCGAAAAAGGCAAATCTACTCGCCTCACCACTTTTGTGTCCTGCACCCAAGAGCTGGCCTACGACGAAGCCGGGGCGCTGCGCGTGATACGATAAACCCCGATGAGTCAGACAACCTACGCCGACGCTGGAGTGAGCATCGATGCCGGAAATGAAGCCGTCCACCGGATGAAAGAGCACATTCGCTCGACCTTCACGCCGGGGGTTCTTGCGGATGTCGGGAGCTTTGGCGGGATGTTTCTTCCCAACCTTGCGGGCTACTCCGAGCCGGTGCTCGTGGCGTCGATAGATGGTGTCGGGACCAAGCTCAAGGTGGCGCAGCTCGCCCAGAAGCACGACACCATCGGGCGCGATTTAGTCTGGCACTGTGTCAACGATATTTTAGTGCAGGGCGCACGGCCTCTGTTCTTCTTAGATTACTTCGCCACGGGAAAGCTCGATCCGCAGGTCGCCGCCGATGTCGTGAAGGGGCTGGCCGAGGGTTGCCGCGCGGTCGGGTGTGCGCTTCTGGGCGGCGAGACGGCGGAGATGCCGGGGCTGTACCACGGCTCCGACTACGACATCGCCGGAACCATCGTCGGAATCGTCGAGCGGGGCAAGATTCTGACGGGAGCCAGCATCGCGCCGGGCGACGCCATTGTCGGGCTGGCGTCCGACGGGCTGCACACCAACGGCTACTCGCTGGCTCGCCACGTTCTCTTCGACAAAGCCGGGTACACCGTCGAGCGCTACTTTCCCGAGCTGGGCTGCACCCTGGGCGAGGCGCTGCTTGCGCCGCATCGATGCTACGCCGGGGCGCTGCTCCCGCTCCTCGACGAACTTGAAGTGAAGGGAATGGCGCATCTGACGGGTGGCGGCTTCTACGACAATATTCCGCGAACGCTTCCGTCGGACTGCACGGCGGTGATTGATAGGCGCTCCTGGGAGCCGCTGCCGATCTTCTCGCTGATCCAGAGCGCGGGCGACGTGCCCGAGCCGGAGATGTTTCGGACGTTCAACATGGGCATTGGGATGGTTGTGGTCCTCCCGCGCGAGAACGCCCCGATCCTGGTCGAGCGACTGACTCAGGCAGGCGAGCAAGCGGCGCTCATCGGCGAGGTCCAGCGCGGCGGCCACGAGGTCCAGATTCTTTAAGTTATGAAAACGGTTTTAGTGACAGGTGCCAGTGGGCGCGTGGGTTCGGAAGTGGCATTGCATTTTGTGGAGCAGGGCTGGAAGGTCCGGGGCTTCGACAAGAGCGGCCTGCCCGAGACGCTTCGCGGGAAGCTTGACTGGGTGTACGGCGATCTGACCAACCGGTTCGACCTGCTTCGGGCCACCGAGGGCGTCGATGCCGTGGCGCATCTGGCGGCGATTCCCGCGCCGGTGTTTGGCGAAGTAGATATCATGCACGTCAATGTCGCCGGAACCCAGTGGCTTCTGGACGCCTGCGAGTGCAACGGAATCAGCCGGGTCGCGCTGGCCTCGACGGGCTGTACGTTCGGTATTATCTTCGCACGGCATCCGTTCCAGCCGCAGTATCTCCCGATGGACGAGGCGCACCCGGCGCTGCCGCAGGACATGTACGGGCTTTCCAAGGTCTGCAACGAGCTGACGGCTGCCGCCTACACCCGGCGCTGCGGGATGACGACCACGGCATTGCGACTGACCACGGTGATGCACTTCGAGGAGCGCCGCCACGACCACTGGCTGCGTCGTGCGCTCGACTCCGACGAGTTTCGCACCGATCTCTGGACCTACGTCGATGTGCGGGATGTCGCGCTGGCATTCCGGCTGGCGCTGGAGCGTCAGGAAGAGAAGACGCACGTCACGGCGCTACTCTGCGCCCGCGATTCGTTTTGCAAGCGAGACATCCGCGAGCACGTCAAAGCCCACATGCCGGAGTTCTCGGAGCAGGTCGCCCACCTCGCCCCGGACGGCTGCCTCTACGATCTGAGCGCCGCCGAGGCCGCGTTCGGGTTTGTCGGCTCGCGCTCCTGGCGCGACATCCCCGAATTGCGGTGAAGCTCGCCGTGGAATAAATTCCCGGCTTGAGAAAAATGTCCACCTTCGTGGACAGAGACTGGGTTTTGTCCGCGAAGGCGGACACGCGTACCCAGCCGGGAATTTATTCCACGGCTACCGGGTAACCTGAAGCACGGTCCAGGTCTCGCCATTGTCGAAGTGCGAGGGGTCGAGGCTCGGGTGGTTGGCGCTCTGGTATTGCTCGACCTTCATGGGCAGGCCGAACCTGGTGTCGAGCTTGATAAGGCCGCTCTGGTCGCGCCCGATGGAGTCTGCGCCGTTGTAGCGAATCTCAGGTGGGCTTGATGTCACGGAGTAGCTACGGGCGCTGACGGTCTCCGTGTCGGCTGCCCCGAAGTCACTCAGCGTGGTCGGGTCGAGCAGAAGCTTGCCCAGATAGGTGATGTCTTCCGACGTATCGAGACCCTTCTTGCGGGTCGGTTTCCGCTCGCCCCGCCGCTGGATCGTGGTGGACTTGCCGTCGGTGACGTAGTACAGAAGCGTCTTGCCGTCTTCGTCGGTGCGGCGAAAGGTCAGCTTTCCCGGCGCGACGAATGTCAGGACGTACTTTCTCAGAAGGTTTTCTTCGTTGATCTCTGTGCCGACGGCGTAGAGCTTCTTGACCTTGCGGACGCTGGTTTCAAGGGCTTTCAGGGCATCGAGGTACTCTTTGGGGCGAGGCAGGTCGCTTCTTCCTTTCATAGACTCTCCAGAAGTTCTTTCTCGGTGGGGATTCCGGTGACCGCGCCGAGCGCCTGGACGCAGCTTGCGCCCACAGCGTTGGCGAAGCGGGCGGTTTTCTCGAGCTCCCAGCCGCGCAGAAGCCCGGTGAGAAAGCCCGCGCACCACGAGTCGCCTGCGCCCAGCGTATCGACGACGGTCACGGGGAGCGCGGGGACGGTGAACGGCTCTCCTCCGAGCGGCGCGACGAAGCAGCCGTCGCTGCCGCACTTGATCGCGACGTTTTTTGCGCCAGCGTCGCGGCAGGCCCGAAGTTGGCCCTCAAGCGTGTCTTCGCCACAGAGTGCGCGAATTTCTTCAAAGCTCGGGACGAACCAGTCCAGGTAAGGGAAGCTCAACGTGAGAGCGTCCCAGCCCTGGCTGCGCGGGTTCATCACGGTGTCCAAAACAGTCGTCATGCCGCGCCGTTTCGCTTCCTTCAGAACCTGCGCCAGCGGCTCGCCTTCGAGCGCGACCAGAAGCTGCGGTCCGGCGACATGGAAGAATTTCACACCCGAGAGCTTCTCCCAGGCGATGTCGTCGGGGGAGAGCGTCGCGTTGGTGCCCGGCGCATGGAGGAAGCTGCGCTCGGCGTCCGAGTGCGCCGTCACGAGCGAGACGGGTGTCGGGGTGCCGTCTTTGGCAATGGCGACAGGGGCGCAGTCCACGCCTGCGGCCTGAAGTGCGCCCACTAAAAACCGCCCGAAGTTGTCGTCGCCCACTTTCCCGACCAGCCGTGCCCCGACTCCAAGCTTCCCGAGCGCCGCCGCCGTGTTCGACGCGTTTCCGCCGATATGTAACTCGATTCGATCAATAAGCTGAAGCGTCCCGCGCTCAGGGAGCGCATCGATAGGCTTCCCGACAACGTCCGCGACGACGACTCCGAGGCACGCGATTTCCATGGGCAAGATGGTACCACGCAACGCCGCAATTAAGTCCCTGAAGGAACTTGCTGCACAGATCAAGGAGGCACCCCGCCGCTGGGTAAGCAGAAGCTAATTGGTCGGGTTACACCGAACCCACCCGAGTGCTTCGTTCGTTCCTCACTGCGCCTCGCCCTCCCTTCGCGGCGAAGGGAGGGTGGACACGAGGTTTACGAGTGGCCGGGTGGGTTCGAGTGTAGCCCAACTTCAAAATACTTGCTTACCCGGCCCCCTGCTCGCTGGAAGAGGGGCGGCGGCGGGCACCCTCTGGATGCCGGGGAGATGCTTCCGAAATTTTTTTGAAGTTATTCATGATATAGTAGAAAAGATCCCCACTTACTTTTAAGCTGGAGTTCGCCCTTACAAATACGCAGGAGCGCCTCGCCTCTTTCTCTCGCGCACTTTGCAATTGCGTTGTAGACATAGGTGTCTTTCACTTTCTTGAGGCCCAAATCGACCGAATTGGGAGGGTTAGATGACACTTTTCTGCTTGAGCAAGCTTCGCTCTATCCGGATACTGGTTCTAAAAAACCACACAGGGACAGTTCTCACGGGACTTCGCCGGTGGAATGGGTGGATTGGAAAGCACACCCCCTTTGGTTGGTCCGGGCGCTTCCACACAGAGCTGGATGCGTTTCTGGAGTCTTTGATGCCGCTCGTTCTTGCCCGAAAGACGAGTCGGACATGGAAGTGATCTTCTCGCGCGGCCCGCTGCGCCGCATCGCGGTGATCGGAAACCATACGCCGTGTCAGTGTGGGATCGCGACGTTCACCGCCGATCTCATCGAGGCCATTACCCGGCGCTACGGCGCACTGGACTGCTTCGCGGTCGCCATGAACGACACTCCCGAGGGCTACGACTACCCGCCTGTGGTGCGCCATGCGATCCAGAAAGACCAGCCCGAGGCGTACCAGAAAGCCGCCGAGTTTCTGAACCAGAGCGACGTAGACATGGTCTGTCTCCAGCATGAGTACGGCATCTTCGGCGGCGATGCGGGCAGCTTTCTCTTGCCGTTGCTCCGATCCCTCACGATGCCGATTGTCACGACGCTTCACACGGTGCTGCAAAACCCCAGCCCGTCGCAGCGGGCCGTGATGGACGAGCTGACCCGGCTCTCTGACCGGCTGGTTGTCATGAGCGAGCGCGGCGCACAGTTTCTTCGGGAAGTCCATGACGTTCCGGCGTCGAAGATCGATGTGATCCATCATGGGATTCCTCTCGCGCCGACCACCGACCCGGACGACGAAAAACAGGCGCTCGATCTGGGCGGGAAGTCCGTGCTGCTGACGTTCGGTCTGCTCTCGCCCGACAAGGGGATCGAGAACGTGATTCGGGCGATGCCGCAGGTTTTACAGAAGTTCCCCGATGCCGTCTACGTGGTGCTGGGAGCCACGCACCCGCAGATTCGCAAGCACCACGGCGAGGTCTACCGCGAGAGCCTCGAAGCCCTCGCCGAGACGCTCGGGGTCTCTTCGGGCGTCCGGTTCGTCAATCGGTTCGTGGCGCTGGGCGAGCTGACCCGGTTTCTGCACGCCGCCGACCTGTACCTCACGCCGTATCTCAAGCCCGATCAGATCACGTCCGGGACGCTGGCCTATGCGGTCGGCTCGGGGAAGGCCGTGCTCTCGACGCCCTATCACTACGCCCAGGAGCTTCTGGCCGAGGGGCGGGGAATCCTGGTGCCATACCGCGACCCCGATGCCATCGCTCGCGAGGTTATCGGGCTTCTGAGCGACCCCGAGAAACGGGCGGCACTTGAGGCGCGGGCGGCGCACTTCGGGCGGGCCATGGCCTGGCCCGCCGTCGCCGAGAGCTACCTGGCGTCGCTGACCCGCGCCCGCCAGACCAAGACCGAGAAGCGCCACCGCTTCGCGACCGCTGGAGTCCCCCGAAGCGCTGTCCCCCGAAGCGTTTCGCCTCGTGCCTCGGCTTCACTTTCGCCCCCGTGCAGCACGGGGGAAGGGGGGACTCTGAAGCGGCCCGCGCTCGATCTGTCGCACCTGCTGCGCCTGACCGACGACACCGGGATGTTCCAGCACGCCACCTTTACGATTCCGCTCCGCGCCGAGGGCTACTGCATCGACGACAACGCCCGCGCCCTGCTTCTGACCACCTGTCTGGAGTCGAGTGGGGCCGCCGAGCTTCCCCTGCTCGGGACGCTCTCGACGCGCTATCTGTCGTTCGTCCAGGACGCCTGGAACCCGGCGCGGGGTCGCTTTCGGAACTTTCTCTCGTTTGAGCGGCGCTGGCTGGAGGAGCAAGGCTCCGAGGACAGCCACGGGCGGACGCTCTGGGCGCTGGGCCATGTCGCGGCTCGCTCCCCGGATGCGGGACGGCGCTTTCTCGCCCGACGGCTCTTCGACGACGCTCTTGGCGCGACACTCTCGTTTACCAGCCCCCGCGCCTGGGCCTACACGTTGCTCGGGGTCGGAGCGCTTCCGGGGCGCTGGGGTGCCGTTGCCGTGGCTCTGGCCGAGCGACTCTTCCAGCCCTTCCCGATTGCTGGCTCCTCCGAGTGGCCGTGGCTCGAAGACCGCCTGACGTACGCAAACGCCCGGCTCCCACAGGCGCTACTCGTCGCCGGACACGCGCTCGGGCGCGGCGACATGATCGAGACGGGCCTGGCTTCGCTCTCGTGGCTCGCGACGCTTCAGACCGCGCCGGAGGGATATTTCTCGCCCATCGGCTCCGACGGGTTCCTGACGCGGGGCGGAGAGATGGCACGCTTCGATCAGCAGCCCATCGAAGCCTGCGCCATGGCGTCCGCCTGCCGCCTGGCTCGCGAGATCACGGGCGACGAGCGCTGGCTTCGCGAGTCCGAGCGCTGCCTTTCCTGGTTTCTGGGCAAGAACGTCCTGGGGAAATCCGTCTACGACCCGCTCTCGGGCGGGTGTCGCGACGGCATTCATCCGGAGCGTCTCAACGAAAATCAGGGAGCCGAGTCCACGCTCTCGTTCCTCCAGACGCTTCATGAAGCGCAGCCCCGGCCCGCCACCGAGCACCGCCTCGTCGCCTCCAGCCAGACTCTCGCCACCGCGCGGTAGGCAAACGCTACGTTCTTGAAACCAGCCGGTCCCTTTGCCCGTGGGCCGAGTCTCATGTCGTCACCGGCTGGTGACACAAGGTAACCGGCAGGTGACAGGCCGTCACCGGCTGGTTACCTCTTGAAACCCGCGCCCCCCGACTCGTCACTTCAGCGTCTCCGCTTGAAACTCAGCCCTCTACACCCATCGTCCTCAAGTCCCCACGCATAGCCGCCTGGTTCCCGCGAATCACAAGCTGTTCCCTATTGTCCGTGAGGTTCGCGCAAGCCCTCCTTCGTCGCTCCCCTTGCCAAACCCGTAACTCCCCCGTAGAATGCCTCTGGTCCCACCTCCTCCCCCGAGGAAAAACGACCGTTGCACCCGGTCTTCGGATCGGGTGAGGATTGAAACCGTTGTGACGGGGCTATCTTCGGTGTTGGAAGCGAGTTGCACCCGGTCTTCGGATCGGGTGAGGATTGAAACTGGGCGTCAGCGGGGTTTGCGACGACTTCAAAGAGCGGTGATGAACGTCATGGGCCTTTGAAGTCGTCTCCAAATGCCGCTGACGAACGTCGGCGATGTTTGTGGACGAGGTGAAACCCCTGTGACGAACGTCACCAGGGTTAGAAGACGACCTCGGAAAGCTGTGACGTCCGTCAGCAGGATTTGCGGACGAAATTAAACCCCGATGACGTCCGTCACCGGGGTTTAGAGACGAGATAGAAGAGCCGTGACGGGCGTCAGGGAGCGTTATTTTTACGTATCGGGCGCTTAGCGGGTTATTTCTTCTCGGGTTTTCTGGTTTTGTCGTCGTCGGTCAGAAACGGCGGGCGGTTCGGGCCGTTGGGGGTGAACTCGCCTGGCGTGAGCAGCATGGCATCGAGGGCCATGGGGCCTTCGGCGCGGAGTTCGAGCCGGTGGCCGCCGCGCGCGAGCAGCATCGGGCCGCAGGAATGCCAGACGACGGGCGGGGAGCCGTAGATCTTTCCCGTAACCTTTGGCACCCGCGAGTCGTCGCCCCAGGGCAGGCCATCCATGCGTAGCGCGAAGCTCGACGAAGGGCTGGCGGAGACCCAGAGCTGGTACACGCCGTCCTGCGCGACCCGCACGTCGTAGCTTGCGGTCGCGCTCTGGCCGGTCGTGGGGCGCTCCCGCACCAGCAAGACCCGCCCGCCGCTCACGCCGGAGCGCTCCTCCACCTGATCGAACGTGTACTGCGCCGGGCTGAGCAGTGCGCCGTCCTCGCGCCAGAGTCCTTCCGCCTCGATCCAGGCGTAGGGCTGGAGCAAGCGCCGAAGCTCCTCGCTCAGACCCTGAAGCTGCTGGAGAGTCGAGAGCGCAAGGTCCGGGTTCTCGGCGCGAAAGTTCGCCTTGAGCCGGTCGTAGTTCGCGCTTAAAATCGTCAGTTCCGTGATCTTACGCTGCCGGGCGAGAGCGATCAGGACGCGAGCTTCCTCGGAGATCTCGGCGAATGCCTCCTCGGGGATCGGAATTCCCGGCCCGAAGCGGTGCAGCCTCAGCGGCTCCGGTCCCAGCGTGAGCGTGATCGTGTCTTTCTTGCGGACGCCGCGCTCGGCAGGGAGCCAGTAGGGCTGGGGCGTTTTCGTGTCGCTTTTGGGGAGCTTCAGCGTGATCTGGCGCGGCCCGGTCGGGTTGAACAGATAGAAAACCGTGCCGTCGCCGTCGTCCATGGAGTAGGAGCGCCCGGCTTTCCCGAAGTGATAGGTCTTGAACTGCAAGTTGCTTCGGGAGTCGGTCGGGAGCAGCCACGCGCCGCCTTCCAGCGGGGTAGGGATCAGGGAGCTGAGCTGGCGCGGGTAAAAAATGGCTGTGCCGGTGGGCGAGGCCGCCGACGCGATTCCGGTCGCTTCGAGCTGTTTGGCGTACTCGGGGAGCCAGCCAAGCTGGGCTGGAATCGCGGAGAGATCGTAGGGCTGGCGCTGGGCGTCGGTGACCCGGACACCGTCGAGGTAGAACCCGCGCGCCCCGACGCCCCGAAGCGAGTCTAAGAGGGCGTAGAGGCTCTGCCGGGACGTGAAGCCGGGCGCACTCGACTCGGGCTTGCGCGCCTCCTGGGTTGCGAGCACCGGGAGCCAGAGCGGCTTGGGCGAGTCGGCGACCTGGGTGTAGACATCGGCTCCGCCGTAGCGAGCGGCGTCCTCGCCCCGGCCATAGGCGTCGATCCCGATCCCGTCGAACTCGAAGCGCCGCAGGTCCGGGCGACGGGCATCGACGGCGTAGGCGAGCCACTTGGCATAGCCCCGGCTACGCCAGACCACAGGAACGTCCGCGACGCCCCGCTTGAGCGCGACCGAGAGATCGTTGGCGGCGGCTCTCAAGCTATCGGTCTTGAAGTCGTCGAGGTCGTCCCAGAACTTCGGGGTCAGGTCGGCGGCGATCCGCTTGCTGCGAACCCGGTCGTAGAACGCATGAAAGCCTTTTTCGTTGAAAAACAGCGGGATGAGCTGCGCGGCCTCGGCGAAGCTCTCCAGCTCGACCTCTTTGAGCCGCCAGGCGCGTATCAGCTCGTCGGTAGTCTTGTAGCGGCGGGTCAGAAATGCCGCCCATTCTTGAGAGAACTCGCGCGAGGTCGGGATAAGCTGGCGGGCTTCTCCGGAGAGATCGATGTTCGGCGGAAGCGGGTCGGTGATGAAGCGCAGCCCCTTGCCGAGCTTCACTCTGGAAAACATCGCCAGAAGTCGGTCGCGGTACTCGTCCATGCCTTCCCAGAGATTCGGGATCGGGGCGGTCTCGGGCGAGTAGATCCGCTCGGGGTAGAGCACGAGCATCTGCGAGGTCGGACTCGGCGGCACGGCGACGCGTGCGCCTTCCTCCACGATGTCCGCCTCGCCCTCGCCGACAAGCTGGCCTGTGCTGCTCTGGCTGCTGCCCTCAAGAAGTGTCAGGGCATAGTAGGCCGACGCGATGTCCGGGACCGCGAACCGGGGTGCGCCGCCCTCAGCGGGGACGGCCTGGCGGTAGCGGCTCGGGAGAATCTGGTAGCCCAGCATCGCCGCGCGGGGGCCATCGGCCAGCGAGATTCCGTACGTCATGCCCTGCGCCTCGCACGCATCGATGACTTTCTGGATAAACGCCGGGTTGGCTCGGGTGATTCCGCCCGCGCTTGGCTGGAGATAGATGTCTAAAATCCCGGCAGCCGATATCTTTTCGATAGCTTCGATGTCGGACTTCAGGTCGCTCTCGGTGCCTTTGGGCGACCAGCTTTTGACCTGGAACAATCCGCCCATCGGGACAAAGGCTTTGTCGTCCCAGACGAGAACGTGGTTGGTTTGAATCTTCCAGCGGTGCTTCTCGCCCGCCGCGTCGGTGTAGACTCCGCCAGCACGGGCCGTGGCGCAGGCGGCGAGTATGGCGAGGACCCATCCCCCCCGCCCCCTTCCCTTCCGTTTTCCCGACTTCGTCTGCGGAAGGGAAGGGGGAGTTCGAGTGGGTTGCCTCTGGCTCCCCTTCCCTGGCCCCGCCACCCGCGACGGGTACCCGGACGGAAATAGGCGAGGGAAGGGGGCGGGGGGGATGGGTGGTGGGGATGGGTCCATGGGTCCGGATGTTGAGTCAGACATGATCGGTTTCCTCGGTGAGGCCCAGCAGGGCGAGGGTTCGGGCAAGGACGCTGGCGGCGGCGGCGGCGAGCGGAGGATGGGCGAGGGCACCTTCGGCAGCGATCCGGGTGGCGAGCGTCTCGGTCCAGTGAGCGAGTCGGTGTGGCTCCAGCGCATCGGTGGCGTCCTGGAGCAGGCCGGGCCACTCCAGCAGGTGCCCGAGCAGGGCCGCGACGGGCGGCTGATCGAGGGCGCTCTCCAACTCTATGGGCGGGCCGTCGCCCTGTGACCCTGCGCCCGCTTTTTCCTGAGCGGCTCGAATTTTTTCCAGCGGCCTATCGCCGTCGAGCGGGAGGTCCAGCGGGCTGTCGCCGGGTGCTCGCAAAAGTAGCCAGCGCAGAGCCGGGGCGGGAAGCTCTTCCAGGACTTCTTCGAGGCTCACGAAGCCGCCGTAGCGCCCGCCGCGCACCTCGGTGCCGTCCTTGAGCGAGCGCACCGGGCCGCAGACCAGCACCCGGAGCGCATCGGGCGGGGCGGCGAGGGCGCGGAGTCCGGCGTGGGTACGGGCGATGTAGCCGCGATGGTCGGCGTCCCAGAGGTCGATCAGCCGGGTGAAGCCACGGGCAAGCTTGTCGCGGTGATACGCCAGGTCGCCCGCAAGATACGTCGCCTCCGTGCCCCGGCGTAGAACCCGGTCCTGGTCGTCGCCGAGCGCGGACGAGCGTAGCCAGAGCGAGTCGCCGCGCTCCTCGGCAAAGCCGCTTTTCTGGAGATCGACAAGGGTTTTCTCGACCGAACCCGCCTCGCGCAGAGCCTGCTCCGAGGCATCGCCGTCGAACGCGATCCCAAGAGCGGTGAGCGCCGTGCCCTGGCGAGCGCGGGCGGCCTCCACGACGGCGGGTAGTTCTTTCTCGGTGAGACCCTCGGCGACAGCGGCGGCCCAGGCGCTCCCGGCCCCGCTCGAAACTTCTTGAGAAAATGCCCGCAGTGCCGCACTCGGGGCGTCGTTGCGGTAGAACTCACGGGTGACGCTGTGGCCCCGCGCGGCGAGCAGCCGGGCGAGGACATCGCCGAGGACCGCTTCTCGGGCGTGGGTGAGCGAGAGGGGCGCGTGCGGGTCCGCCGAGACATACTCCAGAAGAAAACGCTGGCGCTCGCTCTCGGGCAGGGGCGCGATCTGGCCGGAGGCGACCTCTGCGAGAGCCAGCTCGTAGACGCGCGTCCCCGGCGTGACGAAAAGAAATCCCTCGCCCACGGCATCGGCGCGGCGGATGCGCTCGCCGCCGTCGCCACGCAGTCCGGCGGCCACGCGCTCGGCCTGCTCCCGGCTCTCCAGGCGCACCAGGTACGCAGCCACCTCGGGCAGGGGGCAGGGAAGCACGCTCTCGGCCTGGCCGCCCAACGCACGAATACGGGTGAGGATCGTCGCTCTCAGCACTCTTTTGTTGACTCTTTTCTAAAATAACAGTTCATGGATGAGGGGCAGCAACCCGCTCCGGAGCGAGGGGACCAGCCAGACCAGCAGGGCGAGCAGCCCGCCGCCCAGCGCGTATCCCAGCAGGATATGGACCATTCCCGAGCGCCCGATGCGAACCAGCCCGCCGGGTGGCTCGTCGCCGCGCCGCGCCTGACGTGCCAGAAGCTCGTTGGCGGCATCGATTCCGCTCCGAAGCTGGACCGTCGTCGCCGTTCGCGTTGTAAAATGCCGCTGGAGCCAGCCGCCCAGACTTCGCCAGAACCCCAGTGCGAGCAGCCCGCCCAGCAGGTACCCGAACGACCCGATCAGCGGCGAGAGCGCCCCGCCCGCCGAGAGCAGCGCCGCCGCCGCGATAAAGTTCGTGCCGCAGCGCGGATGCTCGCGCGGCATGAGCCGGACGCTTTCCATTAATAATGGCTCGCCCCGCTCGATGGCGTGGACCACCTGATGCTCTGCGGCGTGGTAGCCCGCCAGCGGCGAGAGCCGGAGCAGCCCGAGAAACGCGACGCCGAACCCGAGTGCGCCCAGTAGCGTCCCGAGCGACTGGCGCACCGGCTCGGCGACTCCCAGCCAGTGTATCCAGAGTCCGGGCACGGCCTCTCGGAGCGTTCCGCCCAGCGCCCCCAGCCCGACATAGAGCAAGCTCTGTGTCAGACACGTCAGCAGGCCCGTCAGCGCCAGCGCGACCCCCCCGACGCCCCCGGTTGCGCCCCCGGTCGTCAGGTAGACCCCGAGCGGAGTCGCCATCCCGCCGATGGGCGGCAGGCTCGGCACGGCGAGTAGCTCGTCGAGCAGGTCGGACCGTGCGATCAGACCCAGAAAGCGACCGGACGCTTCAACGACGGGCAGGAAATCTCGCGTATGCGCATCGCAGGCCAAGAGAAACTGGTCGAGCGTCCAGTCGGGAGCGGCGAGGGGGCCGGGCGACTCCATCAGCCCGGAGATTGGCCCCTGCCGCAGCGCCGCGCGTCCGGCGTCGTCGCGGGCGCAGAGCAGGGCGCGGGTCAGGCAGCGCTCCGAGAAAAGCCCGACCAGACGACCGGCATCCACGACCGGCACCGCACGATGCGGGGCGATTCGCAGGAGGGCAAGGGCGTCGCCCAGGGTTGTCCTGGGAGTCGCTTCGCGGACTCTGCGCAGGAAGTGAACCAGGAGCCTCTCCTCGGGCTGTCTCTGCATGGCCGTCATAGGCGGTGTGCTATACTCGTAAATTGACGAGCAGCCCGGAATTTCCGGGCTGCGGAGCCTCTGGCAGTATACGCCAGGTGTGCGGCTTCGTCCAATTCCTATTATGAGAAAACCCCCGATTGCCTCGCCGTCTTCCATTAAAGAGACCAACTACCGTCGCCTGGCAGAGATCGCGGCGCAGGACGCTGCCGAGCGCCAGAGAGGGATCAAGCTGCTTCGAATTGTTTCGGGTTCGCCGAGCAAGCCGTACATCGCGCTGACCTTCGACGACGGCCCGCATGGCTCCCGGACGGTGGAGCTGCTGGACTGTCTCAAGACGCTGGGCTGCCCCGCGACGTTTTTTCTGGTCGGTTCGCAGGCGCGGCGCTATCCGGAGCTGGTGCAGCGCATCGCCGCCGAGGGCCATGAGATCGGCAACCATACGTTCAATCACTACCGACTGACCCGGATTCCGCTCGACGAAGTCTCCGGCGAGCTGAACCGGACACGCGACGTTTTAAAAGCCTTTGTGGGTGCGCCGAGTCGGCTGTTTCGTCCGCCGGGCGGGGAGTACAACCCGGAGATTCTCAAGATCGTCGAACAGAACGGCTACACGACGGTGCTCTGGACCAACGATCCGGCGGACTACAAGGTGGGGCGCACCCCGGCGGAGATCGAGCGGCTGGTGCTACGCGACATCACCCAGGGCGGAATCGTCCTGCTCCACGATGGTGTCCGGGCGACGCTTTCGGCGCTACCGAGTCTCGTAAAAAAACTGCGACAAAAAGGATACATTTTTGTGACAGTCTCCGGGCTAATTCAGCGAGGCGGCGGCATAGAAATGGTCAAAAATCTCAATTTTTCGCGTACAAGCGCCCGATTTCCCTGAAAACAGGTATTTTCAACAATAATGAGAAAATCAAAAAAAGCCCTTGACAGGCCTCGGTACCTCGGATATAGTGCAGGCACGAGAGCAGATTGGTGGGATCTTCTCCGTAGGTGTCCATGAGGCACAAAGGTAGAGAGGGTTTTAGAAATGAAAAATATCGTCGCTCGACTGACAGTCGTAGGTGCAATCCTTTCGCTGGGCATCGCAGCCCATGCACAAGCTCCCAGTTTTGGCTGGGGAGATGATCCCGTAAAGCCGAAGACCGTCACCTGGGGAAGTGGCAAGGTTACTCCCAAGACCGTTACCTGGGGTAATGGCCTCACGGGTGGCATCGCTACCCCCAAGACGGTTACCTGGGGAAGTGGCAAGGTTGCTCCCAAGACCGTTACCTGGGGAAGTATCGTCTCTGGTAGCCCGCTGATGTCCGCACTCACCGTTACCTGGGGCGGCTAACCCTTCCCAAATCTCGCTCCCACTTTAGATTCAGGCCCGGTGCAGATGCACCGGGCCTGTTGTTTTTCAGCGGGTCGCGGCTTCGAGGCGCTTGAGGGTTTCCAGCAAGCCCGCGAGATCGGCCAGCGGAAGCATCGTGGCGGCGTCGCTGAGGGCTTTCTCGGGCTGCGGATGAACTTCCAAAAACAGAGCGTCGATGCCCACCGCGACGGCAGCGCGAGCGAGCGCCGGGACGAACTCCCGCTGGCCGCCCGAGGCTGCCCCGAGGCCGCCCGGCTGCTGGACGGCATGCGTCGCATCGAAGACGACCGGAACTCCCGTCGCGTGGGCCATCTGCGGCAGCGCCCGAAAGTCCACGACCAGCGTGTTGTAGCCAAAGCTGACGCCGCGCTCCGTCACTAAAATCCGGTCGTTGCCCGCTTCTTCCACTTTCTTCACGGCGTTGGTCATGTCCCAGGGCGCGAGAAACTGGCCTTTTTTGACGTTCACGACTTTCCCTGTGGCGGCTGCAGCCAGGAGCAAGTCGGTCTGCCGCGAGAGAAACGCCGGTATCTGGAGCACATCGACGACCTTGCCCACGGCCTCGCACTGGCTGGCTTCGTGGACATCGGTGAGAATCGGAACCCCGAACTCGCCCTGGATCTGTGCCAGAATCTCCAGGCCCGCATCCATGCCCTGGCCCCGGAAGCTCGCGCCGCTCGTCCGATTCGCTTTGTCGAAGCTGGCCTTGAAAACATACGGAATCCCCAGTTTTCCGCAGGTTGCCTGAGCCGACGCGCAGATCGTGCGGCACAGCTCAAGGCTCTCGATGACGCAAGGCCCTGCAATCAGGGCGAAGGGAAGCCCGCCGCCCACGGCGACGGACTCGGTGATTTTAACGGTTCGTGTCACGGCTCAGTCTACCAGAAACAGCGCTCGGACCCGCTCCAGGTCTTCAGGCGTATCGACTGCCGAGGGTGCTCTCTCGATCTCGATCATCCGAATGCGATACCCGCTCTCGATGGCCCGAAGCTGCTCCAGCGACTCGGCCCGCTCCAGCGGCGTCCGGGGAAGCGTGGGGAAACGTAGCAGAAACTCCCGGCGATACGCATACAGCCCGACATGGAGCCTGGGAGCGACTCCGGCGCGGGCGTCGCGAACGAACGGAATCGGGGCACGGGAAAAATAAAGGGCGTCCCCGCTCACGGCCAGCACCACTTTGACGGCGTTCGGGTCGGTCAGGCGCTCGGGCGGGAGCGGGCAGCACGCGCTCGCCATCGCAAGCTGCGGATCGTCCAGCAGCGGCTGCGCGACCGCCGAGATCGTTTTCGGGTCGATGCGCGGCTCGTCGCCCTGGACATTGACAATAATCTCGACGCTTTCGGGAAGCTGGCTCACGGCCTCAGCGAGCCGGTCGGTCCCGGTCTCGTGATCGGCGCGGGTGAGAATCGCCTCGCCCCCGAAACCCTTCACCACGTCGATAATTCGCTGGTCAGGCGTCGCGATGAACACCCCGTCGATCCCATACGCCTCTCTGGCCCGCTCCCAGACATGCTGGATCATCGGCTTGCCGCAGATATCAGCCAGCGGCTTGTCCGGCAGGCGCGTCGCCGCCAGCCGCGCCGGAATAATAACAATTGTTTTCATCGTATCTCCTGTGCAGGCGGCTGAAGCCGCCTGCTGCTCGATTCAAGGAGGCTGAAGCCCCCTGCGGGCGTCGCGTGTAAACCTGACTTCATTGATGGACCTGCTTTTCCAGGGCGAGTAGGACGTCTTCGGGGCGCTGGCGAGAAAGGCACGCGAGGTCGCCGCGTGCGCACTCTCGCTGCATGCACGGGACGCAACTTAGCCCGTCGCTATGGACGAGGGTGAGTGGGACTCGGGGCTTGCGAGCGCCGGGCGGTGGGGGAGCAGGGCCGGTGCGCCGAACCGACGTGGCTCCAAAAAGCGCGACGAGCGGGGTTCCGACGGCAGCGGCGAGGTGCATCGGGCCGGTGTCCATGGTGACGAGCGCGTCGGCGCGGGCGAGCAGTGCGCCGGACTCTTTCAGGTTGGTCTTGCCGATGAAGTTTTCGAGCTTTGCCGGGCTTTTTACTTTTTTTAAGGCTTCCTCGGCGATGGCGCGGTCGCCGCCGCCGCCGAAAAACCCGACGCGCCAGCCGGGGCGTGTCTCCGTGAGCAGATCGAGAAACGCGACCAGGTTTTCCAGCGGCCACTGGCGCGAGGGTGCCGTCGCGCCGGGCGTGACGAGAACGAGCGTGTCTGAGTTTTCTATCTTGCGCTCGGCCAGAAGCGCGTCGATTTTTTTGTGCGCCTCGCCCGGAATCGAAAACTCGGTGTGTTTCGAGCACGTCGCCGGGTCGATCCCGAGCGGAACCAATGTCTGGAGCGCGTTTTCTACGGCGTGAAAGTCGTGGTTTCGGCGGTACGTCAAGGTTTTCTTGCCGTGCGCCGCGAGCGTCAGAATTGCGGTCTTTGCGCTCGGCTGAAGGTTGACGACCAGCTCCCAGCGCGTTTTTGCCAGAACCGGGAGAAGCTTTCCAAACCCTGAGAGCGTCTTGTCGAACTCGATAACCTCTGTGGCGTTCGGGTTGCCCTGAATCACCGGTCCCAGCCCCTTGCCGGTGATGTAGGTGATCTCGGCGTCGGGGAACGTTGCTTTGAGCGCCCGGAGCGTCGGCGTTGTCATGAGCACGTCGCCCATCGCGCCGAGCCGGATCACCAGAATCCGGGTCACTTGCCCAGCGCCCGAGCCAGCGCCGCGATGACGGCGTCGGGGTACAGGCCGCGCATGCACGGGTGGCCTTCGACCAGGCATTCGGCGTTCTGGAAGCGATTCTCGACGCAGACCTTGCACGTCTCCGAACTTACCACCGGCAGGACGTTTTTTGCCCGTGGACCCCAGAGCCGCACCGGGGACGCCCCGTCTCCGTCCGCATCGTTGCCGAACAGCGCGATGGTCGGGCACCCGACCCCCACCGCGAGATGCAGCGGGCCTGCGTCCACCACCACGGCGGCGCGGGCCAGCCGGAACGCCCCGGCAAGCTCGGTAAGTTTTGTCCGTCCGCGCAGGTCGATCAGCTTCGTTTCGCTCAGAAGAACTTCTTCGAACCCGCCGCCGTACAGCTCGCGCTCTGTCTCCGGCTTGCTTCCCACCAGCCCGACCGAGATTTTTGCTTCGTCGCACCAGTCCAGAAAGACGCGCCAGTACTGGGGCAGCCACATTTTTGCGGGCCGGGTCGTGGTGAGATGCACCAGAACGTCGGGAACCCCAAACGGGGGCGGCTCGCTGCCGACCTCGACGTGGAAGAAATCGGTCTGGACATAGGCCATCCGGCACAGAAGCTCGCCGAAGTAGTTACTGGTCAGTAGCTCGGAATGTCGCCCGACCATCTCCGGGCCGTTCCAGTCGCGGTCTTTGAGAATCTCCCCGCGCAGGTCGCCGTCGGGGAACGCCAGCGGCACCCGGAGATCCGCCCGCAGCACCTGTCCGGCGGCGTAGCGGGGCCGAATGAGTGGAATCAATGCTTGAGTCAGCGGCGAGAACCCATCGCAATTAATTGCCAGCGCATACGGGCCATATTTTTCGACTCTCTCTGTCACGAAGTTATGAAAATCACCGAGAATATCCCCGGTGGCTCCGTACATCGTGAATCGAGAGTGAATATACGGGCAATTTAATTCTAAGTCTGCCGTAATTACCGAGCCGAAGAAGTCTACAATGGCATCGGGGTATTTTTCGATTAATCCACGAAGCAACGGGGTCGTGACGACAAAATTTCCCACTTTATCGGAGCCAAACACGGCGATATGAGGGCAAGCGCCCAGCGGTTGGTCGGTGAATCGCTCCATCAGCGCGAAATTACCTTCGCCACAACGATGTCTTGCACGCAGCGAAACCCGACATTGTCGCCCGTCGCGCCGAATTCGTTTCGGGTGGAGATGGGAAGCGGCTGCTTGATCCCGTTCATAAAGCCCAGGCAACACTCGACGAACTTGTCGGACGTTGCGCAGCGCCACGAGCCGCCCATCACGGCGACATTGCCAGCGCCCATTTTCGTGCTGGTCATCTCCCAGGCGTTGCCCGACATGTCGAAAAGCCCGTAGCCGTTGGGAGGGAAGCTTCCCACGGGCGCGAGCTTGAGGTACGGATCGACCAGGTTCTCGGGGCGGGGCTTGCCGACGATCAGCGGCCCGTGCCAGTAGTTTGCCATCGGCTTGCCCTCCGGCAGCTCGTCGTCGCCCCAGGCATAGAGCCTGTCTTTCAGGCCGCCACGCTGCGCCCACTCGAACTCGATAGCCGTCGGGAGCCGCGTTCCGCGCCAGCTTGCATACGCCTGTGCATCGGCGAAGCTCACCTGGACGACCGGGTCTGTGGGCCGCGCGGCAGGTTTCTTTCGGCCCTCGGGGAAGCGCCAGCTTGCGCCGCGCACCTCGATATGCTCCCAGGTCGCCAGCGAGCGAATCTCCCCGGCCCCGGCACGCTCGGCCTCGGTGACATACCCGGTCGCTTTCACGAACGCTCGAAACTGCGCCACGGTCACGTGGGTCTTGTCCATGTAGAACGCCGGGATCGTCTTGCCGTGGAGCGTCCCGCCGGGAATCCGCGCCATCGGCGGCTGAGCTGCCAGTTGAAAAACCACGACGAATTGTACCGCGCCAAAAAAACCGGGGTAGCGACCAGCCACCCCGGAGTCGGTAGAGAGTGTCTGTGTAGCTACGGCGGCGGCCCCTGGCTTCCGGGGCGAACCGGCGTCATCAGCTGCGTTTGGGTACCCGTGGCCGGGTCTTGCTTCGCCGGAGGAGGCGTCGTACTTGTCACGGGACGTTCTTTTGGTCCGGGACAGCCCGAAAGAAGCGCCAGGCCAGAGCCGAGCAAGGTGAGTAGAAAGAAGGCTCTCATCTCAGTTGACGTGCTCCGCCGGGCCGAACCGCTTGAACCAGAAGTTGCCTATCGAGTAGGCATTGATGTTGAGTCCCTTGCCACAACCGTCGCATGCCGACCAGTCCGGGACGCCCGAGGCGTTGGTCGAGAGCCACGACGACATGCTGCTGCCGTTGTGGGCAAACTTCGCGTGGCCGTCGAGAAAGACCTGGTTGCCGCCCTCGCCGTGAACCCACCAGGACCGATCTATCTGGTAGAAGTAGGCCGAGATGTTGGATGCGTTTGGCTCGAAGCGGTACGGAACTCCGCTCAGTCCGCTTTGAGTTGGGACTGGCCAGGCGACCATGTAGCGGCGCACCCGGTTTCTCTTGGCGTTCTCGGAGAAAGCCACCGTGTCGGCGGGGACGGGCGGCTGGGCGTCGGACATCGAGTTGAGGTAGCCGTTGTAGCTGTAGGAGAACCGCACCCGGCCCATCGCGGCCTCTGTCTCGCCGAACAGGTTGTTGTCCTGGCCGGATGGACAGGCCCAGATGTCCCAGTTCTTCATGTACGGCTGCATGGCGTTGGCCCAGACGCTTCTTGTCTGCGGGGACGCCGTGGTGAGGGTTGGGAGACTGTCCCAGATATAGGTGGTGGCGTTGGCGTTTGCGACCGGGTCGTGGGGATGAGCGATGGGCCAGGTCTCGTCGTAGTCCTGGATATACATCAGAGCGGACGTCCCGATCTGCTTCATGTTCGAGAGGCAGGAAGTTTGCCGGGCTTTCTCTCGGGCCTGCGCGAAGACCGGGAAGAGAATCGCCGCAAGAATGGCGATGATGGCGATGACGACCAGAAGCTCGATGAGTGTGAAGCCCCGGCGAGTGTTGAATGGAAGGTGAGTCATGGTTTTACGTTCTCTCTTTGAGATGAGTCGATGCGTGAAGGTAACTTCGGCAGTATTCCCACTTTATTTGGAAATCAAACCTCACGCTGAAAAAATGGGGGTAGCGTCCGAGGGATGGTTCTGTCGCTACCCCGAGATCGGGGGAAAGCCGCTGTGAACGGTGTTGTGAGAGAGGGTCAGTCCAGAGATCGGGTAAAGTAGCGCAGATAAGTGCCCGTCGCGGCGTCCCGCTCGGCGATTTTTTCCAGCTTGAACCACCTGGCGTGGCCGTCGAAGAACGTGAAGTTGCCGCCGCCGTTGTGCCGCCCGACAAACTGCCCCTGGTAGTTCGGCACGCCCAGGATCGGCGGGACGACGGTGGTGTTCAGGGTGCCGCCCGTCACCTGCCAGGCCCAGTGTTTCTGGTTGACCGCCGGTTTGCTGTCGCCGCAGAACACGGTTCCCGCGCTATCTTCGATTCCAGCGAGCGTCGTCTGGCGGCCCTTCTCAAACAGCGCCTGGGACGCGTCGTACCAGTACATGTTGTTGATCGCGTAGGTGATGAACGGACGCTTCGTGTTGTCGTAGTCCAGAAAAATCCGAACCTTGTCGGAAGCGGCGCTCGGACAGTCGTAGACCTGCGTGTTCTTGAGGTACGGCTGGACCACATCGAATGTACAGCGGGCGTTGCCGGGTGAGAAGTCCGGGCCGTTGTCGTTGAAGGGCAGAGTTTCGTCGTAGTCCTGAGCGTACATCATCAGCGCCGTGCCGATTTGTTTCGTATTGGAGAGGCAGCTCGTCTGGCGGGCCTTCTCACGAGCCTGGGCAAAGACAGGGAAGAGAATGGCAGCGAGAATCGCAATGATGGCAATCACGACGAGAAGCTCGATGAGCGTAAATCCAGAAGTTCGGTTGGTTTGAGGTTTCATGGCCTGGGTTCCTTTGTGAACTTCAGTATCCAGAAGGGTCCGAACCATTTCCGAACGAATTCCGAACGCAGAGATTCACCTCTCCCAGGGCAAACGCATTTGAAATACTGCCCTTTCGCCATCGAATAAATTCGTGGCTATGACTAAGAATTCGACCTGTACCTCGCAAGCGAGGCTTGTCGAATTAAAGAGAATTTCTGATTCGACAAGGTTGGCTTGCCAACCGCAGGTCGAATTCGTAGTCGTAGCCGGGAATTTATTCCACGGGGCAAACTCCAAAGTTAAGGGAATTCCCGAACAATTCGACGTATACTGTTTCTGTCGTGACGGATTTACGGTGTGAGGTTCGGCTACTGGGAGGGATCGGGGTCGTCTTTTTCGATGGTCGCGAAGAAATTAGCCGTTTTCGCACCCGCAAGGCCGCGTGGCTTCTGGCCTCGCTCGCGCTTCGTCCGGGGCAGGCGCTCACGCGAGAAGCTCTGATCGAGCGGCTCTGGCCCGATCTCGACGAAGCCGCCGGGCGCGACAATCTCAGCACGGCGCTCTCGCAGCTCAAGCGGCAGCTCGGCCCGGCGATTTTTCTGGCGGACCACACGACCATTCGGCTCGATCCAGCGCTGGTGAGCACGGACATTCAGAAGTTCGAGCGACTGGTGGCCCGCAGAACCCATACGTCGCTTACCGAGGCGCTGGCGCTCTTTGGCGAGCCGCTGCCCGGAATCTACGACGACTGGGCCGCCGACGAGCAGAACCGGCTGAGCGCACTGGCCGATCAGTCCCGTGCGCTTCTGGAGCGCCTGCCCGCGCCCGAGGTCTCTTCGCCGCTCTCTCCCGCCCTTTCCGAGCCAGCCGAGACTCTGCCCCGGATGCGCAGCAGCTCCGTGGGCCGCGACGCACTTCTTAGCTCCCTGCAAGCCCAGCTTCCTGAGAGTCGGCTCTGGACACTTCTCGGGCCAGGCGGGGTGGGGAAGACACATCTGTCGCTCGCTCTCGCCCGACAGTCGTCGGCGTTCGAGTGCATTGTCTTTGTGGGACTCGCCGAGATTCCGTCGCCGCTGTTCCTGATGCCCGCCCTGCGCCGTGCTCTGAAACTGCCGCCGCCCGCTCCCGGTGGCCTCACCCCACTCGACGAGATCGTCGGGCAGCTCAGCCAGGCACCGACGCTGCTGCTTCTGGACAACCTGGAGCACCTGATCCCGCCCGAGCCGAGCGAGAAAGGGCAGGGGGCCGGGCTGGAGGGGCTGGTCGGGTGCCTGCTCGACCGCTGTCCCCGCCTCACGATTCTCACGACATCGCGTCAGCCGCTCGGGCTTGACGGCGAGCGGCTCTGGCCTGTCCCACCGCTCGTGCCCGAGGCCGCGCTGGAGCTTTTCGTGGCCCGCGCCCGCGCCGCTCGCCCCGATTTTACGCTTCATGCCGGAAACTCCGACGCTCTCGTTCGGCTCTGCACACTTCTTGAAGGGCTGCCGCTCGCTATCGAGCTTGCGGCGGGCTGGGCGCGGCTACTCTCGCCCGAGAGCCTGGCCGAGCGCGTCGAGAAAGAAGCCCACCGTCTCGAAGGTCGTCGCCGGGACACCCCCGAGCGCCAGCAGAGCCTTCAGGCGACCCTTTTCTGGAGCTGGCGGCTTCTCACCGAAGCTCAGAAAGCGGCGCTGGCCCGGCTCGCGGCGTTCCGGGGCGGCTTCACTCCCGAACTCGCCGGGAAAGTTCTCTTGCAGGGCGAAGCCGATACGCTGGAGCTTCTGGCGAGCCTGGAAGAGCGCTCGTTGCTCGTCGCCCAGCCCGAGCGGGGACGACTGCGCTTTCTGGAGCCGCTCCGTGCGTTCGCCCTCGACCGACTCGCCGAGCGCGGCGAGACCGACGCCACGATGCAGCGGCTCTCCGAGGCGCTGTTCACGCTGGCGCGCGATGTCAGCGACGGTGCCATGACGCCCGACTCGCTGCGCTTGCTGGACCGCCAGGAAGCCGAGATCGACAATGTCCGCGTCGCGCTGGGCTGGTGCCTTGAAAACGCGCCGTCGCTCGGGCGGCGGCTGGGCGGCTCGCTGTGGCAGTTCTGGGAGATGCGCGGCCACCTCGACGAAGGCCAGAGCTGGTTCGACCGCCTGATCGCGCTGGCACCCGGCCCCAAGGAGGGCGACGAAGAGACTCTCTGGCATGCCCACGTGCTGAGTGGAAGCGCACTCCTCGCGCTTCGCCAGGGCGACTACGCCGAGGTCGAGCGTCTGGCCGGGTGCGCCCGCCACGTCTACCGGGAGCAAGAGAAAGACAAAGAAGAGAACGGAGCCGCTCACTTGCTTTGTACGGCGGCACGGCATACGGGCAACCTCGTGCGTGCCCGAGAGCTGTTAGAAGAGCAACGGGTGCTCGTCGCCCGGCTGGACGTGACCGACAAGCTGGTCTTTCAGAACAGTGCTGGCCTGCTCGCCCAGCAAGAAGGCGACCACGTTCTGGCCCGGAAAGAGTTCGAGGCGTGTATAAAAGCCGCTCGGGAAATTGGAAGTTCTCAGCACGAAGTCGGAGCACTCAACAACCTCGGGGCATCGGCGCTGGCCTGCGGCGAGATCGCGCTGGCGGAAGCGAGCCATCGTCGTGCGCGGAAGCTGGGAGAAGAGCTGGGCTACCCGAGAGTCTGCTTCTCCGCTCTGTATGGCCTGGGGAACGTCGCGCGGGAGACAGGCCAGTTCGTGGAGTCCGGGCGCTACTTTCTGGAAGCGCTTCGGACAAGCTGCAAGATTGCTTTTAGCATTGGCGTGATGGAATCGCTTGCGGGTCTGGCGATTCTGTGGCTCAAGATGGGCCGCACCGAGGACGGAATCCGGCTGTTCGGAGCCGTGGACAGGCAGCGCGAGGCACGTGGGATGCCGTTTCCGTCCTCGTTTCTGACGATCATCGACGCCGCCCGCGCGACGGCTCCTGACCGATTCGACGCGCTCTGGCAGGCAGGCCGACAGCTCACGCCGGGCGATGCCTGCCAGTGGGCCTGCGAGAGCCTGGGAGCGGAGCGATAGAACCGACCCGGCTGAAGCGGATTCGGCTCTACCTCGCCGTGATGATCGGCGGGCTGGTTCTGAGCGGCGTCACGGCGTTCCCGCTCACGGCGGAATTGAAGCTTCTGGCTGGTCTCTACCCGCATCCGTGGCTGGTTCAGGTCCGCGACGCCCTGATCTACACCGACGGACGTTTCCCGTTTCTGGCGTACGGCACCGACTGGCTCGCGTTCGCTCATCTCTGCATCGCCGCCGCGTTCATCGGCCCCTGGCGCGACCCGCTGAAGAACCGCTGGGTAATCGACTGGGCGCTGCTCTGTTGCGTGGGCGTGGTCCCGCTCGCCCTGATCGCCGGACCGATTCGCGGCATTCCCGCCTTTCACCGCCTGATCGATTGCAGCTTCGGAATTTTCGGTGCCATCCCGCTACTTTTAATTCGTCGCGAACTCCCGAGGCAATGAATTGTCTCGCTGAGGGCTTCGCCAAACGTCCTCCGGACGAAATGCGGGTCGGTCCGAAGGACATTGCGGCGCGGAGCGCCTTTAGCGAGGGATTTCAATCCCTCGTAATTCGTTGGGTTATTTTTGCGTGATGTCGAGGTTGGGGATGTCGTTGGCGGTGGGTGGCGGCACCGTGACCGGCGTGACGGCGTCGGGGGCGGGGACGGTCCTGGTGAGCGCGGCGTCCAATTGCCCGGCGACCGCGTGGAGCGTGGCGGAGCTGGCATCGGAAAGCTCGGTCAGGCCGGTGAGCGTGGCCTCGGGCTTGCTCAGGTCGGGAGCGCTGAGCGAGTTGATTTTCTTGGCGGTCGCGAGCCGGGCGAGCGCTTCCGAGACTCTCTGGCGGGCGACGCCATAGTTTCTGGCTCCGATTTCCTGGAGCGCGAGATCGACCTGGCGGCGGGCTTCCAGCTGGTGCAGCGTGGCCTCGCGCGCCTGAAGCTGAAGCTCGGTCGTCCGAACCACCTGCCGAACCTCTTTCAGCTCTTCCTTGAGCCTGATCCGCTCTTTCTTCGAGGGCATTCCGCCCGACCAGTACGTGGACAGAAGCGTCACCGGGATACCGATCCCGAGAATCCAGGGCTTGAAGTTGACGGCCATGCGTTCATTCTACCGCGCCCTGGCCCAGCTCCTGTACAATCTCGGACGCGGGCTGGATTTTCTTCAAAAGCCCGACGCTCTGTCCGGCGTAGAGGCACATCTCGTCGATGTCTCCCGTGACGCCCGGCCCTGGCAAGTTCGACGAGTAGCGCGGAATCGGCTCGCCGTCCGGGTAGTGGGCGATAATTTCTTCACGAACGTCGCCGCGCTCCCACGAAAGAAATGTCTCGTTGACCAGGGCACGGTGGGAGGCGTCGGGCCAGCCTCCGGAGAAGCAGATGGTGTGGCGGGTGTCGGTCTCGCTCGCCAGAATTAATTTTTCCCGGTAGCGCGGATGCACGGCGGCTTCCTCAGCGAGTAAAAATCGGGTGCCGCACCACGCGGCCCGTGCGCCCAGCGCCAGCGCTGCCCGGACGCCTCGCGAGTCCGCGATCCCGCCTGCCGCGATCACGGGAGTCTCGCCCACAGCATCGACCACGGCGGGGACCAGCGCCATGGTTCCGACGCCTCCCCAGACATGTCCGCCCGCCTCGACTCCCTGCGCGACGATAAAATCCACCCCGGCGTTCACGGCAACGCGGGCCTCGCGAGCGCTCCCAACCGTATGAAAAACCCGCGCTCCGGCTTTATGGCACTTTCTAATAAATTCTAACGGTGGCTCGCCCCAGAAAAAGCTCAGATAGGGCACTTGCTCGCTCAAACAAATTTCTAAACGCTCGGCCATATTCCAGGCCAGCACTAAATTTACCCCGAACGGTTTATTTGTCAGTGATTTTATTTCCTGCAAGAGCTTGCGTAGCTCGCCAGGCTCGCGCCAGGTGCCCGAAAGCATTCCCAGCCCGCCCGCGTCGCTCACGGCGGCCACCAACGCGGGCGTCGAGGCGCTCCCAATCGGAGCCTGGATAATCGGAAGATCAAGGTCCACAACCCCGAGTATAGCCCGCCCGGAGGGCGTTCGGCGAAGCCCCCAGCGAGACAATTCATTGCCTCGAACCAGCCGACGAGACGATTGGGGGAACAATTTTGTTGTACAACAGATTTGTTTTTCAGGTATCGTGCAACCAGGAGTTTGAAGACATGGCGATTATGACGGGGCTTTCGGGGAACGAGATGTACTGCTTGCATCTCAAGGGCTTTGCGCCGGGCGAGATCGTGATCGGAAACAGCGTGTACTCGCTGGGGTTCGTCGGGTCGCTCGGGGCGGGGATCTCGACGATTGCGGGCGGTGAGGTGGAGCAGGTCACGCACTTGATCCACGACGGGCGCGAGCAAGCGCTCAAGCGAATGGTGGCCGAGGCGGAGAAGCACGGCGGGATCGGGATCACCGGGGTCAGCTCGGAACTGGTGAACCAGAGCGGGACCATCGAGTTTCTCTCCATCGGCTCGACCATCCACCACGAGGGGCAGCTCAGCGAAAAACTCGGGTTCTCCAGCTCCGCCGACGGCCAGGAATTGTACTGCCAGATGGACTGTGGCTTCATGCCCGTGAAGTTCGCGTTCGGAAACGTCGCGTACTCGATTGGCGTCGGCGGGGGAATCATGGGCGCGTTCCGGTCGCTGGCACGCGGCGAGGTGGTCGAGTACTCCGATGTCTTCAACGAGACCCGCCACCGGGCGCTTCGTCGAATCACCGAGGAAGCCGTTCACTGCGGGGCGAACGCCGTGCTGGGAATCCAGACGAGCATCTTGCCGTTCGGGGGAATGCAGGAGATGGTCATGATCGGAACCGCGAGCCGCCACGCCAGCCTCCCGCCCGAGTGCAGCGAGCATCCGATTACGAGTGATTTGACCAACGAGGAGATGTGGAACATCATTCACATGGGCTATGTGCCGGTCCAGATGGTTTTAGGCGTCTCGGTCTACTCGCTGGGCTTTGTCGGGAGCATCACGGCGGGGTTCAAGCAGTTCGTGCGCGGCGAGATCTCGGAGATGACCAGCTTGCTCTACGAAGCCCGCGACAACGCTATCCGGCGAATCCGCGCGGACGCCGAGCTTTGCGGCGCGGACGACGTGGTGGGAATTAAAACGTATGTCTACAATCTCGGAAGCGGGATCATAGAATTTATGGCGATTGGAACCGCCGTCAAGAGGATGCCCGGCTTCAAGACGCTCACAGACAGCCTCCCGCCACAGGCCGTGATTAAAGATAAGGACACGTACTTCAACTCCGCCGAGCGCTCGCTTGGCGCAAACCTCAACGAATCCAAGCGTTAGATTTTCTTGTCTGCCAACAGGCTCTCCTCGTTGGCAGACAGGGTTTCCTCCACGAAAAATAGCGTCTCCACGTCTGCCGATACCGTTTCAACGTCCGTGGACAGGGCTTCCGCAAGTGCGGATAAGGCTTCCCCCAGCACGGATAGCGTTCCCACATCGGAGGATATGTCTACCGCGACGGTGAACGCCTCTCCAGCAAATGAAAACACAGTGGAGCGGAGCGAGCGGGAAGGGTGTCCGGTGGCGCACGACGCTCGACGAGACCGGGCAGAGCGGGGTCTGCGTGGTGCGTGGGCGAGTGTTTTTTCAGTCGATGGAGCCGCTGGAAAACAATTCCTCGCCGAAAGAGGGGGCGGGCACGGTCGGGTGGTGCGCGGACGCAAAAACCGGGAAGCTGCTCTGGAGCGTGAAGCTACCCGGCACCGAGCCGAGTCCGTACAGCTACGGCTTTTCGGATTCGTCGTCGCCGACCCCGGTGAGCGATGGGAAAAACGTCTGGTTCGTGAATGCCAGCGGGCGAGCCACTTGCTGCGACTTTTTGGGAAAAACTCTCTGGAGCGCGGCCTGGGAGCCAAGCGCCGGGCGTCCGTTCAACAAGCAGTTCGAGCCGATTCTCCACAAAAACACGCTTCTGAACCTGGAGCCGGAAGAGAAAAATGGCTGGAACTATGTCGTCGGGCGGGACTCTCGCACCGGCAAGAAGCTCTGGCGCTCCGAGGATGGCCTGACGCACTACTGCACGCCGACTCCGGGCAAGCTCGGACGGAAATCCGTGGTTCTGATCGGGCGGGGCGGCCACCACGATGTCCCGGAGAAACCGACGGGCCTGTCGCTGATCGACGCGAACAACGGCAAGACGCTCTGGCGTACGGAGCTTCCCGGAAAAGCGATGTACAACCTGTGCTTTGACAAAAAATCCGCCTACTGGCTCGACGAAGACCGTGGCTGCATGACCATGTTAGACGTTCGCGACGGCAAGGTTCTCAAAACTCACTCGCTCTCCCAGAGCGTCAATCTGCGCCGCTGGGACGGCAACAGCTATGTGTCAGAGTGGGGCTTAAACGTGAAATCGCTCGGCTTTCGGGTGTTCCCGGCCTGGCACAGCAATATTTTATTCGGCGGCTATCACTGGTTTCTGTGTTTTTCGCAGACTGGCAACGAATATGGCGTCGGCCCGTGCGGCCCCCTGCACAGTGTCGGGCGGGTGGAAGTTACCACGGGCAAAGTCGAGTTTTTGGAGCTTCCGACCGCGCCGGGCGTTTTTAACGTCCCCGTTGCTTCGGGAACAACCAACTCGCGGGGAATCGAGGCAGCGTCGGACTCGCGAAGCAAGCGCGACGGCTGGTTCTGGAACTTCAACGCGCCGCCCTCGGAGTTTCAGGGCAAGCTGTACTGGACCCTGATGAACGGTGTCACCTATGTTCTGAGTGGGACGGTAAAAACCCTCGATGAGCGGGCGCTGCTTGCCGTCTACAGTTTGGGTAAGCTGGGGGACACCTGGTGCCTGTCGCAGCCTGGCTCGGACGGGCGATTTTTGTACTACCGCACCCTGACCGAGCTTCTCTGTATCGAGTAGGGGGAAGTAGTATGATTTATCAAGTCTACCCGGCCTCTTTCGGGCGATGTATAGTTGAGCCATGGAACGACGAACTCTCTTACTGGGGGCCGCCGCGCTGGCGGCGGGTTGCGGAGGTGGTGCGCCGCCGTCTTCTGGGCTGCGCTTTCGCGACGTCTCTCCGGGGGCAGGTGTCCCGCTGGGTCTGGACGACTTCGGGAAGGTCTATCTCACCACGCCGGGCGACGCTGACCTGGTTCGGTTCTGGCAGCCATCCACCGACAGGAAGGGCAGCTTTCGGCTGACGGCGGAGACCGGCAGTTTTCGCCACGTGCGCCCCGACGGCGTGGTCGTCTGCGAGCGAGGCTACATTCTGCCGGGTGCCGGGTTTACCTCTGTGGCGCTCCCCTCACTCGCCGCGTTCTCCTTCGACGGGGAGACGTTCGGCGACGACCGGGTGACGCTGAGCGATGCCGACGGCAGCGGCAGCTTCATCGGCAACGCCACCCGAAGCAACAACCTGGGCTTTCAAAACAAGGCTTTCGTCGTGCGGCTGGGGGTGCTGGCAACTCTTGCGCAGGGCGGGCTGGAGGCCCGCCAGCTCCTTCCCGACGGAACGGTTCTGGGCGTCGGGCTGCCCAATACGCAGGGTGACCGCAACCCGGCCCGGCTCTTTGGTCCCGACAACCAGCTGGCGGACCACGTCATCAACACAGATGCCAGCGGTTTCTGGATCGACTCTCTGAGCGAAGAGCTGGCCTTCGTCGGGTGGCGCGTGGGGACGGCGGGAGTCGATCTACAGAGCGTCCAGGGAGATCGGCTGGGCATCGTTTCTCGCCCCCGGCTCTACGACCGACAGCGGCTCAATAGTGTTGGTGACCTGCTGGTGCTGGATCGTTTTGACCCGGCGACGTTGCAACTGGAGCTACCGGAGGGCAGCCCGGTCGCACTCCAGGCGTTTCTCTCCGAGCCGCAGCGCCCCGTGGAGATCGTTGGACTCAACCGCCGCCGGGAAGTTCTCGGCTACTACCTCGACGGCGAGGCGTTCTTGCTGGTGCCCTCTGTCCTGCCAGACTGAAGTGGTACAATAGTTTGATGTCCACCGGAGAGTTTCAGCTTGTCTCGAAGTTCCAGCCTGCGGGCGACCAGCCCACCGCGATAGCCGGGCTTGTCGAGGGTTTAAATCGGGGCGAGAAATTCCAGACTCTGCTCGGAGCCACGGGGACTGGCAAAACATTCTCCATTGCACAAACGATTGCAGCAGTGCAGCGTCCAGCTCTCGTAATTGCCCACAATAAAACCCTGGTGGCACAGCTCTGCTCGGAGTTCCGAGATTTTTTCCCGCATAATGCCGTCGAGTATTTTGTTTCTTATTTTGATTACTACCAGCCAGAAGCCTATATTCCGTCTACGGATACATTTATTGAAAAAGACAGCCAGGTCAACGATGAAATTGATCGTTTGCGCCATGCAGCCACTCAGGCAGTGCTGGAACGGCGCGATGTGATTATCGTGGCGTCGGTTTCGTGTATCTACGGGCTGGGTTCGCCGCAGAACTACAAAGAGAGCACGGTCTGGTTCAACACCGGGAGCGAGTACGACCGCGATGAAATATTAAAACGCCTGGTCAGCTTGCAGTTCACCCGAAACGACATCGCGCTCGCTCGCGCGACGTTTCGGATGAAGGGAGACACCCTCGAACTCATGCCCAAGGACGAAGAGATCGTCTACCGGGTGCATTTTGACTGGGGACTCTGCACCAAAATTCAAACCATCGACTGGCTCACGGGCGATATTCTCGGCGAGCAAGAGTCTCTACAAATCTTCCCCGCGACGCACTTTGTCTCGGACCCGGAGCGCATCGAGAGCATTTTAAAAGAGATTCAGACCGAAATGGAGTCCCAAAAAGCGAAATTTGAGTCGGAAAATAAGTTAATCGAGGCCCAGAGAATCGAGCAACGAGTAAAATATGACATGGAGATGATCCGTGAGATCGGGTTTTGCTCCGGAGTCGAGAACTACTCGCGGATTTTCGACGGACGGCCCGTGGGAAGCTCGCCGCATACCCTCATGGACTACTTTCCCGATGATTTTTTAGTGGTTATCGACGAGAGTCATCAGACAATCCCGCAGCTCAACGCCATGTACGCCGGAGACAAGAAGCGCAAAGAAACCCTGATCGAGTTCGGGTTTCGCCTGCCATCGGCTGCCGACAACCGCCCGCTGCGCTTCCAGGAGTTTCTGGAGCGCGCTTCGCAGACCATTCTTGTCTCCGCGACCCCCGCCGCGTGGGAGCGCGAGCACTCGGGCCAGATCGTCGAGCAGATCATCCGGCCCACCGGCCTGATCGACCCGGAGGTTCAGATTCGTCCGATCAAAGGCCAGATCGACGATCTTATCAATGAGATAAAAATTCGCACCGAGCGCGGCGAGCGTGTTCTGGTGACAACGCTCACCAAGAAAATGGCGGAAGATTTGACGGAGTACCTGGTCGAGATCGGCTCCAAAGTCCAGTATCTGCACAGCGGTGTGCATACTTTAGAGCGTAGTGAGATTCTAAGAGACCTGCGCCTCGGAATTTACGACGTTTTAGTCGGAATCAACCTCCTGCGCGAGGGGCTTGACCTGCCTGAAGTCTCGCTCGTTGCTATTTTAGATGCCGACAAAGAAGGCTTTCTGCGCTCGGAGACAAGTCTTATTCAGACCATCGGGCGGGCGGCGCGAAATGTCGGGGGACAGGTTCTGATGTACGCCGACAACCTCACCGGCTCCATGCGCCGTGCTATCGATGAGACCAACCGCCGCCGCGCCAGGCAATCGGCCTACAACGTCGAGCACAATATCACCCCGACCACGGTCAAAAAAGCCATCGCCGACGTTCTCGCCGCCAAGCAAGTCGCCGAGGCCAAGAGCTACTACAAAGTCGCCACCGACCGCGCTCCCGAGACCCTCCCGCTCGATCAGCTCCTTCTTGCCGTCACCGACATGGAAAAAGAGATGAAGGCCGCCGCCCGAAACTTAGACTTCGAGCACGCCGCCCAGCTCCGCGACGAGATCGGACGCCTCAAAAAGCTACTCCCGTCGGATGCCAAAAAGAAGTAGTCTTATAACGGGTTTTGCTAATTCGCGCGTCTTGCGCTGATTTGCGACCAGGCAGCCTTCTGATCCGAGGTAGCGAGAAACCAGAGAGTTACGATCAACGGGTCAAACTTCGCACACCGGGGGAGGAGGGCCTATTTTACCGCTGCGGGAAACAGAAACCGCAAGATGGGTTCGACTCTTGCGGCCCAGGACGCTTCGTTGTGGCCCGCGCCGTCGGCTTCGAGGTAGGCGAGGTCTTCGCCCAGCTTCCAGGTTTTCTGGAGCAGGGCATCGCGGAGAGCGCGGGCGTCGGTGAGGCCGTCGTCGGACTCGCGGGTGCCCATGTCGAGCCAGATTTTTGTTTGTGGCTTGCGGGGAAGCGCCTCGACGGTTTTGACTATCGTCCGTCCGTCCCACCAGACCGAGGGCGAGAGAATCGCGAGCTTCCCGAACGTCTTGTCGTGTTTCAGGCCGACATGGAGGGAGATCAGGCCGCCCAGCGACGAGCCGCCCAGACCAGTGTCGGTCGGGCCTTTTTTCGTGCGATACGTTCGGTCGATGAACGGCTTGAGGTCTTCGGCGAGAAACTTGCCGTACGAATCGCCGCCGCCGCCCCGGTTTTTCTTGTCGCGGGTCGGGGTGTACTCGGCGATGCGGTCGGGGGTGTTGTAAATCCCGACAATAATCACCGGCTCGATCTGCCCGGCGCGAATGAGTCGGTCGGCGGTTTCATCGACGCCCCACTCCTGACCGGGAATGAAGCTGGTGGCACCGTCGAATAAATTCTGGCCGTCGTGGAGATAGAGAGCCGGGTAGCGCGTGCGGCGCGTCCCCGGCGCGTCGTAGCCGGGCGGGAGCCAGACCAGGACATTTCGGCGAGGGCGCACATGCCGCGAGGCGAAGTCGTCGTGGCGACGAACCTCGCCCGTGATCGTGCTCACCGCGCCAGAAAGCCTGCCAGGCGTCGCTCGCCGTCCGATGCCTTGGACTTTTCTTCTTCCACGCTGATCGCCGCCACCTGCGCGGACTTCAGCGTGAATCGGGTGTCTTTCTCGGTGAAGCTCAAGGTGGTGCCGGTGTCGAGCGCGGCCAGGCCGGATTGTTCGGCGGCCTCGGCGCTCTCGGCCTCGACGGTGCGGCTGAACGGGCCGCCGGTGGTGTGGTAGGTAATGCGAAACGAAGGCACTTAGCTTGGGGTCTCCTCGGTCTGTCCAGAGTTCCACGGCTCGACGATATCTAAATCGAAGTCGCGCACCGCCGGACGCGCCGCGCGGCGCTCGACGACCGTTCGGATCGCGACGTACTGAATCTGATTGACAGGAATCACGACCATTTCTTCGTCGTGGCTCATCGCGACTGCCTCGACACCGCTCACGCGCTTGCTGGCGTGAGCCGCCGCCTCTTCGATGGTCTCCGCGTCGATGGACTCGGTGGGAATGAAATCGGTCTTCCCGTGGACATGATACTGAAGTGAAAATCGGGCCATGAAAATCGCTCCTTTGAGATGCCGAGAGTGTACCATATTGCCATGTTTCTGATCGTGGTGCCGACGATTCGCCAGAGCTTGCCTGGTTTCGAGCAGACAATGGCCCGGCTGCGGGCATCGCTGACGTTGCCGACCGAGCTACATGTTCTGGATGGCGCGGCAGGGAAAGCCCAGACGCTCAACCTTGCCTGGGAGAGTTTACTGGTGCCGTCCACTGCCCGGCTCTATGTCACGCTCGACGACGACATCGTCCCGTCGTATGGCTGGCAGGACCAGCTCCTGGCCGGGTTTCAGGCCGAGCCGGACTGGGGTGCGCTGGGGCTGTGGCTGGGCGAGCCGCACCGCGCTTACATGGGCCTCTCGCCTGACTCACAACCCGTACGTCGAGCGGCGCTGTCGTACATTCCCACCGAGAACAATCTGGTCGGATGCCTGATCGCGTTCCGCCGGGAGGTCGCTCTCAGCATCGGAAAGATCCCCGACAGTCCGCAGAAGTATCAATTCTGGGAAGATGGCTGGCGCTGTCAGCGAGTTCGGGCGCTGGGCTTTTCGATGGCGTATCTCTACGACCCGGCGAACGTGCCCGAGTTGGTTGCTTACGAAGACCCGCCCGCCTACCAGAAAGCGAAAGAATCCGATATCGCCGCGTCGCAGGGAGCGGCTCGTCGGTTTCTCGGGCAGAGTCGGCTCAAAACTCTCTGGAGGCGCTTGTTGAAGCGCCCCCAGTAGTTCCTATCAATACCTTCGCCAAACAGGGTGATTATCCATCGGACAAATCTTCCCCTTCGCGCCGTGGAGTATCAAGTTACAAAGTCAATTTTCCTGGTAAATGACGACTCTGTTTTCTCTTTTTTCCTTGGGTGAATCCACTTTTCCC
>JANLTX010000126.1:0-58053 GCA_031363095.1 Armatimonadota bacterium | reverse complement strand
GAGCGATGCGTTTCTGTCGCCTTCGTAGTTATCTACAGACTTGTGGCAAGCAGGGCTTGAATCGACTGGAGGGCTTGATCTCCGTTTTCAGGGGACAGCCGATGTTACCTGCACTCCAAATGGAGGCCTGAGTAGTTACCTATAATGATCTGATTCTGTAGCTTTTGGTGCGATTTTTGCACGAAGGAATTTTAATTCTTCTGCGAATTGCGCCATGTCTACATTTATATTCAACTGCTTATCTATGGGAGTCATCGTAGCTGTCTGGGTGAAGTTAGAACCGCCAGAAGCAACATTGCCAACGGGGGCATTAAAAGTATTATTGAAAGCGTTAGTGACAACCTGCTGGGGAACCGGCTCGTCTTTCAATCCAGCTTCGCCAGCATCTGGGTTTTCTTCTTCGATATCCATTGCGAAATTAAGTATCCTTGTTTTTACTGTATCTATTATACCCTCGATTTTTGATTCACGTATAAAAGCCCATGCCTGCACACAAGTCATATTATCGTAGACTTTAAAATCAAGTTTATTATAAATATCTGCTGGCCAAGGTGATTTCAACATACCGTTACCACCCGGATTGCTTTTTAAAATGCTTTCGCATTCTGATATACTCACCTTCCATTTAATCGGCTCTGTCCATTTTTTCCAGTCCAGTGGCATAGCAGCGAAAATATTCATTAATGGTATGGGAGTGTTGCGAATTCCAGCACCAAAAGCCCCACTAAAATCGCCGTAAATCATTCCACGGCTTATAATTCTATAATCTGGTACGTCGTCTTCATCTCCATAACCGTTTAATTCAGAATTGATCCAGTTTTCCAGCTCTTTACTGTGCAGACGGCGAGCGAGCAACTTTGTTTTGCGAAGTAAGTTGGACGTACTCACGTCTTTTGACGTAGCGTCTTGTTGAATTTCTCTGAGTAGCGACACTCTTGTATTGTACCGCTACATACCTTTGTGTGCGATAATTCGGTTTTGATTTCTCTTGAAAAAATCAAACACGAGTTTTGACGAGCTCTACGCCGTCAGCCCCATGCTTGCCGCGCGGGGCGGCATGAACACTAAGGATGATTCGATGGAAGCGATCGCGGCCAGGCTCGCCGAGACGGTTCGCCTATAGCTTAGTTGCCGAGCTCCTGATTTGCCAGCCGAAGCGCGTAGGCACTGCCCAGCTGCGTGAACTCTTCTCGAGCGCGTTTCAGGTGTTGTGTCCCTTCCGCTGTTAGACCGCGCCGCAGCGCTACCTCTCCAAGCACCAAGCGAGCCCAGGCGGCCTCTTTAGGGCCATTGGAGCGACGGAGCGTTTCGAGGCTCTGCTGGGCGAGCTCCTTCGCCCGGTTGAGGTCACCTTGTTCCAGCAAGAGACGGGCTTGGCGGGCGAGGAACTTACCCACCCAAAAGTCTTGTTTTTCCTCTTGCCAGACCGCAAGACCCTCTGCGTACCGCTCGCTCGCTTCGGAAAAGTCTCGCTCGGCCAAGGCGACATCGCCGAGGTGCCCCAGAGCCGCCGCGCGGGCCTGCACATTCCCAAGCGAGGCGTAAATATGGATCGCTTCTTCCAGGCTTCTTCGCGCGAGGGCGTGCTGACCCTCTTCAAAACTGGTCTGTCCGAGGGAGCGCAAACAGTCCGCAACACCGTTCCGCTCGCCCATTTTCTGTCGGAGGGAGAGCGACCGATCGAGATAGCTTCTGGCGTCGTCGTAGCGGCCCGCGCGACCTTCCAGATCTCCGAGCTGGTGAAGGACTGCTGCCTGTTGCAGAGCAGTATCCGCTGACTCTTTGCTGATCGCCAAGGCGCGCTGGAGATCCGTTCTGGCGTCGTTGGAGCGTCCCAAGAGGCACAGCGTATCCGCCCTGTTGAGGAGCAGGTCTGCTTCAGCGCGCCGGTCACCGGCTTCCTGGCGAAGCTCCAAAGCGGCGTCGTAGGCGGAGAGGGCGACTTCGCTTTTGGCTGCGCTTTGGAAATGCACCTTGCGTGCGAAATCCGCGAGCGTGGCGGCGAGCGCCTTTTTTTTGTCCGAAGTACGGGCGCCTCCTCGCGCCCGTAGCAAGGCGGCGAGTTTTGCGTCGGGATCGGTCATCTTCGCCTCCGTGAAGATCGTCGGCGCGGCGGTGGGAGCGGGAGTCGGTCGCAGGGCTTCTTCGCGGCCCTCGCGGCGTGCAAGGCTCCAGAGAATTGTCGTCGTGGAGAGGGTGAGAACGAAGGCAAGTCCTGCGCGTTTGAAGCGAGCGGTGCGATAGGTCGGCAGCATTATTTAATCGACATTCCTCGGCATTCGTTCAGAGTGGTCAGTCGCTCTTCAAAGCGTTTGACCCAGCGAGTATGCCCTCTCTCTCGCCAGAATTCAAGGCCCTGGCGGTAGAATCTTTCGGCCTCGTCGAACGCTCCACGATCCCGCAGAACGTCGCCAAGCGAGCCTTCCGTGGCGTGGACAGCCGCGTCGTCGCCAGACTGCCGAAAGAGCCGAATCGCCTCGCGAAGGAGCGCCTGCGCCTCTCCAAAAGCTCGGTCTTCCCGGTGCAGAGTCGCGATGGCTTCCAGGCACGATGCTTGACCGTGGACGTTCCCAGCTTCTTCGTACAGGACAAGCGCCTCGTTCCAGCAGGATCGCGCCTCAATCTTTTGTGCCAGCCCCTTGAAGATCGCGCCTCTCTGAAGAAGTCCGATAGCCAGAGTATATGGATTGTCGCTTTTTCGCCCGTATTGAAAGTAGGGCTCGTTGTGAAGAAGCGCATAGGCGAACCGCTTACGTGCAAGAGAGTTTTCCGCGATGTGAAGATGGGCCGTTGCTGTTAGAGGGTACTCTGGGAAACGCCTCAGAAGATCCATTCGCTGGCGAAGGACGCGATCGAATTCGCTGTCTTCCCCGGTCTGGTGAAAGAAAAGCATTGCTGTCTCGGTTGCTGCCTGGAAATGGTTGGGGTCTATCGAATAATCCGTATCGACAAAATTTCCGAGGAACTCCTGGAAATAGCAAGTCAATTGTTTCTCACGAACGCTAAACATCGCCAAAAGGCACGCCGCGTTGCGATAGTAGGGAGTTTTTTGGATCGCTTCCCATTTATTAATAAGAATGGAAGAATAAGGTGTTAATATATGCCTCTCGCCAACGAAGTAGTCGCATAGCAAGATGAAAAAAATATCAGCGTTTGTAATATCGTTGTGTTTCGTGGAGTACTTACATGCCGCGTGAATATCAGCCTGATTTTCGACGACATATTGGCAAATATCATCCGGTGAAAGTATTTCTTCTTTGATCCATCTTTGTCTCAGGTAAGGGGCTAAGACAGGGCCGAACCGGTCGGGTGATCGAGAGAGAACACGGTCAACAGTCCATTGGGCATGGCTTCGCCGAGCCCCACAACGCTGGCCGTCGGTCAGCCTTTCCCAGAGCGTATTTCGCGCGACTGCGCCGAGGGAGAGCTTCGCCCCATCTCGTACAACCACGCCGCTCCGAACCGCCTGCTTCAGATCGCTCGGCGAAATTTCCGTTACTTCAAAGGCGGCCTCCTCGGTAAACGTCGCGGGAAAGACCGCCAGTGCGTGAAGCCGTGCGAGCCGGGCGGGACTCCACGACGCTAAGGTCGTCGCCACCAGTTTTTCCAATGTGGCGCGCTCGGCTAGCTCTTGATGATCGGAATGGGCGAGAGCGAGGCGGTTAGCCTCGGGGTGATCGACCTGATAGCGGAGGAGCTTCACAGCGGTCTTGGCGGCAGCGTCCAGATCGCCGTCCTCCCGCTGCAAGACCATCAGTTCTTCAAGAAACTCACGGCATTCGTAGAGAAATCGGGCGCGTTGCTGAAGAACCCAGTCGCCGTCGAGCCCCTCCAGGAAGTCGCCTCGCTCCAGGCTCGCCGCTATCTCCCATGAGGCTCTCTTCTCGGTTCGATCAGAGGCTTTCTGGGCGCAATGTAGCGCCTTTCGGAACTCAACGGCGTCGCAGTTTACGCCATCGGCCAGCCGCAGGAATTTACCGTCGTCTTCGAAAGGGGAGGTCTTGTGGTCGGCGCGGAGCTGGTGGAGCGCCACGCGGAGGTTGACGCGAGGATCATCTACGTCGGGCCAGAACGTCTGGGCAAGCGTCGCGCGCGCGACTGGGGCGGGCGAGAGTGCGAGGTAGGCGAGGACGCCCCAGAGTCGACGCGTTCGGATTCGGCCGATGGGGATGTCGTCGAGGAGAAGCTCGGGCTTTCCTATCACCCGGAGATAGAAAGATGTCACGTCAGAGATTGTAACGCAAAAATCTCGTTACGGTTGACGTTACGCATTCTATGCTTCAATTGCCATTGAGGGACTGTATTCATGTGTACCAGATCGAATTCAAAACTTGCGTCTATCGTTTTACTTGGAATGCTGGCCGCGTGGCCGAGTTGGGGGCAGGTACAGGTGGCACCGTCAGGATCAATGGTCGAGCACCTAGCCCCAAAGCCCAAAGGGTGGATGAAGTCTGCTTCCTTTTATGCTATGCCTGATGGGCGGATCATAATGGGAACCTACTTTGATACTACCAAGGGGCTGGGTTCGGATGGCAATCTTAAAAAAACGTGCTTTTTGTGGAATCGAGGTCAGGGTTTTAAAAAGCTCAGTGCGTCGCAAGCACAAGAGCTTGGCAAGTTCCTCAGTATTGTTAATAAGAAACAATCTGTTGCTTTCGAAGTAATGAGAGGAGATATAGATTCTTGGGATTCTCAAAACAAAGGCTATGTAAGAAATGGAATATCATCTGGAATTAAAATAGTTGGGGCTATAGTGCCAGCAGAAGAAAAAACATTTATTTGGAACGAAAAGTCTGGATTTATTGATCTGTATGGCTTTGTGCAGGCAATTCCCAGTAAAAAAGTAGGGAATTGGGGACTTGGTTGTCCATATGAAATCTCAGCAGATGGTACAACTATCGTCCTCGGTTTGTCTAAAGGGCCAGATCCTAATGGTACCGATGTCATATCGATCTACAATCCTAAAGGTTTTGGGCCGGAAGGAAAGCTATCAGGCATCGGCATTGGCGAGACGCGAATTGTCGGGACGCTTAAAAGCGTCTCTGGTGGGAAGGCGGTTGTCGAGGTCGAATCCGTTCAAACGGCGGAGAAAGAGGCGATTACACTCAAGCCTAAACGGCAAAAAACGGTGCTTTTGTATTCATTTGTCTCTGTCCCTGCGGGATTCAAGCCTGGTGTGCGTGTACGTATCACCGGTTTCGACGACGGCGCTGGGAAGCCGCTTACCGCTTCGCTGATCGAAAAGTCTTGATGCTACGGAGAAACCGATGAATCGCCGATTTGCTATTCTGAGCCTGGCTTCTCTGGCTATTGCGGCACCTGCATATGCTGATCCTTACGGAGCAGCAATGGAACAATTCGAGCTTGCCAAGCGGAATCGCGATTTTGCAACGGGCGAGCGATGGATTCAGGAAGCCCTCCGATATGGTAGGGGCAATGAATACGCGTGGCGTTCGCTGGCCTGGTGTCAGGCGCGTCAGGGAAAGTGGCGCGAGTCGCTGGCGACGGCCCAGCAAAACGTTCGGCGAAACGGGGCTACTGCCTGGAGTCTTCTGCAACTCTATGAGTCCAATATGGTTGCGGGAAATTACCAGGAGGCTGGCAGCATTCTTCAAGCCGGAATGCGACTTCGCAATCTGGAAGGGATTGACTATCAAAAAACGTACAACCAGTATCTCCTTCGAACATCGATTCGCACCTATGACCTTACTATTGAACTTGTACCGGAAGGTCATCGTTTTCGAGGGCCAATAAAATTTCTTATACCTACGAATTGCGAACGTCAAGAGTTTATTAATCGAACTATCGATGGAGGAACTGAATCAAGGTTCTATACTTTTGATAATAAAGGCTTCCTTGAGGTGAAATTGGTTCCGGGACAGAGAACGCTTCTCAAAGGCACGCTGATACTAAAGCCGCATTTTATTGATCGCGCAGCTCTTGAAGAGGCGACGATAGAAATGCATCCTCGATTACTTCCTTACTTCAAGCAATTTCGCCATGGAGCGACAAATACGTATGATCCGAATCTGCCAGCGCTTCTACAAATCGCATCACAAATTAAAGGTGAATCTGCCTCTGAAAAAGTCAAATCGATACTTTTGTGGTTAGAGTCAAATTTTCGATATGAGAAGTTAGAAAAAGACGATCTACCCAGTATTATCTCTGCAAGACATGGAGTTTGTCATCATTACTGTGGCCTCTTTTCGGCTCTCAGCCGAGCGCTGTCTGTTCCCGCTCGCATCCTCCATGTAACCGTCATTCCCGATCTTCGCGTTGGAGAGCAGCAGAGTTTCAATGCGCCGGGCGAGCCAACCAAGGCTCATGGTCAGAATGAAGTTTGGATGGGAGCGGCAGGCTGGATTCCGCTGGAGCCACAGCGATCTCAATCGTTCGGCAACTACACCAACTCTGTGATTCTCTTTGGCCATGCAGGCAATGGGCCAAACGACAATTTCTGGCAGTGGCGCTCCGTTTCCATCTGCCCCATGACAATCAAACTGAAATCACTTAGCTCTGGTTTCGACTCAAATTGAGACTCAATCACCAGAAACGATATTCCCACACTCGATTTTGCACTCGATGATCGGAAAGATAAACCACTCATGACTCAACGGATTTCTAAGCGATCAACGGTTTTGCTCAGCAGCACCGTTCTGGCTTTCGTGGGCATCTTGGCAGGATGCGCGGCGGGAGGAGGAAGCCCTTCCGATCCAACTCCTGCGCCGATAAGTACGCCTACGCCAGCTTCTGCAACTCCAACGCCGCCCCCTAGTCCGACGCCGACTCCCGTTCCTACCCCAAGCCCAACGCCCAGCCCCACTCCCGTACCTCCGAGATCAAGCGACGCCTTCATTCAATCCGCGATTGATATCTCTATTTCGGCAAAAAATGAACCGTACACGTTGCAGGGAGTCGTAATATCGCCAAGTTATGGAATATATCTCAGTGAAAAACGATTCAATTCTTCTCTGGGAACGTATGTCAAGCATTATCGAGGTGTGAACAGGGTAGTCGGACTCATGTTGTTTTACGAGTCGTTGAACGAATCCATCACGGCTATCGATGCACTGAAAGACAAATTTCTTGCGGACGGAGGCTGGACTGCTACAAAAACAACTTTTGAAGGAAAGTACACGTGGAATATCACAAGGTCGGACTATGATTTGCCTGTAATCAGGCTGTCTGCAGCGAAAGACCCGGACTACTTTATGGCGCGCGATGCGGCTGGATCGGCGGGATATACCAATAAATATTGGACATCCGTAGAATTAACAATGACAAGTTACTGATTCACAGAAAAATGTGATTTTCGTAACGGAAAAACCGTCGAGAAATGTGTTACGGAGAATATCGGAATGGACGACAAAGATTATCGAAAAATCGGAGAGCAGTTGGAAAAAGGGCGAGAAGACTACCACCAAAAGAAGGAGCAAAGTGGTTGCGTATGGACGGCGGTAATCGTTGGGATTCTCGCTTTGCTGAACCATTTGCTCAGCAAATAATTCGATGGAATTGGAGAGGTGAAACTTAGATGGCTTACGAAAGATGTTCTAAATGCGGTGGCTCTGGCAAAACGCCATGCCAAAGTTGTTACGGTAGCCGGACAATGCCAAATGGGTACCAGTGCCAGGGATGCTACGATGGTACGCAGTCTTGTACCAACTGTAGCGGCTCTGGTTATGTATCGGTGCCCGACCAACAATAGGTATCGGATGAGCTGGAAAATCTCCGATTGGATAGATTGGCGAGATTGATTCGCTTATTCGTTGGGCTCGGTCTGCTTGCTTTCCCAATTGCCTCAGGGTTTGCTCAGTCGCCGGTACCTCTGATCTTTCCGTTGAAGGGTGGGGCGGACTGGTCGGACACGTTCGGCGCGCCGCGCTCCGGGCACACCCACCAGGGGCAAGACCTTATGGCTCCCCAGATGCGGCCACTAGTGGCGTGCTTCGACGGCGTGGTGACGCTCCGGCGCGAGACGAAGAACGGGTCGGCGGGAAACTGGATCATGCTCAAGGCCGCGAACGGTTGGCAGGCGTGGTACATGCATCTCAACAACGACACGCCGGGAACCGATGACGGCAAGGCGCGCGAGGAGCATATCTTCGCCCCCGGACTGAAAACTGGAATGAAGGTGAAGGCGGGCCAGCTTCTCGGGTTCAACGGCGACAGCGGGAACGCCGAGGACTCCGGGCATCACTGCCACTTCGAACTTCACTCGCCTTCCAGCATCGTCAACCCGGCAAGCGCCCTACGGGAGGCGAAGATTCTCGGCGGAGTCAGCGGCCCAACGCCGGTTGCACCCGCGCCGGTGACGCCGGTTCCGATCGCGTCGTCGCGCGGCGTGGCGTTCCTTGATCCGCCCACTTCCCCGCTGTCGGGAACCGTTCGTTTGAAGGTGTCCTACGATCCCATTCCCACAACGCCGGGGACGGAGTACGCCATCGAAGTGGACGGCGTCGAGGCGGTCGCGTTTGCCGAGGCAGGTGTGGTGATCCGCTTCGACACGCCGACGCTCTCCGACGGGATCCACCGGCTGACGCTCGTGCGGCGAAACACACAGACGGGTGGACGCTTCGTCGCCGCTACCTTGAGCGTCGATATTGCCAACCGAGGAGGAAATCGATGAAGCTCACGCTACTGACGATAGGGGCTTTTCTTGCTGTGAGCGTCCCGGCCCATGCGCAGACCGTCCAAGTTCTCTACGACTTTGAGCGCGGCTTCGAGGGCTGGCAGCTCTCCGGCGAGTGCTGGGGGCGAGATGCCGAGGATGCAAACTACGCCTTCGGGCGGTTCTCCGGCTGGTCGGGGAGCCGGTACGCGTCGTCGGCGCACGGAACTCCGGGCGGTATCGTCGATAGTGGCGTCGGTCGGGCTCTCTCCGCGCCGTTTCCGCTTGAGGGCGAGACCCTGCGGTTTCTCATCGGGGGCGGTCGCAACGACGGGTCGTGCGAGCTTCGGCTACTGGTCGATGGCGAGGTGGTGCGCGCCCGATCCGGAAACGGTAGCGACCGGCTGGAGCCGGCGCAGTGGGACATCGCCGATCTGAAGGGGAAGCAGGCGCGCTTAGAGCTTGTCGACAACAAACGCACCGGACCGCGCGGCTACCTTCTCGTGGATCGCATCGAACTGGTCTCGTCCGAATCCGCCCCACAACCCGCGCCACGTCCCCTCGTCGGAGCAAAACCGACTCGGCCGATCATGGTCGTCGAAGGCCGGTTGCCACTTCCGCCCGCCGCTCCCCCGGTCGCATCGCCCAAGTTCTTCGACTCCTCACGCACCGTGACGCTCCCTAACGGCACGAAGGCGACGGCCAAGCGATGCGTCGAGCTTCTGGCGTCCGGCTACAGCCCCGACCCGTCGGAGAACGGCGGGTACACGGTCTCGGCGCGCGGGACGCCGCTCGGACGAGGCATCGCTGCTGTCGATCCGAAGGTGATCCCGCTGGGCACGAAGCTCTGGGTGGAGGGCTACGGCTACGCCCTCGCCGATGACACCGGCGGGAAGATCAAGGGCGATCGGATCGACCTTTGTCATGCTACGATGGCGGAGGGAAACGCTTACGGCAAGAAGCGCGTCAAGGTTTGGATACTGGAATGAGGCATGGGTCGAACAAGGCGAATTCGTAGCTTTTCAATGATCTGCAAAACGATGCTGATATACTCACCAGTTGTCGTGCAGAAGCTTTGGGGCTCCTCGTCCCAGAAACGCTAAGCTTGGAGACAGTCAGCGAAGCGCGGGATCGGCGACTCCCTTCAATGGTCGGAATCGTTTCAAATCCAGTGCGTTTTTCAACGTCTCGAAATATGCGTGAGTTGCTGACTTCTGGAACGACCTCAGCATCCTCTACCCATCAACCATGAGCGAGGCGACAGCCTGTTCTTTATCTTTCTCGCTCGGCAGAGAGTAGCGCCGGATCGTCTCCAGCCGGGCATGACCCGTCAGCTCCGCCACCAGTACGATGTCGCTCCCACCACGGATCAGGTTCGTCGTGAACGTGTGGCGGAGAACGTGTGCCGTCAAGCCCTCTATCTTCGCCTCCGCTCCCAGCGCGTCCATCAGGGTGTCCATCGAGCGCGTCGAGAGCCGACCGCCCCGGTAGTTCAGGAAGCAGGGCGCGGCGGCAGGATCGACCGCCTCGCCCCAGAGCTCGCGCCTTGCCATCAGCCAGCCCAGCATCGCTCTTCGCGCCACGTCGGCTAAGGGGGTCTCCCGGAGCCTGTCGCCCTTGCCCTTGCGGACGATCACCTTGCCGCGCCGGTCGCTCACGATCACGTCCGCGAGGTTCAGTCCGGCCACCTCTGCCACGCGCAGCCCGCCGTAGAAGAGGGTGTAGGCGATGGCTCTGTCCCGAGCCGCCCACTTGCCGGGCAGCTTCTCTATGGCCCGCAGGAGCCGGAGCTGCTCGTCTTTCTCCAGTGCGCGTGGGGCGAGGTTGGGCATGTCCTCCCGCTTGACCTGCGGCGTGGAGACCCCGGCGAACTGGCAATAGGTGTGCAGGGAGGCGAGCGCCTGGTTGACAGAGATCGGGGCGTAGCGGCGGACGTGCTTCAGGTGGGTGCGCCAGTCCCTTGCGATAAAGGTGCGCTCGTGCTCGTCGGCCATGACGGCATCGAGGTCTTTGCCCGACCCCTCGACGAATGCGGAAAACTCCCGCAGGAGGCGCAGGTAGGCGCGGCGGGTGTGGGGCGACGTTCCCGCCCGCTCCAGCCATTCCTGGAAACCGGTGAGGTTCATTCGTCCACGCCACCCGCGAAGGGACGATCCAGCCCGAGCGGCGCAGGCTTCTTTGCGCGTAAGGTGTCGAGAAGTCCGTCCGCCGTCGCCCGCACCGACGCCTCTGTTTCCTCTGGCATCTGGAGCTTCGCCCACGCTTTCCGCTTCGTGGCGGGATGGGTCGTCCAGACGAAGACGTGCTGGATGAAACGCCGACGCGCCTGCTCTACAAGATCCTGGCGCGACTCGCAGCGCGTGGAGGGGTGCGGACTCTCGCCACGATCTCGCTCAAACGAGAGGCACCACTCGGGACGGGGGTGGTTGAAGTCCTGCTTCTCGCCGATCTCCGCTCCGAGCTGCGAGAGCGAGCCGAGCGCGAGAAGCCGGGCGATCTTGTCTTCCTCCGTATAGTGACGGGTCAGCAGTGCGCCGACAGATCGGGGATGCCCGAAGTGGACGTAGATCGAGTCGTAGGAGCCATCTTTGTTCTCGCGGGCGATGAGGCAGTGCGTCGCCATCAGGCACCCTCCCGTGCGGCTTTGCGCGCCTGGAACTCGCGGTGCCTCCCGACGATCTCCCGTAGCTTCTTCTCCAGCAGGGGAGGGGGCAGGGTTTCGGTGATGTAGCGGGCAACCCGAATATCGCCCTGGTCGAGTCCCATGAGCGAGACATCGTCGGGGTGCGCCTCGGAGCAGAGAATCAGGCCAATGGGCGGCTCCTCGCCCGGCTCGCGCTCGTTCTGGTCGAGCCAGCGCAGGTAGTATTCCATCTGCCCCTTGTGGTCCGGCTCGAACGCTCCGACCTTGAGTTCGATGGCGACCAGGCGCTTTAGCTTGCGGTGGTAGAAGAGCAAATCCAGCTCCCGAACCTTTCCGCCGCTGGCGGGGCTGGGGAAGCGCTTCTGGCGGGCGACGAAAGCGAATCCCTCTCCGATCTCCAGCAGGAACGCCTCCATCTCGCGCACGATGGCGTCTTCGAGGTCGCGCTCGCTAAAAGCGTCGCCAAGTCCCAGGCCGGAGAGGAGGTAGGGATCGCGCAGCACCATGTCCACGGTGAGACGGTCTTCGTCGCGGAGGAGGGCAAGCTCCTGCTCAATCAGTTCGTCGGGCTTGCGGGAGAGCAGGGTTCGCTCGTAGAGCCGACTCCGTATCCGATCGCGTAGGGGGCGGACTCCCCAGCGATGCAGGCGAGTGAGTTCGGTGTAGAACTCGCGGGCGCGGGGATCATTCAGGCGGAGCAGCTCGATGAAGTGGCTCCAGCTCAATTTTGCAGACAGTGTCTGCAAAATCTGGCGATCTGGAAATTCGGCGGCCAGAGTCGTCATGTTGAAGAGGTTGCGCCAGCCGTAGCCGCGCCCGAATTCTCGGCTGAGATTTTGCCCCAGGTTTTCTATAACGGCTTGGCCGTAGGTCGCTCGCTCGAAGCTGAGTACATCCTGACGAATCCGCGTACCGACATCCCAGTAGAGCAAAGTCATTTCCTGGTTGACGTAGAGAGCGACGCGCTCGCGTGCCGCCAGGATGAGGCCGCGCACGTCGGCGTGCAGTCGCTCTTCGTCTACTGCTTCGGCGGGAGCGAGGTTGCCACCGCTGCCATCGCCGCTTGGTATTTCTTCGTCGGTCACAAGGGGTATTTCGACGCGGCGACTTTCGATTCCTTTTTATCAGAATCGAAAGTCGCCAGGGTAGCAAATCGCCCGTATCGCTTTATCAGAATCGCCGTCTACGTCTTGCTTCTGATAATGGCTATTGTCGGAAGCAAAATTTCTACCTCCAAAAACGTAGGTTTACGGCATCGCGGATATCTATCTTAATTGCTGTACCGGTCGAACAAAATAAAACAGGTGCGTCAACTTTCGACCTCATTTGGAATACTGGTCAAGTGAAAGAAGATAGTGCCAGGGACACTTCTCAATTTCATCTCGACGTTGTCCTTGCACTTCCGCCCACCAAGCTACGAGAGATATAGCAACTCCTCCAACTAAGATAATCCCGGCAGATACAGGTGCTATTGTAAGGGAAGTTAGTGCGGCAGTCACTCCGGGCAACGCTCCAAGAGATGCGGGCGCACTAATCTTCAGAACACTTCCTGCTCCCCTCACGCCAATCGTCTCCATTTTATTTTTGTGCGTTTCAATAGCGTCCTTGATACGACTTTTTTCGCTTATAAGAAAATCTGTGAACTTATTAGGGTCATTATCGGCGTCAATCGATGCCTTGACAACATCTTCTACCGCTTCGCGGAAAGCTTTACGCTCCTTACGATAATCATTATGAAAACGAATTATTTTAGACATTGATATATCTTTAACATCGTCCTTGCTGGGAAATGGTATTTCGAGTTTAAGTAGAATGCTCGCACGATCCGCCTCCTCAGAAATTTGGCCATAATCAGCAAATTCGGCGATGTCAGCATAGTCTTGATTTTCTGTCACTAGGGGGGTACCGATTGCTTCCCTCATTTCGCTGGCCAAGCACATCATATATAAGTCGGCAGCGCCCTTCTGCACCATCAGGAAATCACCATTGACTTTGGCCAATCCCTCATGCACGAAGAGTGATCGGAGGTGCTGGGTCATCTTACCGTCCCACATGTCCACCCATCCCCCAAAGCGTTCCTTTTTGTCCCCCTTCAATTCCTCTAAGAGTGTCTTAACTGCTCTTTCCGATTCTGCCTCATCACCAGTGATACTCTTGTAAGAACTTGAAAGGAACTCTAAAAGCTTAGCTCCTCGTGCCCATTGACCCTGTTCCTTAGCCTGTTGGAATGCAAACGCACAGTTGATGAAGCGAGCTGCTGCCTTATCAGCGTAGTCATTAGCAACGGTTCGGATTACCAAATTTTCGTTGGCAGCGGCAAGAAACTCATTTCTCTCATGCGAGCTCTTAGAGAAAAGGTCTTTGTCCTTGTCATCTTCTGGGAAGTCACCAGGGACGATGCGTCGTACTCCATCCCAATATAACAGAGTAGCTTTGAGCCAGTTGACTAAGTACAGGACAAAAATTCCATTACGCTGACAGCCTGAGACTTATTGATATTTCTGCATAGTCTTGCCATAATTGGCTGTAGTAAATCTATTCCAAGGCGAAACACGGAAACTGGCATTCTCCCATGCTTTTTCACCTTGAGAGGGCGCTGCTTGAACTCCCACAGGCCGCAAACTCCCGCCCAAGTATACGCGAGAGCCAGCAGGCAAAGCAAGCGAGAAAGCCGGATTGGATCGGTGATGTGAGTCGCTTCCAGGTTGAAACCCCGCGTCTTAAAAGCGCCAAACATCGTTTCTATGCCCCATCGAAGCGTATACTCTGCAAGAGGACGCTCCCCATCGCTCACAAGAATCAGGAAATCCCCGCTGGCGAGCCGTGTTCCCGTCACAAAGCGAATCTTCCCCAGAACGCGGCGAAAGCCAAGTCGGCGCTCCTCTTGAACCTTGCAGTCTCGGAAAAGGTAATCCGCGCAGGCGGGTTCTCCTCGGCTGTCTGTTACCAGAATGTCCCTTTTGAGACGCAGTTGGTAGGAGAGCTTCGCCCCCTCCAGATAGTTCAGAAAGTCCGCACTCGCGAACTCCCGGTCTGCCCTGAGGCAAAGGCAGGACTCCGCTCCAAAAAGAGCGACGAATTGCCGCATCAGCGCGATTCTCTCCGGGGTGTTGGTATTTCCCGCACGGCCGGTGCGCGGCGCACCATGGCCCTTGCCTTGGCCATTCTTGCTCAGGCCGATCCAGAGCAGTGGAAAAGAGATTGGCCCGGCAACGATGCAGAGCATAAGGAGATTGAGGTGGAGAACTCCTAATTTCCAGTTCGTTCGATCCATCGAAAGGTGCCAGGGTGCGGGGACTCGACACCATTGGACGAGGAGTTTGGCGAGACTACCCTGGTCTATCTCGAAAAAGCGAAAGAATCGCTGGAGCCGCTTGTAGGCGGAATCGACCTTGGCATCGCTCGGAAAGAGATTGGCAAGGCGCTTGAGATTGACGCTCCGCGTCGTAAGGAGAGCAACGAGAGCGGCGGCGAGGCATTTCCTGCGCGCCTTGTTCCCGCCAAGCGAGGCAAGGGCAAGTTCGATAGAATGGAGGTCGGGCATTGTTTCGGTCGCTTTACGGTGTGTTTTAAGCGACTTGTCGTATCACGCCGAGACAGTGCCTAACAGTCTGTCAGAAATACCAGAGAAGTTTTGTCCTGTACTGAGGCCAGTTGATATCTTCAATATGGATCTTAGGATGATAAAGAACTATTCCATGATTATCCTGTGCCGTAATTTCTGAAAACATTTACATCTTTCCTCTTATTGGGAGAGACCTATTCTTTACCTCATGTCTCTCCCTGCGGTTAATAAGACTCTTTTTTCAAGCAACCCCGCCAGCTCTCACCAGCGGGGTTGACAGCGATGGGTAGTTAGACTACCTTACCCGCTGAGAGCGACGTTTCCTTGCACGGGGGCGCGCTCCTTTTTTTGTTCTCGGTGGTTCGGGGTTCAGCCATCGTGCGACTCTGTGGTCGGTTACGACGAACAAAAAACCTCCGAGTGCCAACACGTAGGCAAAAACAGGAAGTAATGCTTCCATACCGGGATGCTTTAGGCGGATAAAACCTGGATGTTGCACTCACCCATCGGTTCATTTTACCCCACATTTTCAGACGCTCCCGCCTCGATCAGCTCGTCCACTTTGCCCATCAGCGCGGCTTGATACATCGGGCTTTGAGGGCGCGAGCGAACCAAGATCGGCAGTTGCTCTCCTGCCTGCCTCAGAAGCTCGCTCCAGCGTTCTGGCTCGCCTTCCTGAACTATCCGACGGCGGCTCTCGATCTGTGCCCGCCGTTCTGCCTGCGCGTCGCCCTGGCGCTGAACCTCCCGTTTTTGGGCTTGCTTGACTTCTTCCAGCTTCTTGCGCTTACCCGCCTCCTCGAAGCCCTTAGGTGGGCTAAAGCCCTGCTCGATGGCGCTTCTGAGGTACGCCCCTGGCGTTGACTTAATCTCCGCTGCGAACGGCAGAAACTCAAGCTGGCGCTGGCACTCCTCGGGCATCTGCGCGGCGAGCCTTCTCGCGACCATCTTTCCCACTCCCGCTTCGACCAGGCGCGTCACCAGCGCCTCGTCGGGAGCTGAGAGGTTCTCCTCCAGGCTCTCCGGGAACACCTTCTCCCCTCCGGCAGCAACAGCAAAAAGCCCTTCCGCCTCCAGAGAGAGCCCTGTTGTTGTTGTACTCTTTGCTGTAGTCTTTGTTGTATTCTCTCTTTCCTTATTAGTTTGGCGCATTCCGCCAACCTTGTTTGGCGCATTCCGCCAACCTTGTTTGGCGCTTTCCGCCAACCTTGTTTGGCGCTTTCCGCCAAACTGGAGATCTGATTGCAGGGAAGGTTCTGGGAGGGAGATTTTCCCTCTTTCGCGAGCGTCTTGCCGGAGCAGTTCGACGACCCCTCTTCGGTTCAGACGGAACCAGAGCTTGGCGGGCTGACCCTGCTTTCTCTCCTCCAAAAGCCCCAGGTCGCGGAGCTTCTTGCGGGCGCTGTCCTGCTCGCGCCGTCCCATCACCGTCTCCTGCTCGATCTCGGGCATGGTCTTGTGAAACCAGCCGTCGCGCCCTTCCGGGAGCCGCTGCGTCCAGTACCAGAACTGCGAGAGCAAGAGTCCCGCCGAGTGGCAGCCGATCGCGCGCGCCAGGCCTCGCTGGTAGGCGACGACCCCTTCCCCGATCAGAAGGTTTAAGATCTGCTCGATCTCGTTGGCGGCGGCATCTGACTCCATCGTCTAACTCCTTCAGAACCCCTCTTCGGCGAGGAAGGCGTCCAACAGCTCGATGAACAGCACTCGCACGGAGCTGACATCGCTCTCCAGGCAGTACTTCTTCGCTCGCTTGGATAGCTCCGGCGACAGATCTACCGTCGCTTTCACCCCGCCTGTGTGGTTGCGCTTCCTCTCCAGAGCCTCCCTCACTCGCTCCAAAAATACGCCCGCGCTTACGTCCTTGGGTACGGGCGTAAGCACTTCCTTACTTGCTTGGGCGCTTGCCTGCTTGCGCCCGTCCGTGCTTCCTTCCTTGCGTACTTGCGTGCGTGCGGACTTACGGACTTCCGTATCTACGGAAGATTCGGCTTCAGGCTCTTTCTCCTCGCGTGCTTGCGGAAGTGCGGAAGTGCGGGCTTCCGCATCTGCGGGCGCTGGCGGCTCCTCGCCCTTCTGCTCCGCGATGTTCTGGCGGCGCAAATCGGCCAGTGTACTCATGCCTTAGCTCCCCCCGGCTTGCCTTTCAAGGCTTTGCCCTCACTCTTTTTAACCTCGACCGGCCAGCGCTTCTCCCGAGCCATCTCCTGGGTAGACCGCTCCACTAAAGCGGCGTCGGCTACCCGCTGATCCAGAACATAGCCGTTCACCAGGCAGGCGTCGCACAGAACGCAGATGTCGCGCGGAATGCCTCGGGTGACTGCGTATATCTCGTGCAGAGCCTCCTCGGTAAAAAAAGTCTCTATCGCCCCGCCGCCTGCGGTTGTGATCCGGTGGGCGATCATGCCGCACATGTCCTCGAACAAGAGGGGATCAAGGTGTCCCACGACGGCGATGCGGGAGCGGAAGGCTTCTTTACGCTCTAATTTGTTGGGCAGGTTGTCCTGGGCGAGCATCACGACCGTGATGAGCTTGCTCTTGGCCGTCTGGAAGTTGGTAAGCTCGGCGATGGTGTCGATGTTGCTCGGAGAGACGTTCTGCCCCTCGTCCAGCAGCAGGACGCAGTGCCGACCCTCTTTGTACTCGGAGAGCAGGAAGAGTTGCAGAAACCGCTGATTGTCCGCCGCCGTTCGGGTCGGCTTCTGATCGAACGCCTCCAGCACCGCCCGCAGGAAGGCCGCTGGCGTTCGCATCGAGGCCGCCGGGAGAAAGGCCACCGTTTTACTGGCGTCTTCCTCCCAGGTGACCTGTAGCTGATTCGCCACGGTAGTTTTGCCTGCCCCCACGGGTCCTGTGAGTACGGCCAGACCCCGCTTCTGATCCGCCGCGTAGCGCATCTTGGCGATGGCGATTTTATGTTCTTGGCTCGGGTAGGCGTACTTCGGGTCGGGCTGGGTGCTGAACGGCGCTTCCTTCAGGCCGTAGAAATCGTAATACACAAGCGCTCCTTTCTCAGTCTCGGGGAAGCTGCACTCTATTTCATCAGGCATGCCATACCTTCCTACACGCTCCCCTGTAACCTGATTGCAGGATTGTACAGGATAGTTCGGGATTTTTGCCAGGGAGCCGCAGAAGATTCTTTCATCCTTTGGTGCCTACGGGAGCGAAACGCTGAAATCGGCATCGAACCGCCCTCCAGACGACCAGGGCTTTCCTTCGCAGGTGAATCGTGTTGTGAGTCGATTCGCGCCGTCTCGTCGTCAGGACGACGGCGGCGTAGAAGGGGTTGATCGTCACCCCTCTGAGAGAAATGGCGCTACTCCGCCGACCTGTGAAGAGAACGTAGAGTAGCCCCATCCACCACCAGGGAGGATTGATCGCGATCTGGTAGGCAGTAGTAGCAGCTGCCATAATCAACAGAAAGTGGAGTGGGAAGGGCCTGATTGCTACAATAATTTGATCGCTCAGGGTTCTGTTGAACGCGATGAATTTTAGAAGGATCGGCGGGTTTCCAAGAATCGGAAGGTTTGGTAGTGTCATTAAAACCAAAAACGTTGCTCCAATCAGAACGAGGAACCCCCATTGCCGAAGGGAGCGGCTTTCCTCGACGACTCCCACGCCGTGTTCCAACGTCCCACCGCACAGCGGGCAGTACATGGATTGGCCGATGTCCTCGTGCCTTTGGTGGAAAACGCAGCAGTCTGGGCACCAGTCGTGACCTAACGGCTTGCGGCAGCCCGAGCAACGAACGGCGCGGGCTGGACTTCCTTCATCATCTATGGGTAAGACGATTCTTGTCCGTTTACAACAATCAGGGGCGGTGCAGTAAAACTCGAACGAGTGCGTTTTGCTTTTCATTACGAGATCACTTTCTTCGGGCAAGGCGAAGCAGGAGCATTCCCAGCCCCAGAATGCCAGCGCTACAACCCTTGATCACGTCCTTGACGAACTTCTTGCCGCCCGCTGGCATCGCGATGTAGATCGCGATCAGAAAGGGGGACAGCTTGACGATAGACATCACGATCATGCCCGCCATCTCCAGACCGAAGGAGGCGCTGCGTAGGCCACTGGGGATGACGCCCGAGAACCAGAGTCCCGCCCCCGCGATGGCGGCGAGGCCAACGAGGATGAGGGGAGCGACGAAGCCCAGCGACGCGTAGGCGGTTCCCTCGCTCAAAAACTCCTCGCCTCTTCCGCACGAGCGGCAAGCGCGAGCCGTGAGCGAGTTGACGAATCCGCACCCCTCGCCCTGACAGTAGCGTCCGCCGAGGTACTTGTTGCATCCTTCACAGAAGCCCATCTTGCCCGGAGTGGCAGCGGAGCCGGAGAGGCGGGAATTGGTGAAATTGCACGTCTTGCAGCGAATCATGAGTCGATCCTTTCCAGGGAGAGAAGTGAGGCGAGAGAGACCTGCCGCTGGCTGCCTCGAAGCCAGAGCGGGGTGTCGAGAAGCTGATCGAGGGGGGCTTGAAGAAACTCCTGTCGAGAGGCGAAGAGGTAGCGATCCTGCATCCCGGCGGCTTGCACGACTTTCTGTAAATTGTTGATGCGGCGCTCGCTTCCGGTGAGAACGAGGATGAGCAACTCTCCTTTGCCGTGCACCTGCTCCATCGCCCCCGAGTCTTGCCAGACCTTGAAGCTCTCAGCCTTCTCCTGGAAAGGCTTCGAGGCCACCGAGCCAGTATCGTATTCCAGCACGAGATGAAATCGTCGCACTCGCACCTGAAGCGCCAAGAGCGCATCGGGGCGAATCAAGCACCGTTCCTCCGTCGCCGTCCCGAGTTGGAAGAGAAACTCGTCTACGGCATCGCGCTCGACGAGCATCTTCTCCAGAGTCACGCAGGATTTGCCTTCCAGGGCTTTCTGGAGCCGCAGGGAGGCACTGCACAAGCCGAGGGCATGGTTCAGGTATCCCGGCCGGTCGGCGCGTTTCTTCAGGGCTGTGAGCGACTCGCCGGTGCTGTCCGCGAGAGGGGGCAGGGCGGCACCCCCGAGGGTGTAAACCACTTTTCCGCTCAACGGGTCAGCCTCCCGGCGAAGCCAGCCCGCATCGAAGAGGGCGCGGAGACGCTTGTTGGCGCGGTGGAGCGAAAGCCCGAAAGCGAGCTGGACGTTTTCACGCACGACGGCGCGATGGGTCAGCACCAGGCGGGCGATCTCCAGATCTCTATCTTGCACCACGACCCGGCGATTCTTGTCCCGCACCTGAAGGACGCGGCGGCTCATCCTACTCCCTCCTTACCGCGTCGGCGCACCTTGTACGTAGCGGACTCCTGGACAACCTTCAGAAAGCTCTCCTGACGCTCCCGAATGGTTTTTTCAGCCTCTGCCGCTGGGATACCGTAGGTCTGGCAACCAGCCAGGTACAGAGCTTGAATTCGTTCTTGATCGACTTTCTCGAAAGCAGGGTCGGGAGGGGTCGTTTGCACGAGCAAGGTCTTCTTGCCGCGCCGGGTAAGGACGGCTTGACCGACCTGCTGGAAGGCGATGAGTTGACGCGCCTCTTCTCGGGTGATCTTTGACGTTTTGAAGTTGGTGTCATCGACTACGTCGCGGGCATCGCTTCCCGAGGCGAAGACGAGAGAGGTTCGGGCGTTCGTTCGGATCGCGGAGCGTAGTTGTGACGGAATCAGTGCCATAAGCTGCGTCAGAAGGAGCATGCTCACCCGGTATTTTCTTGACTGAGTGAGGGCATGCGTCAGCAGACCGACCGAGGCATCCGTAAGGAGGCCATGATATTCATCGACCACTATTTGCACCGGGGTTGCTTCCGGGTTGCGAACGCGACTGAAGTGCATCAGTTCGTTGAGGAGCGATTCGAAAAGTAGGGTGCCGACCATGAGTCCCGCGTCCCCGAACTGATTGACCCCAAGGTTTATTAGCACGACCAGATCGGGAGTGTCGGCAAAGAGCCGCCGCCACTCCAGCGGCTCAGGCAGAGAAAGCATGCGGCGAACCGGCGCAAATGATAACCAGGTGTCGAGTCGGTTCAGGATCGGGGCGGTGATCTGAGGAATCTGGGAGGGTTTGAGGCCGTCGAGTCCCTTCCAAAAGCTTCTCTCTTGGTGTCCGAGAAGCGGGATCAATTTCTGCCGGAGTTCGGCGCTTGAAAACAAAAGCTCGATCTCGCCGATGGTCAGACCTCCCTTGGCCGCCGTGAGCAACACCGCCCGCTGTCCGCGTGAAGTCTGAACCCCGGACTCCCAACACTTACCCAGCGACGTGAAGACCTGCATGGCCTGGGCTTCAGGGTTCTTGCCTGAAAGACGGTTGAACGAAACGGTATAGTCGCCTTCAAGGTCGATGATGAGCAGGTTCTTCTTTTGGGCGACCTCCTCGGCAGTGCGCTCGGTGGCAACGACGCTGAGAAGCTGGAGCAACTCGTCTTTGTTCTGACTGAGCGCGACGCAGGCCTCGCCATGCCGAATCTTGTGTGCTAAAAGATTGTCTCTAAAGGTCGATTTGCCTGAGCCTGCGCCCCCAAGAACGGAAATGTGAACCTCCTGGTCTTTGGGAACCAGCCATGCTTGCGGGGAGCTGTCGGAAGCTTTTTGTGGCATTTCCTCTTCTTCGTTATCGCTTTCCAACTCTTTGAGAGCTTCTTGCAGACTGCGAACGGCACCGATGATGACCGCATCATCAGGCGGCGTGGTCGTAGCTTGCTCGTAGCAAAAGGGAACTTGCCAGCCACGATTCAGAAGTGTGACCAGTAGATTTTCGAGAAAGTACATTACAGGGAACCTTTAGAGGACTTTGTCAGGACGGATTTGAGGGCTTTGACTCGGAGGGGCTGGCGCAGGGGAAAGCCACCCTCTGCGCCAGCCTGTGAGCTATCTTTTGAAGCGCTGCCAGGACACTCGGCGCGATTCCCAGAACCACCCGAACCACCAGTAGCGACGTAGCCAGGAAGACGGCCATGGCAGTTCCGTCTCGTGAACGATCCTGGAGAGGTGCGCCCGGAATCGCTGATTCTGCCAGTACACGCTGTCTGCGATGCGCTCGATAAGCGTGGCGTCCTCGTCGAAGATCGCCTCGCGGCGCTGCGGGCGAATCTTCTCCAGCGCCTCCAGTTGCTCGTTGCAGGCCGTCTGAAGGGAGTTGTGCTGGTTCTCTAGCTCCTTCAGCGCATTCTTCGCCAGTGCCGCACGGTTGCAGGCGGTCGCAAGCTTCCTGGTTTCTGGAAAGGCCATCACCTCAGCGTAGCGAGGAGCGGTTTCCTTTTTCGCCTCGGCGACAAGCTGTCGCTTGCGAGCCGCGCCAATGGTGGCTTGCAGGTCTCGCCGCTTCAACTCATGGAGCGCTTCTGTGCGTTGCTGGCAGTCCACCTCGTAGCGGTGCAGCCGCCACTGCTTCACAACGCCGCCGCCCAGCGAAGCGACGATATACCCCAGCACGAAGAAAGAGCCGATCAGCCAGCAAGAAATCTGATCCACCGAGGCGAGCACACCCTCATCGGTGTTGTTTGTAGCCGCTTTCATCAGTCCCGTTCGCGTGAGCGTGGTGTCGATTAGGAACGCCGCCAGTCCCAAACCGACCGTCACTCGGAATGCCAGAGACCCCTTCTGTAAATCCGTGCGACTGCGAAACCAGCTCGCCCCGAGCTTCTCCCCAAGCCAGGAGAGCGACTGCCCAAGACCCTTGAGACCGGCATAGCACGGAGCCAGAAGCAGAAGTGCCAGGGGTTTGTCGGCAATCCAACCCAAAGCAAAGAGTTCGTCGTTGAGAACGATGCCCCCGACGGAGACGACCGAGATGAACACCCCGAGGACAAACAAGAAAGTGAGGATGTTGTGGAAGCGGTCGATATCCCGGTTGCCGGGTTTCGGGGTCGCTTCCGGCTCGAAGACTGCCTGCTCCGGCCACTCTTCCAGAAGATACGTTGCCTCTTTTTCCTCGCCGACTGCGAGCGCCTTCTCCTCCGTCCCGCTCGCATCGCGCAGGAGCGCCCCTCGAAACTCGCTCAGGGACTGGATGGGGTCTTCCGGATTGTAGCCGACGCCCGTTCTACCTGCGCGGGCGCTGGCCGCCCCCTCCGCACGCTTTGCCCGTCGCTCCCGTTGCTGAAACTCGGGCTGGAGCGCCTCGATCTGAGCGTCCGCATCTGCCTGTACCTGCTGCTGCGCGACATCGATGCGGGCATTTTTCTGATCCACCTGGTCGTTGTGCCAGTTGAGCCGCTCGCAGCTCTCTTTCTCGAAGGCGTAGAGCCTTTTGACACTAATCTGCAATTGCTGGAAATACATCCAGATCAGCCAGCCAGCCGTTGGCTCGCGATGCTGTTTCTCCAGCTTGTCGATCAGTCTTTGAAGACCGGAATCTTCCAGGGTGGCCTCTGGGTCGGGAATCGCCGGATCGACGTAGTTTCTCCACCAGCCAGCACCATGCTGAGGATTGCGGTTGATCCCGAGAGCCGTTCGTTTCGGCGGTTCCTGCGACGCGGCAGGCTCGTTTGTAGAAGGTTTCTCGCTGTCGCTGCGAACGATGCTGCTGAGTGGTGAGGGAAGCACGGAGGTGGGTTGCTCGGGTGCTGTAGCTGGCTCCGGAGCGTCCGGCGACGGCGCTTCTGTAGGAACGCCATTCTTCCGGGGCTTAAAGCGCGGGAACGGGAAGGTGGTCATCGCTTGCCTCCCTGAGCCGCGAGTTCTTTCTCTACAATCTTGCGAAGCTCAAAACCCTTGGTCTCGGGTTCGAGAACGTGGGCGCGGTTGCCGAAGGGGAGAAGCTCGTGCCGGTTCCGCTCGCGCTGCTCCGGGTTCGCTCCGATCAGCGCGACGAACCGAATTTGAGGGAGAGCAGATAGCTTCTGAATCGCTTTTCGCGTCTCGTTCAGAGCTTTTGGAGATTGGTTGTCCTGGTCGCCGTCGGTCTCGAAGAGAATGACGGATGGCTTGTTCTCTCGGCGGATGTCCTCGGCCAGCTTTGCCCAGGCGAGGTTGGGCTGGGTGCCTCGAACCCGACCAGGCAGAAGGCGTGCGCGTAGCATCTTGACGATGTTTTCCTGCCCCGGCGGTAAGGGCTGATCGGGCGAGTAGACCTCCAGGCACTCCCGATCGAGCCGGTAGAGGGAGAGACGATCCTCCTTCCCAAGCCCTGCCAGAACCTGTGACTGGCGCTGCTGCATCCGCCGGAGCCGTTCGGTGTTGGTCGCATCGACGACGCTGTAGATATGAATGGGGGAGTCGTGCCTGGAATCGTGCCGACAACCTATCCCAAGAAGAGCCATGATTCCGATGCCGACTCCAAGGGTTTGGATAATTTTTACATTCATTGCGAGAACCTTTCTGGAATTCGTCGGGCGTGTCCGGTGCCGGGGAAAAGGGCAGGGTCTACGCCGGTACCTGAGCCACGATCCACAGTCTAAAAGCCCAAATCCGAAACCTCTCCGAAAACCATCCGAAAGGGAGGAGAGGGGGTGGGAAAGGGCGAATCAGGCAACTATGTTAGAGGTGCGGCTAATCGGCGCTTTTGAGGTCAAGGTGGACGGTAAGCCGATTACGACTTTTGGTCGAAAAGCAACTCGCGATCTATTGGTGTATTTGGCGCTGCAAAAACAACCTCAAACGCGAACCCATATTGCATCGATACTGTATGGCGACTATATAAACGCCGATTCTACTTCTGAGGAATTGACAGAGAAGGAAATTCTGGATCAGAGTAAAAAAAAGCCGCGTGACCGGGGTGCAGATATTCTTGCAAAAGCGTTATCAGAATTAAAACAATGTATAGGAAGTAAGTATGTTTTTTCAGATGAAGAATCAAATAATATTTCATTAAGAAAAGAATTATTCCGGATAGATTTCCGTGAATTGGAAAACTTAATCGCGGTGAGCAAGTGGTATCAATCAAAGATTCTTGCAAGAGATTCTAAATTTCCTAACGAGGTTTCTGAAGCGATAAAGGATGAATTTGAATCGCAAATAGGTGTGCTTCAGAATCAAGTAGATGGTCGCATCGGCAAATTGTCTTCCGTCAAACTGCCAGGAAGGAAGTTGTTGCCTTCTAATCCGGTTCGATATTTCCCAAGAAAAGAATGTTTTGAGAAGTTAATTTCCGAGTTTGCATGCGTTAGTGCCAGAATAATAACGATATGCGGACAACCGGGAATTGGTAAAACTTCTTTTGCAATAGATTTTATCAATTATATAAATGAAGTTACGCGAGTAGATGAATCGGCAGGGATGCCTATTGTCTATGTCGATCTCTCCGAGGTGGAGCCGGAGCAGTCTGTTTGGGAGGCGATCACTCTCCAGTCCGGCGAGTTCGTCGGGCACCAGGATTCAAAGACGCGCGTATTGAACGCCTTTGGAGAAAATAATATCCTCCTGGTTTTGGACGATTGCCAGAAAATTTTGAAAGCTGTCAAAGAGGTCGTCAATGATGTTTTGCGCCTGTGCCGCAACGTCGTCGTATTGACGACGAGCCAGCAGCGGGTCAATCGAGAAGGCGAGAGAGTAATCAAACTTGACCCGTTGCCGGATTCGGATTCCTATAATTTGTTGCTTTATCACATTGAGATGTCCAATCCAAACTGGCGTCCTGGCCTGGGAGATCCTGAGGCGCTGGCGGAGATCACGCGGCGGATCGAGGGTATTCCGCTCGCCCTTCGCCTGATCGCCACTGTCATTGCGGATAGGTCTGCGAGATCTGTTTTAGATTCCTTTGAAACGTCGCTGCTGAACGCCGAGCAAGGCTCGGCGTCAGGTCATCACGTCACGCTTCAAGACGCTCTGGATCACGCGATAATTGCCCGGACGGAAGGCGAGTGCAACCTTCTACTCCGGCTTTCCGTCTTTCGGGGGAGCTTCGATCTCGACGCGGTCGTGGACGTGTGCGAGGTAGACCCTGCCGAGGCTCAGGACATTCTGGCGACTCTCGTTCGCGCCTCTCTCATAGAAGAACTGCGTGTAGAAGACTTGCCTGCCGACCGCTGGCGAGTTCGCGAGGTTATTCGGATCACTTGCTGGCAGCGGATTTCTCTGGAACATGACGCGTTGCGCGATCGCCATCTGGCGCACTACCAGAAGCGCCTCCTCGAAACTGCTGCCCCTCGGGAGTTGGATAGCTCCCATCCCGCGACGAAATTACGGTCAGATGCAGACAACATCCGAGCTGTTGTCATGGAGGGCATGAGATCGAAATCCAAATTAGAAAAAGTTGTCAAGTTTACGCTTAGTAGTGTTAATTTTTGGGATGTGAACGGTCTGTACGATGATTTCTATAAAATAGCTAGCTACTTCCGCGAAAATTTCGATGAACTAGAATCAGTGGTCTCGTCATCGGAATTATGCTCAGTTTTGAATGAGGGAGGGAGGCTTGCAGGATGGGGAGATCGGTTCACGCTCGCGGGTCAGCTATTTGAAAAGGTAGCTGCTGTCTATGAGAGAGATGGTATTTACAACCACTGGTTTGAATTCAATCATGTCTATTACAGAATTGTTACGGGAGATTATTCTAAAGCTGTAGAAAAATCGAAAATCCTTTTGGAGAGGAGCGACGAATCCGAATTTTTAGGTGGATCGATCAATGCTCATTACGGATTGGCTTTGGCTTTCTTTCGATTGGGAGACTATGAAAAAGCCGAGTTTCATATGGGGAAAAGTTCTGAACTTTGTAAACTAAATATGAAAGAGAATGAATATCAAAAAGTGTTTAACGATTATAATAAGATTTTAATTTACTTGGTTCAGGGTAAGCTGGAATGGCCGCGAGAAATGCTCGATCAATTTCGGAAAATGGAGAATGTGGGAGAGGATTTTGTCAGCAACGTCAGTTATTTGGAGGGACTCTATTTTTGTCTGACGGGAAATGCAAGTCTCGCCTTGGGTTTGCATGAACAATCCCTGGCATATTTTAAGAGTGTGGGTCAGTTCCGAGGTGTGGCGCAAGCAAGGCTGTCCTTTGGGCGAGCGGCGATCCTGACCGGCAACTATCAAGGGGCGAGAGAGTGTCTGGAGGCAGCCGTCGAGTATTTTTCAAAGTTATCAGATGCCTGGTCTACCGCCCTGTGTTACGAGAGGCTGGCCGTGCTTCACTGGCTTCTGAAGGATAGAAAATCTTCAAAAGAAATGCTGGATAAAGCGCTTCAATGGAGGGAGAAATACGGCACTCCGACGCTCCCCATCGATACCAACGAGATCGAGGGGTTGAAGAAGTTCCTGTCGGAAAGCCTCCAGTAGATCGACCGGGGGAAACTTGCGGTATAATCGACAAACATTCGTTTGATGATTTCTCCGCCCACGATCCTCTACGTCCATCAGCCCGGCCTGCTCGCCCAGGCCGCCCTCCTTTTCCGCCGCCTGGAGGCAGATTCGCCCGTCGCCGTTGCCGAGGGGCGAGTCGTTCGGGATGCCAGTCCGGCAGCCCTCTTAACCGGCATTCGCGTCGGCGAGAGCGTCACCCGCGCCCGTCGTCTCTGCCCCATGCTTCTCGTCCTGCCCGTCGAGGAAGTGGACGCCCGAGAGCTTTCCCACCGCCTCTGGGGAATCCTTTCCGCACTCTCGCCAGTTGTAGAGCCAGCGGGCGCGGACGCGGCCTACGCCCAGCTCCAGAGTCGGAAGGAGGCGCAGGTCGTCCTCGCCCGCCTGGCCTCGCGGTTTCCCGGCATGCCGCCGCCCGCGCTCGCCGCCTCGTTCTCCAAGCTCGCCGCCCGCGCCACCGCCGAAGGTAGGGTGGGGCGCCTTGAGGAAGCTCCGGTATCCGCTCTGCTCTATCCCGGCGACCCCAAGGTGATCGACAAGCTCCAGCGCCTGGGACTCGGGACGTTCGGAGCCGCCCAGGACATCGGGGAAGCCGCGCTTCTCTATCAATTCGGTCGTCGGATCGGGACGGTTCTGCACCGCCGCGCCCGTGGCATCGACGACGACCCGCTACGCGCCCTCTGGCCGCCCAGAACCATCCATGCCGGAAAGGACTTCGATCTCGATCCCATCGAGGACATGGCCTGCCTGGAGCTATGGCTCTCCCGGCTCTCCCAGCGCGTCGCAAGCGAGCTGTCTGCGTCGGGAAGCATCGCCCGAAAAGTCGCCCTCACCCTCATTACCGAACGCACGTCGCGCTCCCGCTCGTGGCTGCCTCCCTTGCCGCTTTCCAGCGAACGGGAGGTCTTGCAGGCCGTCTCTCGACTGCTCGCCCAGCTCCCCCCAGACGCACCCGTCACTCGCCTGACGCTTCAACTCTCGGAGCTCGAACTGCCCCAGGCGCGCAGCCTGTCTCTCTTCGCGCCCGCCAGCGCCGAGAGCCTTCTGCGGCTTGAGAGCGCCCGGCGGCTCATTCTGGAGCGGTACGGCGCCGCCGCGCTCACCACCCTCGGGGCGATTCCCCTCTCGCTTCGGGATCGGCGACGCTCGCTGGCGAGAGAGGCCGGGGCGCTCGCATGAGCCGCCTTCTGGGGAGGCCGGTCGCGGTCGTCACCGAGGCGAGGAGCGGCTCCCCGGCTCTGGTGGGCGGGAGCGCGGTGATCCATGTCTACAGCCGGCACCGGGAGTGGATCGGGGCGCTGGAGGGCAGGGGAGAGGTAGATGTCTGGCAGGTCGAGATCGCGCAGGGGTTGGTCGAGCTTCACCATGACCGTGCCCTGAAGACATGGACGGTAGCGAGAGAAGCGGACTGAGGCAGCCTTGGCACACCTTCACGCCCACAGCGCTTTCTCCTTCGGTTCTTCTCCCTCTTCGGTGGCCTCGCTCGTCCTGCGGGCGGCGGAGCTTGGAACCGCGATTCTCGCCTTGACCGACACCAACAGCGTGACCGGAATCCCCGAACTGGTGAGGAGGTGCGAGAAAGCCAGGATCGCGCCCATCGGCGGGTGCGAGGTCGTGCTGGAAGGGGGAGGTCGCCTGACGCTCCTCGCGGATGGTTCTACGGGCTTCTCCTCGCTCTGCCAGCTTCTCTCCGCCGCCGGTCTGCGAGACGTTCGTCGGGAGGGCTTACGGATTCGCTTCGAGGAGCTGGAGACGTTCTCTACCGGCCTGGTCTGCCTGTCGGGCGCGTCGCCCTGGGGACTTGTGCCCTCGCTCGTTCTCCGCCGCCGCTACAAAGAGGCCGAAGAAGCGCTCCAGCGTCTGGTCGGGATCTACGGCTTGGGCAACGTCGGGGTCGAGGTCGTGCGCTCGCTCGCCGAAGGGGAGCACCGGCTCTCCCTGCACCTCTTCGATCTCGCGGACGCGCTGAACCTGCCCGCCGTCGCGACGAACGCGGCAAACTTCGGGGTGAAGGCCGAGTTCCCCGCCCATGAAGCTTTGCGGCGGGTGGCTTTGGGAACTCCCGTCGGAGAGGAGCATGGCGAGCTGCCTCTGAATGGCGAGAGGTACCTGAAGTCCCACAAGGCCATGTTGGGGCTGTTCGCCGACCGTCCCGACGCGGTAGACAACGCCCTTTCTTTTGCCGAGCGACTCGCGCCGCCCCTCGATCCCGATGTCCGCCACTACCCCAAGTTCAAGGGACTTCCCGCCGGGGAGTCGGCGTTCTCGTACCTGTCGGGGCTGGTCTGGGACGGCGCGAGAAAGAGAGGGATTACGGACGCCGCCCGGCTGGTTCACGAGCTGGAAACCATCCACGCGCTGGGGTATTGCGACTACTTCCTTATCTGCCGCCAGGTCGTGCAGGAGGCGAGGGCGCGGGGAATCGGGTGCGCTTTGCGCGGCTCGGCCATCGGGAGCGCCGCCCTCTACGCGCTCGGCGTCAGCGATCACGATCCCGTCGCCCGCCGGGTCAGCTTCGAGCGGTTCCTCTCCAAATCGCGCAAGAAGCCCCCGGACATCGATGTCGATTTCGAGCACGATAGACGCGACGAGTTGCAAGTCTGGCTCCGGGAGGAGTTCGGGCATGAGAGGGTCGCAAACGTCGCCAACTACGTCACCTACCGGGGGAGGAGCCTTCTGCGCGACTTCGGCAAGATTCTGGGATGCGACGGCTCGGAGATCGACCGCCTCCGGGAGCTTCTCTGGCACTCCAGCGGGGAAGGGCTTGCCGAGCGTCTCCAGAGCCTTCCCGAGTTGAAAGCGCTTCAGATCGACCCGGATCTGTACGGCGACCTCTTCGCGCTCTGCGGGCAACTGGCGAGGCTCCCGAGGCACCTCGGCACTCACTCCAGCGGGATCATCGTGAGCGATGTTCCTATCTGCGAAGTCGCGCCGGTGCAGTGGGCGGGGAAGGGCGTCCCGATGGTGGTGCTGGACAAGGATGATGTGGAATCGCCGGGGATTGGATTTTTAAAGCTCGACCAGCTCTGCCTGAGAGCCTTGACCGCCATCGACATCGCGACGACGAGGCTCAAGGCCGCCGACCCCGAGTTCGATTACGCCGCCCGCGACCGAGAAGACCCCGAGACGCTTGCGATGATCCGCGCCGCGCAGACGATGGGGGTGTTCCAGTTAGAAAGTCCCGCGCAGATGGCGCTCCAGTGGCGGCTGAAGGCCGATAAGTTCGATGATCTGGTTCACGCCGTGGCACTAATTCGTCCCGGCGTCCTGGTGGGCGGGGGCGTCGCGCCCTACCTCTCGGTTCGTCACGGACGGACGAAGCCGCGCTACCCGATCCCCGAGCTTGCCGCCGTCCTCGATGAGACGTGCGGGCGAATTCTGTTTCAGGATCAGGTGCTCGATGTAATTGTCTGTATCGGCGGACTGGGCGCGGGCGAGGCGGACAAGTTCCTGAAGCTCATGACCCACGCCAGAGACGAGGAGGAGATGGCGACGCTGGGGCGGGAGCTTCGCGAGCGGGCGAGGGCAAGAAGCATCAGTTACCGGGAGTTCGCGCGGCTCTGGGAGCAGATTCGCGGATTTTCAAGGTACGGATTCTGTCACGGGCACAGCGTCGCCTTTGCGGATCACGCCCAAGGTACCGGCTGGCTGCTCCGTCATCATCCCGCCGAGTTTCTGGCCGCCGTCCTCTCGGTCGAGCCGTGCGGCTTCTGGCCGGTGGCGAGCGTTGTAGAGGAGGCGAAGCGCCGGGGCGTCGGGGCGCTCGCGCCCTGCTTGAATCGCTCGCTGCCGAGTCTCTGGGCGGTCGAGGAAGGAGCAGGCGGCGAGAAGTCCATTCGCTGTCCTCTGAGCTTTATCAAGGGCGTCACCGAGCCTGCGGCGGTAGAAATCGCTTTGGAGCGCGAGCGGTCTGGGGAGTTTGCAGATCTCGCAGACGCTTGCCGAAGGCTGGGCTTTCTTCCCCGTGAGGCGCTGGAGTGGCTGGTGCTGGCCGGAGCGATGGACGGGCTTACTTCCTCCCGTAGAAGGGCGATCTGGAGCCTGCCCGCGCTCCATCATCCGGCGGCGAAAAAGGTGCGAACCGCCCCCGGTCAGCAATCGGTGAAGCTGAGTATCGCGCCGCAGCTTCCGCCCGAGCTTCTCGACTTCAGCGAGCAAGAAAAGGAGGGGCAGGAGTGGAAGGCGCTGGGCTTCTCTCCCTCCGGCCACCCGATGCGACGGCTGAGAGCGGAGCTTGCGGCTCGCGGCATCGTCCCTTGTGGATCGGTTCAGAGCCTGCATAGCGGCGAGAGGGTGACGCTTGCGGGCATCTCGATTCATCCGCACCGCCCGCCCGTCCCCAGCGGGGAGATCGTGGTATTTCTTTCCCTGGAGGACGAGACGGGTCTCGTGCAGGTCACGGTGCCGCCCGAGGTGTATCAGGCATCGGGGGCGCTGATCGTGACCGAGCGACTGCTCGCCATCGAGGGACTGGTGGCAAAACGTGGCGAAGGGAATATCATCACGGCGACCAGCGTTCACCAGGTTGTGCTGTGACGGGGTGCGAGGAGTCGTTTTATTTTACGAAGTAGGTTTTCAAGTATTCGTAGGCTCCGTAGAGGAATCCAAGAACGGAAATTCCAGCAACCAGGGTAAGGAAGCCCGCGACGGCAGGTAATGGGCTTGAGAGCATAAGCGAAAAGAGAAACGCGATAATGCCCACTATTGCGAACACCTTCATGCAGCCCCCACCCACGAACTGTGATGAGCTAATGTCTGCCTGAATCGCCTGTACCTTGGAGTCTAACCGAAGGAGTTCCTTCTTGGCCTCGATAGCTCCGGGATCATCGCCGAACTCGACTCCTCTCTCAAAAGCGGCTCGCGCGCTCGGATAGTCACCCAGCTCGTCATAGATTTTCCCGAGGAGTACATGACAGTGGGGAGAAGGCATGTACTGATTGGCGCTCTCTGCGAGTTTTGCCGCGTCTCGCAGGCTGTCTTTGCCAAGGTCGGTGACGGTGTTTCCCAGAGCACGGTAGAGCAGGTTTGCCTCCATAAAGTAGGTGGAAGCCATGGCGATCTTTCGCTCCTCTCCCTCCAACTCCCTGGCCGCTCTACGTGCCGTTGCCAGGTCTCCTTCAATGAGTCTCTTGACGTGGTAGGGACCACCTTCTGTATCGGCGGTGATGTGCGCGGCAGTGTCGCCCACATCATCAAGAAGCGATTTGACGGCAAGCGCGTCGGCAGAAAATAGTCGTTGCTCCTGCATGATTCTCCTCCTTCAAATGTAGACGACGTAGAGTCCTTCGATATCGTGGTCGCCCAAGTCTCTTCCCTCAGCATAGACGCGGCGACGACCGGGAGAGACATCAGGAAAGTGGGCAACGCCCTGGTCGTTGGTGGTGGCTTTGTAGTTGCCTCCCTGATAGACGGTGACCTCCGTCTTGGTAACGGACGTCCCCGTCGATTGCCGAACTAAATGGATACTGACCATCCCGTTCTCCCTGCAAAGCCAGTCGCCTGACCGATATGATTTAGAAATTGTATCACGGGATATTTCCAGTGGGATATTTACTGACGGAATGATTCCCGTGGCAAAGCATCCGCCCCTCCCCAATCCTGTGAGGAATGCAAAAGCGAAAAACCCTGGAGGATCGCGACCCTTTCCTCAAAGCGATGGCCGCTCGAATTCGCGTACTTCGGGAAGGCAAGGGGATCGCTCAGGAGACCTTCGCTCACAATGCGGGAATCGACCGGAGCTACTACGGCGGGATCGAGCGGGGTCAATACAGCCCGACGGCGATCAACCTGGCGAAGATCGCCGTCGCGCTCGAAGTCGAGGTGGGGGAGCTGTTCCCAGAGCGCACGGAGTTGCGGGAGCTTCTCGGGATCGAGATGCAACAATCCGTTAACGACCGAATACATATTTGACAAAATATATTGCAGGTAGTAAGGTAAACCCACCTTTCAATAAGATTTGTCAAATGGAGATCGATGCCTTCTTTGCCCAGCGCGCCCTGTTTACCACCGAGGAGTTGGATTGTTTCCTCGCGGAAAAGCGTCCCGAGGGCGCGGCGGTTGCGCGTCTTGCTCTGACGCGTAAATCTCTGCTGAGCTACCACAAAAAAGCGGGGCATGTGCTAATGATTCGGCGCGGGCTCTACGCCATCGTTCCCGCGCACCGCACCCCCGCCCAGCAGCCCGTCGATAGCGCTCTCATCGCCTCCCGGCTCACCCCGGACGCCGTCATCGCCTACCATGGCGCACTCGCGCTCCACGGCCTCGCGCACTCGCTTCGAGAAGAGATCGTGGTGCTCTCCGAGCAGTCGTTCGTCAACCCCCTCCGCTTTAGGGGAACCCTTTACCGCGCCGTCCCGCCCCCCCGCGAGCTTCCCACTCAGGACGCGCTGACGCTCGGGGTGACGACCTGGGATCGGCAGGGGCTTTCGGTTCGCGTCACCGATCTGGAGCGCACCGTGGTGGACTGCCTGGATCGCCTGCTGCTCTCGGGCGGCTGGGAGGAGGTCTGGCGCTCGCTGGAGAGCCTCGACGCCTACCTGAACCTGGAACTTCTGCTGGAGTACGCCCTGAAGCTTCGCACCGCCACGACGGCGGCGAAGGTGGGGTACTTCCTGAGCCGACAGCAGGAGCGTCTGCGGGTGCCGGAGGAGGTTTTGGAGCGGCTCAGGGCGCATCGACCCAAGCGGGCGCACTACGTCCTCCGAGATCGGACTCTGGGGCAAGTGCCTGGACGCGCTCGGTTCGTCCCTGAGTGGAACCTGATGGTTCCTACGCTCTCTGGCGAGGAAGTCTATGAGGACGCTCTGATATGAACCTCTCTCGCGAGCAGGTAGAGAGCCATGCAGCCCTTCTGGGATTCCAGGTCGCGGCGCTGGAGAAAATGCTGCGCCTCGTCGAGCTTCTGGAGACGTTCAGCGTCAAAGACGCGCTCGCGCTGAACAGCGTTGCATTGGTGATAATTTCACCGGCGCAACGCTCCGTGCGTTTTGGTAGGATCGGAATCATCGTGGGGCTACCATGCCGACCGACCCGACCACCATACCTCCAACAGCGCTTTCTCCCCGTCGCCACACGTCCGCACCCGCGCTGACCGACGAGCAGAGAAAGCAGCGCACCGCAGAAATCCTGTGCGGCTTCGGTCTACCTCCCGAGAAGCACGAGGAGTACCTCGCCACTCTTCAGGGGCATTTGGAGGCCGCGCTCGACGGCTACCTCTCCCAGTTCAAGCGTCCCTGACGACACTTAATCCATAACAAATTTCTCCATGTCTACTCAGGCTGTCATCTACTGCCGAGTCTCCTCCGAACGCCAGGCCAAGGAAGGCGACGGCGCCCGCAGCCAGGAGCAACGATGTCGCTCCTACGCCCGGGCGATGGGCTACGATCTGCTTCGCGTCTTCATTGACGACGGCGTCTCCGGGGCGCTTATCGACCGGCCCGGCATCCAGCAGCTTCTCCTGTTCCTTCGCTCCCAGCCCGACGAGTGTGTGGTCATCATCGACGACATCTCCCGAATCGCCCGCGACGTCATCGCGCACTTCCAGCTCAAAGCCGCGCTTCGTGCGGCGGGCGGGCGCTTAGAGTCCCCTTCGTTCACGTTCGGGGAGAGCGCCAGCGACGAGCTTTTAGAGACGATCATGGCGGCGACGGCGCAGTACGGACGCAAGGGGAACCGCGAGCAGGTTCTCAACAGGATGCGCTCTCGACTGGAGACGGGGTACTGGACGTTTCCCGCCCCCCTCGGCTATCGGTACGAGAAGCATCCGCTACACAAGAAGATCCTCGTTCCCACGCCCGCCGCTCGCTCGATCCTCGGCCCGGCGCTGGAGGACTTCGGGAAGGGGCGGTTGCAGACCAATCGCGAACTCGGCCTGCACCTCCAGGAGCAGGGCTTCTTTGGCGACGTGCGTCCTGTGTCCCTGAAGGTTTTGGAAGATCGGATATGGCGGATGCTGAAGCTGCTTCCGATGTACGCAGGCTTCCTGGAACTCCGAATCTGGAACATTGAGCGCCGCCCGGCTCAGCACGAGGCGATACTGTCCCCGGCGGGCTTTGCTCGGATCGAGGAGCGGCTGCACAAGAGCGCCGCTCCCATCGGAGTGGATCGCGCCGACAAGAGCGCCTCGTTTCCCTTGCGAAACTTCCTATGCTGCTCGGCCTGCGGTCGCCCTCTGACGGGCAGCATCGCGAAGGGGAAGTACCCGCGCTACTACTGCTACTACCAGCGCTGCATGAAGTACGGGAAGAGCTTTGGTGCGGAGCAGCGAGTGGAGCCTGCATTCTGCGCCTTGCTCGGTTCGCTCACGCCGACCGCCGAACTGATGACGCTTCTCGAAGATCGCCTTCCCGAGGCATGGAGCAAGCGGGCGTTGGAGCGGGATCAGGTTATCGTCGCGCTCCGAGGTGAACTCGCTTCTATCGAGAAGGAGGTTCAGGGCTTCATGCGCCGACTGGGTAAGGCGAGCGATGCGGTGGCGGTCGAGATAGAGCGGGAGGTCGAGGAGCTGAAGTCGAGAGAGCTTGAGGTTCGCCGCCGAGTCGCGGAGGCGGAGGATTCGGCTCCAAATATCGAGGATGCTTGGAAGGCGGTTAGCACCTACTTTGAGCGGCCTCTGGAGCTATGGGAAAGCGGCTCTGAGAAACAAAAAAAGGCCCTCTTGCGAATGGTCTTTACGTCGAAACCTGTTTTCACGCTGGAAAATGGAGTTAGCACCTCGAATTTGTCGCTCCCCTATCTGATTTCTAAGGATTTTGGGCACACCAAAGAAGAGGTGGTGGACTTGCCGAGTGAAAGTTGGCACCAATTTGGGGAGTGCGTCGTGCGCTGGGCGGAGTGGGCGAAATAGGTTAAAGTTCGCAGCACTCAGCATCTCGCGGTTCAACCGAAGGCGCAACAAGCGTTGCATTTGCAAAATGGCAGGTACAAAAAAGCCCGCTGACGTCTGCCAGCGGGTAGTGAAGTGGTGTGTTTTGATTCGTGCTCACGCAGATGCGGAAGCTTTTCAGTCAGTGGGTCAGCATGCCGCCGTACCCACAAGCTCTCTCGCCTCCGGCTCGGGAATCCGAACGATTTCCTCGAAAGCTGGGGTGTCGAGGCTCTCCCCGATCAGGCTTTCCAGGAGATCCCGATCGAGCGGCTGCCAGTGGTGCGAGTTGCCCGGCTGGCTTGCGAACAGGATCAACCCGATGCGCTCTCCCGATGGCAGGGCGTGACGCTCCACCAGGGAAAAGTTCTCCAGGTCGTAGTCGTCGCCAAGCTTTATGACTCCCTCTCGGAAGCCCGCCGTAACCTCGGAGAGAAACGGCTCCAGAAGCTCGGCGGGTGGCCGGGGAATCCAGCACAGCAGGACGATCATCGACTCTTCAGAACTCGCGGGGACAAAGAGCCGCATTCGGCAGTCGATGCCCTCGGCTACCTCCTCGAAGTAGCGATCCAGTATTTTCTTCACGGGCGATGCCCTCCTTTCGGGCAGGGAGCTTGGCGGCTCCGGGTCAGTGCCATCGGCACGAGCTTTGGGGACTCGGCTTTGGGCGGGATCTTCAGGACGAGAATCTGGTCGCGCTCTTCTTCGGTGAGTTCGAAGCAGAGCAGGCAGGGCATCTCGTGCAGGATCGCCCCCGCAAGCCTATGCCAGCCGTCGATGAGGACGGAGGTGCCGCCGGGGAACGGGACGAACAGGATCGGCTTGGTGGTGTCGGCCTTTCGCGCGTAGTCCAGATCGAGATCCGGGTACTGGCGAAGGAGCTGGGGAATGTCGAGTCCATGGTCGCTCGGGTAGAAGGCCGAAGGGGGCCGACCCGAAGCGTCCGCGATCCGCATTCCTGCGCTGGCATTCCAATGCCACTCGGTGCCAGAGTCGTCTTTGAACGTGAACACCTGGTCGGTGACGCCGATGATGATGACCTCGGGGCCATCAGGAATCGAAATTTTCAAGGTTCAATGCTCCTCTCGGACAAAGACCGAAGTCTCTGCCCAGCCTGCGGCAGTGTCGATCCAGATCACCGTCCCGTCGGGGAGCGGGTAGATAGAGAAGACACGGCCACCTTGCTTGATGCTATTTTCGTTGACCTGTCGGTCGTCGTAGGGCATCTCGCCGTAGTCGCCCTCCCGGTGACGCACCAGCAGGTGAATTAGCTCGAAGCCATTGCGGATCAGGGCTTCTACAGCAGCAATAGAGACGTGAATCTTGCCGAGGGGGAACTTGACCGGCCTGGTGTAGCCGCTCATGACTGGCCTCCGGCGCGATACTCGAAGTCCTCGGGCTTCTCTCGGGATCGCCTCGGCGGCGCTATCGGGATTTGCCCGGTGAGCCGCCTCACGACCTCGACGGCTCCCTTGCGGTAGACCGTCACGACGACGAGGGAGCCGGTGTCGCTCTCGCGAACCGCCCAGTTCCTCCCGCCCTTGTAGCGGGAGATTTCCAGGTTCTGGCACTCGTTCATGCCATCGCCTCCCAGTTGATCTGGTTGTGCCGTCGCCTCTCCAGGAGCCAGTCCTGGCCGTCTTGAATCTCCAGGAGCTTGGACAGCCCAAGGAGATGCTTGCAGGTGCGAGACTCGCCCCGCCGTCCGTTAGCTTTCGCCTTCTGGAAGTAGGGACAGGAGCAGGTGCGGGCGGAGGTGTCTAAGTCGTAGATTCCTCCGGTGGGCGAGTCCATCTCGACCATCGTGGAGTCGATCCAGCGGGCGCGGTAGCCGTCCTCGAAAAGCCTTTGGGCGCGTTCGTTCACGAGGGCAAGGCTTCGCGCCTCGTCAAACGTGACGGGTGGCCGCGTTTTCTCTGCGGTCATGGCGTGGGGTTTCCTTTCTGGGAAGTCGGGAGTTGCCCGGTGCCATGCCTCTCCCGTCGCCGGGCAGCATGGCCTCGGGCGGGGGAGTGACGAGAAGCCCCGTGAAGGGCTGGGGAACTATGCGCTGTGTGGGGCGCGTTTCAACAGGTCGAGAATGTCGTGGAGAAGCTCGGGGTTTGGAGCGCAGGGGGAGTCGATTCCCCTTGCTCCCCGGCATTCCTCGACGACCCGGCGGAGCAGAAAGCAGGCTTCTTCCGAACGAATCGGGAGGGGAACCTGCTCGCCGTCCTCGGGCGTATGCTGGTACTCCGAAAGCTCGGGAACCAGCACCTCGACGCGCCAGGATCTGTGCGACTGGATGACGTGCTCCTCGGTGAAGAGGTACACGACGCCGAGAACCGCCTTTCTCTCGATCTCGTCTGCAAACCCTCGAAAGCGCTGGCAGACGGTGGCGAGCCGCTTGTCTATGGTTGGGAAGACATCGCTCACGGCGCCATCAGACCTTTCGGAGCGAGTACCCGCTGGCGAAGAGATGCTTCGATTCGGCTGTTGCTCGTCGTGTCGATGAGCGTCGAGGCAAGCGTCTCCAGCTCGTAGCGCCCCTCGATGGGGAGTTTCTGAGCTGCATTCGTCACGGCGTTGACGAGTCCGTACAGGGTGTCCTGATGGGTCTCCCCGAACAGGCCGAACTTGATGTACTCGACCGTCTGCTTGGAGAGTTTCCACGCATCCGCGAGCGCCTCAATGGCCTTCTCAGGATCGGGAACAATCGTCTTGCTGGAGAAGATCATCTGCTCGATGAACGCCGCCGCGAGGAGCGTCGCTTGGGCGACAGCCTCCTGGAGCAGCGGGACGAATCGCCCGTTGCCGAGGTGGATGTGGCGCTGCTTCAGCAGGCTCCTCCCGGCGATTTTTCGCACCATGCCGTTCTCGCAGACCTGACGAAAGACGCAGGCGTCCACGGTCACGGCGCGGAATCCGACCTCGCTGTTGGAGAGGTGAATCGCCACCGTGAGCGGGTCTCCGGGAAAGACGAGCCGGTTCATGCGCGGGTCGATGAGCCGCAGGTGGAAGCTCTCGTCGCTCAGGTTGAAGAGCTTCACCTCGTGCCCCATGCCCGCCACTGCGGGAAGCAGGGCGTCGAGGAACTGGCGGTTATCTAACTTCTCGTACCGAGCCGAGAGAACACCACGAATCGTGGAGTTCTTTGCCCTCAGCGTCCACTCCTCGCCGGTGATCTTCCGGCGCTGCACGCCCCCCTGACTTCTCCACCAGTTGAACTGGTCGTCTTGAAGCTTGGTGGGGCACTTGCCGAAGTACCCGGCGGGCATTCCTAACTTCGCGCAGGCTTGTCCCATGGCGTAGGGGGTCAGGGCGTAGCCGAATCCGTCGTCCTCAGCGCCAGGCCAGTAGAACCGGCCGTGTTCCATGGATATCTCTCGAACGGTGGCGAGCACGTCGTGCTTGCCATGGTCGTCCATTCGGACGCGGTCGCAAACCTCATCGAGGTTCATGTGGGGTTGGTTTCCTTTCAGGAAAGTGAAGTTGTGAAGGTGCGCGCGACGTTTGACCTCGTTTTGAATCGGCGAGGTATTGCCTCGTCGCGCAGGAGATAGCGTAGAGGGCGGAGAAACAAGCTTCAACGAGCGTTGCGTGGACGCATCGCGAGATGGGGGACGGAACAGAAAACCATGGGACGACGACCGAAAGCGGCGACCGAGGGTACAGATACGGCGGCGGTTGCAGTGACTCCGGCGGCACGAGTGATGCGTCGTAGAAGACCGCGCCAGACAGTGGATCACGTTGCACAAACCCAATTTCTAGTGAGTGCGCTTCTAAAAGTTAGAGGCGGCGCAGGTGTGAGCGAGAGCGATGCGGTGGCGGTGGTTTCCTGGGCGCGGGGCGTACATGAGGAGGGGGCAGCACTCAGGGCACTGGGAACGCGAGCAACGAAATCCAGAGCAGAAGGTGTGGTAGAGCGGCAAATCGCTCACGAGGTAAATAAGACACTCCTTGATGGTTTGCTCTCTGGAGGGATGACCATTAACATTGGTGAAGAGGGTAGCGCTATCTTCGGCCACATGGAGGGCAACGGGTAGTATTTCAGCTATACCTTAAAGCAGAATCCAAAAACGAAAGGAGTTTACGGAAATGTCTCTTCAGTTGAATGGGGAAGATAATGTTGAAGCGCAACATGATCGCTCTGTTGCCACAATGACGGATGAAAAAGAACGTGCCGATTTTCTACAGAAATTGAGCTTTTACCGCGAAGAAGTCAAGCATGAATTTAATCTGCTTGGGGTTCGTTCATCAATTCTTGTGTCTTGCCAATCTTTTCTTTTTGTACCTTTTGCAATTCTCCATACATTTGCAAATTACAAAGCTGTATTTTTCCCTCTTATACTGATCATTTCTATTGGAATTAGCGTTGCAGGATTAATGATAAAGCCAATAAAAACGGCTCATTCCACTATCGGGAAATGGTTGATTAAACAGCGAGCTTTAATGAAGCGTTATGAATCTCATAATTTCAGGGAAGACTTTAGTATCGATAGAGATCAAATAGAAAACGCTGATCATGATATCAAGGCTGACATAGATCATATTGGAAGTATCGCTTTTTCGAAATACTCTCCAGGGATGTTCATAGCTTTCTGGATAATTGCAGCACTATGGGTGTTTGCTCGCATGTTTGTCTTGCAATATCTCTTTAATTAAAAAACTATTCGTTTTTAAGTGCATGATACTGGCTTGAGAAATAACTATGGCAACTCAAGGTTTGCTCATACATTTAACCCAGCGAACCCCGATAATAATATGCAACCGCATCCATGTTGATGTGTCTCTCTATGTGACGGAGGATCAGATGCTCGATAAACTCGCCAGCCTGCTCAAACTGCCCAGTGTGAAAGTAACAGGAATTAGCATCGGGACATTGATCGGTATAACCCTGGTTTTTAATAAAGGGTGTGGTTGCAGTCCAGAACCGAACCCTGATCCAGTACCGCCTACACCATCTGCAACACCTTCTTCATCACCTCCACCAATAGGTATAGGATGGAAAATCGCGTGTAAATCCACTGAGCATCTCGATGTTTGCGTGCAATTTACAGATAGTGACCATCAATGGATTATTGGTAATTCCAATAATGTAGAAATTGGATCACAAAAAAAGCCTGTGGATTCGCTATTTTCAGGCATTCAAAAAGGTAAATCACCTCTGAATGAAGCTGTAGTAGTAGGACTTGCATCTTCTGAGGGTACTCTTCCCTTGAATGCACAAAGACTCCTAGCACTTAATCGTGCAAATGTTTTGAATAATGCGTATCAGAAATATATGCCTTCTACTTTCTTATATCGTGGATCAATTGGGCAACGGCAATCAAGGTCAGAGTATCCTAACTTTGAAAGATCGGTGATTGTACTTCAGTTTAAGAGAACGAAAGCATTTCCCGAAACTGAACTTTCCAGCAAAATCATACAGGCGCTTGACATCATCTGTGATGAGCAAAAAAATTTACCAATAGATCCATCTCAATACTCTGATTACAAATCATTTTCATTACAGAAATCTATTCCGGTAAATCAATAGGCAGGGATCGGCCTAAGGCTCGTTTCGATGGAGCGTGACCAAAGATTCATAGCGCGAGGCAAGCCGATAGGAGCGGGCTTTCCTCGACGGGTCGGCAACCTCCAGAAAGCCTGCCTCCACCCAGCGATGGCAGAGCGGCAGCATCGTCCGCGCACCAAGCCCCAGCGCGTCCGCAAGCTCCTGCGTGGTCGCCACGCTCTGGCGCTGGAAGAGAGCGAGCGCCCGGCGCTGCTTGGGGTCGAGCTCGCGAAGGAGCGGCGACCGATCACCTCTTCCCTGCCTCGCCGCTCTCTGCGCCTGGGCTTTCACGGCGGCGAGCGCCTCGGCCATCCCCGCGCAGAAGTAGGCTACAAACGGCGTCACAGAGCCTTCAGCGCGCCCGAGATAGTAGTTGTGCGACTCGCCCACGGATAGGGCGCTGTAGTAGCCCTCCAGGTTCTGGGCGTAGTGCTCCTCCAGGCTGTAGATGCCTTTCAGCCCGTACCCCGCCCGGTGCAGGATCAGAGTCGTCAGGAGCCGTGCGGTGCGCCCGTTCCCGTCGTAGTAGGGGTGGATCGTGGCGAACTGATAGTGGGCGAGCGCCGCAATGATCGGGACGGGCAGCTCTCCCGATTCCAGCGAAGCCTGCACCCACTCGACCAGCTCGGCCATGAGGAGGGGGACGTCTTTTGCCTCGGGGGGCATGTAAACGATTCGGCGCGTGGCGCTGTCGTGGATGACGTTCTGCCCGTCCCGATACGGCGAGGGGGAACCTTTTCCGTGCATCACAAAGCCGTGGAGCTTCTGGATGTCTCCCTCGGTGATCGCCCCTTCGGTCTTTACGAGCCGCTCGACTTCTTCCAGGGCGCGGTAATAATTTCTGACCTCCACCTCGTCGCGCTCGCGTCCGGGGAACCGCGCCCCGGCGATAGGTGCGCCGCGCACCATAGCCGCGAGCGCCTCCTCGACCTGGGGAAGCGTGAGCCTGTTCCCCTCGATCTGGGTGGAGTAGTGCGTCGCGACGAGCCGGGCTGTCTCGCGCAGAGACGCCAGCATCTCGACATCGACAGGAAGCTCCTGAATGGCCTGTCGGTCTGCCTCGATGCTCATGAGGGCGCGGGCGATGGCGGGGAGGATCTCGAAGCGTGGGGCGAACATGGTAGCTTCATGGTATCGAAGCTGTCGATAAATGTCAATTAAACTGTAGATAAGTTGCTATTAAATGTCGGATAAAAAGAGCCGCCCCGAGATGCTACTCAGGGCGGCTGTTCCCCGTGGAGGGGATTGAAGCGAACTGCCATCCAGCACCTTGCCCAGCGGCAAGCGAGGGCAATGACGAGTTCAGTATTCCCGCGCTCCCTAAATGCGGCGTTCGCCTCGTCCAGCGTCTCGAACGTGGTCGAGACGGCCAGAAGCTTGCCGGAAGGCTGAAGCCTCGCGCAGAGGGCGTACTTGCCCGCGAGCGCTATCGCTCGCTCGCGGGAGAGCGTGGACAGCTTCGAGTCGACTTTCCGCAAGCCGTAGCTCATGTAGGGCGGCTGCACCCTTCGGGCGTCCTGTTGCTCCTTGGAAATCGCGGAAGAGAACGCGGAGGGAGCCAGTTCATGAATCTTGCCCTCCACGCTCCCCGCGTCCCGTCCCAGCGCCTCCAGAAAGGAGACGTGGGGCAAGCTCTCCCGGTAGCCGTTCTCGCTCGGCTCGCCCCACTCGTAGCGAAAGGTGTGACACTTCGGGCTGTGCCGGATGTAGTAGCAGGTTCCGCTCGACCCATCCGGGTAGAGAACCTCGCACTCGTGCCACTTGGAATGCAGTCGGTGAAGCCGACTTGCTTTCCAGCCGTTCGGCGCGTCGGTGACGACGCAGGTCTTCAGGGCGAGAGCTTTCAATGTCTTCTCCAGCTCGCCGGGCGGAAACGTCGTGTAGATCGGGGATTTTGCCAAAGTCTTCTGGCCTCCAGGTATTGGGATGGCTCGGGCAGCGGATGCCCGATTGAAGGCCACGATAGAGGGCTGGCGGAGTTGTGCAACGAGCGTTGCACCAAAGCAAAAGCCAGGTCGCTAAACCTGGCTCGCTCATTTTCACGGTTCGTCCCGTCCTACGGGCGACGCACCTGGTACTTGACCTCGGCTTTGTCGCCGCTTTCGGCAACCAGCGGGGCTTCTTTTTCCGGCCTGACGGCTTCGAAAGCGACGAGATTCATCGCTCCGCAGAGAAACAGGGCGACGCTGGCTCCAAAGAACGCGGCGGATAGCGTTGTCGCTTTGGCGTCGCTGACAATCAGAATCACAAACGATAGCAACGCCGCCGCCGCTGCGAAGGTGAACTGGGCGTTTTTCAGGCACTCCAGCACCCGGCTCGCCTTATTGTTAGGGGTCATCGATTTTCTCCAGATTCGCCACCTTGGGCGAGTGATGCGGCTTTCACCGCTCCGTCATTGACGGAAGGACGGATTCACACCTGATGAATCGATTCTCCCGTCAACGGCTCTGGAAAACGCGCTACTTTAATCAAAAAATAACAATCTTGTCAATAGATAAAACAAAGTATAGGAGGGAATAATCAATGCCTCGACGCAACGCTCGTTGCCTGTTCGGCCATTGTTCGGTGTAATACAAAAGTCACGCGCGAGACAATAAAACACTCACAACCTGTAACTCTTCGCCCTATGCCAGAAACGGCCATAGCGCCGCCTCCGGTCTTCAATCGACTGAAGGCGGTTCTCCTTCACATACCCTTTTATTCCATCGAGACCCTCGCACGGCTTGCCGTCGATACCGAACTCTCCAAAGCCTCACTCTCTCGGCTTACCCGAGGGAAGAGCAGGCCGAGCTTCCGTACCGCCGAGGCCATCGCTTGGGCGATCTCAAAACGCTCAGGAGTCCAGATCCACCCCTGCGAGATTTTCTCGGCGGATGGGGCTTTCCCCACGCCCTCCGCCTGCAAGCTGATGGGCTGCCGGGGCTGCCTCCCGCCCGAGGCGTGGAACGAGCAGACCGACCGCATCAAACCTTTATGGAGAAATGCAAAACCAGGGGAGTGGAGTCGCTTCGAATCTGACCCATCCTCTCCTGGCAACAAACATTTAACAGATATTTCATGAATCCGACCATCCCCAGCATTCTCCGAGGCCGGATTCTACAACTCCCCTTCGACGCCTATTTGAAACTTCTTGCTTTGCTTCTTGAAAAACTCGGCTACCAGGACGTTCGGCTCACCGGGCGCACCGACTGGAAAGGACGCAACCGGGGCGGGGGATTCGACCTCACGGCGAACCTTCCTGGCGGTCTCTCCCCGAGGCGCGTCATCGTCCAGGCCAAGCAGTTCGATACCACTTCTCGCCTCTTCCAGCGCCAGACCGACGAGCTACGCGGAGCCGCTATCCGAGTGGGGGCGAGCGAAGCGGTTCTCATCACCAGTGGCGCGGTTTCAAGCGCCATCGACGTCGCCGGACTCTCGCTTGCGATCCTTCCGGTGCGCCTGCTCGACGGCGAGCGGCTACTGGAGCTACTGACGATTCACCAAGTCGGCGTCACTCCAAACGGAGTGCTTGACGAGGCGCTTTTTAGGCGGCTGGAATCCGAAGCGACGGGCAACCGGCAGAGCGACTGCACGGGAGCGACCTTCTTGGTCACGGTCGGCGTGAAGAAGATCTCCCAGGGTGCAAGGAGGCTTCCCGCCGTCCGCGCTTCATGACCTGGCGCACCCACCTGATGGGGGGAGTCGCGATTCTCTGGATGCTGCCCGTAGGGCTTGCTTCCTCGACCGCATCGGCGCCGCTCGCGCTGCTTCTTGCCGCGCTGGGCAGCCTGCTGCCCGACCTCGACGCGAGGGAGAGCAAGCTGTCGAGTGTCCAGGTCGGCGGAATCGCGCCGCTGAAGCCGGTAGCCCGGCTCCTGAACCGGCGGCTCGGCCACCGGGGCGTCCTGCACTCGCTTCTTGCGCTTCTTGCGCTCTCCCTCCTCGTCGGCCTGCCGCTATCTCTCTTTCTCGACCCGCTGGCCGGGCTGGGGCTCGCGCTCGGCTACCTCTCGCACCTCCTGCTCGACGCCTGCACCAGAAGCGGCGTACCGCTCCTCTGGCCGGAGCGCAGAAAGCTCTGGGTTCTACCGCCCCGGCTTCGGCTCGTCACCGGCTCGATGGCCGAAGAGATCGCGTTCCTGCTGCTCGCCACCATCGGCACGGGCTTCCTGTTGACCCAGCTCGCGCCCCGTCTCTACCCATTCACTTCCTCGCCCAGCCTCTATGAACCAGACCCTTTCACCAGCTCCCCCGCGTCCCTCTGACGCCACCCACTCGCTCGCTCTGCTGGATCAGGCGGCGCGCTTGACGATCCGGCTTGCCGGAGGCATCGATAGAGGTTCGCTTCGCTTCTCCGAGCGCCAGCGTCTGACGCGCATCTTGAACCGCCTGAAGGTCGCAGGAGGCGAGCGATGAGCCCGCTCCCTCTCTACGCCACTCCCGGAAAGCCCGAGACCGCGCTCGTGCTCATTCAGCACCAGGTGGACCAGACCGCCCAGCTCGTGCTCTCGCCGAACCTGCGGCACTCCGGGCTGCTGAAAGTCATGCCGCCCGACCTTCTCCAGATTCTCGTCGCGCTCCTGACCTTCCACGATAGCCGGGGCGAGGTCAAAGCGAGCGCAAGCCACCTCGCCGAAGCTCTGGGAATCCACCCCGACCAGGCGGAGCAACGCCTCCAGCAGCTCTGCGGCTACACCTTCGACGGCGCTCCCATCGTCTTTCCCTCGACCGAGCACACCTTCGCCCTCTCCAAGCGCGTCGGGGTGCCGATCGACATAGCTCCATCGACGGCGACGCCCACAGAGCCTCCCTACGCCACCGTGCCGCGCGAGGAACTGGTGCGCCGGTCGAGGGAGCGGTACGCCACGCCGCGCACCGAGGCCGAAGCGATGGTCGAGGAACAGCTTGGGGTTATGCCCGCGCAGCCCGTTCCAGAAGGCCGAGAGGGAGAGGCGTACCAGGCCATGCTCGCCGTCGGCATGGCCGACGCGGAGGCCAGAAAACTTCTTGCAGAAAGCCCCATCGAGCAGATCGAGGAGCAGATTGAGTGGCTTCCAGAGCGCGGGGCGAGAAACCCCGCCCGGTTGCTTTCGGCGGCGATCCGGGGCAACTACGCCCCGCCGGACAGCCCGATCTCCCCTCTCAGGTAACGATCTCCCGCCATGACGAATCCAACATCCACATCCACCTCTTTGGCGAGCGTTCCCTCCGCCTACTCCGAGAGCTTCCTCCCCGTGCCGCTGGCCTACTTCGCCCTCATGCCGTCCCTGAGCGAGAGCGAATGGCGCGTCCTGCTGGTCATCCTGCGGCAGACGCTCGGCTGGATCGACCCGGCCAGCCCCACCGGGCGGAAGGAGCGCGACTGGATCACCCAGAGCCAGTTTCGCGAGAAGACCGGCAAGAGCCGCGACTCCATCAGCCTCGCTGTCGCCTCCCTGGTGAATCAGGGACTTATCTCCGTCGAAGATAGGGCGGGCGGGCCGCTCTCGACCCCGAAGAGCCGCCAGAACAACCGGGATCGCCTCTACTTCCGGCTCCTGCCGCTGGAGGAGAGAGGGCAGCTTGAAGAAAGGCCATGAGTCGGCTCTCGCGCTCGCAGAGAGAGGGGAGAGCGGCAGTCCCTTCTGTGTCTCGATCTATCGGTGACCGTTGCGCGGTCGGTACAAAAGAAACTCTACACAAAAGAGTTTCTCTTTCTGGGAATCCGGCATGGGAGAGCAGCCCCTTGAAGGTGGCTGCCTCCTCCCGGCCTGACCCGAAGCGAGAAAGCCGAGCCGGTGAGCTGCTGACCGAGGCGCGGGCGGCGTTCCCCGCGCGGCGCAAGCTCTACAGCGTGGACGGCCTCGGTCGTCGCTACGAGATCGACACCGGGCAGATGAGCGAGGGCGCGTACCTGTCTCTGCTGGAGGCGATCCAAAGCCCCGTGCGCTACGACGGCGAACCACCGGAGAGAGCTGAAAGAGCTACCGGGGCAGCCGCCCCGCGCGAGGTTGCTGAGGGCTTCAAGAGCGGGCGGGAGACGGGTCTGCCCTTGCCCGAGTGGTGGGAATTGCCGGAGGCGGGCGCGAGCGTCGAGGAGATTATATCCACGATCCGCCGAAACCTGAAACGGGCGGCTCGGCAGGGTGGGGGGATCTTCAAGACGTGGGGGCGATGAACGAGGCACTCGACCGCCAGCATGGTAGAGGCATCGAGCTTCTCCACGGGGATGCGCTCGAACTCTTGCCGACCTTTAAGGCTGGTTCCTTCGATGCCATCGTGACCGACCCGCCGTACTGCTCCGGGGGCATGACGATGAGCGAGCGGGCAAGACCTGCGAGCGTGAAGTACGTTCAGAGCCGCCAGAAGACCCGCTGGCCGGACTTCGAGAGCGAGAGCATGGATCAGAACGCCTGGGCGACCTGGACGTACCGCTGGCTGAAGGAGTGCAGGCGGGTCGCGAAAGACGGCGCTCCCATCGTGGTCTTCATCGACTGGAGGCAATTGCCTCTCCTCACTACCTTGTTTCAGTGGGCGGGCTGGAGATGGCTGGGCGTGGCGGTCTGGGACAAGACGGAGGCGTGTAGGCCGCAGATGGGCAGGTTCGCGAGTCAAGCCGAGTTTCTGGTCTGGGGCGCGAAGGGACGACTACCCGCGAAAAGGCATATCGGGACGCTCCCCGGCGTCTTCCGTCAGCGCGTCGAGCCGCCGGGAGTAAAGCTTCACATGACGGGGAAACCGCTGATACTGATAGAAGAGGTTTTGAAGATCGTGGAGCCGGGTGGGAGGGTGCTCGATCCCTTCGCCGGGTCGGGGACGACGCTACTCGCCGCCCGAAACCTGGGGCTTCAGGCGGTCGGCATCGAGGCCAGCGACGAATACTTCGAGGTTGCTATGGAGCGGCTTGAGATTTGAAAGCCGGTGATAGGTCTTGACCTCGGCGAAGTAAAAAGAGCGGGTGGGGGGGCAGTGCCCCCCCACCCGCTCTTTCTTATTTGTAGCGATCGATGCGATCCTGCTGATAGGCGAGGTAGATGTCTGATCGGAAGTCGGGCGCTCCCCACTCGCCCTCTGCCCAGGATTTCGGCCCCCGATGAACCTGAATGAACTTGGAGCGAAACTCGGCTAAAGTAGCGTTCGCCGGGGCGCTTGCAGAAACGTTCACGGCCTGGATCGAGCTATCTTCGGGGTCTTTCCAGGCGATTCTCGTCAGCCCGCGAACCATCGGGCCTTCCAGGTAGTAAGCCATGACGACGGCATCGAAGAGGTTCTCCGCCTCGAAGAAGTGAGACTGCTCCTCTTCCGATTCGTTGTCGAGGTCGGGATCGATCAGGAAGTAGTATCGTTTCATCGAATCATCAAGCCGATTCCAGTCCTGGAACCCCTCTTCCTGCTCGGGGCTGATGGGAATTTCTCCCAGTTCAATCATCCCACTTTCCTGAGTCTTCTCGGCAAGCTCTCTCTCCAGTTCGTTGAATGTCGTTTTCAAATCCTCAACGGTCATATTGTCTCGTTAGGCGGATAGTCTTGCCAGATGGTAGCCTCATGGCTTTCAGTCTGGCAGAAGGAATACATTTCGCAAATACTCGTCAGGTAACTTATGGGATATTTAGGTTTTCAAGGTTCTTTTTAGACTGATTTCTTTATCAGTCATTATTTATATATATAATTATTTGTATATTGTCAAGTGTTTTTTATATATATAAACTCTGCTATTGTTTTTTCATGAATTCAACAGAATCTTCAGCACCACCGCCACAAAGAAATCGCCCCGGACGACCACCAGGGCTGCGAATGCAGCTCACGAGCCTGCTATTGGAGCCTGAGCTGATCGAGTGGGCAAAAAAGCAGCCGGAAGGACTCTCCGGCGTAGTGCGACGCCTCCTGCGTAAAGCCATGGAGAAGAGCAACTGAGGGCTGTCGATCAGTGCAGGGTGGCAAAGCTCGCGCCTCCTAAATTCACTTCGACTTCATCCGTCTTCACCGTGTTGCTGACGAGTACGTAGAACTCGGCTTTTTCTCGATAGGGATGGTGGAACCAGGGCAGGTCTCTCTCAATTCTTTCGACACTGTCGAAAGAATCTGCTGACCGTAGGGTGCACGTCGCTCTTCAAGCGGATTCGCTTTCCCATATCCCAGTAGAGTAGGGTCTGCTCGCGGTTCGCCGTGACGACGACGCGCGACTTCGCACTCTCGATGAGGGCGCGAATGTCGGCAAGGAGCAGCTCGGTGGCAGGTCGCTCGCTCTCGGGCAGTGCGTTTTTGGCGGGGATGAGATCGCTCATATGCTTTTACTCTATACGGTTAGGGTATCTATTCTCAAGTCTTCTAAACTTTCTTGGCTACTAGTTCAGCAATTCTCACTTCAAGTACCTTATCTCCAAATCGAATTATCGGCGCAAGAACTTCTTGTTTACCAGAACGAGCAGCAGAAAGCTCAATGCAAAGAATCCATCGGCCGCAATGTATAAGAATCTGCAGGAGAAAAACCCTCAATACTCGGATATCAATATTTTGAGAGAAGTAATCCAAGTTGGAGCTCAATATATGACTTGCCATCCTCCGAATCGTTGAAATCTGCTGATTGAATTTAAGAAGATCACAGTCTTTTGCAGATTCATAATTATCAAGCGCATCAATTGGATTTACCATTGTATTTATTTCTTTCGATAATTTAGCTATGTCATCTCGAAAATCCCAGTGACTTTCCGAGAGTTTCCATTCGTTTTTTGGTGAAAATCTAGCCGTAATCGAACTCCAAGTCTCTTCATGAAGCCACTGATTCAAATCAAAATCTTTGTTATTTATAATATTTTGAATAAATTCATATATTTCGTAATCCTCTTCAGGAATCGATGGAGTATCAATAACCATATTACTTAATACATCTTCAACACTGACATTACGATGCTCAGTTTTTGAATCAATCCATTCAACTCTCCCTCGAAAATGTTCTTTGAGTAAAGGACGAACGATTTCAAGTGAAATAGGAAACCCAGCAAACCAAAGATTCAGGTAGTGCGGAGTAGTTCTCCCGTGAAGGTTAAGGAGACGGAGAACTTCTTCTGCCTGCTCAATAATTTCCTCGCCATTGTCCCAATAATAACGAGGCGCTCGCCTTGACCCTTTGCCCCGCTTTAGCTTGGGGAGTAAACCTTTCGCAATCCAATCCGTGATGCGTCGAACTGTGATCTGGTGGCCCGCCGCATTCAAAGAATTAACTAAATCAAGCTTCGTCAATTGCATCAACTATCCCGTGCGACAGCTTACATTATTTCCCATCTGAAACACCGGAGGTAGAGGATAAAGTAAACATAGAAGAGGATCGCCTGCAGGCGATCCTCTTGAAATCGGAACCCGGACATCATCACCCGCTCAAGGCGGGGAGGGGACTCCATCCGGGACTATGTTTTGATTATCGGGTGGATTTGCGGATTTCGCAAGGAGGAGGGGAAGAAACACAAATGACCGTAGAAACGCTTGTTGCGGCCGTCCGCCGCAGCATTTCAGCAGACCGGCTCAGCGCATACGAAAAAGTGATTGATGCCACAACCATCACCGGATTTCGCGCCGACATGAATCCAATAAATGTGATCGCTCGCTACCTCTGGAACGAGGCGCTCTGTGAATCGCTCTATCCCGCGCTTCAGACATTTGAAGTATGTCTTCGCAACGCGATCTACGAGAGTCTGGCAGAATATTACACGCCGGAGTGGCTGACCACAACAAGTTTCTTGCGCTCTTTTGAGCGGGATAGAATCCGCAAAGCGGAGGACGATTTACTGCATCAGGGCATGAGCGTCACTCCTGGAAAGCTCGTAGCGGAACTGACTCTGGGATTCTGGACCGGGCTATTCGTTCACGAGTATGACCGAACCGTTGCGCTCCCCGTGATCGGTCGACGACTGCGCGGTTTTCCTTCCCGAATCCGAACCCGCCGTGACCTATACGCTAGATTCGACGGTGTACGCCAACTTCGCAATCGCGTCTTTCACTACGAGCCGATTTTGAATCGTCAAGATCTATTGCAACGCCATAAAGATCTGATTGACGATATAGGATTCATAAGTCCGGAAATGCGAAATCTCATCCTCCTTCAAGATCGATTCCTTAGCATCTACGATCAGGGATGGCAACACTGGAAGTCACAGATTGAGACTGAAATCATCAATCAGGAGAAATCGTAAAAGTAACAACGCGATTCCTGATTCAGATTTTCCATCCGATTTTCATTAAATTTTCATGTGTTTCTAAACTGCCAAAGAAAAAATTCAGCCAACTCCTTTTAGTTAACCCATACGTTCAAGGCAAGTCGCAAATTGATTTGAATTCGCTATAGGCGTGGCAGGTATTCGCAAGCGGTGCGGTGAATCGATTCCCTGTGAACTCGCTCGCCCGTTACCTCTCCGAAGTTCGGAAAATTCGCTCGCTGGGATCGGTTCCCGAGACTTCCTACTACCCGCCGCTCTCCGAGCTTCTGAACACGATTGGTCTGAGCCTCTCCCCGAAGGTTCGATGCGTCGTTCACCCGAAAAGTCAGGGCGCGGGAATTCCTGACCTGGCCCTTTTCTCCGTCGATCAAATTCCGACAAACGGCGAACCTCTCCCTGGCGTGATTCCCTCGCGGGGCGTTATCGAAGCCAAGGGGACGGGAGATAACGTCGATAAGATCGCGGCCTCGAAGCAGGTTGAAAAGTATCTGGAGCGATACGGGCAGGTTCTCGTCACGAACCTTCGGGAATTTCTGCTCGTCACCAAAGACGGCCCGAAGGAGCGTTTCAAGCTCGCGGAATCTGAAACCGAGTTCTGGAGCGGCGCGGGTAGCCCCGATCACGTCGCTTTCGCCGATTTCCTCAAGCGCGTCCTTCTCTCGAACGCTCCGCTCGTCGAGCCGAAAGACGTTGCCTGGCTCCTGGCGTCCTACGCCCGCGAAGCTCGCGCCCGAATCATCGGCAGCAAGCTCGAAGCTCTGGAGCAGCTCAGGGCGGCTCTGGAAGAGACGCTGGGAATCACCTTCACGGGCGAGAAGGGCGATAACTTCTTTCGCTCCACGCTCGTTCAGACGCTCTTCTACGGCGTCTTTTCCGCGTGGGTGCTGTGGTGCCAGAGAAACCCCAAAGGGAATTTCGATTGGCGCTTGGCCTCCTATGAGCTGCGCGTTCCGATGATACGGGCGCTCTTCTACCAGGCGGCAGATCCGAGCCGCTTGGAGCCTCTGGGCCTCGTGGAGATTCTCGACTGGGCGGGGGAGGCGCTGGGCCGCGTAGACCGTGAGGCGTTCTTTACCCGCTTTGCCGCTGAGAACGCCGTGCAGTATTTCTATGAGCCGTTTCTCGAAGCGTTCGACCCGGAGCTTCGCAAGGAACTTGGCGTCTGGTACACCCCGCGAGAGATCGTGCGCTATCAAGTGGAGCGGGTAGATACGGCTCTGCGTGAGGAGCTTGGGGTTGCGGCGGGCCTGGCTGATCCCAATGTCGTGGTACTCGATCCCTGCTGTGGAACGGGCGCGTATCTTGTCGAGGTGCTCCGCGTGATTCACGACCGCCTGACCGACGGCGGCGCGGATATGCTGGCTCTCTCCGACGTGCGAAAAGCCGCCGTCGAGCGGGTCTTTGGCTTTGAGATCCTGCCCGCGCCGTTCGTCGTCGCTCATCTCCAGCTTGGCCTTCTGCTTCAAACGATGGGGGCTTCTCTCTCCGCGTCCACCAACGAGCGCGTGGGCGTCTACCTGACGAACGCCCTGACGGGCTGGAATGGGGAACCGCCTCAGATAGCCATGATGTTCCCAGAATTGAACGCCGAGCGGGACGCGGCGGGCAAAGTAAAGCGCGAGTCAAAGATTCTGGTCATCCTGGGGAATCCGCCCTACAACGCCTTTTCCGGCGTGGCCCCCAAGGAAGAGGCGGGTATGGTTGACCCGTACAAAGCGGGCCTGAATACCACCTGGGGAATCAAGAAATTCAACCTCGACGATCTGTACGTGCGCTTCTTCCGCCTGGCGGAGCGGCGGATTGTGGAGGGGGAGCCTGGGCGCGGCGTCCTGTGCTTCATCTCGAACTTCTCCTACCTCGCCGACCCTTCGTTCGTCGTGATGCGAAAGCGGCTCCTCGATGGCTTTGATTCGTTCTGGTTCGATAGCCTCAACGGTGACAGCCGCGAGACCGGCAAGAAAACGCCCGATGGCCTTCCCGATCCTTCGGCTTTCTCGACGCCCTACAACCGAGAGGGGATTCGGGTCGGAACGGCTATCGGTCTGATGGTTCGCAAGGAGAAGCGAGAGGAAATCCCGACGGTTCGATACCGTGAGTTCTGGGGGGCGGCAAAGCGTGACGAACTTCTCCAGAGCCTGAAGTCAGAAGATCCAAACGCCGAGTACCAGGTTTTCGCGCCGTCTCCTGAGAACCGTTTTTCGTTTCGCTCCGCTGGCGCGGGCGAACTGTACCAGTCCTGGCCCAAGCTCTCAGAGCTTTGGGAAGTCGCCTCGAACGGCCTCATGGAAAAACGCGGCGGTGCCTTGATGAGCAACGACCGAAACGTTCTTGAAGCCCGAATGAAGAGCTACTACGATTCCGGCGTAACCTGGGAATCGCTGGCCGCTCTCGGAACCGGTCTCACCCGTGACGCGGCAGGGTTCGACGCCAAGAAAATCCGAACCAAGGTTCAAGGTGCCGAATCTTTTCAGCCGGATCGTCTGAGGCGATATTCTCTTCGTCCGCTTGAAACCATCTGGGCGTACCATAGCTCCGTCAGTCCGTTATGGAACCGCTCACGCCCTGACCTCTGGGCGCAGTGCTGGGAAGGCAATAAATTTCTGCTCACTCGGTTTCAAGCTTCCGCAAGCTCGGAGGGGCCGCCGTTTTACTTCACGTCCTGCCTGAGTGACGATCACTGCCTCCAGCCCGACGCGGTAGCCGTTCCCCTCAGAATCCGAAGTGCGGGCGGATTATTCGGCGCTGACGATACCTCGAAAGCCAATCTCTCCGCGACGGCGCGGGCATACCTCGCCGGTCTCGGCGTCTCCGATCCTGACGCGGACGAAGAAACCGCTTCCTTGCTCTGGTACCACGCGCTCGCTATCGGCTTCAGCCCCGCGTACCTCGCTGAGAACGCCGACGGAATCCGAGGCGACTTCCCGCGAGTACCCCTTCCGAAAACGAAGGAGCTTCTTCGGGCGTCGGCTTCCCTCGGCAAGCAGATCGCCGCGCTCCTCGACACCGAAACGCCCGTTCCTGGGGTCACAGAGCCGCCCACACGCGACGACTTGAAAACCATCGCTCTCCTCGTTCATAGCGACCGCCCCGATCTCCAAGACGGCGATTTGGCGGTTACGGCGGGGTGGGGGAACGCGACGAAAACCGGCGTGATGCCTGGCCGTGGAAAGCTGGAAGAGAACCCAGGCGGAACTCTGAATGTCTACCTGAATGAGAAGGTGGCTTGGCGCGGCATTCCGCCCGAGGTGTGGCGGTTCACTCTCGGCGGGTATCAGGTCATGAAGAAGTGGCTTTCGTACCGTGAGGAAAGCGTTTTGGGGCGTCCCCTTACCTCTGGTGAGGCTCGCGAATTCCAACAGATGGCAAGGCGGATCGCAAGCACAATTCGTATTAGCTCGTCATTAAATATTAACTATGAAAACTCAAAATGAATATTAAAACTGCTATTTTACAATATCTGCTTTCCATCGCATTGGCCCTAACTCAACTGGCAGTGCTCTTGTGAGTTCGTGAAATCCATCAAGGTCATTACTGACATTTGCATAAGTATAGGGAGTCAATAAACCAGGAACTGGAGCAGCATCGGAATAACGCAAAGTAATAATTGCAAATTTCTTATTCTTTTTTCTTTTTTGCATAATTGCGTATTCTACTTCCGCTCCTAAATAATTTTCATCTTTGAAATTTTCCGTAATAAAGAAAACAGCCGCACACGATTCTTCAAAACCTTGCAATAAACTTCTTTCTAAGCTTGATCCTGCCGTCATATTTGATTCATCAAGCCAAGGACTGAAACCCAATAATTGAAGCGTATTATAATAGCGGCGAACCAATGGTTTATCAACAGATTTGTGACTAAGAAATATTTTCGCTTCATTCAAACTTGGGATACGACTAAGTGGAACTGCTTGTATAGCTCGATCATCTGGCGAAGCTAAGTTTGCAATTTTTCCAAGCCTGTTTCCAATTTCTTCCATAAAAGGTCGAATAATGAGTGTTCTAAACAATTCTATGGATTCATCATGTTTATATACATTTCTATTACGCCCAATCATTCGTATTAATTGACCTCCTTCGTCGCTATCGCATACAAATTCTATCAATTTATATCGCAGCGCAAATTCCTCATCTGAAGAGTCAGGAAATATTAGTGGGCCATCAACTCTTCCTGCCTTCTGGAGCCAATCCTTTACATCAAACACATAATCAGCGAGAAGCGGATTTAGAACTTGTTGAGCAAGAGGGTTCTCGCGGCAGAATTTAACAAAACGCAACATATGATCGTCAATTGTTTTGATATCTTCATGTAATAAGTCATCACGTCGAATGCGAAATGTACGAAGAGCTTCTGTTACTTCGGTTGTTGAAAATTCGATAGACATTTGCAGGTTTTTCCTTGTGTCCTAAGAGAGAATCACCGGGACGCCACAGTACACACATTGCTTTGTCCAGTGCCATTCTTCATAAACTTTTGCAACTTTCCCGCAGCAGATAAATTGTATTTGCTTCATATCTGGCGGTTCTGGGCCATGTAATGGACGAGGAGAAAGCATTCCTCGGTCATACTTTATAGAAAAAGATACTAATCCAGTATTCTGATTTCCAAGATTTGATAGAGGAGAAAAAATCTTTTGCATCATAGGCAAAACAATCTCTCTGAGAGTAATACTCTTTATATATTTCATGGTATCTGATGTGTGTGAGTCGATTGCTAATATCTTTTCGCAACAGTACGGGCAGTATAACTCGTTTTGATTTTCATCATTATTCTCATTCTCTGAACTATCTCCAATTTCCTCTCTTGTGATTCGTTGAACTAATGGTGCCAGCGCCCATTGCAATTCAGAAGGGTCAATTTCGGTTTTGAAATCACGCCCGCAAACAGGACAAGTTCGACGAAAAAAACCTCCTTGATCCGTGCTTATAGATACTGACAGACGAACCGAATCGCTATCGTCATCTTCTTGATCTTCAACGAAACCAGTTGTAGCCATCTCTTGCAATATGTCCACAGAATAAGCATTTTGCCTCGAAATCCGAACTACGCGCCTTTAAAACTTCTTGCCCTGGATAGGGAGCGTTCATCTCAGCAAAACGTGTTGCTCGACATGAATGACACAAGAGCATTACAATTTTATTGCGTACAGAATTTTTGGCATATTCTGGAAGTTTAAGATTATAATCGGCGCTCGTATCAACTGGAGCATCTAAAGGAGGGGCAAAAGATTTTTTGTATCCCTTAGAATAATAAAATTCTTCGTTTTCTTTTGCGTGTTGTTCACTATAGCTTGAAGAAGCGCCGATATTTCTTCCTTTTTCTTGTTCTTCAACAACTCGAATATTCCATTGTGAATCGCTTGATATTAAACCCAAGTTGCAAAAAATTTTTCTATCGTTATCAATAATAAAATACCAAAACTGTTTACTTTTTTTCATCGAAGTTATCTCAATGCTTTCTTGAGGGCGTCCATATGATCTACTTCTGTTGCGTATATCTCAGCTGCATAGTCGGCGTTAAAAGGACAATGAATAACAATTTCAACGCAATACCAAGGACTTCGAGAACTCAAAGCGATATATTCACCAGCTATGGGAAGTCTTAGGAATTTCCGGCCTTGATTAATCCAATCACTTTTACCTTTTGCCGTCTGAGTATGAACAAAAACTGTCGTTGTTCGTGATTCGTTTCCATCTTCAGAAAAATTTCTATCTTCTTTTTTGCGCGGCAGTTCGTCAGTTGACATTTCATACCCCTTCCCAATGCCCATTATACCATACAGACGTTTGCCTGGAGCAAAGACAAGGCAGGAGGATTTAGAACCTGATTCTCTCTATCTCGTCGAGGCTGACGGTTCCGCCGCTGCGGTCGTAAAGCTTCGTTGTCCGGGGGCGGCGTGGCTGGCGAGCTTCTGAGCCTCTCCGTTGTTACCCCGGTGTCAAGTTTGCGGCATGGGTGTGGCTCCGGTACTGGGCCAAGGCTGCTGCTGCAAGCCGTGCAGGAAGTCGGCGGCCTGCTTTTCGGACACGGCTTTCAATCTCTGGGACTAAATCTAAACAATCTCTCACGTCAAAGCTGAAGCCATATGTTTGTATATTTAGCAATCAAAGCATTTCGGGCAATATAAAGGACAAGAGGTTTTACCGATTACTGAGAAGGTAAACCTATCCCTGTTACCTGCTTTATTACCTCGGCTACAAGCGTAGTCCCAACTGAAGTGGCAGCATTCAATCCCCATTCACCGATTTTTTTCATATGCTCTATCATTTTGGGCTTGTTGCCTTCCCTAACAGCATTTTCAGCATCGGCAAACTCTCCAAGAGTTCTATAATGGTAACTACACAGGCCTCGCGCCTCTCCATATTTTGAGGTAATATCCCCTCCAAGACGATGACGAAGCAAGAGGCGGGTGCGCTGTACGACCAGGGCCGTGAGGTGACGGTCGCGTATTTGGTGGAAATCACCAATCGCCT
>JANLTX010000110.1:0-32109 GCA_031363095.1 Armatimonadota bacterium | reverse complement strand
TTCTCTTTGATTCGACAAGATTGGCTTGCCAATCGCAGGTCGAATTCGTAGTTGTAGCCGCGAATTTATTCGACGGAAAAATACAGCGAATATCAATAAATAGCATCACCAGCAAGACCGATTTCAAATGCGTTTGCCCTGAAGCGAAGGATCGTACACCCGACGACGGGGTGTAGAGCGAACGAGCCTGGCAGCGTCCTTTCGGGTTTTGTCGTCTGCCACAAAAATTACGCTTCCTGCCACAAAAGTTTTGCCTTCTGCCAGGCTGGTTTTGTCGTCTGCTTCTCTTGTTTTGCTTTCTGCTTCGTGTGGCGTGGCTTCTGCATCGCGGAGGCAGACGCTTGCCTTGAGATGTAGATTGAGAGCGAGGCGAGATTTAGGCGCTGCCGGAAAATTTCGAGGTTTTTCCGGGTCGCCAAACAAAAAATCCCCCGGCCCTTTTGTGGGCCGGGGGATTTTTTGTGGGACTTACTTGCCCGAGAAGATCGAGACGCGGTTGCGCCACTTGGCATCGCTGAACGAGTCGGTGAGCGCCTCGCGCTTCATCTCCAGGATCACTTCCTGGCGACCCGGAGCGCCTTCGACCGTGGCGCGCACCGTCGTGCCGCCGTTCTTGTCGTTGTTCATCTCCAGGCGAACCGGGGGCTGATTGCTCCCGCCACCGGTGCGCACCGAGATCGCCTCGCCGGTCTTGAGAACCGCCTCGAAGGCGGCGTCCGCACCCTCGCCCACCAGGATTCTCATCCTGGCGGCGTCCGGGGTGTCGGTCGTGCTGGTCTCCAGCGCGATCCGGGGCGCGTCGGGGTCGCCCTGCGACGGCGTGATGGCACGCATCCCGCGCATCGAGTGCATCTGGGTCGTCATCTCCAGCACAACATTGGGAATGCCAGCGGCGGCGGCATTCGAGGTCACGGCGCGCATGGTCATCTCGCCAGGCGCGGTGGGGAACATATCAATCTGCACATCAAGCTCCTGGAAGCCATTCTTCGCGACAGCGGGGGCCACGACCGGGGCGGGCGCGGCGGCAACGACGATGGGGGCGGGGGCCGGGGCCGCAACCGGGATCACCGGGGCAGGCTCGGGGGCTTTTTCCGCCAGAGCAGGCGCTACAGCGAGCGGGGCCAGCTCTTCGACTTTCGGGGCCGATTCTTCAACAACGGGCACGACAGGCACCTCAATTTTTGCTTCGGGGGCCGAGGGAGCCTCTTCGACTTTTTCGACCTTCGCTTCTTCGACGACGATGGGAGCGGCAGGCTCTTCGACCTTCTCCACTTTTTTGACCTTCGCGCTCGGCTCGGGCTTGTCGTCTTTTTCTTCTTTTTTCTCTTCGGGGGCCACGAAGGGAGCCGCGATCACGAGGGGATCGGCAATCGCTTCCGCTTCTTTTTCTGGCTCGGTTTCAACGACCGGGGCCGGTGCGGGCGCTTCGACGGGGGCATCGCCGCCGACCTTCAGCGCTTCCCGAATGTCGTCCTTGGCTGTGCGGGCCTCGGGCAGGTTGGGGCGGGCTTCAAACGTCGCTGCCGGGGCAACCTCCGTCTGATCCCGTCGCCGCCAGCCCTGAAGGACCGACTCCAGATCGTCCATGCCGCTCTCGCCCGCTTCAACTGCAGGCTTCTCGGCTGTTTCCGTTACATTACTCATTGGCTCTTCGTCCGTTTCCGCAGGTTTGATTGCTACGGACGACACCTCGGCGGGAATCTCTTCCGACGTCGGCGCTACCGTGCGTTCTGCTACGGTTTCGGTATTTCTAACTAATTTCTCTACCCCTGCGAGCCTGCCCGGAACCGGAACGCTCTCTAAAAGGTCGAAATATCCCTTGGGAACGAAGACTCCCCCCACGACGCGCGCTCCGGCCTGCGCCAGTTTTTCCAGGCCGCGCTTGGCCCGAGTCGTGTCGGTGGAGCCGAGCCGAATGGTGTAGAGAACCCCATCGACGTACTGTAAAATCCGTCGCCCTGGCTCATTGGAGAGCAGATGCGGGGCGTCGTAGAGCACCAGATCGGCAAGCCGTGGCGCAATATTGAGGACGAAGCGCTCCATGAACCGCGAGCCGAACATCTCCGCCGGAGACTCGACCTCGGTCGTGCCGATGGAGAGCAGGCGCAGTCCGGGAATCGGCGTGGTCCGAAGAACGTCTGCCGGGTTGGTGACGTTATCGGCCAGAAGATCGGTCAACCCCGGCGAGGGGCGCGCCTCGGCATCGCCAAAGAGCAGGTGCTGGACCGGGCGACGCAGGTCGCAGTCCACCACGAGCACCGAGTAGCCGCGCCGTGCGGCGGCCATGGCGACATTGGCACTGACCGAGCTTCGGCCCTCTTCCTCCAGCGCCGAGGTGATGGCAAACGAGCGTCGCTTACCCTCCCCCACCGCCTGATGGTCGAGTAGCTCTTGAAAAAGCCGGTCGTAGGCCGAAGCAAGCGCTTCTTTACCCACCTCGGGGGTGGGCAGCTCGGCAAGACTTGCGAGCTGAAGCGATTTCTTAGCCTGAAGAACGGAATCGATGCGCCGTCCACGCGCTCCAGAAAACAACATAGGGCCTAAACTCACTGACAGAAGAGACACGCCGCCCAGTAGCGCAACCACGGGAAGTAGCCCGCGCCCTGAAGTGTCTCCTGAGGGATTATCGGCGTTTGGGGGCGAGGAGGACAGTATTTTTTTCGGGGCCGCGTCCTGTGCCCGCGCGGGCAAGAGACACCAGGCTCCCGTCCCCAGAGCGCACAGAGCCGCCCCCACCCCGAGGAGTGCAGGAAACGAAGGGCGCGAAAAACGACCGCTGAACATAGAAACTCCCCCGTAACTATCCCGGCCATTGTAAGCCATTGACAGTCAATGCGCAAGCATTCCCCCAACCCCCGTGCGGCACGGGGGCGAAAGCCTTGCGAGCTTGCGAGCACGGCGCTTCGGGGGACAGACTTCGGGGCAACCCTACGCTTCCGGGGGAGTCTCGGGCGTCCCTGTCGTGCGACGCCTTCGGGGGCGGCGGCGCGGGGCGGCCTCTTCGATGAACTCTTCCGGGGTCGGCAATTCGACGCCTTCGGGCAGAAGCTCCGAGTCGGGGAGCAGCTCGGAGAGCGACGGCACCGCACGCGCCGGACTCTCGGTCTCGATAGCCTCGGGCGCACTGTCCTCGCTGACCTCGGTGTCTTCGCCCCCCTCGGGAGTCAGCTCGCCGTCTTCGGTACGCCCTCTTCCGCGCCGACGGCGACGGCGCTTGCGGCGCTCGCCCTCTTCGGCGGTCTCAGCGGGTGTGGCTGGCGACGGCGTCGCGAGCGCCGGAACCTCGCCTTTGTCGGGCGCAAAGTCGCCTTCGAGCGCGGCGCGGAAGAGCGCTTCGTCCTCGGCGGATATCTCCATGACGGGCAGGGCCGAGCCGGACTCGAACACGAACGGCGCGGGCGCGGGCGGAAGCTCGGCTTTCGTCAGGCCGGGCGAGGCCGCGCGGGCGTCTCCGCCCAGCGCGGCGATGTCGGTTTCTTTGCCCCAGAAGAGCAGCCGGGTTCCTCGTAGCGGCATCGAGAGCCGTGCGCCCCAGCCGCCACTGGTGAGAGTCTCCCCGGTCAGGCCGTCGAAGAGCGCGGCGTCCTCGGGCAGGAAGACGTTGGTACCGCCGCCCTCGGTAGAGTGCAGGCACATCACGCCGTCCCCGACCCAGGCCACGTCGTCGTCCACGGTCAGCGGCGAGATTCCCGCCAGGCGCAGAAGCCCGCGCAGCAGAGGCCGGGGCAGGCTCGGCTCGCCCAGAAAGACCGACTGCCAGCGCGGATGCTTGCGAACCGCAATCGCCGCACCGCCGCCGGGATACTCCGCCAGAACCTGGGCCCGAGCATCGACGACGCCAAAGCTCGGGTTGGCGCGGCGCGGATCGCCCAGTGCCTGCCCCTTGAGATGCTCGGTCAGCGGCGAGTTCATATTCGAAAGAACCGTCGCGCCTAATTTCGAGGACCAGGGCTGGAGCCGGACATGCATCCCGATGACATCGGCGCACTCCGACAGCGACTCTTCGAGTCCACACGGCGCAAAGAGCCAGGCGAGCGTCCGGCCCTCGCCCTGAAGCCGGTCGATGATCGCCGCACGCGTCGGGGCGTCGAGAGAGAACGCGTTGAGAAACAGAATTAACTTCGCGCCGAGCGGGAAGTCTTTTTTGACAACATCGCTGAGCAAGTAAAACCCGACCCGGACGCCTGCCCGAAGCAGCGTGTCGCGCTGGCTTGAGATCAAGTTTTCGAGAAGGGACTCGTCGCGGACCGAGAAGAACGCACGCTCATCGACGATCACAGCCACTTCCGGGTCGAGCGCGGGCCGCGTCCGGCGGGCAGCCGCCTGCTCGGCCAGTCGCCGGAGCGCGGACAGCTCCTGCCAGGTCTCGCGGCTGTCGAGCCAGCCCTCGCCCCAGAGATCCATCCATGAGAGGCCCAGCCCCTTGACGAGCGCCGCGCCGAGGTTGCGCGCGTGGCACGCCCGGACACCTTCGTCGGTCTCGATGCGCGGGTTGTAGCTGTCGGGGGTGCGCCCGGATGCCAGCGGGGTCTTGGTGTCGTCCTCGCAGACCCAGAGCTTCCCGGCCAGCGTCACCGAGTCGATAGGCGCGGGCGGCGGAGCGCTTCCGCCCGGCTGTCGTCCGAAGTACGAGATCGGGCCGGTCAGAATGTCCACGAGCGGGCTGTCTAAAACCTGGCGGAGCGCGAGATGCCCGGAGTACGCTCGGGGCAGCTCCAGCGTGTAGCCGTAGCTCACGGCCACCGCACTGCGCCCGCCCGAGGCTTCCTTGACGGCTTTTCCCAGTCTTAAAATGGTCTGCGCCGCGATCTCGGAGCTGTACTCGTGGAAATCGACATAGCGCCCTTCTTTGGGACCGAAGAACAGGGTGCTTCCCGTCGGCGCGGGCCACTCCGGGACGCGGGCCGACTCGAAATTCACGGAGCCGTCGCTCCACGCTGCCCGAAGCCCGACGAGCGAGTTCTTATATTTTAAGCGCAGCCAGCTCTTGAAGCCCTGCTGATTGGCCTCCGACGCATCGAAACCCATGCCCTTGTCGTAGAGCCACTCGCCGTGTTCCAGGTAAAATCCCAGAACCCGGCCCGCAAACGGCCCCTGCGCGACGTGCTCGACAGCGGCTCGGAGCGCTTCGTCGGCCTCGCCCTCCCAGAACTTGCGGGACGCAATGGAAATATCGCCCTCTTCACCGCTGGCGTAGCGCACCATGTCGCCGGAGTTGGCACGAACGAACGAGCCGGGCGGCGAGAAGATCATCCTCGGGAGCACCAGTGCCTCGGGAGCGTTCTCCGCGACAAAGCTTAAAACGTCGTCTAAGAGTTCGTAGCGGCGCTCGCCCGCCCGATTTTTCCAGGGCAGATGGGCCAGAACCGTGAAAATTCGGACGCCCGCTTCGTAGGCGAGCCGAATCTGACGCTGAGCGACAGGCCGCGCCTCGGGGTCCATCTCGGTGTTGACGAAGAACCAGAGCGGCAGGCGCGTCTCCCCACTCACGGAAAGCTCGACGACACCATTTTTCTTGACTAATTTCGTCTCGGCCAGGTTCGCGAGAACTTCGGCGGGCAGCGGAACATAGACCGGCGGGAGCGGCTCGGCGGGAGCAGCCATCGTGCGGGGCGCAACGGTTCCTTCGATGGTCTCTGCCACCGGGGAGCTTTCGCGGCGGCGACCGCCACGGGTGCGACGAGCGGTGAGAGCTTCGGCCTCGGGGTCGGCCTCGGGCACTTCCGGCGCGGCGCTGACCATCATCGTCGGCGCGGCGACCGTCCGGGTGCGACGCAGTCCACGGGTGCGACGGCCTCCGGCGGACTCAGCCTCGTCGGGCGCTGCCTCGGGAGCGACTTCCGGCGTCGGCTCAGGCGTATTTTTTCCACGACCGCCGCCCCGGCCCCGGCGACCACGCGTCGCGGCGGGTTTGTCCCCCGAAGCGCTCGCAGGCTCGCTTTCGCCCCCGTGTGGCACGGGGGAAGGGGGGACAACCTCCACAACCGGCTCGACAGCGGGCGCGGCTTTTTTCGGCGTCCGGCGCGAGCGAGCGGGCTTCTCCGTCGTCCCCCGAAGCGCTTCGTCTCGTCCCTCGACTTCGCTTTCGCCCCCGTGCGGCACGGGGGGAAGGGGGGAAACAACCTCGGGAGCGGGGGCTTCCGAAGCGGTCTCGACGGGAGTCGCCTTCTTCGATGTCCGACGAGCACGGACGGGCTTTGCCCCCGAAGCGCTCGCAAGCTCGCTTTCGCCCCCGCCCGGCGGGGGAAGGGGGGAATCGACCTCCGGCGCGGGCGGGGCGATCTCCGCCTCGGGCGCTTTGGTGGTCGTGCGGCGAGTCCGCTTCGGTTTCTCTACAACCTCGGGTGCCGGTGTATTCTCGGCGGTCGGGGCGACGTTCTCAACGTCTTCGGCGGCGGCGCGGGGCCGTCTTCGCATGGCGCGGTTTCTCCAAACGGTCAGGTCGGGGCGCGCACCAGTCTGTCCTGCTCACGCTCACGCCGTCGGCTTCCTTGGAAAAAGCACAGTGCCAGCGGCGGCGGATCACGGTAGAGGGCGCGCCGCTAAAAGTCGATGCACAGCGGCGCGCGAGAATTTCAGAAAAACTCGCGAGCGAGAACGCTCTGCGGCCATTCTATCACGCTCCATAGAGTTTCAAACAAGCCGCCAGGTTCGCGCGGGCATCGGCGGGTCCAAACGGCAAACTTTCTCCGCTCTGGAGCTTTTCGGCAATCTCTTCAAGGGGAAAGAACGGAGCCTCGGGGATCGCGTGACGTACTTCGTCCCCGCCTCGACGAACCACCCAGGAGCTTCCTTCCGCCGTGATCGTCCCCTCGGTGCCCAGGAAAAAGTAGCGCCCGTAGCCCATGCCCGGCACCGCAGCCCACGTGTCCTCGAAGATCAGCGCCGCGCCGCTCGTGAGCTTCATCACGGAAACCCCGTAGTCTTCGAGCGGAAGTTCTGCGTGCAGCCGGTTTCCCAGCACCCCGACCACCGATTCCACCTCGCCACCGAGGGCGAACCGGGCCAGGTCCAGCGCGTAGATCGCATGGTCGATCCAGGCTCCGCCCGGCGCTTTTTTGTCGTCGATCCACCACGAGGGAGCTCCCGACGGCTCTCCCGGCCAGGGCGCAGGCAGCGGCCCGTGCCCGACCTGATGGAAGCTTAAAACCGTTCCAATCGCGCCGCCTTCGATGAGTTTCTTGAGAGTCAGCGCCCTCGGATGTAGCCGCTGAACCCCCTCGAAGCTCCCGTAGAACTTGCCCGTTTTCTGCGCCACCGAGATCACGTCGTCAAGTTCTTCAAGCGTCTTTGCAGGCGGCTTCACCGAAAGAACGTGCTTTCCCGCTTCCAGCGCTTTCTTCGCCAACCTCGGAGCACTTGCCGTGGGCTTGCAAATCGCGATTAGCTCGGCACCCGACTCAGAAGCGTCTTCCAGCACCCGAATATCCGGGTGTTTTTCTTTAAGCCACGCCCGACGAATCTCATCTGGCTCTTCGATGCCTACCAGCTCGATTTTCTCGGACTTTTTTGCGATATCCAGAACGCCGAGCGCGGTATACCAGTGATCCAGCCCGCAGATTGCGATTTTAAACATAATTTTCTTTCTGGAACCCACCCCGTCTTCGTTCGTTCCTCACTACGCCGACCCTCCCTTGGCCGCCAGGGGAGGGTGGATGCGAGGTTTACGAGCAGCCGGGTGGGTTCAGGGATTCTTCGACGAGTTCGTCCACTTCGTCGCGGGATAGCTCGTCCTCGCCCGCTTCGGAGACCAGCTCGCGCAGGGTACTTCGCATCGCGCCAGGGTTGGTGTCGTCCAGGCCGTCCATCGACTCGGTCAGGGCGTCGAGTCGCGACTCCCCCGAGCGCGTCCGGGCGAACCGCGAGACGGCACGCGTGAGATTTTCTCCGCCGCACACCGGGCAGCGCGGCCTTGGTGCGTCCGCGACGACGCCCACCAGCACGGAGAACTTTCTCCCGCTCCCGCACGCTTCGCAGACGAACTCAAAAATCGGCACGGGCTTATTTTACCGTGCGGCCCCCCGTCTTCCCCAGGCAGCTAAAGCAGCCTGCTACACAAATCCAAGGAGGCTGAAGCCCCCTGCAAGCGCAATCTGGGTACAGCGCCCTTCAGGGTGCTTTATTTTGTGCAGCAGGCTGCTTTAGCTGCCTGCGCTCGTTCACGCCCCCGCTACGGCATGCCGGGGACGATACACTGAGGGCCGACCATGGCAACCCTTCTTTCCTGCCGCGAGCTGACCAAGACCCAATCTGCCCGCCCCCTCTTCTCTGGCCTGACCTTCGGCATCGATAGCAGCGAGCGGATCGGGCTGATCGGCCCCAACGGAAGCGGCAAATCGACGCTGCTCAAAATTCTCTCCGGGCTGGAGAAACCCGACGGCGGGACGCTCTCGGTGCTGCGCGGCCTCAAGATCGGCTACGTCGCGCAGGAAGAAGCCTTTCCCGAAGGCGCGACGGTCGAGAGCGTCTTGCTCTCAGGGCTGGCGGGCGCGCACCTCGAAGAAGACGAGCAGATGGCGCGGGTCGAGCGGGCGCTGGCGCTCGGCGGCTTCGAGGATCGGGCGCGGACGTGCGACAAGCTCTCGGGCGGCTGGAGAAAGCGCCTGGCGATTGTCTCCGCGCTTCTGGCTGAGCCGGAGCTTTTATTTTTGGACGAACCCACCAACCACGTAGACTTATCGGGTGTCGAGTGGCTGGAAAGTGTCCTGGAGCGCCCTAATTTTGCATTTGTAGTCGTTACGCACGACCGATATTTCTTGGAAAACGTCACGAACCGGATCATCGAGCTGCATCCGGCCTACGCGGAGGGCTATCTCTCGGTTCAGGGCGGCTACGGCGAGTTCATCGAGCAGCGAGCGGCCTATCTCGCGTCGCAGGCGCACCAGCAGGTCGCCCTCGCCTCGGAAGTTCGCAAGGAGATCGCCTGGCTGCGGCGCGGCGCACGCGCCCGAACCACGAAAGCCAAAGGCCGGATCGAAGACGCGGGCGAGAAAATCGCAGGGCTGGCGGAACTCAACCGCCGAAACACGACACCTACGACCATCGAGGGTAATTTTACATCGTCTGGCCGAAAAACAAAAGAGCTTTTAGTCACTAAAAATCTCAATAAATCCCTGGGCGGCAGATTATTATTTAAAAACGTCGATTTAGTGCTCACTCCTGGTTTGAAATTAGGGATTCTGGGTCCGAACGGCAGCGGAAAAACGACACTCATGCGCGTTTTCTCGGGAGATTTGCCGCCGGACTCGGGCGAGGTCAAGCGGGCGGGCGGGCTACGCTCGCTCTGGTTCGATCAGAGCCGCTCCGGGGTCGAGCGCGAGAAAACCCTGCGCGAGGCGCTGTGCCCGAGCGGCGAGTCGGTGCGCTTCGGAGGCAGCGTCCTGCACATCAGCGCCTGGGCCAAGAAGTTCCTGTTTCGCGAGGACCAGCTTGGCGCTCGCGTCTCGACCCTCTCCGGCGGCGAGCAGGCACGGGTCGCTCTGGCCAATTTGATGCTCCTCGAAGCCGATTTATTACTTCTGGACGAACCCACCAACGATCTGGACCTGCCCTCGCTCGGGGTTCTGGAAGACGCCCTCGAAAAGTTTCCCGGCGCACTGGTCCTGGTGAGCCACGACCGGTTTTTGTTAGACAAAGTCTGCAACCAGATCCTCTCCATCGAGCCGGACGGCAGCGTCAAGCTCTACGCCGACTACTCTCAGTGGTCGGATCACCGATCCCAGTTTCCCTCCCCCGCCTCGTTCCTCGGCACCCCCTCCCCGGCTTCGCGGGGGGCAGGGGGTTTGGGGTCACCCTCTCCCTCAGCGGAGCCAGGGAGGGGGTCGGCGACGCGAGGAACGAGCCAAAGCCGGGGGGAGGGACACACGGGGGAGGGAAACCGGGGAGGAGCACGCCTCTCCACCTCCGAGCGCCGGGAGCTGGAGCGGATCGAAGAGACGATTCTGAAAGCCGAGGAAAAAGTCGCGCAGATAGAAGCCAAAATGGCCGAAGTCGCCACCGATGCCATCGCCCTTCAAAAACTCTGGAACGAAGAGCTGCCCGCCGCGAAAGCTGCCGTGGAAAAAGCCTACGCCCGCTGGGACGAGCTGGAATCCAAGAAACTCGGGTAGGCCGGGTACCCAGCCGCTGGGTGGCTTTGTTTTTGAAGACCCGTCGTTTTACGGCGGGGCAAAATTGGGGTATATTCCCCGCCATGAGATTCCTTCCGCTTGCTCTCTCGGTTTCGGTGGCGCTGGGCGTGACCACGCTGGCCCACGCGCAGACCCTCGATCCGCTCGCGACGGCCCTGATGGGGCTTTCCTGGCGCAACCTCGGCCCGGCGATCATGGGCGGGCGCATCGACGATATCGAGGTTCACCCGACCGACTCGCGGATCGTTTATGTCGCGACCGCAGCCGGGGGAATTTTCAAAACCACCAACCACGGGACGACCTTCACGGCGCTGTTCGAGAACGAGATCACCAGCTCCATCGGCGACCTCGCGCTGGCCCCCAGCCAGCCCGAGACGCTCTATGTCGGCACCGGAGAGGCCAACAACCGACAGAGTTCGTCGTGGGGGCACGGCGTCTACAAGTCTACCGACGGCGGTAAGACGTTCGATTACCTGGGACTCAAAGAAACCCAGCACATCGGGCGGGTTTTAGTGCATCCCACCGACCCGAATACGGTTTATATCGCCGCGCAGGGCGAACTCTGGAAAGCAAACCCGGAGCGTGGCGTTTTTAAGACCACAGACGGCGGAAAAACCTGGGACAAAGCCTTATTTATCAATGACGACACAGGGGTCACGGACATGGTAATGGACCCGACCGACCCGAATATCTTGATTGCAGCGGCGTATCAGCGGCGCAGAACCCCGTTCGGGCTGGATGGCGGCGGACCGGGCTCGGGGCTGTACAAAACGACCGACGGCGGGAAGAACTGGAAGAAGCTCACCGAGGGACTTCCCGGCGGCGTTTTAGGCCGAATCGGGCTGGATATTTTTAAGAAGAACCCGAAAGTGGTTCTCGCGACGATAGAGACCACCAACGGCGGCTCGACTCAGTCCGCGCAGGGCAACGGCGGCGTCTGGAAAAGCATAGACAGCGGCGAGACCTGGAAACAAATCTCCGAGTCCAACCCTCGCCCGATGTATTTTTCCCAGGTTCGGATCGACCCGAGCGACGAAAGCCGGGTCTATCTGCTGGGAGTGAACACTCTGGTCTCCAGCGACGGCGGGAAGACGTTTGAGTCGGGCTTCTCGCGGGTTCATGCCGACGGACACGCGCTCTGGATCGACCCGAAAGACTCCAATCATCTTATTTTCGGGTGCGATGGCGGGATGCAGTGGTCGTGGGACAAGGGCAGGACCTGGGACTACAACAACCAGCTTGTGATCGGGCAGCCCTACGAAGTGGCGTTTGACTTTGCGCGGCCCTACAGCGTCTACGTCGGGCTTCAGGACAACGGGAGCTGGGGTGCGCCGAGCCAGGGGCTGGGCCGGGGCATCACCAACGATGAGTGGATCAATATCGGCGGCGGCGACGGTTTTCATTGCGCTGTGGACCCGACCGATGCGAACATCGTCTACTCCGAGAGCCAGAACGGGGCGATCCAGCGGGTGAACCGGGCGACGGGCGAGAGCAAGCGAATCCGGCCCACGCCGCCACGCGGGGAGAAGCCGCTACGCTGGGACTGGAACACGCCGATTGTGATCTCGCCGCACAACCCCAAAAAACTCCTGGTCGGGGCCAACAGACTCTGCATCAGCGAGGACCGTGGCGACACCTGGCGCTTCACCCCCGACCTGACGCAGAATTTAGACAGGGAGAAACTTCCTATTTTTGGCGCACTGACGACGCCGAAAACTCTCTCCCGCTTCGACGGCGAGGACGGCTACTCGGAGCTAACCACGGTCGCCGAGTCGCCCGCAAAACTGGGCGTGCTCTGGGCCGGGGCCGACGACGGCGCACTCTCGGTCTCCAAAGACGACGGCAAAAGTTGGGTGCGGGTTGAGGGAAACGTGCCAGGGCTGCCCAAAAACACGTTTGTGAGCCGGGTGGTTCCGAGCCGGTTCGCCGACGGACGCTGCTACATCAGCTTCGACGGACACCGAACCGGGGATTTTACGCCGTATGTGTTCGTGACCGAGGACTTCGGCGCAACCTGGAACAAGCTCTCGGGAAGTCTCCCCACCGGGCACACGGTGAGCGTCGTGCGGGAGCACCCACGAGCCGAGAAACTGCTCTTTGTCGGCACCGAGCGCGGGCTGTGGGTCTCGACCACGCGCGGCGAGCGCTGGCGCAGGTTCGACGAGCCGCTCCCGACCGTCCCCGTGGACGATATTCAAATTCATCCGCGCGACAACGACTTGATTCTGGCGACGCACGGACGGGGCGTCTGGATTTTAGACGACATCGGGCACCTGGAAGCCCTGGCAAACCGAACCAAAGACGGTGCCCCCGTGCTCTCCCGCCCGAAACCGGCGGTTCAGTATCGCCAGGCGAATCTCAAGGGCACGACCGGGCACAAGATCTTCGTCGCGCCGAACCCGGCTCCGGGCAGCACGGTCGCGTTCTGGATTCCGACCACGCCGCCCGACCCGAGCAAGGTCAGCCTCTCGGTGCGCGACGGGCGCGGAAAGTTAGTTCGTGCGCTGACTGTGACCGAGCCGCACGCGGGCTGGAACCGGGCAAGCTGGGATCTGCGCCGGGGCATGAACACCGGCGCTCCCGCCGAACCCGCCGCAGGTCCGGGCGGTGGCGGTTTTGGAGGTGGGGGCCGGGCGCGCGGCCCAAGAGTCGCGCCGGGAACGTACGCGCTGGAGCTGGAATTTGAAGACCAGAAATTGGTCTCGTCCGTGGCGGTGGACGACGACCCGCGCCTCTTGCTCTCCGCGAAAGACCGACGCTCGCTGCTAACTCTGCAAGACAAGATAGTCACGCTTTACGAGAAAGCCACGGCGCTCCGAGCCGATCTCGAAGCCCGCCGCGACAAGCTCCCCAGCACGGGCGACGCCCGCAAGCCGCTCACCGAGCTGATCGCCCGCCTCACGCCTGTCGCCCGCCCGCGCCCCGCGCCCGGCGGTGCGCCCCGCCCGACTCCCGCCGGTACGCCGACTGAGCCGGGTGCGGGCGGCGAGGGGACGCCCACTCCCCCGCCCGCGCCCACGACGCTCCCCGTTCTCTCGCGGCTTGCGCAGCTTCTTGCGCGCCTGGACAGCTTCTCCGAAGCGCCCTCGAAAGCGCAGCTTATGGAACTGGCAGAGGTCGAGAAAGACCTGAAAGCCGTCGAGCGCGACGCCAACCGGTAGCGGCGTGTCCCTCCCCCCGGCCTCCGCTCGTTCCTCGCTTCGACCGACCCCCTCCCATGCTCCGCAGTGGGAGAGGGTTTTTGGGGTGGGTTACCCCCTGCCCCCCGCGAAGCCGGGGAGGGGGTGCCCGAGGAACGAGGGCGGGGGAGGGACACACGACGAATGTGCTATCATCAAGGTATGAGCCGGTATTTCTTTGCGCTGCTTGTCGCCCTGATGCTGACACTCTCCGCCTCCGCGCAGCAGGCGGACGAGTACACGCTCGACACCGACGACATCATCGCCATCGAGGTGACGCGCCACGGAGATGTCAGCCGGACCGTCAAGATTCCAACAGACGGGAAGCTGCGCCTCTCGCGCCTGACGACGCCGATCACGGTGCGCGGGACGACCTGCGCCGGGCTGGTGACGAAGCTCACCGAGGCACTCCAGAAAGAAGGGAAGCTCAAGCTGCGCCCCGGCCAGGTCCAGGTGAGCCTTCTGGAGCGGCGACCCCGGCGGGTGTACCTTCGCGGCAACGCCGTCGGCGGCACCCAGCTCGACCTGATCAACGGCTGGCGAGTCTCGGAGCTACTGGCCGCAGCAGGCCGGACGTTCCAGCCTGACCGGGTGACGGCGATCCTGACCAACCCGCGCCGATCCGCGCCCCTGTCCATCGACCTGGGAGCTATCGAAAAATCGCCCGATGGCCCGGCGAACCTGGTGCTTCAGGAAGGCGACACGCTCACCATCAGCCTTCCCAGCCCGAAGCGGCTCTTCGTGACGGGTGTCGGTGTCCCGCTCGGCGAGCACGAGATGGACGAGCGCTTCGGGCTGCGCCGGGCACTGATCAAGCTGGGCGTCGTGGTGCGCGACAACCCTGGCGATCTCAAAAAAGCGGTTCTCAAGCGCAAGAAAACACCGGGCGACCCGAACTCGGAAGATGTTCGGATTCCTGTGGATATTCTGAAACTTCTCACCGACGACAGCGCCGCCGAAGTTGTGCTGGTGGACCTCGACACGCTGGACATTCCTGCGTCGAATCGATTTGTCTATGCGTATCTCGCCGACCAGCAGGCTCGCAAGCTTTCTCTCCCCGAGGACCGCAAGACCCGGCTCTTCGATGTCGTGACGATGATCGGAGGCATTCCCGGAGCCTCGAAGACCGCGAGTATCACGCTCTGGCGCGGCGTCCCGGAAGGCAAGCCAAAGCGCGAGTCGGTCGATCTGAGCGGATTCTTCAAGACGGGCAATCCCAAGAACAACCCGGAGATCTTCCCGGAAGACATCATTGTCATCTCCCCCAACCGCCGCCTGGACCCGTTCCAGTCGCTCTGGCAGGGAGTCGGGCTGGTGCAGGCGCTCCAGTTTTTCCGGGGACTCAAACTGTAGGTATGGGAGCGCCCAGCATCGTCGTAGAGGGAGTCGGGAAGCGCTTTTCGCTACACCAGGCGCGCGCCGTGAGCTTTCGAGAGCTACTGGCACGTCGTCAGGCCGGAGCCGCCCGGCCCGAGCGCGAGTTCTGGGCACTTCGCGACGTTGGTTTTACGGTTGAGCCGGGTCATCCGCTGGCGATCATCGGCCACAACGGCTCGGGCAAGTCAACCCTCTTAAAGCTTCTCACCGGAATTTTAAAGCCGACCCAGGGAAAGATCGACGTGCGTGGGCGCATCGGAGCACTGATCGAAGTGGGCGCGGGCTTCCATCCTGATCTCACAGGCCGGGAGAACGTCTATCTGAACGGGTCGATTTTAGGAGCGTCCCGAAAAGAAATCGACCGGCAGTTCGATCACATCGTCGCGTTCGCCGGGCTGGAAAAATTTATCGATACGCCGGTGAAACGGTACTCGTCGGGGATGTACATGCGGCTGGGCTTCTCCATTGCGGCGCATTTAGAACCTGAGATTCTGCTCATCGACGAGGTTTTAGCCGTGGGCGATGCCCAGTTTCAGAGTCGCTGCCTGGGGTTTCTCAAGCGGTTCGTGGCTCAGGGTGGCTCGGTGGTTTTTGTCTCGCACGTCATGGGGCAGGTGCGGGAGCTTTGTGATCGCTGCGTCTGGCTGGACCAGGGACAGATGATGGGTTTTGGCGAAGCGACGGAACTGATCGAAAAATACGAAGCGCTGGTCGCCGAGCGCGAAGAAGACGAGTTTCAGAAGCTCTACCCCAAGGAGTGGGCCGAACAGAAGCAAGAGAGCAAGAGAGCAAGAGAGCGAGAAAAAGAGCGCGCTGAGCGGCTCGCGGCGCTTCTGGCCCGGCGAGACTCAGCGCGGGCACGGCGCACAGTAGCCCGGATCGCTCGGGAGCGGGAGCAGTGCGAGGCAGAAGAAGCGAAGCAGGCGCAGAAAACCGAGCAGGAGCGCTCCCACCAGGAACGCTGGAGTGCCGAGATGACCCGGCTCGTGGCGTTTGAGAGCGCCTGGCACGAGGCGGAGGCGCTTCAAAAGCAGCGAAACGAGGTACTGGCAGACGAGGCTCGCGCACGATGCCGTCGCGCGTTTCTGGACTCGCCCGAGAGCTTCCGGATCGTCGCGGCGGAGCTTCTCGACTTCGAGGGCCACCCGACGCGCGCTCTAAAGGTCGGCGAGGCGGCCTTTCTGGAGGTGCGCTACCGTGCGGGGCGCAGGCTGGAGCGCCCCGTCATTGGGGTGGATTTCCTGCGCCTGCCCGATCAGCTCCATCTTTTCACCGTGAGTAACTACGACCATCAGAGCGATCTGCCGACACCCGGTAAAGGCACTATCTCGCTAAAAATCGGCACCGTCGCGCTGGGGCAGGGGCGCTATCGCATTCGGCTGGCGACCTACCCGGATTGCGCCGTCCCCGAGTGGTTCCACGCCCCGGAGGACATCATTGAGAGTGCGCTGGAGTTCGATGTGGACGCCGGGCGCTTCGCCAATGGTTGCGCCTACCTGCCGACAACCTGGACGACGATCGAATGAATCCGCTACGCCGACTCTGGCACGAACTGAACGGCAAACTCGACGCGCTTCTGCGGGGACTCGATACCGTCAATCCTCGCCTGGATCGGGCCATCGGCGAGGCCCAGGCTGCGCGTGCCGAGTGCGCCGCGCTCCGGACGCGCCTCGCCACGCTGGAGCAGGCCGTGCGGGATGCGGCGGAGCGAGCCGCCAGCGAGCGGACGCAACAGACCGATCCTGGCCCTGCTCTGGACGCTCTGAAGGAAGAAGCCGACGCGATGCGCCGGGAGAACGTCTCTCTTGCCGAGGGGATCGCCGGGCTGCACGCCTCCGCCACCGATGTCCTCTCCCGCCTCGACGGCCTACCCGATCGCTTCGATGCGGCCCAGGCCCGGATCGAGCGCCTCGATGTCCACACACTGGAGCCGGTCCGCACCGGCCTGGAGCGGTTGCGGCGGGCGCTGGGACGGATCGAGGCACGTCAGAGCGAGGGTGGGCCGCTGGAGCGGAGCGCCTTTCAAGTCTTCTCCCAGGACGGCGAGGATGGCCTGCTGTGGCACCTCGCACAGCTCGTCCCGCCGGAGCGCCGCCGCTTCGTCGAGTTCGGCGTCGAGGACTATGCCGAGGCCAACTCGCGCTTTCTGCTCACCGACGGCGGCTGGTCAGGACTCGTTCTGGATGGCAGCGAGGAGAACATCGAGCGCCTTCGGGAGAGCCTGCTCTACTGGCAGCACAACCTCAAGGCCGAGCAGGCGTTCGTCACCCGAGAGAACATCAACGCGCTTCTGACCGCCCACGGCATGACTGGCGAGCTGGGCTATCTGTCCATCGATATCGACGGCAACGACTACTGGGTCTGGGAAGCGATCTCATCGGTCGATCCCTGGATCGTCTCGGTGGAGTTCAACTGGCGCTTCGGGCCGGAGCGCGCCGTGACGGTTCCCTACCGCCCCGACTTCGTCCGCCAGAGCGCTCATCCGTCGTGGCTCTACTTCGGGGCGTCGCTGGCGGCTCTGGAACGGCTTGGCACCCGAAAAGGCTACGCACTCGTCGCCGTCTCACCCAGCGCCGTCAATGCGTTTTTTGTCCGACGCGATATCCTGCCGCCGGAGCTACCCGCCCGGACGGCGCGCGAGCTGTGGCGCACGGGGCGCTTCAGCGAGTTTCATGATAGCACGGGCCGCATGGTAAAACTCTCGGAGGAGGCGCAGCAGGAGCTTGTTCTGTCGCTGCCCCTCACGGCAATCGACTGAGGTATGGCATCAATCCAAAGAGACCTGTTCGTCACGCTTGCTCCCCGACGCGAGCTGGCCTTCGTCCGCGTTCTGGCGGAGTCGATCACCCGCACTCACCCGGACGCCGCCTTTCTTTTTCTTTCCCTCGATCCTCTTGAGGGCGACGAACCGGGGAGAGCCTGGGAGATCGCCCGGCTGGACTCGCTGACAGAGCGGGATGCCTGGCGGTTCCAGCGAGAACCCGCTGAGCTGGCGGCGACGCTACTGCCGGTGTTTTTGCGTGAAGCACTTACCTCCGAACGCCCGAGTCGGCTGATCTACCTACACCCTCGCTCGCTGGTGCTCGCGCCGCTGGACGGAGCGCTGGCGGCCCTCGATTCGGGCGCGGCGGTCGTGGCGCTTCCCCGCGTGCTGGCCCCGTTTCCCGACCACCGCACGCCGGGCGAGGGCGCGCTCCAGGCGGCGGGGATCGTCTCCGATGCGTTTCTCGCCCTGCGGCCCGGCGACGCCACCGAGGCGTTTCTGCGCTGGTGGGCCGAGCGAACCCTTGCGGTCGATCCTCTCTCCGAGTGCGCCCCGGCGATGGTGCCCCGCGCGACGCTGGAGCTGGCCCTGACGTGCTTCGACGATCTTGCGCTCCTGCGCGACCCCACCTGTGGAATCTCACTGTGGAACCTCCATGAGCGCGGTGCCGGACTGCGACGCGACAGCTCCGGTACGATCGCCCTCGATGGTGAGCCTGCCCGATTGATTCACTTTATTGGGATCGAGCTGGAGCGCCTGGAAGGAATCGCCGCCGGGCAGGACCGCTTCACGCTGACGCGCCTGCCGGGGCTGCGTCCGATCTGGGAGAGCTACGCCGCCGACGTTCTCGGGCGGGGGCACGCCGCACTGGCGGCGACTCCAGGTGCCAGCGAGCGCTTCGAGGACGGTGTGCCGATTCCACCCGCCGCGCGAACTCTCTGGCGCGACAATCCGTTCGTCCGACAGCGCTTCCCCGCACCGTTCTGCGCCGGAGAAGGCTCGTTGAGCGCCTGGCTGCGCGAGAAGGTCGGGCGTGATGGCCGGGCGAGCGCCAACGGGCTGCCCCGCCTCTGGCACGAGGTCTGGAAGGGGCGTCCCGACCTGCAAGCGGCGTTTCCCGACCCCTGGGGCGGAAGCCGTCCCGACTTTATCGCCTGGACGCGCTCCGGGGTCGATCCGATGGCCGCAGTCGATCCTATTTTCTATCCGGACGCCGATCCTGTGGCGACGGCGGGGGCAGTGCGTCAGTCGCGCCCGCTCTCCCGACGACTCGCCGGAGCGATGGCGCGCCGCCTGCTCCCCAAAGCGCTCCTCGACGCTCTCTATTTCCGCACCGTCGGCAAGCCCGAGCCGCCGTTTCTGCGAAGTGCGCGCGGCTCCCGTCCGCAGCGCACCGGCGCGGACCCGAGTCTGCCGCCGGGCCTCAACGTGGCGGGCTTCCTCACCGGCGAGTTCGGTCTCGGCGAAGCGGGCCGATCCATCGCCCACGCCGTCCGCGCCGCCCAGGTTCCGCACGTACTGCGCGAGTTTCGCGTCCCCAACAAACGCTACAGCGACAATACTTTCACCGAGTTCACCGATCGCAACCCCTACGCGGTGAACCTCATCATGGTCAACGCCAACGAGCTGCCCCTCATCGAGCAGGCATTTGGGGAGAGCTGGTTCTCCGGGCGCTACAATGTCGGACTCTGGTACTGGGAGCTTCCCGAGTTCCCCCGCGAGTGGCTTGAGCACTTCGAGCATCTCGACGAGATCTGGGTGACCAGCGGCTACACCGCCGAAGCACTCGCTCGGGCCTCTCCGATCCCCGTGGTCAAGGTCATCAATCCCATCGTGATCGATACCGAGCGGGTCGCTCCAGCGCGGCGTCGATTCGGGCTTCCCGAGGATGCTTTTCTGTTTGTATTCTCATTCGATTTCCACAGCTACCTGGAGCGCAAGAACCCGCTGGCGGTCGCGGAGGCGTTCCGGCGGGCGTTCGGGGGCCGCCGCGATGTCGGGCTGGTCTTCAAGTCGATCAATGGCGCGTTCTACCCCGACAAACTCGCGACGATGCAAGGGGTCTGCGACGACCTCAACGTCTTTCTAATCGAGGACTATCTCGACCGCTACGAGACGTTTGATCTGTTTGCGAGCTGCGACGCTTTGGTCTCGCTGCACCGGGCGGAGGGTCTCGGGCTGGGCATGGCCGAGGCGATGGCGCTGGGACTTCCCGTGGTCGGGACCGGCTACTCCGGGAACATGGAGTTTATGAACGTCAACAATAGCCTGCCCGTCCGCTATACGCTGGTTGAGCTTGAAGAAGACTACGGGGTCTACCAGAAGGGGCAAGTCTGGGCGGAGCCGGATATCGACCATGCGGCGGAGTGTCTGCTGCGGCTGGCGGACGACCGCGAGTTCGCCCGTCGCCTCGGCGGAGCGGCCCGCCAGGACATGGCCTGTCGGTTCTCGGCGGCGGCGGCGGGAGCGAGGATCGCCCAGCGCCTGGCGCGCATCGTGGAGTCGCGCTGAATGTCTCTCCCGCCGCGCGTCTCGATTGTTATCCCGTGCTACAACAAGCGGGAGTACACGGAGCGCTGCCTTACAGCGCTGGTTGCGAGCACACCCGACACCCCGGTTTCCTGGGAGGCGATCTTCGTCGATAACGCCTCCACGGACGGTACGGGTACCTGGCTTACGTCGCTGAACGACCCGCGCGTCCGGTCGCTCCCGAACCCGGAGAACCGGGGCTTCGCCCGCGCCTGCAACCAGGGTTCGGCGGCGGCGCGGGGGCGCTATGTCCTCTTTCTCAACAACGATACCGAGCCGTTTGAGGGCTGGCTCACGCCACTGGTGGAGAGCATTGAGGGGGATTCTGGCATCGGGGTGGTTGGGAGCAAGCTGCTCTACCCGGACGGGACGATCCAGCATGCGGGAATGGTGGTCAAGCCCTTTCTACCAGGTGAGCTGATCCGCTGGGATCATCTCTACCGCCGCTGCCGCCCCGACGCGCCCGTCGTCAGCCGCGAGCGTGAGTTTCTGGCCGTCACCGGTGCGGCGCTGCTGATCCGCAGGGATCTCTTCGAGGCGCTGGGCGGTTTCGACGAAGGGTTCGTCAACGGCTGGGAGGATGTCGATCTATGCCTGCGGGTCCGCGAGGCGGGCAAGCGGATTCTCTATCAGCCCCGTAGCGTCCTGCTGCACCACGAGTCGGTCACGCCCGGTCGCTTCGATAAAGAGCGCCCCAACGCGGAGCGTTTTTTAACCAAATGGACAGGAAAGGTCGTCGCCGACGAGCCGCTACGGCTGCGAGAGGACGGTCAGGAGGAGCTGGCCCGGCTCTCCGAGCTTCACGCGGCGCTACGTGGCCAGCTCGTGCGCCATGTTGCCATCCCCGATCTCTTCCCCGGCGGTCACCAGCCGATGCTGCGCCCCGAGCGCGTCGGTCTCTGGGGCAGGCTCCGGGAGCTTTTCGCCGCCCGCCGCGAGCAACGCGAGCTACTGATCGCACTCTTTCAGTGCGTCGAGCTGGTCGGGACGATTCTCAGTCGTCAGCCACTCGAAACGCGCCCGGAGGAGAGCCGGTGAGCGTCGCCGTGATCGTCCTGAACTGGAACGGCACCGACGACACGCTCGCCTGCCTGGAGTCGCTTCCGGGCGAGTCGATCTTCGTCGTGGACAACGGCTCCCTGCCTGAGGAGCTGGCAAAACTCAAAGCGGGCCTGCCTGAAAGTGCCCGGCTGCTTGAGAACAAAACCAATCTGGGGTTTTCGGGCGGGTGCAACGCCGGTGCCCGTGAAGCACAGAAAAACGGCTTCGAGACGCTAATTTTCGTCAATAACGACGCCCGTTTAGCACCTGATTGTTTAGAAAAACTGGTTCAAGCCTTAAGCTCGGGCTGGAGCGCCGTGAATCCAATTATCTGGCAGGGAGAACCCGCTCAGGGCAGAACAAACCTCTGGTACGAAAAAGGAAAAATCTCTCTGGGTGATTTCATCGTCGCCGATCACGTCGAGGCGACGGCGAGCGATCTCCAGAAGGAAATCTACAAGAGCGACCTGGCCACAGGCTGCGTCCTCGCTCTCCGTAGCGAGACGTTCTTCGCTCACGGTGGCTTCGACGAAGGGTTGTTCGCTTACTTTGAAGATGTCGATCTCTCGCTGAAAATCAGAAAATCCGGCGGGCGCTGCGGGGTCGTGCGCGAGGCCGAAGCCTGGCACAAGAGCGGGGCGTCGTCGGGCGGGTATGCCTCGCCTCTGATGCTGTTCTATCTGTTTCGCAACGGCCCGATTCTGACTCGCCGACACGCGAGCGCCGAGGAGCTGGCCCGCTACCGAAAACGCGCCCCGCTCCAGCTACTGGCAGCGGCGGCGAATTTTTCCCATCGGTCGCTACACTCGGGCGCGGCGGCGCTGCGCGGGGCGTGGGCGGCACGCACCGGGCACCGAGGAGTGGCACCCGAGCCGCTGGTTCCCGGCTGGCTGATCCCGATAGCCTGGGCGAACTTCACGGCCTGGCGGCTCCTGCGCCCGCTTTTTAGAAAAAACCCGCCCAAAGGCACGCCCGCGCCGGAGGTTGTCCGGTGAAGGTTCTTTTTGTCTTCGGCGGCAGCCCGGACGATGCCAGCAATCGCTATCGGTGCCAGCACCTGTGCGAGGCGCTCGGAGCGGGCGGGCACGCGCCGCAGTGGGCCAGCGCCGACCAGAGCGCGGTGCGGGTCGAGCACGACCTGGTCGTCGTGCACCGGCTGCCGTGGGGCGCGGCGCGGCGCTGGGTCGAGGCGGGCCGGAAGCTCGGGGCGGGCGTTGTCTTCTCCGCCGACGACCTGGTCTTCACGGGCGAGTTCGCCATCCACAAAGGAATCTTGCACCACAGAGACCCGCTCCAGCGCAAAAGCGCCACCCGGAGCGTCCAGGGCATGCAGGAGACGATCCAGAACTGTGATGGGGTGCTGGTCTCGACAGAATTTCTGGGCAAAGAAGCACAAAACTTCGGTAAATCGGTCCCCATTGTCCACAATTTCCCCAGCCAGGAGATTCTTACCCGCTCCGAGCAGGCGCTTGCCGCGCGCCAGCGCCGAATGGCTCAGCGCACCGATGACCGGGTTCTGCTGGGCTATCTCTCGGGTAGCGCGACGCACGATGCCGATCTCGCCGACGCCGCCGGGCCGCTCTCCGATGCGCTCGGTCGGCACTCCAATGCCCGGCTGCTGGTCGTGGGCGAGGTGGCTCTGCCCGGCCCGCTCCAGAAGTTCGAGTCGGAGGGTCGGGTCCAGCGCCATCCGTTTGTGGACTGGCGCGAGCTTCCGGCAATTCTAAGCACGCTCGATATCAATCTCTGCCCGCTCGATCTCACCCGGCCTTTCTGCCACGCCAAAAGCCATGTCAAGTGGCTCGAAGCCGCCGCTGTGGGTGTCCCGACGATTGCCAGCGCGTCGGCGGGCCTCACCGAGACGCTCTCCGAGACCGACGGCTGCCTGCTCTACAACACCGACGCCCAGCTTTTGGACGCCCTGACGGTGCTCATCGCCGCGCCCGAGCGCCGGGTGCGCCTGGGCGAGCTGGCCCGCGCCTCGCTGCTACGTCGAATCGCCGACGCCCCTACCCGGACCGCCGAAGCTCTCGCGCCGTTTGCCCGAGCCGCGTCGGGATCGCTTGTGGTCCGCAAGCCGCTCTCCGAGAAGCTCTGGCAAAAAATTTGGGCTGCCGAAGCGACATCATTCCGGCGCGGCCACTACCTGCGCAGGCACTTTCGGGAAGTGAGCGACCGACACCGCACGGGAGCGTAGTAACGCTGCCGTAACGCAGGGCAGGTAGAGTAGAGCCATGTCCATCACGAACTTCATGTCCTGGGTCGGCGGCGTCGATCTCTTCGCTACCACTCCCGGCACAACCCAGCCCAACGTCATCGTCCACGTCGCCCGCGCCGTCACGACCCCGCTCGGGACGGCTCCGAGCGGCCTGGTCTTCTTCCAGCCCGACGGAAATAAGCCGCCGCTGTTTGCCGGGTTTGTCTGCACGGATGTGAACCTCGGCGCGTACTATGGCCCGAAAATCTTCGCGGGCACCCCGTTTGAGAACATGCCTGTCTTAGAAGCCGAGATCGAGATCACGGAGACGGAGGGTCTGGCGACAGCCACGCTCAAGATCGAAGGCTTTGTGATCGAGACCACGCTCTCGGAGTTCGGGCCGATGGAAAAAATCGAGCGCACTCTCGGTGCCCCGATGCCGTTTACCCAGCAGGGCGTCGAGGCGCACGCCCGGAACGTCACGCTCAAGATCAACGGCGAAGAGATCGCACTCAGTGCCCTGCCCTACTCGCTCGAAATGGGCGGCTCATCGGTCTGGTCGCCCGGCGGCACCTACACCCGGTGAAAACCTGAGCTTTCTTGCACCACAAAGTTGCGGCAAAGGGGCTTTGTGCCTTTGCCGCAACTTTGTGGTGCCGGTATGATCGGGGGTAGATGGCTTTCTCTCTTCTCTCCACCGACGGCGCGGCGCGGCGCGGGCAACTTGTCTTGCCCCGCGCCACGATTCAGACGCCGACGTTCATGCCGGTCGGGACGCAGGGAACGGTGAAAGCCATGACGTTCGAGGAAGTCTGGGAGCTGGGCTTTCGGATTATCCTGGGCAACACCTACCACCTGTATCTCAGGCCCGGCTCGGAGCGGATCGCGCGGGCGGGCGAGCTGCCAAAGTTCATCGGGTGGGACGGCGCGATGCTGACCGACTCGGGTGGGTACCAGGTTTTCTCGCTCAAAGACCTGCGAAAAATCACCGAGGAAGGCGTCCACTTTCGCTCCACGCTCGACGGCAGCAAGCACTTATTCTCGCCCGAGCGGGTGATGGAGATCGAGCACGAGCTGGGCGCGGACATCATCATGGCGTTCGACGAGTGCCCGCCCTACCCCGCGACGCACGAGTACATGAGCGACTCGGTCGAGCGCACCCATCGCTGGCTGGAGCGCTGCAAGATTCGGCACGAGAGCCTGGGCGGAGATGGCTCGGGGCACCATTTATTTGGCATTGTTCAGGGCGGCGTGCATGAAGACCTGCGAAAAAAAAGCGTCGAGGTCGTTTCGTCGATGGATTTTGCGGGAATTGCGATTGGAGGCGTTTCCGTCGGGGAGCCGCCCGAGGAAATGGTCAAGCAGGTGGCTCTCACGGCTCCTCTGCTGCCGAAAGATCGCCCGAGATATTTAATGGGGGTCGGGACGCCCACCGATATTTTAGACGCCGTGGCGCACGGCATCGATTTATTCGACTGTGTCCTGCCAACCCGAATGGCGCGCAACGGAACACTCTACACGAGCCGGGGACGGGTGCATATCCCAAACGCCCGCTGGACCGATGACGACGGCTCGGTAGATCCCGAGTGCCCTTGTAAGACCTGTCAGCGCCACTCGGCGGCGTACCTGCGGCATTTGCACAAGTGCAACGAGATTCTCTATGCGCGGCTGGCGACGTATCACAATCTGGCGTTCTATGCCCAGCTTATGGAAGAGATTCGACGAGCCATTGAGACCGGAACGTTCGGCGCGTTAAGAGAGAAAAAACGAACCGATTGGGGGAGACTTGCGAGCGACTGAAAGTCGTCCTTGACTTTTCTGGCGGGAGTCGATAGAATGCTTCCGTTTTGAACGGGGATAGGTGCGTCTGCACATCTCTGGTTCATGCGAGGTTGCTGCAACGTGCCGGAACTGCCGGAGGTGGAGACGCTGCGCCGAGGACTTCAGGCGCACCTTCTGGACCAACGTATCGTCGCTGTAGCCATCGCCAACCCGAAAATCCTGAAGGGTCAGAGCGAGGCAGAGTTTAGAGATCGCGCCGTCGGTAGCCGTATTTTACGCGTGGACCGGGTGGGAAAGCATCTTTTTCTTCCGCTTTCCTCTCACACTTCTTCAAAGGATTCTTCGTGGGCACTGCACGTGCATCTCAACATGCGGGGCAGCTTGCGACTGGCGAGGGGCGAGAGCGAGGAGACGGGGGGTCATCGGTGTTTGACACTGGTTCTCGAAGGAGGCCAGAGCCTGCACTACCACGATGTGTGGGGATGGGGCGAGGTTCGGGCCGTTTCGCAGAGCGAGCGCCCCGCGCTGGGGCCGGACGCGCTGTCGGGTACGTGGGACGGCGATGTATTGTTGAAGCGTTTGGGGGCGAGGCGGAGTCCGATCAAATCGGCGCTGCTGGACCAGAGCGTGCTCGGAGGCGTGGGGAATATCTACGCCGACGAAGCGCTGCATCGCGCCGGGGTTCTTCCCACCCGCGCGGCGAGCACGCTTGGCAAGGGCGAGGCAGACGGGCTGGCAGGGGCCATCCGAAGCACTCTCGCGGAGGCTGTCGCAAGCGGCGGCTCCCAGGGCGAGTTTGTGGATCTCTGGGGAGAGACGGGACGATTTGTCCCGAAGATATATGATCGTGGCGGGCAGCCGTGTCCGTCTTGCGAAAGACCACTGGAGAAGATCCGGCTGGGCGGACGCGGGACGACCTACTGCGCGCACTGTCAAGAATAGAAAGAAATCAGGCAGAAAACGGCGTAGCCCTCGGATAGAGGGCAAGCGCCACTGAGGAGCGATTGTTGACCATGGCCGACGAGACGACCGGCGCGACGAACGAGGAGGAGATGATGCCTCCTCTCGATGAGATTGAGGTTCCGGGCAGCGAGGATGAAATGCAGGACGCGATGCGTGAGTTTCGCGTCGGGCAGGTCATCACGGGTACTGTCGTGGACATCGACCCTCGCGACGGCGTCCTGGTGGATGTCGGGATGAAGTCCGAGGGCCTTATCCGGCCCAGCGAGCTTTCCCGCGACCCCATCCAGAATATCGAGGAGATTCTCAAAGAGGGCGATCAGATCCAGGTCTACGTCATGGGCGAAGGCCGTGACGGACAGGTTCAGCTCTCCAAGAAGCGTGCGGACTTCGAGAAGGCCTGGGATCATGTCCAGGAGTGCGAGAAGTCCGGCGAGATCGTGACCGCGAAGGTCAGCGAGCGCGTCAAAGGCGGCCTCGTGGTCGATCTGGGCATCCGGGGCTTCGTCCCGGCGTCCCATGTCGGCAACGGCAAGCTCAAGAACATCGACAAGTTCGTGGGTACCGAGATCCCGCTGAAAGTGCTCGAAGTGGACCGCCAGCACCGCAAAGTGGTTCTCTCGCACAGGCTCGCCACCGAGGAAGAGCGCGAGAAGCAAAAAGGCGAGACGATGGGTAGCCTGGAGATCGGCCAGGTCCGCACGGGCGTCGTGCGGCGGCTGACCGACTACGGCGCGTTCGTCGATCTGGGCGGCATCGACGGACTGTTGCACGTCTCGGAGATCGGCTGGACCCGCGTCAAGCACCCGCAGGACATCCTCAAGAACGGCCAGGAAGTCACCGTGATGATCCTGCGCCTCAACCTCGAAGAGGGCCGGGTCAGCCTGGGAATGCGCCAGATCATGCCCGACCCGTGGACCACTGTGGCCGAGCGCTTCAAGGTCGGCGACACGGTCGAGGGCGAGGTCACGCGGCTTGTCACGTTCGGCGCGTTCGTTCTTCTGGAGGGCGACATCGAGGGGATCATCCCGAACTCCGAGCTGTCCCACCGAAGAATCGCCAAGTCGTCCGACGTTCTTGAGTCTGGCCAGAAGGTCGAAGTCAAGGTGATGGACGTCCGGCCCGACGATAGGCGCCTGACGCTCTCGCTCCGTGCGCTTCAGGCACGCGAAGCAGGCGACGAGTACGTCCCGGCTCCCAGGACCGCTGTGGGCGGTGGTGCGGATGCGACCTCGGGCGACGGCAAGCGCAAGCGCAAGGGCCGCCGCGAGGACGAGGGTAGCAGCAGCGGGGGCGGAGGCGACTTCCGCGCCTACATCTCCCGTGGCAGCGGCGACTTCGGCACGACGCTGGGCGATATGTTCGGCGATATGTTCAAGAAGGGCGGAACCACCAAGCGCGACAAGCGCCGTGCCCGCGACGAAGAGGACGACGACCTCTCCGACTTCCAGGACGACTTCGAGCCGACCGCAGCAGCGCCCGGCGACGAGCCGGTCGTGGTCGCCAGCACCGAGGCCCCCACGGAAGGGGTAGCCGAGGTCGCTGTCGAAGCAGAAGCCCCTGCCGAAGCAGAAACCACCGAGGAGTAAGCTCCCCGCCCTCCCCCGCCCAGCGCGGGGGAGGGCTTTTTGTTTTGACCCATCCCCCCGGCCCCCTTCCCTCCTCTCTTTCCGACTTCGTCGGGAGGAGGGAAGGGGGGAGCTTAAGGGAGTAGGGGTTTTCTGACCCCCCTTCCCTTGCCCCGCCACCCGCGACGGGTACCCGGACGGAAATAGGCCAGGGTAAGGGTGGGCACCCAGCGGCTGGGTAGTGGGATGGGTCTATGCACATTTACGCCATCACCGGAGGCATCGCTTGCGGCAAGAGCACGGCACTCAAGCTCTTTGCCGATCTCGGTGCCCAGATATTCAGCGCGGACGACGACGCTCGCGATGCCCGCGCGGACCTGGCCGTCCGCGCCCGGATTCTCGCGGCTTTCGGCACCGACGACCCGAAGCGTCTCGCCGAGAAAATCTACGCCGACCCCGACGCTCGAAAGACGCTCAATGGGATCGTCCACCCCGAGGTGCGACAGAGAATGCGCCAGCGCATCGACGCCGCCCGCAGCTCTGCCGAGCCTGGTCTCGCGCTCTACGAAGTCCCACTGCTTTTTGAAGGCGGTTTAGAGACCTGGTTCGACGGCACCATCGCCGTTCTTGCCGCGCCCGAGGTCCAGCGTGCCCGGCTTCATGAGCGCCACCCCGACGCTACCGAAGCCGAACTCGACGCCCGGCTCGCCTCACAGCTCCCACCCGAGGAAAAAGCCCGCCGCGCGGGATTCATCGTCCGCACCGACACCAGCCTGGCCGAGACTACGGCGCAGGTAGCCGCGATCTACGCCGCGCTCGTCCCTTTGCCCCTTTAAAAAGTGCTCCCCTCGCCTGCGTCGGTACTACACTCGCCTGCGTCGGTACTACGCTCGGTAGCGTCACTGCTACACTCGGCTGCGTTACTACTACACTCGCTTGCGTCGGCAGTACACTCGGCTGCGTCAGTGGTACGCTCGCTTGCGTCGGTGCTACACTCGCTTGCGTTGGTGCTACGCTCGGCTGCGTAGATGGTACGCTTGCCTGCGCCGATAGTGCGCGAGGGAATTTCAGTGGTGCGCTTGCTTCTGTAAGCGGTGCGGATGCGTCTGCAACTGGTGCGCGTAGAAATTTTGGTGGTGCATACGGCAGTGCAAGAAGTGCGCTTACGTACTCCCCCATTACTGGGGGCCGGGGGGCAAGTACGGGGACAACTTCAATTCTCCCAGGCGTAGGTTTCGAGGCGGCGGGCAGCGAGGCGCAGAGGGAAGTAGCCGACGCCAAGCGAGAAGAGAACGAACGCCGCGCCCGCGCCCACAGCGAGAGCGGGATGGCCCGTGGTGAGGCCGAAGACGATAGCGACCAGCGGGACCAGCGCCAGCAGCGCGTAGGTTGTCGCGGCGACAAAGCCCCAGATCAAAGCCGCGACGCTCGCCCGGTGCGCGGGGTTTTCAAACAGGAACCGGGGGAAGATTCCCGAGAGACCGACCTCGATCCCGCACAGCGCCCCACAGCCCACCGGAATCGCGCCCAGAGCCAGCGCGAGCGCCCACGGCTCCGCCCCCAGCGCAAGACACGCAAACAGACACAGAATCAACGCAATCAAAGTGGTCGGGAGAAACGCCATCGTCCACTTGGCGAGAACAAGCTGCCGCGCCGTAACGGGCGATGCCTTGAGCAGATAAAACGCACGCCCTTCCAGCCCGACGCTCGAAAGCCCCAGGATGCTGCACATCATGTAGGCGATGAAGCCCACCGAGAACGCTGCCAGCCCGAGTAGCTCCGCTTTTCCCGCGCCCACCCGCGAGGCTTCCGAGGCGAGCAAGAACGGCACCCCGTAGAGAATCAGCGGGACACCCACCTGAGAGAGCAAGGTGAGGTCTCTGAGCACGTAGCGCAAATCTTTCACCACCAGCGCACAGACAGGCCGGGGAAGCGGCAGACGAAACAGAAGCAGCGCCAGCGGGTCGGGGCGTTGCCGGGCAGTGCTCTCCCCTTCGCGCAGCTCCTCGCCACGGGCCAGCAGCGGCCCGCCCAGCGCGATAGCCAGTACGCTCAGCCCGCTCGTCAGGGCGAAAAGCAGCAGCCCTCCGCCCCAGGCCCGAGGCGCGGGGCACTTCCCCCCGAGGCCGAGCAGGGCGTCGCTTGCCCAGGTCGTCGGGAGAAGCGCCGAGCCGGGCGCACCGGGCTTCTCCAGCGCCACCATCCGGTGCAGAGAGTCCGAAAGCCGTCCGTCGAGCCGGAAGCGGGCGGCCTCCGAGACGGCGAGCAGGCACACGCCCACCGCCAGAAAGACACTCACCACGGCCACGACGGTCTTCACGCGCCGCACCCCGAGCGCCCGCGCCAGCCCGAAGAGCAAGACGCCCACCGCCGACGCCGGGAGCGCAAGAAACAATACCAGAAAGGCCACGGCCAGCGGGACGCCCCACCAGGGCAGCCCGACGAACCACAGCGACGCCAGTAAAATCGGGACGCCCAGGACTAAAAACTGCGCCGAGGCCGCAACAGCCCCCTCGATCAGTCGCACCGCCGCAATGACACGCGGCGAGACCGGAGTCGGGCCAAGAAGCGCCAGATCGCCCGGCGCGAACAGAACATGGGAGAGAAACGGAACCCCGCCCGCAAATAAAAATAAAAGCAGCCCGCTCACCATCCGGCGCACCAGCACCAGCGCAAGGTCGTCGCCCACCGCCTGCCGGACGCCGATCAGAAAAATCCCGAAGCCCCCGCTCAGCCCGGCAAAGAACCCGAGCGAGCAGGCAAACAAGACCAATCCCAGAAACTGCTGACGGCGCGACGCAAACCGGGCAGCGTTGCGAATCCCCAGAAGTCGCGCCCGCAAGAGAAAAAGTAGCGCCCGCAAGCGATTCAGAGCCGCTTTCCGCCGCGCAACCGCAGGGCCGCGAGCCGCCGGGCGTCCGTGGCGACCTCGCGCTGGGCGTCGTTCGTCGGCGGGCCATCCAGGGTGCGCAAAAACGCCCGGAGCGCGGGGCGCATCTGGGCGGCTTCCACTAAAAACGCATCGTGGCCGTACTCCGACTGAACCACGAACCGCTCGACGGGCCGCCCCCGCGCCTGGAGGATCGCGTAGATCTCGTCGGTCTGGCGGATCGGGAACAGGTCGTCGCTGGTGACGCCGATCAGCAGTAAGCGTGCCTGGATTCGCTCCAGCGCCTCGGCCAGCGACCCGTGCCCGCGCGAGACATCGTGCAGGTCTATCGCCCGGCTGAGATACAGATACGAGTTCGCGTCGAAGCGCTTGACTAACTTCTCGCCTTCGTCGTGGAGATAACGCTCGATATCGAACCGGGCGTGCAGCTCCCGCGAGAGCGATGTCTCTTCCTCGCTTTTCTTGCGTCCGAACAGCTCCTGAAGCACGGAGTCCGTCAGATAGGTGATGGTCGAGATCATCCGGGCGAGCGCCAGGCCGCCATTCGGACGCTGCTCGGGCGGGAGATCGTAGTAGTCGCCCTGCGCAAAGTTCGGGTCCAGCAAGATAGCCCGACGCGCGACCTCGTTGAAGGCGATAGCGCGGGTTCCGGTGCGGGCGCAGGTGGCGATAGGAATGCAGGCATCGACGCGCTCGGGGAACATCACGGCCCACTCCAGCGCCTGCATCCCGCCCATCGAGCCGCCTGCGACCACCTTCAGCCGCTCGATCCCGAATTTTTCCCAAAGAAATCTTTGCTGGACCCGCACTAAATCCCGGACGGTCACTATCGGAAAGCGCAGCCCATGCGCCCGGCCCGTCTCGGGATTGATGCTACTCGGCCCCGTCGAGCCACGACAGCCGCCGAGCGCGTTCGGGGCCACGACGAAGTATTTCTCCGTGTCGAAGACCTTGCCCGGCCCGATGAGTCCGTCCCAGTACCCCACCGAGCGGTTCTCGGGGGCGTACTTGCCCGCCGCGTGCGAGCTACCGGTGATTCCGTGGCAGACCAGAACGGCGTTGTCTTTCTTTTCGTTGAGTTGGCCGTAGGTCTCGTACGCCACCTCGACTTTTGGCAGCGTCTGACGGTTCTCCAGAACAAACGGCGCGTCGGGCGAGCCAAGCGTAAAGCTCTGTTTAACGACATGCTCGCCGACGCTGGCAACAGCTTCGTCCGGATCGCTCAGCGAAGAAGCCATTCGTCGGCTCCCGTCGCACCGATGGTAGAAACCTCTACCCCTTCGTCTTTTGCCCAGACCAGCGCGGCTTCTAACTTCTCGCGCGGACCGGTCAGGTCTAAAACCGTGTAGCCCCCGGCCTTGATATCGATGTTCGCCTTGCGTATCGAGAAGCGCAGCCCGAAGTCGTGCGCAAAGTGCCAGATGATGGGTTTCTTCACCTGCTCCAGCGGAAAGCCAAGCTGCACCCGAATCGTTTCGTCCACGGGGATAGTATAGCCCCTAACCCCAATAATGGGGAACCAAACAAGGAAGTTTCTTTATTTGGTTCTCCGGGTAAGCAGAAATTTAGAATTAGGGTTACAGCTTTGTGTTGTGTTGTGACATTCCCCCGAAGCGCTGCGTCTCGTTCCTCGTCTTGCTTTCGCCCCGTGCCGCACGGGGGAGGGGGGACAGGTGTAACCGAACTTGTAGG
>JANLTX010000026.1:0-66613 GCA_031363095.1 Armatimonadota bacterium | reverse complement strand
CCGCCCGTCTTGGGCCCACACCGGGCCGTTCTGGTTCCGCTCTAATCGCGCCGGGGGGGCGCGCCCGGCGCCACGGCGGTACGCCCTATTGCCGGACGTTTATCGTCCTGGGTGTTATGATATGGGTGTTATGATATGGGTGTATATTTCCATAAGATGGTCTGTATTATTAGAATTTCAGTTACTTCGAGATATTGACACAGTGATTAACTATTTTATTGTCGTGTTTTATGGATTTGGCACGTTACTCCGGCGCATTGACATGGCGATTTATGAGATTGACATGATGCTTTGATGTTCTGCCATGATGATTTACCCGATTGGTACGTCGCTCAAGTATTTTGACACGGTGATTTGGAATATTGCCATGGCACTGTCCCCCTGGCCCCCGTTGATCCTCGTGCCTCGGACGGGGGAAGCTTCTTTTTGATTCCCCGTCCCAACGAAGGAGGATCAGACGGGGGCGAAAGCTTTCGTCGCCCTGCGACGGACGCGTTTTGGGGGAATGTCTACGCAGCGCGGTTCAGGGGGGTGAGTTGCTGGGTGAGAAGAGCCTCGAAATCTTTGGCGAGGAGCGGGTGGGAGAACAGATAGCCCTGGCCGTAGTGACTCCCAAGGCGCTGGAGGCTCTCGCGCTGGCCGGACGTCTCGATTCCCTCGGAGACGACCGCAAGCTGCATGGCGCGGGCCAGCTCGACCATGGCCTGGAGAATTGCCTGAGTCTCGCCGCTCTGCTCCAGCCGCGCGACGAAGCTCTGGTCGATCTTGATGATGTCTACCGGGAGCTGCGCCAGGCTCGACATCGACGAGTAGCCCGTCCCGAAGTCGTCGATAGCGACCTGGACCCCGCGCTTGCGCAGGCGCTGAAGGCTTGCGGTGATGGCCTCGGTGTGGCGCATCAGGACACTCTCCGTGATCTCCAAAATGAGCTGACGGGGCGAGAGGTCGGCCCGCTTGAGGCACTCCAGAACCCAGTCGGATAGATCGGGTTCCTGAAGCGTCCGCGCCGAGATGTTGACACTCATGCGGAGCGCCGGTTTCTGCGGGTAGAGCCGGGTCCAGCGCGACATCTGGCTACAGGCTTCCTCCAGCACCCAGGCCGTCAGCTCGTGGATCAGCCCGATCTCCTCGGCCAGCGGAATAAACCGGCCCGGCCCGATGACGCCCTGGATCGGGTGTTTCCAGCGCAGAAGCGCCTCGATCTCGATGATCCGGTGCGTGCCATCCAGCGCGACGATGGGCTGGAAGACCAGATACAGCTCCTCGCCGCGCCGGAGCAGCGCCTGACGCAGATCGGTCTCCAGCTCCAGGCGCTCGTCGGCCTCGCGCTTCATCTTGGTGTCGAAGAACGCATGGCGCGCCTTGCCCTCGGCCTTGGCGTGGTACATCGCGGTGTCTGCGTCGCGCAGGAGGTCCGCGCCGGAGTCGTGGTCGTCGCTCAGAGCCACGCCGATGCTGACGCTCGTGCAGAGCATTCGCTCGCCCATCCGCAGGGGCTGTACCAGCGCACTGGTGAGCCGCTGAACAATCGGGACGATGTCCTGTGGAGACTCGACGCCCTCAATCAGGACGGCGAACTCGTCGCCGCCGAGCCGGGTGACCAGGTCCGCAGGGCGCATGCAGTCCAGCATTCTCTGAGCGACGTTGCACAAAAGTACGTCCCCGGCTTCGTGGCCGAGGCTATCGTTGATCACCTTGAAGTTGTCGAGATCGATAAAGAGCACCGCGACCTGCCGCCCACCGCTTCGCGCCAGGGCCGTCGCCTGCTCCAGCCGCTCGCGCAGCATCGCCCGGTTGGGCAGCCCGGTCAGCGTGTCGTGGAAGGCCCGGTGTTCCAACTCCTCCGTCCGCTCGGCCACGCGAACCTCCAGCTCGTCGTGGGCGGAGCGCAGAATGTCTTCCTGATAAAAAAAGTCCTGGACCAGCCTTGCCAGCTCTCCCAACTCGGAGCGGTCTTTTCGCAGTGGCTGCAAGGGCGCAGCAGAGCGTGTCCGCATGGCCTCGGCCAGCCGCAGAATCGGCAGGTCGATCCAGCGGCGAAGCAGAAAAAGCACCACTATCAGGCACCCACCGCCAAAAACAAAGAAAAATAAAATCGCCTGTGCCAGCGAGTATTCCAGCGTCGCTTCTACCGGATTGGAGGAAAACCCTTCCAGAGTGCCGATTTTCTCTCCGCTGGCATCGTTTAGCAAGATCGAGGTAATGATGGTCTCGGACTGGCGCGTCAGGCGCGTCCCCCGAGGCAGAAATTGTAGCTCGGAGTTGGTCAGCTTTCCCAGCGATTTCAGATTTTGTTGGTCCCAGAGCCGCGCCGAGATAATGTAGCCCGAGTACGGCCCTTTATGCTCTGGATCGTTGCTATGGTGAATCGTCGCGCCGTGCAGCTCCCAGAGACCGGCGGATGTCGCCTCGAACCAGTGGAGCAGCCGCTTCTTGCCCAGTGGCGCGAGATCCGATCTCAGGTCGGGAGCCTCAGTGCGTCCGCGCTCGGGAGCTTGCCAGCGATATACGAGTTTTCCTTGCGCATCAAAAACCATAATCAGCTCGCCGCCTGCCGTCTGGATTCCCTCCAGAATGTTCTCCTCTGCCCATGTCTTGCTTGGCTTCGCGACGAACGCCACTAACTCGTCCCAGTACGAGATCTCTTGAATATGCCCGCCGAATCGCTCGGTTTTCAGCGCCACGATTTGTGCGACCGATATCTGTTTCTCCTGTTGCATTCCCTCGGCCAGCATTCGGAACTGCTTTCGGCTCTGCCACTGCCAGCCAAGCCCGGTAAAAATCAGTCCTAAAAAAAATAAAGAAAGAACTAAAACAATTCGTTTTCGAGTAACTGTGGAACGCAGCGATAGCATGGAGGGAATTGTCGGTAGTTTCCCACTGATTTTTGATATTGCTGGTACGATGTCATCAGTGTCACTCACTCTGCCGCTGAGCCAGTTTTTGCTTTCTCCGACGGACTTCTCACAGCAGCTCGGGCGGGAGCGCTGCGAGAAATTTCTGCGCCTGAGAATGATCGAGCGCGACCGGGGAGCCGGGTTTTTCTCCGAACTTGGGGTTCATCCCAACGAAAGTCCGTCGGTGCTCGCTCGCGATGGCGACGCGTTCGAGCAGAGAGTTGTGGCGGCTCTGCGCACGAGCCGGGTTATCTTCCCGAGCCTCGACGCCGCAAAAACAGAGCTGAAGCCGGGCCAGAGCGGGCTGGTGTTTCAGCCGCGCCTCGAAGCGACCCTGGGCCGCTGGTCGATCCGGGGCGACGCCGACCTGATCGAGCTGCGCCGCGACGACAGCGGGGCGCTGTCGGCTCGAATCATCGACATCAAAAACACCGACGCTCCCAAAGTCGAGCACAAGCTCCAGGTAGCGTTCTACGCCGCACTCCTGGAAGCCGCCCACCAGATTCCCGCCCCAGATCTCGCCATTCTCCATCAAGCCCCTAACCCCAATCACCCGCAGCGGGTACCCGGGGAACCAAATAAAGAAACTGCCTTGTTTGGCTCCCCATTATTGGGGCTGGGGGTTCTCACGCTCGTCGCGGACCCGGCGGCGTACCGGGCCGAGGTGGACGCGCTGGTCCACGGCGAGAATGCCCTGGCCGACCGCATCGCCGACGTCCCGTTCGAGTCGCTTTTTTTTGCGCTGAGCCGCAAGTGCGATTCGTGCCGCTACGGGGAGCTGTGCCAGAAACAGGTCCGGGAGTCGGGCGATCTCTCGCTGGTGCCGTATCTCTCGCCACGCGACAAGCGGGCGCTACTCACCGCAGGCGTCGGCGATGTCCACGCGCTGGCGACGCTCAAGAACTTCGACGGTGAGGCGCTCGCCCTCGCTCCCGAAAAAGGAGAAACGCTCCAGAAGCTCGCGGCGAGCAGCGTCGGGCCGCGCCTCGATGAGCTGATCCTGCGGGCGCGCCGCGCCGCCGGGCTGCCGACGCTCGCGGCCATTCCCGGCCTCGGGCACCCGACGTTGCCTCACGCCGACACCGAGATGCATCCGAATCTTGTCCAGGTCTTTATCGAGCTTCATGGAGATCAGAGCATCTACCTGGCCGCCGCCCGAGTCGAGGCTTTTGAAAGCGGCACGCTGGCCCGCACCGAGAGCGTCGTCGAGCTACAAACCGACGCCGAGAGTAGAGACGAAGCCGAGCTGCTGGCGTGCTGGATGGCGCGGGCTTTAGAAGCCCTAATTCGGCTCGCTGCCGGGCCGCAGGTTCCGCTGCACCTGATCTTCTGGGACGCGGCCAGTGAGAGCCAGGCCACCGAAGCCCTCGCCCGGAACCTGGGTGCGCTCCCGCTCGATGCGCTGCTCTCCCAGCCCGCCGCGTTCGACTCGCCCAATGTCAGCTTTCTCTCTACCGAGATTCGTGAGCGTCGCAACTGGCCGCTTCTCAGTCAATCTCTGATAGAAATTGCAAGTTATTTGAAGTTCGACTGGGGAAATCTCCGCGAGAAGTTCTCTCGGGGAATTTTCGATGGCGGCCCGAATCGTCCGCGCCACGACAGCCGCTTGCCCGTCGAGTATGTCTATGGAGCCTGGGGAAAACTTCCTGCGGGTGACTTGAGATTTGCAAACTTTGCAAAAATCACCCGCGCTGAGCTGGTCGCTTTTGCGGAGAAACGGCTGGAGGCCATGGCGTTCATCGCGGAGAAACTGCCAAAGAATCAGCGGGCGTACAAGACCCCGTTCGATCTCTCGGGCCTGCTCGCGCCCCCGCCAGACGCACCGACGCTCGCGGATGCGCTCGCTGAGTTTCTGGCGCTGGAGCGGCACACGTTTCTGGCGGCCTGGCGCGATGCTCGTCAGCTTCCGCCCGAGCGCCGCATGCTCCATGGGGAGACGCTTTTAGTTTCCTACGACGAGTCCGACCAGACGCCCGAGGTGGCGGTGCACCTGCGCGAGTGCGCCCGACGCAAGCCGCTTCAGGACGCCTGGCGCACGGAGAATCCGGGCAAGCAGCTTCGCGGGCCGCTCAAGGAAGAGCTGGGCTGGTCGCTGGAGGGCCAGAGAGTTCGGCTTCGGCTGGAGCTTTCCAGGGCCGACATAACCCTGCCAGCGCTTCTGGGCCTGCTGGACCTCAAAGAAGGCGACTCCGTGGTGCTCTCCCCGCGCTGGAGCAGTGACGAGCGCTTGCCCGAGGCCGAGCGAGTGCCCTTCACCCCGACGCCCAAGCAGCTTCTCTACGCCACCCGTGCCCGGATCGAAGCGCTCCCGACTCCCGAAAATCCCACCGTAACGTTGGTTTTAGACCGTGGCTTCGGTTCACTCAAGGGCTTTACGTTCGGTCCGATCTCAAAAATATTGGTTCCTGGAGAAATCTACACGCTCGACCCGTCGCCCGACGATATTTTTGGTTACTGGCACTATAAAGTTATCGAATCTCTGAAATTATTAGAAAAAAACGACGAAACTGAGCGCCATGCTCTCTATCACTACCTGAAATCTCTCCCTGCCCCAATAATGGGGAGCCAAACAAGGAACTCTGGTCCCCCGTTATCGGGGTTAGGGAAGTTCGAGGCCGGACTCGATGCTCTCTTTCGGGCCGGGCATTTTCATGACTTTGAAGCCAGCAAGAAAACCTACATCGGTGGGCACTTCGACGAAAAAGTTTTACTGGTTCAGGGGCCGCCCGGAACCGGGAAGAGCTACTCGACGGCGTTTGCGGTTCTGGCTCGGGTTCAAAATGCACTGGAGCAGAACAAACCGTGCCGGGTTTTTCTTTCGTGTAAAACGCACTCCGCCACGGATGTACTGCTACGTGGAGTTTGGGAAGCTCTCGAAACTCTGAAAAAACTCCGACAGAAAGATAAAAATCTCTGGGTTCAGTATTTTAATTTAGAATTATTAGAAATTAATTTAATTCGTCTGGAAAAAGGAGGTTTTGAGGGCGTCGAAATTCTGAGTTCGTCGGATAAGAATACACTGAACCGAATTCAAAACGAAAAAATTTCTATTGTTGCCGGGACGCCCGGAGGAATCTATAAATTAGTCAAAGACGCAGGGCTAATCGGTACGAATCTGTGCGAGTGGCTGATCTTAGACGAAGCGAGCCAGATGTCTCTGCCCGAGGCGCTCATGGCAGCACTTCCGCTCACGCCCGAGGGGAAAGTGATCGTTGTGGGCGATCCGCGCCAGATGCCGCCGATTGTTCAGCACGACTGGTCCACGGAAAGTCGCCCGACCTTCCAGACGAACCCGGTCTATCGCTCGCTGTATGAAACTCTTGCGGAGAGAAATGTCCCGACGATTGCCTTTGAAGAGAGTTTTCGGCTGCACAAAACGCTTGCCCGGTTTCTGCGCGACGAAATCTACCATAAAGACGGGATTAACTATCACTCGCATAAAACAAAGACGCTGGAGCCGAAATTGGTCTTCGATCCACTGGTGGCGGCAGCTCTGACGCCAGACTGTCCGCTGATTGTGATTACGCACGACGAAGCCGCCAGCCAGACGCGCAATTTGATAGAAGAAGCCCTGATCGGGCCGATTCTTGCGGCGCTGATCGACGAGCACGGTCTGGACGGAAAGACGGGCTTCGGTGTGGTCGTCCCGCACCGGGCGCAGCGGGCCGGACTGCGCATCGCGTATCCGTTTTTAGGGGCGGGCGTCGATACCGTCGAGCGGTACCAGGGCGACGAGCGCGAGGCGATCTTGATCAGCGCCGTCGAGAGCGACCCGGAGTTTCTGAGCGCGTCGGCGGCGTTCCTGCTCGATCCCCGACGATTGAACGTCGCGCTGAGTCGGGCGAAGAAAAAATTAATTTTAATCGCGTCTCAGAGCATTTTTGAACTTTTGCCCACCGACGACGCGCTCTTCGGACATGCTCAGTTCTGGAAGAATCTACTGCGCCGTGCCTGCACCGAAAAACTTCACTCCGAAGTTCGGGACGGCCATAAAATCACCGTTTGGGGAGGAAAATCATCGTGAAAACAGCATTTCTTCTTGCGTTTACCGCTCTTGCTCTGGGAAGTCAGGCGCTGGCTCAGAACATCGGCCCGGCGTTGAAATCCGACGCGGGTGCCGCCCCGGAGGGGCGCTTTTATTATAAGACCGGTATTTTCAATGCCGGGCTGGCGGTCGGGGGAGTTTTGTTTGCCGCCGACAGATCGTTGCTCCCAAGGCGGGCGCACGGCTCGGTCTTCAACACCATCGGCGATGGCAAGACGTTGATTGTGGGTCTCGGGGCGCTGTATCTGAGCGGGCAGAAAGCTCCGGCGCGGCGTGCGGGAACCTCGCTGGTGAACGCGGGGCTGGCGACAGTCGCACTCAAGGCGCTTTTGGGGAGAGAGCGACCCGACGAGTCAGGGGGGAGCACGGTGTTTCGCCCGCTCCGCGCCAGCGACGCCTCGTTTCCGTCGGGGCACGCGTCGGCGGCGTTCGCGGTGGCACACAGCCTCGCCCGCGACCGCCCGAAAGATCGGGTCTGGCTCTACGGCGCGGCGGCTTTAGTGGGCGTCGCGCGGGTGCGAGCGCGGCGACACTTCGCCTCGGATGTCTTTGCAGGCGCGGCACTGGGCGTTGGGAGCGCCGAAGCGACGCGCCACGGCTCAGGATCGCTCTTTTTTGTGAGACTGTAGCCAGTGTCATTTCCCCATTATTGGGGCCGGGGGACGTTTACGGACGTAGCAAGAGCGTCAGGGCAAGGGCAAGAACAAAGATCAGGGTCACCCCGAGGGTGCTGTAGGTATCGCTGTCGTGTGTGTGAAAACCGCGTGTCATCGGAACTTCACTCCTTATATCTCTATAGACGGTTTTTGGAGCAAAAGGTTTCACGGGGATTAATAGCAGGAAAGTGATCGGTTGCAGGCGAACGAGGTAATTAGAAAGCCCACTGGAGAACGCCGATGCCGCTGATCTTACCTCTTTGCGTCGCTGGAATCGTCTGGCAGCAACCGCCCGCGCAGCCGCCGCAGCCACTCTACAACCTGGCGCAGGCTCTGGATAGCCTCGCCTGGGACGTTTCCAGGCGTGGCCCTTTGCTCATCGTCGGGGCGGACAAGATTCAAATCCCGAATTTTCAGACCCGCATTCAGTCGCAGACCGGCCCCAAAGTCCCGCCGCCGGGCACGCCTGCAAAGACCATCGCCGATCTCTTTGAGCTGAAGGTCGAGAAAGTCGGGACGCTCCATGCGCTGGTGCCGCAGAAAGTCAAGCAGTTTCTGGGGCCGCCCGACGCCGATCCGGAGAGCGTCGGGCCGATGGAGCGCTACGAGCTTTCTCAGGAGCTGGCCTACTCCCTTACCAAAGACCAGTGGGCAATTCTCTCCAGCGTACGCGGTCTCGGGCTGGACAATCTTACGCCCAAGCAGCAGGCGCTCTACCTTCAGCTTCTCCCCGATCCCGTCCGAATCCAGCCCACCCAGACCAGCTCGGACCAGAACGGCCCGAGGGTCGCCGAACTGACCCCCGACCAGCGGGCGCAGATCCGGGTCAAGATGGACCGCAAGACGACCGTCGCGTTCATGGCGCAGGGCAACGCGTTCGGTGGAGTCAGCTTCGGGGACACGCCGGGAGAGAAGAAGCGGACGTTTTATTTGATGAGCGGCGACGAAAACCGCAAAGAGCCGCTTTATGACCGGGTTGCGCCGCTGGTGCCCAACAAGCCCAAGCCCGGCGATCTGGACTTCGATGCCGCACTGCTCGATGCCTCGCTGCCGTTTGAGGACGCTAAAACCGTCGAGGCGCTGATGAAACGCCTGCGGGACGTGACCGGCCTTAAAATGATGCTCGCGGACGCCCGCCTCGGGGCGCTCTCCGTGACGGTTCGGGGCGAGTCCGCGCGGGCGGGCGACGTTTTAAGAGCACTCTGTCGGAGCTTTGGCGGGGCGGTTCGCAAGGTCGGCGAGGGAAGCAATGCGCTCTACGTCCTCACGGATGACCGCGTCGGGCTGGGGACGCGTCTGGCGGCGTTCAGTGAGTGGCGTAGCGCCGCCAGCAGCAACCGCTGGCAGGACGACGAGAAGCGCCGCAAGCCGCTGGAGAGCGTCGATTTCACCGGAATGACCACCCTGGACGACCCCTACGGCATCTCGCCCGACCTGCTGAAAAACATCGAAAAGAACCGCTACCAGCCCCAGGAACCCGGCAAGCCCGACTCGCGCGGCGTCGCCGTCTCCAGTTTGCCGCCCTCGCTTCAGAGCTTCGTCGAGAAAAAATTGGGGGAGACTCCGACGTTCAAGTTCTACGATGGCTCGGGCGAGCAAGAGCAATCGCTTCGCCGCGACCGGATCGATATCCAGTCGAGCTACCGGCTCCAGATGACGATTCCTGGCTGGGGCGACACTGATGCTTACGATCTGTGGGGCCTGGTGGGTGTCCCGCAGAACGTCGAGGCGATGCGCTACTACAAAGACAATCCGCCCAAGCCGCCGCCGCCCAGGCCCTTGCACTACCCGGCGGGCTGGAGGGTGCGCGGGCTGATTCTCCGCCCCAAAGACCCCGCCGAGAGCCGCACGCTGGCAAAGCTGGCGAAGCAAAACGGTTTCAACCTGCTCTGGATCGAGGTTCCGCTCGACGCAAAAGCCGCTCGTCCGATTCTGGAAGCGGCGCTCTCGGAGAAGCTCCCGGTCGTCGCGCTGGTGCATGTGCTCCAGGTTCCGGCCCGCGCCATCCCGCCAGGAACCCGCCCCGACATCTCGATCTTAGGGGAGACCAGCGACCAGGCCACCGAGCGCCAGCGGCTACGCAACCAGCGCATGAACCCCAACATCGTATTCCCCACGCCCTCGGAGCCGCTGGTCTACCTCGACCCGACGCCTGCCGCGCAGAAGCATCAGATCGAGCGGGCCGTGGCGCTGGCACAAATACCCGGCCTTGCGGGGCTGGCGCTGAGAAGTATTACGCCGCCCGGCTACGAGCCTGCCAGCAACAACGGCTTTAGCGGAGTTCCCGGCCTGGGCTACACCCTGGAGAGTCGGCTGGCGTTTCTCCAGAAAGAGAGCGTCGATCCCATCGATCTCTCGCCGGAGTACATGGACAGTCGGCTCGTTCCGGCGTTTTTCGCAAGCGACGGCCCGAACTATATCCCGCTTGCCAATGGTCAGTACGGCCCCGACCCGAGCTATCGGGATCGCAAAAGGCTCTGGCGGGAGCTATTGGCCGGGCGGATCGCCGGGCTGAAAAAAGATCTGTATGGTCGTCTTAAAGCGGCCAATTCCAGCCAGTCTCTCTGGCTCGCCCCCGACGAATCCCTGGGGTATGGCAACTTCTACAGCCTCTGGGAGAAACCCGATGCGAAGATGGCGAGTATCGGCAACCCGTGGGAGCCAAAAAATCAGCTCGCTCGCGCCAAAAGCTTCTCGTCGCAGTCGCTCACCCAGCTCAGCCTGCCCTGGCGCGACGACAAAAAGAAAATCGATGCGGTTAGTTGGAAAAACTACATCATGGAACAGGCAAAGCCCGTCGGGCCGGGCGGCTACACCTGGAGCGGGTTTCTCGTCGATGCCAGCAGTGCGTCCGCCGATCAGCTTGGCGAGCTTCTGCCACTCTACAAAGAAGATCCGCTGTAGTCTGCAACCTCCCCCGGCGTCACCGCCGACCCCTTCAGCCCTTTCCTCGCAACACCCAGCGGCTGGGTAAGCAGAGATTAACAAATAGGGTTACAGTTAGATACAACCCTGTTTTGATAGCGATGGCGGAGCGGTTGGCATTGGCGGGCAAGAACAAGATGATGATCCTTGGGGCAGCGATGCGTCGCCTCGTGCATCTGGCGTTCGGCGTTCTCAAGTCAGGAAAGCCATTCGACCCCAAAATCCCCCTGCACCAGATTTGACAAACATCACAGTACCTTCCCTCCTCTGTATCCGACTTCGTCGGGAGGAGGGAAGAGGGGAGATTGAGGAGGTACACTCTTGCGTGAAGATGCCCGATGTCGCGCTGTTTGTTCGATCTGCCTCGCCGGGGGCCGTTCTGCGCTTTCTGGAGCGCCGCAAGGACGACCCCGAAAGGCCCGAGGAACTTCTGCAAAGGCCCGAGGAGCTTCTGCTCTCCGAGGCCGTGGGCGAGAAAAACTGGCGTGCGCTTTTTGCACCGATGGGATATTTGGGAACCATCGCCGGGCCGCTCTCCGTGGTTTTCCCCGACGAAGCGCTGATCGCTCTGCGCGAAGAGAGAGCGCTCGTTATTTTGATTTACAAAGAAGGCAAGCTTATCGAGACCAAAAACTCTCTGGAGGGAAACGACCGCAAGTGGTGGATGTATCCGGGCTTCAATGCACTGGCGACACTTTCTCCGGTCTGGTACTGGGCAAAAGAAAAAGGTTTGCCGTTGAATTATTTGAAAAAGCCACCAAGAATTATAGATTATGCGACAGTGGCTGTTTTAGATCAGCGAAAACTATTGGTGGAAGATAGCCCGAGGCTCTATCGGTTTCCGTTATGTTAGAACTATTGGAAAAATTAAAAGAAATTGTTGGAGTCGAGCGGGTTTTTACCGACGAAGAAAGCCTTTCGCGGGCATCGGCGAGCTGGCATCCGCTCTGGCTCAAGACCCGGCCCACGCGCTTTGAGATCGTCGTGCGACCCGAGAGCGCGGAGCAGGCGCGGGCGATTCTCGGGCGGGGCTGGAGCGTTGCGCCCGTCGGCGGGGGGAGCGGGACGAGCGAGCCGCCGAGCGCTCAGATCGGGCTGGACCTGAGCGATTTGAGCCAGGTTGCTCTGAACGAAACCGATCTGAGCGTGACGGCAGGTGCAGGAATTATTTTAGAAAAACTTGAGGAAGATCTCGCGCGGCACGGCTACACGCTCGGACAGGCCATCGGAAGCGCACGGCTCGCCAGCATCGGCGGCTGCATCGCGACCCGAGCCGTCGGACTTTTCGCCGGGCGCTACGGCGGATTTGCAGAAATAACGCGCTCGGTCGAAGAAGATAGCGGGGTGATTCTCTCGGCGACGCTTGCGATCCGGCCCGCGCCCGAGGTGCGCGCCTGGGCCGTGTTCGGCTACAAAGCCGACGGCGACGCGCTCGATGCCCTGCGGCTGATCTGGCGTAGCGATGCCCGGCCCGCGCTGGGCCGGGCCGAGGGTGGGCGGCTGATTCTCTGCTTCGAGGGCGACGAGACGGTGCAGACGGGGCACTACCAGCTTGCCCACGCGATCTGTCAACAGCTTGGCCTGACCCCGCGCTCCGAGAGCGAGGGCGACGACTGGCTGGTGGAGCAGAGCCGCGACACGCTCTGGAGCCGCAACGCCGAGGCTGACACCTGGGCGGATCGAGTCAACCTGCGCGTCGGCTGGAGCGAGGCGAAAGAAACTCTGGCCGAAGTTCGGAAAGTTCTCAGCGCTCCGAACATCGAGGCCCAAATAGAGCTGCTTGCCCCGACGCCTCACGGCCTGACCCTCGCCGCCGGGTTCGTCGCCCAGACAAGCGAGCGCGGCTGGCGCGAGCGACGCGACTCGCTCGACGAAATTTCGAGCGAAGCGAGACGGCTGAGGCACGAAGCCCCATAGCCGGACGATCTTCGTCCTGGGAATTTGGACGTTTCATCGTCCTGGGAATTTGGACGATCTTCGTCCTGGAAAAAGAAAAATGCCACAAACCATTCCGCTCTGGCCGAAGGGCCAGACCCCGCATCTTCCGGAGAGCGCACCCGAGGGTGACGACCCGACCCTGACGCTCTACCGGCCCCGGAGCGCGTCCGGCCCGGCGTGCGTCGTGTGTCCGGGCGGTGGCTATGGCACCCGCGCCGCACACGAGGGCGAGCCGATTGCACTCTGGCTGAATACGCTGGGGATCGTCGCGGGCGTCGTGAGCTACCGACATGCGCCGCGCTACCGGCACCCCGTGCCCCTCACCGACGCGCTCCGGGCGGTCAAAATTCTCCGCGAAAAAGCGCCCGAGTGCGGAGCGGACCCGAGGAAGATCGGAATCTTAGGCTTCTCGGCGGGCGGGCACCTGGCATCGAGCGCCGCGACATTGTTCTCCACGCCCGACGAGCGCCCGGACTGGGCCGTGCTCGTCTACCCCGTGATCGCCCTCGACGGACCGGCGGCGCATGTCGGCTCAAAAAACAACCTGCTGGGCAACAAACCCGACCCGGCCCTGGTGAAGTCACTCTCGACCCACACCCGCGTGACAAAAAATACCCCGCCGACGTACCTGGTCCACACCGCCGATGATCCCGTGGTGCCGGTGATGAACTCCCTGCTTTTCGCGCAGGCGCTCGCCGAGAAATCGGTTCCTTTCGGGCTGCACGTCATGGCCCACGGGCCGCACGGAATCGCTCTGGGCCGCCCCGATCTCCCCGAGACCCTGACCTGGACTGGCTCCTGCGCCGCCTGGCTCAAAGCCATCGGAATGCTCCCTCTTTGATCTCCCTCTTCGCCCCGAGGTCGCGACGCGACATTTAATGTCGCTTCGCGACCGAGGGAATTAGCCGAAGAGGGACGAAAGCGAAGCGCTTCGAGGGAGATGTTCTAATCCCACTGGATGGGGGTGCCGGGGAGGGCATCGGCGAGAGAGGCTAAAATATCTTCTTTGGCGGTGTTCTGATCCAGCCGGATTCGAACGAGAAGCGCGCGGCTACCCGGCTGGCCCGGCGCGTCCTCGGCCTCGAAGCCCACGACCGACGCGCCTGCTTCGGTGATGGCACCCAGCGCCTGGCTGACGGCTCCCTTTCCGCGCGGAACGGTGAGGCTGAGCGAGGCTTCGCGTAGCGGCGAGCGGATCTTTTCCTCTAATTTCTTGACGACCGTGAGCGTAAACAGCGAGATTCCGGTTCCGATAGTGGCTAAAATCGCGTTGTTTCCGCCCGCGCCCACCGCAAGCCCGATTCCCGCCACCAGCCAGACCGTGGCGGCGGTGGTCAGGCCGCGAATGGCGAGTCCGCGCCGCAGGATCACGCCCGCGCCCAGAAAACCGATGCCTGCGACGACCTGCGCCGAAATCCGCCCTGGATCGCCCGACCCGAGCCGGATCATCGCCATCAGACACGCCCCGACGCAGACTAAGACATGGGTCCGAAGCCCCGCCGGACGTCCCTCGTACTCGCGCTGGAACCCGATCAGGCCCCCCAGCAGCGCGGCCAGCAGCAGCCGGAGCGCCTCGGGGTACCACGGTGCCGAGACCAGCCAGACGTAAGCGTCGCTGAGAACGCTCACCGCGCCGCCGCTTTTCGTGCCAGCCGCGCTATCGAGTCGTCGGGGTGGGCGATGGCCTCGCTCAGCGGCACCCAGCTTGCCTTCAGTCCCTCGGGGAAGTCCTCAGGCAGCGTGAGCCGAAAGAGAAAGCGGGCGTCGTAGTGATAGTGCCCCGGCTCCGACCCGTCGGGCCGCGCGGGAATAAAATGGACATCCACGTCGAAGACCTCCGGGCTTGCCAGAGCTATCGAATCCTCGGGCAGCCCGGTCTCTTCCAGAAGCTCGCGCCGCGCCGTCGCAACCACGCTGGCGTCGCCCTCTTCGCAGTGCCCGCCCGGCTGAAGCCAGCGCACGAGCTTCTCGTGCCAGATCAGCGCCAGCGCATCGCCCTCGACGTTTAGCAACACCGCCGATCCCGTGACGTGTCCGTCGGCTCCCAGCGCCAGGTTCTGTCGTGAAAATGGCTCGGGGGCACCCTCTAAAAATCCCTCGAAGCGAACTAAGTGCGAGTGTTCGTCGGAGTTGAACGGCGCGTGCCGTTTTAGCGCAGAGAGCAGGCTATCTCGATTCATAGATGCGGCAGTATATCGCTGTTAATCTGGCTCCATAAAGAACGTGACGGAGTAGCGGTCGGTAAACTTGCCGGATTTCTTGGCGTGGAGGAACCAGAGAGTTTTTTCGACGCTGTGCCCTGCGGCGAGAGTGTCGAGGTCGTTCTGGGTGATCGGAAGCGGGGCCACCGCGCCGATGCGCTCGTCGAAGTTCAGGTGCCCCGGCCCGACGCCTGCGCCGAGCGCCACATCGATTCCCCCGGCCATGGCGCTGGCGCAGGTATCGACCATGGCATCGTAGTCCAACTGATCGTTGTTGAGCGCGGCGATCTCCAGCGCCGAGTTCGCCGCGCCGCGAATGGCATCGGGGCTGGCTCCGTCGTTCTCCATCATCGCCACCAGAAAGATAGCGTCCTCGGGGTCGGCGAGGGCGAGGGCGTTGCCGCTCAGGTCCCAGAGCGACGGATTTTTGCTCAGTGCGCCCACCGGGTAGGTTCCGCCCGGCTTGACCTTGCTCCATGGCCCGATGACGAGCGTGTGGACCGCCGCCTTGTCAAACCCGATGGGGCCGACGAGGGGGAGCGTTCCCAGGCGAATCGTTCCGAGCCGATCCACGGTGCCGGTGATGAGATAGGGTTCGTCCACGCCCCATTCTTTGTCAGCCTCGGCGCAGTACAGCTCCTTCACCTTGAGGGTGAATGGGCGCGGGGGCTTGCCTTCCGACTGCGCCGCCAGCGCCTCACACTCGTCGAGATCGGCTTTTGCCGCGTCGATCTGGACATTGAGGTCGTCGAGTTGCTCCTGCATCTGTGGCTGCTTGCTTGGAGGCATCAGCGCCATGGCGTCTTTCAGCTCGCGGCGCTGCTCTTTCAGGTCCGCGAGGGTGGTTTCAAATGTACTACAGTCCATGCCCCGCGTGATACCCAGTGCGCAGGCATCTGAAACCTATATCTCAGCGCTGAATATCCTGATCATACGTTCCACGCCAGGAGCGGACGCAGACGGTCGATACTTTTCGAGGGAGATGTGCCAGGAGATCTTCCTGCCGAACTACCATTCCACCATATTGCTTTCCCGATGACCAAAAACCAACAAAAGAAAGATTTTCATTTAAGATTTCTTCGATGAATTGGATGGCCTGGTCAATATGGTCGTCTCCTTCTTCTTCGTAGTTATCAAAATGAGCGTGGCACCCAGAAAACCAGGCGACAATAAGAGAATATTTTGAATCTTCATGAATCGTAAGCGGATCAGAAACCTGCTTGTTTTCGGAAGGTACTCGGATCACACGAGACTCTTCCTCGATTGCTTCAAAATTCTCCCAGTGGGGCCATTGTTTGTAGATCCTTCGGGAAAATCGACTCATAGTTTTTTCTTGAAGTACGCGATGGTTTCTTTCAAGCCGTCTTCCAGCGAGACTTTCGGCTCCCAACCCAGAATCTCTCGGGCTTTTGTGTTGTCGGGGCGGCGCTGCTTGGGGTCGTCTGAGGTCGGGAGCGGCACAAAAACAATCTCGCTGCTCGACCCGGTAAGCTTTTTGATTTCTTCGGCGAACTCCAGCATGGTGCGCTCGGTCGGGTTGCCGATGTTGATCGGGCCGGAGACGCTTTTATCGGTCTGCGAGAGTCTATAAATTCCGTCAATTAAATCGGAGACATAGCAAAAGCTTCTGGTCTGGGTTCCCGTACCGTAGACCGTGATCGGCTCGCCCCGAAGCGCCTGCCCGATGAAATTAGGCACAACTCTGCCGTCATCCAGTCGCATGCGACTTCCGTACGTATTAAAAATTCGAAATATTTTGGTATCTAAGTCAAATTTACGTCGATAAGCAGAAATTAAAGCTTCTGAGAACCGTTTGGACTCGTCATAAACTCCACGAACGCCGATAGAGTTGACATTACCCCAGTATTCTTCGGGCTGGGGGTGTACCAATGGATCGCCGTAGACCTCGCTCGTCGAGGCCATTAAGAACTTTGCGCCTTTTTCCAGAGCAAGTTTCAGCGCGTTGTGCGTCCCGACCGAGTTCACCATCATGATCTCGATAGGAATGGTCGGGAAGTCCACGGGCGAGGCGGGCGAGGCCATGTGAAACACATAGTCCAGCGCTCCGTCGATGTTCAACGGGTCGCAGGCGTCGGCCTCAATCAGCGAGAACCTCGGGTTCTCTTTAAGATGCGCGACGTTCTCGGGGCTGCCCGTCACGAAGTTATCGAGCGCGACCACCTCGAAGCCCTCGGCGAGCAGTCGGTCACAAAGATGCGAAGGAAGAAAACCGGCTCCACCGGTCACAAGAGCGCGTGGCATGACCCCAGTTTATCAGACGATTCAACCGATCAGGCGGTCGTATTCGGCGTGCGTTCCGATCCAGAACCATAGAACGCCGTCTGTCACAGGGCTGCCAAGTGCCCGGTAGTGCAGGCCCACGCGGACGCTGTAGAACTGTCCCTCACGAACTTGCTTGAAATGGAGTGAAGGGTGCAGAGGGTTTTGACCAAGTACAGCGTAGTTGCGACGTGCCAACTGCTGGATATTAGCGGGTAGCGCGTCAAAGCATTGCCAGAATCGGGTCGATGCAAGATGTCTCAAATCTCTGTTGCCGTACCTGCTTGATACTCTGCCAGAGCTTCCGCTGCAAGCGCATCGAGTTTACCAGCTGCTGCATCTGATTCGATTTGTGTGTCCCAAATGTCGTTATCGAACTCTGCAAACCACTGTCGAAACTGAGAAAGCTCAACAGAAGATAACTCCGCCACTATTTTCTCCGCAGTTTCCAGTGTCGTCATCTCTGTATTTTACCAGATCGCTCTACCGCAGGTGAGGCGGCACCCTGGTTTGCAAGATCTCGACCAGCTCCGGGTCCATGAACGCAAAGTTATCTGGAATGTTAAGACACACTACCTGCGCGTGCCCCAGGTGCGCCCGAAAGCGCCGCGAGAGCTTTGTCTGATGCGCTCGTTCCATCACAAAGATAACATCGCTCCACTCCAGCAGCTCTGGAGTCACCGGGTTGTCCGCATCGGCGCTCACCCCGGCGGACATCACCTCGATCTCGGGCCAGCCTGCAAAAACCTGTTCCGCCGTCGGGCTGCGCAGCCGGTTTCGGCTACAAACAAACAGCACGTTCTTCAAAACAGGGGAACCATTGTGGGGATTATAGCATGATGGCAAGATCGGGTAGACTGAATGAGGTATGCCAACACGAGTCGAGCCGGAGTCAGCAGGTTTCGGCTACACACAAACCGGGCCGGGCTAACGCTTGCGGCGCAGGAGCGCGAGCGGGAGCAGGCCGAGTCCCAGCAGGCTCAGGGCGGCTGGCTCGGGCGCGAGAGTGATGCGTGCGTTGTCGATTCCGATGAAGACGACGCCACTGTCCTGAGGCCCGGAGGCAACCAGACGTAGCTCATCGAAAGCGACACGATTGATCGTGAGGGTTCGACTCCCGACTCCAGAGCCAGAGAACGTGACAGAGCTACTGCCGACAGGCGTGCCGCCCAGCAGTGCCTGTAGCGTGAGGGTGTTCGGGTCGCCCAGAAAACTGAAGATGTCCACGCTGGCGTTGTAGCCGCGTACCGAACCGAACGTGATTCGCGCGGAGCCGAACCGCCCGAAACTGAAGCTGGGGCCGCCGACGTAGCCCCCTGTGGTGAGATAGTTCGGCGGCGAGAACGTGGGGCCAAAAAGCGTTGTGTCGGTTGCCTCGATAGTAAAGTTCGTCTGAGGCGGTCCTGCCAGACGTCGGTCCAGATCGAAGAACGTGATCCCGCCATCGGTGATCGTCGATCCCGCATTGCCCTCGGGAAGACTATCGAATGTCGCCAGCAGCGTCGTGGCTGTCGCGGGGGAGGCCAGGGTGATCCCGACGGCGACAATCAGCGCACTACCCTTAAAAAACCACATGGATTTACCCTCCAATACTGCCCGTGCAGTGTTTGTTTTCTCACAGAGACTATAACACAGAAAATATACTGGCTCAAGGCGACTGCCCGGATCGGGTAGACTGAGTGCAGTATGCCAACGCGAGTCGAGCCGGAGTCAGCAGGAGGCATCGCCCATGAAGCCGTCGAGGCGCTGGAGGAAGTGGGGGAGTTTTCCGGGCGGCTGGCGAAGAACGCTTTGCTCGGGACGCTTTCGTACTTTGGCGAGCTGGTGCGGCTCTTCGGTCAGTCGATAGGCTCGCTCCGTGGCGGGGTTCACTTTGGGGATCTGGTGCGTCAGACCAGCTTCATCGGGGTCGAGTCGTTGCCCATCGTTCTGCTCACGGCGCTCAGCTCGGGCGGGGTTCTGGCGCTGTACACGGTCAATACGCTCACTGACTACGGCGCGGGCGGGCTGGTTGGCGGCGTGATCGCGCTCACCGTCGTCCGCGAGACCGGGCCGCTGATCACCGCCATTACGGTCGTCGCGCGGGCAGGCTCGGCCATCTCCGCCGAGATCGCGAGCATGAAAGCCACGGAGCAGCTTGACGCCCTGCGCTCGCTGGCGGTCTCCCCGATTGACTATCTGGTCGTTCCAAGGCTTCTGGCCTCGCTGCTGATGCTCCCGATCCTGACGCTGTTCGCCGACGCCGCCGGGGTGATCGGGGGCGGGCTGGTGGCCTACAACAAAGGCGTCGGGGTGCGCGCCTACACCGACTCGTTCCGGCTTCTCATGGAGCCGAGCGGCAGAGATATTTTCGAGGGGCTTCTGAAAGCCCTCGTCTTCGGGCTGATTCTCGCGCTGATTGCCTGCCGCGAGGGGCTTCAGAGCGAGGGCGGCGCGGCGGGCGTGGGCCGCGCCACCAACCGCTCGGTGGTTCTTGCCATCGTGCTGGTTTATTTTGCGGACCTGGTACTCACATGGATGCTACGCCCGATCCAGCTCTAACTCCCCCATTACTGGGGGCCGGGGGGCAAGGAACGCCCCGCATCGACCTGCGCGACGTCAAGTTTGCCGTCGAGGGGCGGGAGATTTTAAAAGGCATCACGGCGAGCGTCGCGGCGGGCGAGATTCTCTGCGTCTGCGGCCTGTCCGGCTCGGGCAAATCGACGCTCTTAAAGCTTATCTCCGGGCTGGCGCGGGCGACCTCGGGCGAGGTTCTGATCGACGGCACCGAGATCACAAAACTAAGTGAACGAGAGCTGGACAAAATTCGGGCGAAAATGGGAATTGTGTTTCAGTACGCGGCGCTGTTCGATTCGATGACCGTTTTCGACAACATCGCGTTCGGGCTTCTGCGCGGGCCGCGCCGCGCTGAGAACAAAAAAATAAAGCCGTTCACCCTTAATCGCACTGTCGCCGAGCTTCTGCGCGATGTCGGGCTGCCCGGAATCGAGCGCCGGATGCCCGCCGAGCTGTCGGGCGGAATGCGCCGCCGCGTGGGTCTTGCGCGGGCGCTGGCGACCCGGCCCGAGATCATTCTGTACGACGAACCCACCAGCGGCCTCGACCCGGTAACCGCCGCCGCCATCGATGATTTGATCGTCGAGACAGGAACCCGCAACAGAGTGACCAGCCTCGTTGTCTCCCATGACATGAACAGCATTCTAAAAATTGCTGACCGAGTCTTGATGATCTATGACGGCCAGCGCCATTTCTGGGGCAGCCCCGACGAGTTCAAAAATAGTCCCGACCCGGTGGTACAACAGTTCGTGAGCGGCTCGACCGATGGCCCGATTCTCAAAAAGAAAAAATCATGAAAGCGTTATTTGTTTCCCTCCCTCCGTCCCTCCCCCGCCCTCGTGCCTCGGGCACCCCCTCCCCGGCTTCGCGGGGGGAGGGGGTTGGAGGGTGGGTCTACCCCCTGCCCCAAGCGAAGCCGGGGAGGGGGTCGCTGGAGCGAGGAACGAGCGGAAGCGGGGGGAGGGAAACTCGTTAGATGCCAGGTTACGCACGAGAGTCGATCCTGACGGGCATCGTCGGGGTTCTGGCGATTGCCGGGGCGACGGGGGCGGTGCTGTGGTTTCGCGGGACGCTCATGGCCGGGAAAGAGACGAGCTTTCAGGTGCGCCTGCCCGATGCGCGGGGTCTCAAAGGAGCTGAGGAAGTGCGGATCGCGGGCTTCAAGGTGGGGCGGGTCGGGCGCGTCGGGCTGAGCCAGGATGGACGTAGCGCCGAGGTCGAGCTTTTAGTAGACACGAAGTACCCGGTTGCAAAAGACGCGAAAATCCAGGTGAACCCGCCCCTGCTCGGCGGAGCGGTGTTCGTCTCCATCGTGCCGGGGACGCCAGGGGGCGAGCCATTGAAAGTGGGCGACGAAGTGCTGGGAAAAGAAGCCGCCGGACTCGACGAGCTGGCGGCGGGGGCGAACAAGATCGTCAGCGACCCGAAGGTGCAGGAAGATCTTAAAGCCACGATTGCGGCGGTTCGGCAGTCCACCGAGTCGCTCAACGGACTGCTCTCCGACCCGAATTTAAAGAAAACCCTGTCGGGAGTCGGGGCGGCGAGCGAGAAATTGCCCGAGACCATCGCCCAGACCAACCGGGCGCTCGCCCAGGCCAACGCACTGATCGCAAAAGTGGGCGGCGACATCGGCGATCTCACCGGCGGCGCAAAACGCGTCATGGGCAACGTGGACCGCCTGACAAGCTCGGGCGCGGGCGTCGCGAAGGAGACGGAGAAGACCATCTCAACCGTGCGGGGAACGCTTCAGGAAAACCGGGCGGGCATCAAAGAGATGCTCAAGACCACCAACGACGCCATGGCGGGTCTCGCCGCGCTCACGGATCAGGCCAGCCAGCTCATCGGCGACAAAGACCTCAAGAAAAATATCGTTCAGACGACGGAGAGCGTCGCAAAGCTCACCGAGACCGCCAGCGAAACCATGAAAAAGCTGGACGCGACGGCAGCGAACGTCCAGAAACTCTCCGGCGACGAGACGTTTTCCAGCGAGATCAAGGCAACGCTCGCCAACGTCAAAGAGGCCAGCGCGTCGATCCAGCGGCTGACGGCACGCATCGAGAAATTGCGGCTGCCAGGCGAGCGCGGGACCGACAAACCGGGGCCGAAACCCACGCCAAGGCCAGTTGCGTACACCAGTCTGGTGGAGCCGGGCTTGACCCTGGACTCGATTTACGATACAACGACCGAACGGTACCGGCTCGACGCGAACTATGCGCTGCTGTCACCGGACCAGCGCGGCTTCTATCGAGTCGGGCTGACCGGAGCGACAGAGGGCAACAGGCTCAACTTCCAGTTTGGCAGCTACGCGCGTCTTCCGGTCGGCTCCGCCCTGCGCTACGGCCTCTTTGCCGGGAAGATCGGGGTGGGCGCGGACGTGCGTGCGCGCGGCGTGGACTGGCGGCTCGATGCACTCGATCCGAACCGGTTCACGATCAACCTGCGCGCCAAAAAATACGTGGACACCAATACGGCGTTCCTGCTGGGTTTCGACTCGGTGGGGCATGGCAACCGCCCGACCGTGGGTTTCCAGATTCGAAGGTAACTTAAAGCATGAAAGTCATTCTGACCAAAGACGTCGCCAAGGTGGGCAAGGACGGCAAGATCGTCGCTGTCGCCGCCGGGTTCGCCCGCAACTACCTGATGCCCCGTGGCCTCGCCAAAGACGCCGTCGGCGGCGCACTCAAGCAGCACGCTCATCACAAGGCATCCGAAGATAAGAAGAGCGCCCAGCTTCTCGCCGACGCCGAGAAGTCCCAGGCGATGCTCGAAGGCAAGACCGTGACGATCACGGCCAAGGCCGGAGCGGGCGAGCGGCTCTACGGCTCGATCACGTCCGCCGACATTGCTGATGCGGTCAAGGCCAGCTCGGGCGTGAGCGTGGACAAGCGCAAGGTTCAGCTCATGGACCCCATCCGCGCCGTCGGGACGTTCCACGTGCCGATCAAGCTCCACCGCGACATCACGGTCGAAGTGACCGTCTCGGTGCAGAAGGCCGGGTAGTTCGCCGATACTAAAAAGCAGGGCGCGGCCTGATCGCGCCCTGCTTTGTTTTTTGTCCTATGCAACGCCTACCTCCCCAAGATGTCGAAGCCGAGATGTCGGTTCTCGGAGCCATGTTGCTCGGGGATCGTAGCTCGATTGAGAAAGCGACCGAGGCTCTCCAGCGCGAGGACTTCTACCGCGACGCGCACGGGCGCATCTACGAGGCCATGGTGACGCTGGCCGAGCGCGACGAACCCGTGGACATCGTCACGCTGAAAGACGAGCTGGACCGGCGGGGAATCTTAGATGCCGTCGGCGGGATCAGCTATTTAATTCAGCTCGGCGAGTTCGTCCCGACCACGGCCAATATCGCGTATTATGCCAAGATCGTCGCCGACAAAGCGGTTCTGCGGCGCTTGATCGAAGCCTCGGGCGAGATCGCGGGGCTGGCGTATGGGCAGTCCGAAGAGGTCGATACCCTCACCGATCTTGCCGAGCGCATGATTTTTAACGTCGCCCGCCGCCGCCGAACCCAGGGCTTTACCCCGCTCAAGCCGCTTCTGACCGAAGTCTTCGACCGAATCGACACCCTCTACCATGAGCGCGGCGTCACGACGGGAATCGACACCGGCTTCACCGACCTCAACTACATCACCAGCGGCTTCCAGCCTGGCGACCTGGTAATTATCGCCGCGCGCCCTTCGATGGGGAAAACCGCTTTAACGTTAAACATTGGACAAAATGCGGCGCTTCGGGCGGAGAAGTCGGTGGCGGTTTTTTCGTTGGAGATGTCCAAAGAGTCTTTAGTTCAGAGAATGATCTGCTCGGAGGCACGCGTCGATGCTCACCGATTGCGAACCGGGTTTCTCTCGGAGGAAGACTGGTCGCGCCTCGCGCAGGCGGTGGACCGGCTCTGGAACGCGCGGCTCTACATCGACGACACCACGGACGTTTCCTCGCTGGAGATGCGGGCCAAGTGTCGTCGGCTTCGGGCCGAGTACGGGCTGGATATGGTGATTGTAGACTACTTGCAGCTCATGCGCGGGTCTTCTCGGAGCGGCGGAATGGACAATCGCAACAACGAGATCACAGAAATTGCCCGAGGACTCAAAAATCTCGCCCGAGAACTTGAAGTTCCCGTAATTGCGCTGAGTCAGCTCTCCCGTGCGGTTGAGAAACGTGAAGACAAGCGCCCAATGCTAAGTGATCTCCGAGATTGCCTGGCTACGGGCACACGATTGATCTGTGCAGAGACCGGGCGTTTGATTCCCATAGAGCAGGCGCAGCCGGGGCAGCGGATTCTCTCGATGGATCGGGCGCAACGCTCGGTCTGCGCGGAGGTCACTCAGGTCTGGAACAAGGGCATCCAGCCGGTGTATCGGGTCGTCACAGAGACGGGGCGTGAGATCAGGTGTACGGGGAACCATCCGTTTTTGACGGCGACAGGCTACAAGCCCCTTCTGGAGATCGCAGCGGGAGCGCGTGTTGCGACGAGTTGGCGGCTCCCCCGGCATGGCAGTGAGCGTCCCGAGCGGGCCGATCTCTGTCGATTTCTCGGGTATCTCGCAGGTGACGGCCATATGGGCAAGCATAGAACGATCTCGTTTATCTCTGCCGACCGAGAGACCTACGACGACGCAAAAGCCATCGTCACGGAGCACTTCCCGGAGATTTCTTTCACGGAAGAAGTTCATCGGCGTAAAAACATCTGCTGGGAGGTTGATTTCGTCGCGCATCACTCGGGAAGACACGGAAAACCGGGGGGTAACCCTTTAATCAACTGGCTCAAAGAGCTTGGGATTCTGGGGCAGCTCTGCGATACCAAGCGCGTCGCCGAGTATGTTCTCACTTCGGGCGAGGTAGGAGCCTGTGAATTTCTGCGCGGCTATCTGGCGACCGATGGCTGTGTCAAACAGACCAGAGGGCGCTGGTTTGTTCATTTTGATACTGTCAGTTATGGTCTGGCACGCGATGTTCAGCATCTTCTGCTGAAAATCGGTGTCGTTGGGACAATCCAAAGCCCACAGCGAAAAAATGGCATCTATAAACCTATTTATAGAATCAACATAAATCCTCAGAGCGAAAATCTTCGTCGTTTCACTGAGAAGGTTCAGCCGATAGGTAAAAAAGGAGAGCTGCTGCGGGTACTGCTTAAAGAAAACCAGAGAGAGACGACAAATCCTGGCGTCTTTGTTCTCCCCGAAGCGATCTCGGTGCAGCTTGCCGAAAAAACGAAGCACCTGAAGCAGCAGGGACGCAAGCTGCCCGAAGGGCAACGTCTGTACTGGAAAAATCAGGGCAAGGGTCTTCGCCGGGATATTGCAGCACTGTGGGCGGATCGCCTGGGCGACCAGGAACTGAGTTTATGGTCTCATTCCGATGTTCTCTGGGAACAAATTCGCTCTATTGACTTTGTAGGCGAAGAAGAAACCTTCGATATTTGCGTCCCAGAAACAGGATGCTTCATTGCTGAGGGCTGCGTGGTTCACAACAGCGGCTCCATCGAAGCGGAAGCAGATGTAGTAGGTTTTATTTATCGACCGTCGTATTATGCAAGAAAAGAAGCGATCAGTCAAGAAGGCGAAGAGAAAGCCGAGGCCGAGCGCGGCGAGGGCGAGTACAGCGGGGAGGAAGCCGAGGTCATCATCGCGAAACAGAGAAATGGGCCGACGGGAACGGTGAAGCTGTCGTTTTTGCCGAAGTTCGCTCGGTTTGAAAATCTCGCTCAGAATCTGGAGGGGCCGGACTTTTGAAGGTCCTGGTTATCGGGGGCGGAGCGCGGGAGCATGCGCTCTGCTGGAAGCTTTCGCAGAGTGCGCGTGTCCACAAGATCTACTGCGCACCGGGCAATCCGGGGACGGCGCAGGTGGCGGAAAACGTCGCGCTGGGGCCGCTGGACATCGACAAGCTCCGAGAGTTCGTCGAGCATCAGGGCATCGAGCTGACGGTGGTCGGGCCGGAGACGCCGCTCATTGCCGGGATCGTCGATGCGTTCGAGGCGCGGGGCCTGAAAATATTCGGCCCGAGCCGCGAGCCTGCCCTGCTCGAAGGCTCGAAGGTTTTCGCCAAGAAGCTCATGCAGCAGGCCGGGATTCCGTCCGCAAGCTTCGAGGTTTTTTCCGATCCGCAGAGCGCCCACGCCTACCTGCAAACTGCCGCGTTTCCGCTCGTCATCAAGGCCGACGGCGAGGCGGCGGGCAAGGGTGTGGTCATCGCCCAGACCCTTTCCGAAGCCGAGCACGCGGTCCGCACCATCATGGAGGAGCGGGTCTTCGGCGAGAGCGGCGCAAAGATCACCGTCGAGGAGTGCCTGGTCGGGCCGGAAGCCTCGGTCCTGGCGTTCGTCGATGGGTTTGCGGTTCGCTCGATGCTCGCCATCCAGGACCACAAGCGCATCGGCGAGGGCGACACCGGCCCGAACACCGGCGGGATGGGAGCCTACGCGCCCGTGCCGCCCTGCCCGCCCGCGCTCGTGGACGAGATCACCCGAACCATTCTTCAGCCCGCCGTGGACGCCATCCGCGCCACCGGGATTCCGTATCGCGGGATTCTCTACGGCGGGATCATGCTCACCGAGAGCGGCCCGAAGTGCATCGAGTTCAACTGTCGGTTTGGCGATCCCGAGTGCCAGGTGGCGATGACGCTACTCGAAAGCGATCTGGCCGAGATTCTACTGGCGTGCATCGACGGGCGGCTCGATCAGCAGGAGGTTCGGTTCGCCCCACGTGCCTCGATGACGGTCGTGATGGCGTCCGGCGGGTATCCGGGCGCGTTCGAGAAGGGCAAGCCGATCACGGGCCTGGACGCCGCTGCCAAGCTCGACGCTGTGGTTGTCTTCCACGCGGGCACCGCTTTTGACCAGGACGGCCAGGTCGTCACCAGCGGAGGGCGGGTTCTCTCGGTCACGGCCACGGGCGAGACCCTGCAAGAAGCTCGCGAGCGTGCCTACGCCGCCGTCGATCTCATTCACTTCGAGGGAGCCACCGTCCGCCGCGACATCGGCTGGCGCGCTCTCCCCCGGCCCCAATAATGGGGAGCATCTCTCTTTATCCCTCTTCGTAGCGAGGAACGAGCGGCCAACCGAAGAGGGACGAAAGCGAAGCGCTTCAAGGGAGATGCCAGAGTGTGGTAGATTTCGGTATGCGACTTACAATCCTTTCTCTGGTTCTTCTGGCGGCGACGGGCGGAGCGGCCCACGCGCAGGCGGTCCCGACAGCGCTGCAAAAGACGGCGGCGGGCGGCTGGCAGCTTCTGCGGGGCGGCAAGCCGTTCGTGGTGAAGGGCGTCGGGGGCGGGCAGAACCTCTCGCAGCTCAAAGCGGCGGGCGGAAACACCATCCGAACCTGGGGCGTCGATGACAATACCCAGAAGCTCCTCGACGATGCCCAGAAAAACGGGCTTGCCGTGGTTCTCGGAATCTGGCTGGGCCACGAGCGCCACGGCTTCGACTACAACGACTCCGAGAAAGTCTCGGCGCAGCTTGACGCCGTCCGAAAGGCGGTCGAGAAGTACAAAGACCACCCGGCGGTTTTAGCCTGGGGGCTGGGCAACGAGATGGAGAGCGGCGGCAAGAACGCTGCGATCTGGAGCCATATCGAGAGCTGCGCGGCCCTGATCAAGCGTCTGGATAAAAATCACCCGACGCTCACCGTCACGGCAGACCTCGGCGGGGAGAGCGTCAAGAACTACCACCGGCTCTGCCCGAGCTTAGACATCGCCGGGCTGAACTCGTACGGTGGCGCGGCGAGCATTTTAGAGCGCTACCGCAAAGCAGGCGGCACGCGCCCGGTGCTCATTACCGAGTTCGGCCCACTCGGGCCGTGGGAAGTGGGAAAAACGAGCTGGGGTGCGCCGAAAGAGCCGACCAGCACGGAGAAAGCCGCGTTTTATGAGAAGAGCTTCCAGGCGATCTCGTCGGACTCGCTGAGCGTCGGGACACTGGCGTTTCTCTGGGGCAACAAGATGGAGCAGACCCCGACCTGGTTTGGGATGTTTCTCTCGGGCGGCGAGAAGACCGCATCGGTCGATACGATGACCCGGCTCTGGAGCGGAAAAGCCCCCGCCGATCTGTGCCCCACCATCGCGCCGCTGACGCTGAGCGCAGAAGAGTTCGAGCCAGGAGCCAGTCTTCCGGCGACGATTACAGCGACCGACCCCGAAGGCAAGCCCCTGCGCTACGCCTGGGAATTGCGGAGCGAGCAGGACAAGCCCGGCTCTGGCGGCGACGCCGAACCAGAGACCAAAGCGCTGAAAGAAGCCGTGGCGGGCGAGGGCAAGAGCGTGAAAGTGACGCTTCCCAAGACCCCCGGCGCGTACCGTTTGTTCGTCTACGTCCGCGACCCGGCGGGCAACGCGGCCACGGCCAACGTCCCGGTTCGGGTGAAGGGCGAGGCTCCCGCGCCCACGTCCGGGGGCGAGAAACTCCCGTTCGTGCTCTACGCCGACAAGTCGGGCAGCCCGGTCTTTGTGCCGTCGGGGTGGATGGGCAACGCGGCGGCCATCACCCTCGACGAAGGCTGGACAAAAGCGCCCCACGCGGGCGCGACCTGTATCAAGGTCACGTTCGGGCCGTCGGAGACCTGGGGCGGGGTCGTCTGGCAGTCGCCTGCCGAGGACTGGGGCGACAAGCCGGGCGGCGTGAATCTTTCGGGCGCGAAAAAACTCACGTTCTGGGCCAAGGGCGACTTCGGTGGCGAGACGATCAGCGTCAAGTTCGGAATCTTAGGCAAAGATAAGAAGTTCTTCGACACCGCCACGGGCGAGCTTCCCGAGTTCGCTCTGACCAGCCTCTGGAAAAAATACGAGATTCCTGTCGAGGGCAAAGACCTCTCGCGGATCAAAACCGGCTTTCTCTGGACCGTCGCGAGCGCTCGCAAGAAACTCACGTTCTACTTCGACGACATCCGGTTCGAGTAGGGCTTCCCCCGGCCCCAATAATGGGGAGTATTCCCTCGGCTTCGCACTCTCCCCGGTCGCCGCGACCGTGACTCGCGTAGCGAGTGGCGAGGAACGAGCCTGGAGAGAGTCGCTTCCGGTACGCCGATGCTCGCTAAGCCGGGGAGAGAATACTCCCCATTATTGGGGCTGGGGGAAACTACCGCGCCGACACCGCCACTTTGTCGGCGGTGCGGCGGCCTTTGTCGTCGGGGTTGCCCTTGACGAGGTGAAGCTTGACTTTTGCGCCGGGCTTGAGATCGGCCTTTGTCAGCTCGGTCTTGCCGCGCGTGATGGCGACGGTCTCGGAGAGCTTCACGGTGCGAATCGCTCCGTCGAGGCGCTTGAGGGTGAGTTCATCGCTCTCGAATTTTTCAATCGTGCCTGCCCAGCTGGAAAGGCCGTCGGTGTGGGCCACTTCGAGGGACTCTTTTTTGTCGGCGACGACCACGGCCTGAACCGTCCCGCCAGGCAAGCCGCGCGGGCGGATCGCGACCGGATCGCCCGGCTTGAAGTCCGTGGCTTTGGCGGGTTTGTCGGCCTTGAAGAACTGCGTGCGGTCGTTGACCCGGTAGCTTTTCACAGCTCCGTTCTCGTCGCCGTCAAGCTTCACATCGACGTTGGTGAGCGAGCTGGTTACCACTTTCCCGACGATCTCCTGGGCGCGCTGGACCTTGTTGCCCGCGACGGTTTTCTCGTCGAAGAGCGATTTCAGGGTCCCGGCGGTTGCGCCTGGCTTGAGCGAGACACGGGCCGTGACTTTATCGCCCTCGGTAAAGTCGGTTATTTTTGCGGGCTTGCCGTCCTTGAAGAACTCGGTCACGTCGTCGGCGCGGGCCAGAATCTCCCGGCCTGCCCCCTCGGTCTTGAGCGTGATGGCCCTCTTGTCGGCGTCCAGTTTTACAATTTTTGCGGTCAGCGTCTCGACTTTCGAGCGATTCGACAGCTTTTTGGCAGCGACGGGCGGCGCGGGCGGAGGAGTCGTGTCCGGCTCCTGCGCCAGCGTAGGAGCGAGCGCACAGAGCAAGGCGAGCAACGAAAAAAGCAGACGTTTCATAGAATTTGTTTCTGAAGATTGGCGGTTTCTTCTGCTGTTAAAGTGTCTTGTGAGCCGTGACGCGCATGTAGTAGATGTACGTAACCTCTACCTCCAGGAGCTGCGGGATTGTCCTGAATAAAATAGAAAATCACGGCGGCTACTTTACTGCCTCGTCTTCGGTAGATCATACGACGTATGACTGGTGTTGGTGAGATGCCTGATTCGCTTTTAGCAATTTGATCATTTTCAAACTCAGCAATCTGACGCATTGGAGTGAATGCAAGATCGGTAAGGGCATCATATAAACCATCTTCCCATGCATCAGCGAACCTGACTCCAACATGTCCGACAAGTTGTCCATGCAGTCGAGCGATATCTGCGGCTACCTCTGGACGTACTTCAACAAAATAGGGGCGTAATTCATCGATATCGCTCACGCAGAGTTGCGCTCCTGACGACGACGGGTAATAAATTCAGCAAGAGACTCTCCTGGTTCATCGCGTTTCAGTGAATCTAAGGCGTTTTTGATTTGAGATACCGCATCTTCTTTATCATAACTTATATTATCGTTCTCTTCTTCATAGCCATAAGCTGCTTTTAGTAGCTCGATAGCACGCGATTGATCTGCGTTCAGTGCGGCTGCAACACTGTCTGGTAGCTCCAAAGTAACCGTGCTCATATGATTTCCTCCGTAAAATTCTATCGCGAAAGTTTCGGGAAGGCGCGGCAGGCGTTCCCGGTAGTTAAGACATCGAGGTCGGGCACGGAAGTTCCCCGAACCTCGGCGACGGTCTGGGCGATGTAGGTCAGCCGGGCGGGTTCGTTGGGGTTTTTTCCGCGCAAAGGCTCGGGGGAGAGCCAGGGGCAGTCGGTTTCGAGCAGCAGCAGCTCGCCCGGACACGCGGCGATAAGGGCACGCAGGTCGTCGTTTTTTTTGTACGTCACCGGGCCGTCCACGCCGATGAACCAGCCACGTGCCCACGCCCGCTGCGCCTGGGCTAAATTCCCGCCGAAGCAGTGCAGAATCACCGTCAAATCTCCGGCCTCGGCTTCTAAAACGTCGATGGCTTCGTCGTAGGCGTCGCGGCAGTGAATGACCACGGGTGCGTTTTTTGCTTTTGCCAGGGCGAGCTGGGCCGAAAAAGCCGCGTACTGAGCGGGTCGGGGCGAGAGGTCGCGGTAGAAGTCCAGCCCGATCTCGCCGAGCGCCACGACGCGCGGATGGTCCAGCCAGCCGATAATTTTTTTGGCGGCTTCGTCGCTCCAGTGCGTGGCGTCGTGCGGATGAACGCCGACCGTCGCGAACAGTCTCTCGTCAGCCTCAGAAAGCGCGACGCCTTTCTGGGACGACTCTAAATCATAGCCGACTACGATGCACGCCTCGACGCCTGCTGTCGCTGCGCGGGAGAGTGCGTCGCGCCACATGCCCGAGAGCGCCCGCGAGTTGAAATGGACGTGTGTGTCGATCACTTCCCGATGCCGACAGGGACGGGGATTCGGTTGAGTAGATCGACGATGACCTCGGTGTCGGTGACGCCACGGGCGCGCGACTCGGGCGTCAGGACAATCCGGTGGGCCAGCACCGACGGCGCAAGTTTTTTCACGTCGTCGGGCAGGACGAAGCCTCGGCCATGGAGCGCGGCGTGGGCCTGAGCCGCATGAATCAAGCCGAGCGAGCCGCGCGGGCTGGCTCCGACCTCGACCTGCGGATGCTTACGGGTCTCGCTCACGATCTCGACGATGTAGCGCTGCACCCGTGGATCGACGTGGACATTGCGGGCGACCTCTTGCAGCGCCAGAAGCTCGTTTACATCCAGCGTGGCGGTGATTGCATCCAGGGGGCGGTTGTGGAGCTGAAGGTTCAGGATCGCCACTTCGTCTTCAAGCGACGGATACCCGAGGCGCAGGCGCATCAGAAATCGGTCTAACTGGGCCTCGGGAAGCTGGTAGGTGCCCGCGTGTTCCAGGTCGTTCTGGGTCGCGATCACAAAGAAGGGGCGCGGCAAGATGTGTGTCACGCCGTCGGACGTGACCTGAAGCTCTTCCATGCACTCCAGCAGCGCGGCCTGGGTTTTGGGGGTCGCTCGGTTGATCTCGTCGGCTAAGATGATGTTGCCAAAGACCGGCCCGGCTCGAAACTCGAACTCCTGGGTCTTTTGATTGAAAATCGACGTGCCCGTGATGTCGGCGGGGAGCAGGTCGGGGGTGAACTGAATTCGCTTGAAGACGCAGCTCAAAGAAAACGCCAACGTTTTCGCAAGCGTCGTCTTGCCGACGCCCGGAATGTCCTCGATGAGCAGGTGTCCGTTACACAGAAGCGCCACCACAGCGGCCTCGATAGCCCCACGTTTCCCGACGATGACCGTCTCGGCCTGATCGATCACCTTGCGGATACGCGCCGCAGCTTCCGTCATTTCCATAGACGGAGTGTAGCTTAGCGGACGGCCCTTCGTCAAGTGAGGATCAGCGATATGTCCCCCGAAGCGCGTTCGTCGCGGGGCGACGAAAGCTTTCGCCCCCGCTGATCGCTCGTACCTCGCTACGGGGGGAGTTTGTGACACATCCCCCGTCCCGACGAAGGAGGAAAAAGACGGGGGCGAGGGAGCAAGCCGAGGAACGAGGCGCAGCGACACTCGGGGGACAGCGTTTCTACGCAGATTCTCAGCGGCGGGCGGTTTCTATGTTTCGGATACGCGCGACCATCTCCAGCGGATCGCTGGTGTGCAGTGTCTCTTCCAGGATGGCGAGATCGGCGCGCATCTGTGCGTTCTCTCGCTCCAGGGCATCGGCTCGCTCTTTCGATTCCAGCAGGCGCACCGTAAGCTCATTGATTCTTTTTTTCATGCTAAACATACGGTTTTTCTTCAGACGCAACAGTTGTGCCGTGTATAACTTATCGGGTTTTTCTGGTGAATCAGACAGGGAGCCAGGTAAGAGGGTTCCGGGGCGTGAGAAATCTCACGCGGCGCGCAGGAGAGGCTCGGAGGCGTCCAGGCGGGCGGCAAGCTCGGCGAAGGGGGCGGGGCGTCCGTAGAGGTAGCCCTGGCCGCGCTCGCAGCCCATGCGCTTGAGTAGCCGGGCCTGCTCCTCGGTCTCGATACCCTCGCAGGTGACATCCAGATCGAGGGCGGCGGCGAGCTGACGAATCGCATGGACGATAGCCAGGCTACTGGTGCGCTCGTGCATCTGACGGATAAAGCTGCGGTCGATCTTGAGGGTATCCAGCGGGAGTGCGCCCAGATAGGTCATCGACGAGAACCCGGTGCCGAAGTCGTCGATAGCGATGCGGACGCCCAGCGTTTTCAGCTCGGTGAGCAGGATCGCTGCCGTGTGCGGGTCCTGCATCATGGTCCCTTCGGTGATCTCCAGCTTGAGCCGCTGCGGCTCCAGGCCCGTGGCTTCCAGGATTCGGCGGACCACGGTGGGAAGGGCACTCTGCTGGAACTGGCTGGCCGAGAGGTTGACGGAGAGGGTCAGCGGGCGATCCGGGTGGGCGACGTTGTGGGCGCGGACCTCGGTGCAGGCCTGGCGCAAGGCCCAGTAGTCCAGCCCGATGATCGCGCCGGACTCCTCAGCGATCTGGATGAAGCGCGCCGGTGCGATCAGTCCCAGGCGGGGGTGTTGCCAGCGCAGAAGCGCTTCAACTTCGTCGATCTCGCCATCGCTCAGCCGAACAATCGGCTGGTAGAAGACTTTTAGCTCGTCACGGCTCGCGGCGGTGCGCAGGTCGGACTCCAGCTCCAGGCGCTCCTGAAGGTTGTGGCTCATCGATTCGTCGAAGGTGAACCAGCGTCCGCGCCCGGTCTGCTTGGCCCGGTACATCGCGACATCGGCGTGGCGAAGCATCTCGGTGGGCGTGGTCTCGCCGCTCTGGGTCAGGGCGATTCCGATGCTGGCGTTAGCGTAAAGCTCCCGGCCCACCAGCGAGAGCGGTGCGCTGAGGGCGGCGGATATCTGGCTTCCCAGTGCCTCGACCATCTCGCGACCCTGAGCGTCTTCGATCAAAATAACGAACTCGTCCCCGGCGAGGCGTGCGACCAGTCCCCGCGAGCCGACCGTCTCCTGCAGGCGAGTGGCGAGTGCGCGCAGGAGTCCGTCCCCGATCTCATGGCCGAGCGTGTCGTTGATGAGCTTGAAGTTGTCCAGGTCTAAAAACAGAATCGCCGTTATCGAATGATCGACTTTTGCCTTGCTGAGGGCACGCTCCAGCTCCTCGCGGAAGTGGGTGCGGTTGGGCAGGCCGGTCAGGGCATCATAGAGTGCCTGATGCTTCAGGGCCGCCTCGAAGCGCTGGCGTTCGGTGACATCCAGAGCGATCCCGATGGCTCCGGTCACCTCGCCCTGGACGTTGCGCAGAGGGCGCAGTCGGACATCGAACGGCACCCGGCGCACCTCGACGGTAAAGGCTTCGTCGCGTCCGTACTCCAGAACGTTTCGCATGCGCTGCTGGACGTATTGATTTCCGCCCCAGAGCCGGTAGACGGAGCGCTGGATCAGCCTTTCCCGAGGCAATTGTGCGGTCCGGACGCCCTGGCCTTCCAGCAGGGTCAGCTTTCCCTGGCGGTCCATCACAAAGAGCGTCACGGGCGTATGATCGATGACCTCTTGAAAGCGTTGCTGGGTCTCTTGAAGGGAGGCAACGGTTTGTTGGAGTGCTTCCGTTCGCTCGGTGACGCGACACTCCAGGGCTTCGTTCGCTTCGCGCAGGGCTTCTTTGTTGGCGAAGAACTCGGTAACCAGCCGTCCCAGCTCCCCGAACTCGCGTCCGGGCAAGCGTGCGTGCGGTGTTTGTTGATTCTGGAGACTGTCGGTGAGCAGCCGCAAGGGGGCGTTGACCCAGCGCAGGAGCGAGAGAGCAATCGCCAGTATCAAAATCAGTCCGTAGATCACAAACAGTGTCATCGTCTCGCTGGAGAACCGCTCCAGCTCCTGAGCCAGAGTGATATCGAAATCGGCTTCCAGCCGGATCGCGGGATCGTTGGCGTCGGGGTGATTGAGCTGAACCCTGCTTCGGATCTGGCCAGGGGCGGGCGTTGGCCGGATGCTATTCTGGGAAGAGTCGATAGTCAGGCTTAGCCGTGCGCCGGTCAGCTTTTCCAGTGCCGCGATTCGAGCCTGGTTCCAGCGCCTTCCGACAATAAGATGCCCAAATACAGCACCGAGATGCTTCGGATCGTTTCCCGATGTGATTGGCTCGCTGTGTATCTCCCAGACTTCATTGTTTGAGTTGATGAAACAGGCTTGTTTCAAGCTGTTAGGGATTAAATTTTTCCAATTTATATTTTTTTGCAAAGAATTAGATTTATTAAATTCATAGATCTTTTTATTCGTGTTGGTTATTATTAAAATAGTATCTATTGTATTTTCGTTGGATATATCAATATTTTCTTTTGCCCATTTTTGATTTTTATTTTTTGTAAATTGAACTAATTCGTCCCAATATGAGTTGGTATTCACATAAGAACGAAGTGGTTGGCTGTAGAGATTCAAAGATTCCGAAAAAACGCGATTGCGATCTTCCTGGACGCTCGCCAGGATCAGCTTGATCTGCTGGGTTTGACGCTGACGCCAGACAAAGAAAAGCAGGGCGCACAGCAGAATGCCTGCCATGACCATACTCAGAATCCGAGTCTGTAGTGTTGGGTTGCGAAATACCGTCACTCTAAGAGACAGTATCGGCTGTTTGGATAAACTCTTGGAGGCAGGCACGATAAAATTCACCCGTGCCCGTCCGAATTTGTCTCCCCGATGAAGCCACGCTTGCCGAGGCCGCTGCACGCCTGCATGCCGGGGAGCTGGTCGCGTTTCCCACCGAGACGGTCTACGGCCTCGGGGCCAGTGCTCTGAGCGCCGCCGCCGTTCAGAAAATATTTGCGGCGAAAGGACGCCCCCCCAGCAACCCGCTCATCGTTCACGTGGCAAGCGAGGCCGAGGCGCGGGCGCTGGCAAGAAACTGGCCTCCGGGCGCAAGCCGCCTGGCGCAGGCGCACTGGCCTGGCCCCCTCACCCTCGTCGTGGAGAAAGCCGACACGATTCCGGGCGTCGTGACGGCGGGCGGGAGCACCGTCGGGCTGCGCGTTCCCGACCATCCGGTCGCCCTCGCCCTGCTTCGCGCGGCGGGGCTTCCTCTGGCCGCGCCGAGTGCGAACCGCTCCGAAGAAATCTCTCCCACGACGGCCCGGCACGTCGCCGATTCGCTCGGGCCTTTCGTCGAAGACTTATTTATTCTCGACGGCGGCCCGTGCGCCGTCGGGATCGAGAGCACCGTCGTCGATGTCACCGGCCCCACGCCCCGAGTCCTGCGTCCCGGCATGGTATCTCTCCCCCCATCCCCCGTGCCGCACGGGGGCGAAAGCCTTGTTCGCCCCGCGAACGACGCGCTTCGGGGGACAGTACGCTCGCCGGGGCAGAGCTTGCGGCACTACGCCCCGACAAAGCCGCTCACTCTGGTGCGCGAGCTGCCCACGCTCGGGCCGGGCGACAGCGTTCTGGCTCTGCCCGAAGACCCGGCCCAGGCCGCCAGCGTTCTGTACGCCGAGCTGCGCCGCCTGGATGCCGACCCGAGCATTGGGCGAATCATTGTGGTTGTTCCGCCCGAGACGCCGGAGTGGGCCGCACTTCGTGATCGCCTGAAAAGAGCCAGCCAGTGAGCCAGAAAGCTTCGGTGATCGTGGTGGGAGGCGGCGCAGCGGGCCTGATCGCGGCCTGGCGAGCGGCGAGCCTTGGAGCCGATGTTCAGCTTTTGGAGAAGGGCAAGCGGCTCGGGACTAAAATTTTAATCTCGGGCGGGGGCAAGTGCAACGTGACCCACGCCGGGCCGCTCGAAGACGTGAGAAAAGCGTTTCGCCCGAGCGAAGCTGGATTTTTAAAACCAAGTTTTTACAAGTTCACCAACGCCGACTTCACAAAGCTTCTGACCGACGCGGGGATGGAGCTGTACACCCGCCCCGATGGACGCATCTTTCCGGTCGCGCCCGCCGACGCCGGGGATGTCGTGGAAGTTCTCGAAAACCTCGTGCGACGAGCGGGCGTCAATATCTGGCTCGAAGCGCCGGTGACCGAGCTTCTGGCGGAAAATAAAGCCGTCACAGGCGTCCGGCTGGGCGACGGAAAGCTTTTAGAGACCGGGCGCGTGGTTCTCGCGACGGGCGGGAGCAGCTACCCGGCGACGGGCTGCACGGGCGATGGCTGGAAGTGGGTCGAGGCGCTGGGCCATCGCGTTGTCCGGCTGACGGCGGCGCTCGCCCCGCTGTATCTCGACCCGACCCCGTCCGAGGGCTACAACGGCGTGCCTCTGCGCGACTGTCTTTTGCGGGCCAGAAAACGCAATCCCGACGGGACGCCCGGAAAAGAGCGGATGCGCTGGCGAGGCGACCTGGTTTTCACCTACAAAGGCGTCTCCGGCCCGGTTGCGCTCGGAGTCAGCCGCGAGATCGCCGAAGCTCTTCCCGATGACTCCGTCGTGGAAGCCGATTTCCTCCCCGACGAGCCATTGGAAAAACTCACCGAGCGCCTTCTTGCCTGGACCCGCGAGAATCCCCGTAAGAGCGTCGCGGCGTTCGTCGATGCGGCGGTTCCCGAGCGCCTGACCTTGCCGGTGCTGGCGTCTGCGAACGTCGATGGCGCGAGTCGGGGCGCGTATTTAACCGCCAAAGACCGTAATCGACTGGCAGTAACTCTCAAAGGCTGGAACCTCGGGCGGGTGCGTGCCGTCCCGCTGGAGCGCGGCGAGGTCGTCGCGGGCGGCGTCTCTTTAAGCGAGGTGGACCCGAAAACCATGCGAAGCCAGAAAGTGGGCGGCCTGTGGCTCTGCGGCGAGATTTTAGACATCGCCGGGCCGGTCGGCGGCTACAACCTTCAAGCCGCCTGGTCCACCGGCTACATCGCGGGCGAAGACGCGGCTACCCTGGCGGGCCGATAGAGCCGCGATCTTCGAGGACGGGCGTGACAAAGACCTGCTCGCCGGGAACGTCCCCGCCGCGCAGCAGCCTTGCCAGTGTCAGTCCGGCCTCCCGTGCGACCAGGTCCTGGCGCAGGTTCAGAACCGAGAGATGCGGATGCACCAGCCGCAGAATTCGGGCGTTCAGGCAGGTGAGCAGCGAGACATCGTCCGGGACGCGCAGGCCCAGCTCGGCGATGGCGCGCAGCATCCCGAACGCGCCCAGCTCGTCCACGGCGAAGAGCGCGGTGGGCGGGTTCGGGCCGGTGAGAGCGGCGCGGGCAAGCTGGTAGCCGCCCTCTTCGCCGGAAAGCGTGTCGTCATGAGTCACGGCGCTCGCGATCCCGGCGGCCTCGGCAGCCTCGCGGGCACCCTGCTGTCGCCAGAGGCCCGCCATGTAGTCTTTGCCGATGTGCTGACACAGAATTCGTTGGTGTCCATAGCCCACCAGCGTCTCGATGGAGAGCCGCCCGACCTGTTGATTGTCCACACCAATCGCCGGGACGCCCGCCTGTGGAGCCGAGCCACGAATCACAAATGGGAAGTGAAGCCCCTGGAGCAGCGCGGGCCTGGGATCGTCCACGCGGATGTCGGTGAGCAGAATGCCGTCGCAGCTTCGGGCCTGGGCGAGCTTTTTCAGCGCCGCCTGCGGGTCGCCCGTGAGCTGGGCCAGCAGTAGCCGGAACCCGTGCTCGTGAAGCGCGACGGTGACGGCTGCGATGATCTCTTGATAGTGCGGGGCGAGCGGGGAGTCGGGCGTGATCTCGACCGGCAACGCGATGATGTCGGTGCGGCCCCGCGCGAGGTTCCGTGCGCCCTGGTGCGGCTGGTAGTTCAGCTCCCGCGCGACCTTGCGAATCTCGTCCTGCTTGACCTTCCCGACGCTGCGGCCCGCGCGGACGCGCCCGTTGAGCACGCGCGAGACCTCCGAGCGGGAGATACCGACTCTCTGGGCGATGTCTTCCAGACGGGCGGGGGCGTGCGATCTGTCGCCTGACTCTTCCATCGTGATGTAGTTATGATACCATGTCCCCAATCGATTGGGGGAAGAGAAAAGTCGGTGGTAATTTCTTGTGTGGAACCGCCGTCGTGGTGGCGTCGGACGGCGCAGAAATCCGTCCGATTGTTGCTACGCGGCGAGGGATTGGGCGATGCCCCGCTCCAGATAGACGGCCAGGGAGTCAGGCTCGGAGCGTCCAATGTCTCACCCGATGGCCGGACGCTTTTCGTCGATTTATTTTTAGCGCCCGACGCCCCGATTGGCCCGCGTAACGTGCGCCTCGGGGATGCAAAAATTTCGTTCACCGTGCTGGACCGCGCCGCGCCATGCCTCGGGCCGCTGAGCGAGACCGACGTTCTGTATTTAATTCTCCCCGACCGCTTTTATGATGGCGACCCGAAAAACAACGACCCGGAAAAATCAAAGGGGCTATTCGATAAAAATCGCCCGCGCCACTACCACGGCGGCGATCTGGTCGGGATTCGCCAGAAGCTGCCGTACCTGAAACAGTTAGGGGTCACCGCGCTCTGGCTCACCCCGCTCTACGACAACGCCGATATCCCTCACCCGACCCTGCGCTACGCCGGGCAGCCCGCTATCGACTATCACGGCTACGGCGCGGTAAATTTCTACGCCCTCGAAGAGCACTTCGGCACGCCCGACGATCTCCACGCCCTGATTTCGGAAGCACACCGGCTGAAAATAAAAATTCTTCAAGACCAGGTCGCAAACCATGTCGGGCCGCTTCATCCGTGGGCCGCCGACCCGCCGACCCCAACCTGGCTCCACCCCAAAATAGACTGCGACTGGAACGTGAAGAACGTCGTGGACCCGCAGGCGAGCGCGGCCTCGAAGCGGGCGACGCTCTCCGGGTGGTTTGCGGGAATCCTGCCCGACCTGAACCAGGACGACCCCGAGTGCCGCCGGTATCTCATTCAAAACGCACTCTGGTGGGTGGGAGTCTTCGGCTTCGACGGCATCCGGCAAGACACCGCGCCCTACGTCCCCGTGGACTTCTGGCAGGGCTGGCACGCGGCGCTCCGGGCAGAGTTTCCAAAAATCTCGACCCTGGGCGAGGTGAACTTCCCCGACCCCGAGATCAACGCGCACTTCGACAGGCGCGGCGCGGGCTTTTCCCACCTCTACGACTTCGCACTCTTTGAGGTTCTGATCGGAAAAAAGCCCCTGAGCGCTCTTGGAGAAGTGCTCGCAAAAGACACTCTCTACGCCGACCCCGAAAACCTGGTCACGTTCCTCGGGCTGCACGACGAGCCGCGCTTTCTCGGGCGGGACGGCGCGAGCCTGGAACAATTGAAGCTTGCGGCGACGTTTCTCTTCACGACGCGCGGAATTCCGCTCTGGTACTACGGCGACGAAGTCGGACTCTCCGGCGGCGGCGACCCGGACAACCGTCGCAGCTTCCCGAAAGAAAAATTCACGCCCGAGGGCCGCACACCCGAAGAAAATAGTCTGTGGGAGCATGTCCAGAGCTTGATTCGTCTGCGTAAAACTCTGCCCGCGCTCCGAAAGGGCAAAACCACCGTGATCCATGCGGGGAATAAACAGCTTCTCTACTCCCGGACGCTGGGAAAGCAGGTCGTTTTCGTCGCCCTGAACGCCGCGCGACGAGCGGTAAGGCTGAGCGCGGGCGGGCGAGAGTGGCAGCTTCCGGCGATCTCGGGCAAACTGAGCGTGGAGAAAGCCCCGTGAACCAGAAAGAGCGCTACGAGCGTGCCGTCGAGTCGCTTTGTGAGAAATTAAAGCAGGATCGCGCGGTGATCGCCGTGATTCTCTCCGGCTCGCTGGCCTACGACGCGGTCTGGGAGAAGTCCGACATCGACCTGACGATTCTGGTAGACGAGTCTGCAAAGCCCGAGTCGCTCACGCTCACCGAGGACGAAATCTCGATCCATGCGAATATCATGCGCCGCTCGGATTTCAAAAAAAACGTTGATAGCGCGATGATGGGCAGTTTTATCAATTCTTTTTTGTACCGAAGTAAAATTCTATTTACAAAAGACGACTCTTTGAAGTTATTCTGGGAAAACGTCGGGCCAATTGGCGAGCGCGATAAAAAATCACAGTATTTAAGATCGGGTGCGATGTGTCTCCCGACGCTCACCAAAGTCGAAAAATGGCTCAAGATCAAAAAAGACCCGCACTACGCGGCTTATTATATTCTCTATGTCACGATGCAGCTTGCTTTCATCGAAATTATCGCGGCGGGCGAGAATCCAGGCCGCGAGGTCATTCAGCAAGCCCTGAAACTCAACCCGACGTTCTTTAAAAAAGTCTACACCGATGTTTTGGACGGCCCCAAGACTCTCGAAGCCATGACGGATGCCTGGAAATTGCAGGAAGGCTATCTTGTTGAGCGCACCGAACTTTGTTTTGCACCCCTGCTGGAGTATTTAAGCGAGGCCGACGGACCCCGCTCGGCCCGCGAGCTGAACGTCTATTTTGCCCGGCACTGGCACGCCGAAGCCATGGACCTCGTGTGCGACTGGCTCGCCGACCGGGGACTCATCGGGCGAGTGGGCGTCCCGGTCCGCCTGACCAAAAACAGCCGGGTGAGCGTCGAGGAAGCCGGGTACTACCGGGCGGGGTAAGAAATTCCAGGGGTGTTGCAAACGTCCGTTTGGTTTGATACACTGCGGGTGTGGGGAGACAGATTCCCCTTGAAGGGAGAAGTGCTGGAATGTTTACAAATGAGAAAATCACCCAGGTTGCTGCGTACCTTCTGAATAAAGCTGGCGGACGAATTAACTACACTGCATTTTTAAAACTTCTTTATATGGCAGACAAGAAAATGCTAATCGAATGGAATGTTCCTATTACTTACGATAATTGGTATTCTATGCCACATGGCCCTGTTTTAAGTAATACTTATAATCTTATACGCGGTAACAATGTTGATTTAAGTTATTGGTCTGATTATATACATACGATAGGTTATGATGTCGAAGTTCAAAATCAACCGGGTGATGATCTTTTATCAGAAGCCGAAGAGGAAGTAATCGCTTCTATTTTTGAAGAGCATGGAGGCAAGACATGGAAACAGCTTGTTGCCATCACTCATGATTTTGCTGAGTGGGACGATCCTCAGGGATCTTCAAAAACAATTTCTTATACTCAGGTATTGGAAATAGAAGGTTTTTCACGCGAAAAAATCACGGAAATTATTCAGAATATTGAAATTGAAAAAAGCATTGAAAAATCAATTGCTTCTGCCAATCTTGAAAACAGGGTCAAATAGAGGCGTAAATACATGGCGTTTCGTCGTGGAGATACTTTTTATTATTGTGACGAAGGCACCACGCGACATTTGCATATTATTATTTGTGGTTCAGAAGAGGAAAACCAATCTATTATCGCAGTCCCTCTAAATTCTGTGCAAGATTGGACGGATAAAACGACTATGCTGCAGGTGGGAGACCACCCATTCATTAAAAAACCTTCTTGTGTAAGTTATAACTGGGTGAGGATTTTTCCTTTGTCGCTATTGATCCAACTCGATGAAGCCAGTCAGAAAATCGCGCCGGGGTTCCGTAGTTTTGATCTGGATGTTCCCATCACAGAAGATATTCTGAATCAGATCACAGAAGGAGCGCTGATTTCCCGGATGACCCGTAAAATATTCAAGCAGAAAATCCAAGAACGGCTCGGCATAGCGAATCCCGATCCTCCTTCTGATCCCTCTTAGATTCAGGGTAAACTTCGGGCATGGATTTTTCGGGAAAGGTCGCGCTGGTCACGGGCGCGGCGATAGGAATCGGGCGGGCGATAGCGGTTGCTCTGGCGCAGGCAGGTGCGTCCGTCGTGGTGAGCGATCTTCAGGAGGCCGAACTCTCGGAGACCCTGACGCTTCTGGGCAAGAACGCACGGGCGCTGCCGGGCGACCTGACCCGAACCGAGTTCTCAGCGGAGCTGGTCGACGCGGCGATAGAGCGTTTCGGGCGGCTGGACATTCTCGTCAACAACGCGGCGGATCAGCGCGGCACGACCCTGGAAGAGACCTCCATCGAGCTGTTCGATGCGATTCAGGCCGTCAACTTCCGCGCCCCGTTCCTGCTGGCAAGAGCCGCCGCACCGCACCTGAGGGCCACGCGCGGCTGCATCGTTAACCTCAGCTCGCTCGTCGCTCAGCAGCCGCTCCCCGACCGGGTGGCCTACTCGGCATCGAAAGCCGCGCTCTCCGGGCTGACGCGGGCGCTGGCCGCCGATCTCGGATCAGGCGGCATCCGAGTGAACGCGGTCGCGCCGGGGCACATCATGGTGCGCGGCGAGGATGCCTGGAAAGAAAAATTCGATGAGCGCACTCAAAAAATCTTTCACGCGGCGTATCCGCTCGGGCGCTGCGGCCTGCCCGAGGAAGTGGCGTCGGTGGTTTTGTTTTTAGCGTCGGACGCCGCAAGCTTCGTGACGGGCACCGTGATCCCGGTCGATGGCGGAATGGCGATTCTCTGCCCCGAGACCACGGGCTTTCGCGCAGCAGGTACACTCTAAACATGCCCTACCTCGCGCCCCCTGCCATCGTTTCTCCAGCGCCTGCTTCGGGCCGGGCGCTGATTCGCGAGCTGCGCCGGGCTGACCGCTGGGAGGACGCGCTGATTCAGGCCGAGCAGCTGGCGGCGAGCGACCCGCTCGACTCGAACGCGCGGGGGCTGCTGGCGCTCTGTCAGCTTCGCGCGGGCCGCCCCGAGGACGCTCTGAAAACGGTCGAGAAACTTAAAAAGAGCGAGAGTTTCTGGGCGCTTCTGGCGCGGGCGACCCTGCTTGCCACCTGGGACGACGACGAAAAATCGGCTAACAAATTAGTTCAAAAAGCACTGACGCTCAGCCCCGACGATCCCGACGGCTGGTGGCTCGCGCTGCAAACCAGTCAGACCGAGGCCGAGGCGAAAAGAGCGATTGAGAAACTCAAAAAACTCAAGCCGAAGGGCTACCCGTTCGATGAGTTTATGGGCGACCTGGACGCCATGGGCCGCTCGCTGGTTGCCATGAACGCATCCCGTGCGGAGTTTTCTCGGCGCAGAAAACAAATTTTTCTCCCCGAGAGCGCCAGAATCCCGATGATTCAGGAGCTGGGGATGATCTTTGTTACCGTAACTATCGACGGGAAGCCCTTCAAGTTGCTCTTCGACACGGGTGCGGGCAATGCGCTGCTCGCTGACCGTGCCCCGGCCCGAAAACTACGCGCAAAGTTTCTCACCAACACGGTGATTCGAGGGGTTCAGGGCAAAGAGTCTGCCCAGGTTCTGCGCCCGAGGTCCGTCGGGCTCGGGCCGCTACGGCTGGGACCGCTCCCTCTGCGCGTGGCCACTGACACACCGATGTGCGACGGCATTTTTGGCGGGGCGCTGCTCGACGACTACGCCGTGACGCTGGACTTTGCCCGGAGCGCACTGGTGCTGAAAAAAGGGAAGAAGGGCGCGGGGACGCCAGGTAAAGACGCGTTCGTGCTCCCCTTTCGGCAGCTCTACGGCGGAAATCTCTATGTTCCGCTGCGGCTTCTCGCTCCGGCCACGCCCGAGAGCGAGCGGACGTTTTCTCTGGAGACCCCGCTGTGGGCCATCGTCGATACGGGCGCACAGACAGGGATGATCTCGCGCCGATTGGCCCGGACGCTCGCGCTGGGCCTGCCCGAAGACTCCGTGCGGACGGTCGAGAACGCGATGCCGGTCGGGATCGGGAACACGAAATCGACGATGAAACTCGACATCGTCCCGCGCCCGTTCTCCCTGCTCGGGCCGGGCGGCCTGGCGCATCCCGTGAATTACGGCATCGGGGCGTCGCCCCTCGACGATGTGATCAGCTCGGGAACGGGCCTTGAGACGGGCGCATTGCTCGGGATGCCGTTTCTGATGCGCTACAAAAAAGTGACGTTCGACTATCCCAACAAGCGCCTGATCTTAGACGGCGCTCCGCCCGCCTCGCCCGTCACGATCCCCGACGACGAAAAACGAAGCGTCTCGAAGCTTCCGACCACGCCCGCAGGCGAGGGGAAAACCTGGGTCTTTGTCACCGACGCCGGGCGCTGGACCGCGCTCGGAAACCTCCCGAAAGGGGTTCCCGCGCTCGCCCCGTTCACGATCCCGCCCGGCTACCGCGCTCTACGAATCGATAAACAATCGTGGGCGGTTATACCAGCGCGTTAAGCATCTCCCCGGTTGCAAGCAACCGGCCCTCTTCAGCGACTGAAGAGGGTGAAGATTTTTCGCAGAAGCGCCTCTCGGTAATTTCTGACCCCTCTTCGGCGAGGAACGAGCATAAACGAAGAGGGTCGCGAGGGAGACGAGCGGGGAGATGCGCTCACACCAGTCCCTTAGTTAATTCAAAGAATTTTTCGTACTCGTCTTCTGTGTTGTAATAGGCCATTGAGAGCCGAAGCGCATCGAACTCGGGTACCGGGCGCAGAAAAGCCACACGTTCGATCAATTTTTGCGTACAAAACTCCAGAATCTGCGCTTCAGGAACTACGGAGCCGTCTTTTTGGAGAAACTGAATACTCGCCAGCGACGACGACTCTTCCCAGTTCAGTGGCGTGACCAATCGAAAGCGCTCGGGCTGCTCTAAAATTCGCTTTTTGACGTATTTTGTCAATGCTTTCTGGCGCTCTTCAATCGGGTGGGACTCATGCCAGCTCAGTGCGGCGTCCATTGTGGCGAGCACCTGTGCCGGGCGAGTCGCGGTCAGCTCGAACCGATGTGCGCCGGGTAGCCAGCGCCCGTGGTTTTCAAAGTCCATGGTGCCCGCCCCGACCATTGGGGGCGTCAATGTGTCTTCCAGACCGGGCCGAACGTACAGAAGCCCGACACCGTTGGGGCCGAAGAGCCACTTGTGCCCGTTGGTGATGTACAGATCGCAGCCCAGCGCCGTGATGTCTATCGGAAACTGCCCCGCCGCCTGCGCTCCGTCGATGAAGCTAAGAATATTTTTCTCTCTGGCCCAGGCGCACATTGGCGTCGGATCGATTCTGATTCCCAGGTTGCAGTCCACATGCGAGGCCACGATCAGCCGGGTATTTTTCGTGACGGCGTGCTCCAGCGCGTCCGGGCCGCCGTTGAGCGGGAACCGAATCAAGCGGGCTTTGCCGATTTTCTCTAAGTACCCGAAGAGCATGTTGGTGGTCGGATACTCGTGGTCGGAGATTAAAACATCCGCTGGCGTCGGCCACTGCTCCCACGGCAGAGCCTGCGCGACGTTCAAACTGACGCTTGCGTTGCCGGTGAACGCCAGGGCCGAGTCGGGCACGGCGAAAAACCGGGCGAGCCGGGCACGGGCGGCGTGGGCTTTCCCCATCACCGTGCTGTAGCCGACGTAGCCGCCGAGTTCGACCTCGTCGGTGAGCGTGCGCAGGGCGTCCACGACCGGCCCGGCGCAGATTCCCTTGGTTCCGGAGTTGAGCTGAAGCAGCGAGTGTAGCGCAGGCATCCCCGCCCGAATCTCGGCGACGTTCAAACGCGCTGGCTCCGGCGGGGGGCGGGGTCGGGGGTGGGGAAGATGAGCCAGTACGGAATCAGCTCGATGCCGCCGACCTCGCCCGGCTCCGCGAGGCAGGGAAGCGGGCTGCCGGTGAGATAGCCCTCGGCAAGATAGCCCGGTGCAACTTCGAGATCGACGAGGTAGACCGCGTAGCCGTCGGTGCGGCTCATGGGCAGGCGCTGTCGTCGCCCGCGCACGAGCCGGGGACGACGCGGAACCAGATCGCCCGAGCGCCTTGCGACGTAGCGAAGCCAGTCGCTGTCGCGGGCGGCATTGGTGTCGAACGTGAGGAGAGCCAGGCAGAACCGCTTCTCCACCCCCGGACGCTCCAGTTTTTCGTCGGCCCAGACCACGTGGACACTGGCAGGAACCCCACGCGAGACAACCTCGCGGGTCTGTTTTTTGCTCCGGCGCTCCCGTGCATTTTCCACAAAGCCCAGCACGCCCTGGATCAGCCACAGCGCTCCGAGTGGCATGAGCGGCGCGGCCAGAATCCGGTGATAGGGAAACGCGGCGGCCAGCAACAGCGCGACCGCAACGAAAAGCACCAGCGACCCGACCGCCAGCGGCCCCGCACGCCTCGGCTCCGGCGAGGCATCGCGCTCGTCGAGATAGGTCAGAAATCGCTGGCGCAAAGGCTCCATCCCATCCTGAATTGTACCCCGAATTGCCAGGGGAGTTTCAGGACCATAATCCAGGACGATAAATGTCCGGCCATACCCATCGGACATGGTACCAGGACGAAAATCGTCCGGCAATGGAGCCTCGCAAGCTCGGCTGTCTCACTTCGCTCGAATTTTCGCCGAAGGCGACGGCGCGTAGCGCCCCATAGCCGGACGATTTTCGTCCTGGGAATTCGGACGTTTATCGTCCTGGGGGGTAATATTTGAAATTTTCGGCCCAATTTCAGGGATAGAGTTGTTTTAGCACGGCCTCGCGCATGATTTTTAGCGGCGGGGTGATGCCGCGCCAGCGGGCAAAGCTCAAGGCTCCCTGCTGGACAAGCATCTCGACGCCGTTCTGGACGCGGCAGCCGCGCTCGCGGGCACGGGCGAGCAGAAGCGTCTCGGCGGGGTTGTAGATTAAGTCGCTGACGAATAAATCCGGGTGGAGCGCCTCGCGCGGGACGGGAAGCTGATTCTCTTCATTGCCTTTCAGCCCGACGCTGGTTGTATTCACGAGCAGGTCGGCGTCGGGGAGGAGTAGGCGAAGAGCCGCCTCGCCCCACGGTGCGTGTCGCGCCCCAAGCGTCGCGGCAAGCTCAGCGGCTTTCTCGCGGGTCCGGTTGAGAACCACGACGGTCGCGCCTGCCCGCACGAGCGCATCGACGACCGAGCGGGCGCTCCCGCCCGCGCCTAAAACCACCGCCTGGGTTTTCCCTGTCACCGGAAACCCGCCCTCCGCGAGCGCCGCCAGAAAGCCCGGCCCGTCGGTGGAGTCGCCCATCAGCTTGCCGTCCTGCCAGAAGAGCGTGTTCACCGCCCCGAGCCGCGCCGCTCGCTCGGTCAGGCCATCGAGGTGCACCCCGACTTTCTCTTTGAGCGGCACCGTGACGTTCACCCCGGCGATTCTTAGCGCCCGGACGCCCGCCACGGCCTCGGCGATTCTATCCGGCGCGACCTCGAACGGGACGTAGACGCCCGGAAGCCCCAGCGCCCGGAGCGCGGCGTTGTGCATGGCAGGCGACGCCGAGTGCTTCACCGGATAGCCCCAGACCGAGTAAACAGGCGTCGTGCCGGAAATTTCCATGGGTTTAGCCGAAGTTCAAACCCGATTTCTGCCAGTCTTCGGTAAACTTTGCCAGCCCGGAGTCGGTAAGCGGGTGTTTGTAGAGCAATTCGAGGGTTTTATAGGGAACCGTCGCGATGTGTGCTCCGCAGCGCATCGACTCGATCAGATGGAGCGGGTGTCGCACGGACGCCACCAATATTTCACTCTCGAAACTGTAGGTGTGTACCATCTCCGTCGCGTCGCGCACGGCGTCCATGCCGTCGGTCGCCATGTCGTCCACCCGCCCGACGAACAGCGAGAGAAACGTCCCGCCTGCTTTTGCCGCGATGAGCGCCTGAGTCGCGCTGAACAGCAGCGTGACATTGGTCCGAATTCCCTCTTTTTTGAGCTGCTGGACCACTTTCATGCCCTCCGGCCCGAATGGAACTTTCACCACGACGTTTGGGTGCCATTTTGCGACCGTGTGAGCCTCTTCGAGCATTTTTTCAGCAGAATCCGCGCTCACGACCTCGGCGGAGACCGGACCGCTGACAAGCTCGCAGATCGCCTGGATGGTTTCCTTGAAGCCCTTGCCCTCTTTGGCGAGAAGCGTCGGGTTGGTCGTCACGCCGTCCACAAGGCCCCACTCGGCCACTTTTTTGATCTCGCCCAGGTTCGCCGAGTCGATAAAGAACTTCATGGAGACATTCTACCTCTCGATGCCGTATTCTGGGGAACATGGATGCAGCGATTCAAGCCGACGGGCTGGTGAAAGACTACAACGGTCAGCGCGTGGTGGACGACATAAGCTTCTCGGTGGCTCCGGGCGAGTTCTTCGGGTTCCTCGGGCCAAACGGTGCGGGGAAGTCCACGACGATAAAAATGCTCTGCGGGCTGCTCGCGCCCACGCAAGGCGAGGCCCGGCTTCTCGGGCACGCCATGGCCGAGCCGTCACTGGAAGCCCGAAAGCTCCTCGGGGTTTTGCCGGAAGAAGCGAGCGTCTACGAGCGGCTGAGCGCGGAAGAGTTGCTATTGTTCTGCGGCCAGATGCATGGCCTGAGCTTCGAGCAGGCCCAGATGCGCACGAACGAGCTGCTGTCTCTCTTTGGCCTCGAAGACGCCCGCCGTCGATTGATCGTCGATTACTCGATGGGGATGCGCAAGAAAACCGCTCTTGCCGCGACGCTGATCCATGGCCCGAAAGTATTGTTTTTAGACGAACCCTTCAACGGCATCGACCCGGCCAGCGTCCGCACGATCCGCGACGTTCTCTTGCAGCTCACGGCGGGCGGCACGACCGTGTTTTTCACCTCGCACGTCATGGAGGTCGTCGAGCGCCTGTGCGACCGCTTCGGGGTTTTGCGAGCGGGAAAATTAGTCGGCCTCGGAACCCTGGAAGAGCTACGCGCCCAGACCGGCACAAACGGCGATTTAGAAGAAATCTTTCTAACTCTCACCGACTCCCGCCCCGAAGCCACGCCCAAGCTTTCCTGGTTATGAACCCGATGACAGTACGGCATCTATCAAATTGTTCTTTTTCAAGAATTCATGAAGATACGTTCGTCTCTGATCCGAATTTCCAACAGAATAGGCTTTTTGAAACGCAGAAATACTTTTTCTGGTTTGGCCCGAGTAAAAATAGGCTTGTCCTATTTGAAAATGATTCATAAATTGATTTGGCGAGTTTAATTTTAAAGCTATATTCAATGCATTAATGGCATCACCTGCTCGATTTTTATATTCAGGATGAATTTCTTTATTAAAGGAATTGATGTTTATCCTGCCGATAGATTCATAATAGTCGTAATCAATGACATATTCTTCATGCCAGAAAAATAATATAAAACTTGCTTGGCGCTTTGGATAGAGATCAAATAAAGATCCAACTCTCGGAAGAGGATATGCCGAAGTATTTGCATCTTTTAAAATAAGTTTTTTTTGATTTGGATATTTCCAAGGAATTCCTGTTTCTTTCCCCCACAAATTTAATCCTCTAATTGGACGTAGATAATGGATGGTTTCTACACTTCCATATGAATTTAATTTTTTTGTGGATGAAGATAATTGGATTTTAAAATCACTAAAATGAGTCATGTTAGAAAATATGGAATGAAAGAGTATAGAAAGAAGTACAGCGCCAATAGTAAATACTAAAGAAGATGTTTTCATTCTCTACAGGTCCGATACCTCGGGGCTTGCCCCGTCCACCTTTTTTGGTGCCTGGCGACGTGGCAGGGGTGTAGCTATCGTCTGAGGTTTTAGCGGCGATGTGGGCGATATGCTTGAAGGATGAGCCGCTACGTTCATAAGAGCCATAATGTCTCTGTCTTGCTCTACCACATCGTTTGTCCTACCAAGTACCGCCGGAGCGTGATCAGCCCTCGTGTGGATGAAGTTCTTCGCTCTGTTTGCCTGGAAATCTCCAAGCGGTATGAGATCGACTTTTTGGAAATAGGTACTGATGGTGACCATGTTCACTTTCTGATTCAATCTGTTCCTACGATGAGTCCGACTCGGCTAGTGACTTTGATCAAGAGCCTGACGGCTCGTGAGGTTTTTGCCCAGGTGCCAGAGATCAAAGACTGGCTTTGGGGCGGTTCCTTCTGGAGTTCTGGCTATTTTGTGAACAGTGTGAGTCGTCATGGCAGTGAGGATACGATTCGTCGTTATGTGCGAGAGCAGGGAATCGAAGAGGAGTACAACGCGCTTCACGTCGGGCAGTTGAGCCTCTTCAGCGAGTGAGCGTTTCGGATACCTTTCTCTTCGATACCCCGCTGCTTGCGGCGGCGTCATTCATTTTGAGGCAGAATCCATGGAAATCAATGCCCGAGCCAGGGCATTTCGTTTAATCGGAATAACGTCTATTGTACAGGGACATCGCCTGTGTGCCTTGATGGGCGTGCTTGCACTTGTCTATGTTCTGTGTGTCCTTGCTGGAGAGAAAGTCAAGGAGCGGGTTTGTCCTGCCACGGGCCGCTTGAGAAAGAGCCAATTTCGCCGGGGTCTGGAAATCTTGCATCGGGTAGCCGTCATGATTCTTGCCTGGCAAAGCTGGGGAAATCAACTACAATTCAAAAGACAACAAGGATTTATACTGGGAGAAATCCAGTGAACAAACTGTTTGTCAGGCACAGTAGTCTGCATGTCAAGGCGGCCAAGGAGTGTGCTGCTGTCTGGGAGCAGCGCGGTTTGTTGGTCTGGTTTTTGCCAAAGTATTCTCCTCATTTGAATCTGGCTGAGGTTCTGTGGAGAAAACTCAAGTATGAGTGGTTGTGTGCTTCGGATTATGCTGATGAAGGCAGTTTGCATTTTGCGGTATGGAAGGCGTTGCATGCTGTTGGGGATACGCTACACATTAACTTCAATGCTCCCAAGATTCGACCCTTCAAAATTGTATAACCTATTTATGATCAGGTACTTAGCATGTTGATTCGACCCAAGAAAAAGTCGGGTAGTTCCGCTCTGCCGGGGCTGACAACCGGGCAGCGCGTCGCGGCGATTCGGGAGGAGCTGGACGACGACCTGGACGGCTCGACGGGGCTGCTGGACATACTTCGACTACGCTTCGAGGCGTGGCGCGATGGCAAGGTCCAGGAGGCTCTCCAGAAGCGTCAGAGCGTCCGCCGCAAGCTTGTGGAGACTCGCACGGAAACCGTTCGTTCGGAGCAGAAGCTGGCTGAGGCGGTGCACGACACGCGTAAGCAGGAAGTCAAGCACGCCGTCGAGGGCACCCAGCTTGACTACTTCCAGAGCGCTGCCGACCAGCAGTTCCTACCCGAGATTGCACGGATAGCGCTACCCTCGCTCGTGCCGCCGCCCGCGCCCCAGGCCACGTTTTTCGCGCCTGTCGGGAGTGCCGCCGCACCCCCAATAAGCACTACGGGGGCAGCCCCGACCGACGACGAAATTAATCAGGAAGCGTACCTGCTGCTAATGAAGTTTTCCACTGGCGAGATGGACGATGTGAAGGCAGCCAGCGAGCTGTCGCGGCTGGAGAATCGCTATGGACCTCTCATCGCTCAGGAGGTAAAGCGGCGCGTCGAGCTTCTCTTGAGCCATGTCCCCACGTCAGAACCCGAACCCGGAAAAGCTCCGGGCGAGGGCATGGAAGTGGCGTAATGGGTGGGGCAGTGGCTGGCGCTCTGGAATGCGCTACCCAGCACCCCGCGTCCGCCTCGTAAAACGGGCAAAAAAGAGCCTCACCGACCCCCGCGGCTTCCCTCTCGGGTACTTCTGCTCTTGCTCGAAGAGAAAGCGGTCCGCAAAAGCAGCCCCTTTCCCTTCTCGCTCGATCCGAAGACCCTCAAGTCCCCGGCGGCCAGCGCCCCCTTGAAATCTATAAAAGAGAAGGAATGCATGGACGCTATCGACATCGGGACTGTAGTAGAAGCTCTGGACGAGGGGCAGCAACCGCCCCGGATCGAGGCGGACGATCCCCGCTGGCAGAAGCATCTTCGCTCGCCCTGGCTCCGGGACTACATCCACGAGAAACTTGCGATAGACACAAAAGACACACACTTAAATTCAAGTCGGGAGAGGGTGGGCGAGGCGCTCCTCGTGACGGACTCGATGCTGGGGCATCACAGCGTTCTCGTCGGCAAGACTGGAAGCGGGAAAAGCTTCCTTGCACGGCACCTGATTGCCGAGCAGCTTCGGGCAGGGTATTCGCTCGTTGCTTTTGAGCCGAAGCAGGTCAGCGTGATGCGGCTTTTAGAGCAGGTACGGCTTGCGGGAGTGCCGCCCGAGCGGGTCACGCTTATCCTGCCCGAGCGCGGCGTGGTGGGGATGCCCGGCTGGAATCTTTTAGAGAGTCCGCTCCCGCTCTCAACAAACGTCGCGATGGTTCTCCAGGCACTTCGAGAGTTGTTTTCGGACTCCTGGGGCAATCGGATGCACAGCATTCTGGAGAGCACCCTGATTGTTATGACGGTTCTTCGCCTCTCGCTTCTGGAGGTTGCCCACTTTCTGCAAAATACCGCCTACCGCACGATGGCCCTGAGGCGTGCCGAAGAGCTTGCTCCCGCGCTACCCGTGGGGGAGCGTCACCAGGTTCGGCTGGCGCTTCGCAGCCTGAACAGCGGTTTTCACTCCTGGAGCGCAAGCGAGCAGGCAAAGGCCGCCGACCCGATTCTCAACAAGCTCCAGCAGCTTCTTTCGCACCCGTACTTGAGCGCCCTGTTCTGCGCGGAAGGGAACGCACTGGACCTGCCGAAGCTCTGGCAGGAGCAGCGCGTGATCCTGGTGCATCTGTCGTCGTCCTGCCTCGGAAGCACTGGCGTTCGGGTTATCGGCGGAATTCTGACGGACCAGCTCTACCATACTGCTCTGAGCACCATCCCGACGGATACGACGGTGCCGGTAGTGCTCTCGCTCGATGAAATGGCCTTTGGTGAGCGCTCTATCGGGAGGGCAGCCACGGATATTCTGGCGATTGCTCGTGAGTACCGGCTCCGGCTACTGGCGGTTTGCCAGCACCTTGACCAGCTCAGCGACGAACTACGACACGGACTCCTGACCAATACGAGCCTTCAGGTCTTCTTCGCCCAGCAGTCAAGTGACGCGAAAGTGACAGCGAGTAGCCTTTGCCTCGGGACGGGGGAGCTGGTCGAGCGGGTTGTTGTCGAGCAAGGAGTCGCCGGTGTCACCCTCGCGCGGCGCTACCCCATTGTCGATGGTCTCGGGCGGCAACTGTCGCTTTCGCATGCTTCCTGGGCTGCATACCTGCGCTACGAGCGCCAGGCGGACGAGCCGCTTCGGGGGCTGGCCGCTCTCGGGCAGTGCTGCGGCGTGCCAAAGCTCTACGTCCTTTCCGGGGCTTCAGCGACGGGAATCGTGCCGCTCTCCCGGCTGGTTGCGGGCGTGCCCTACAGAATCGTTCTGGCACGACCCTTGATCGTCGAGGTCTCCCCGCCGAGGCCGCGCCTTCGAGAAATAAAGCGTAGCGAGAGTCAGCGCACCGAGCAGCTTGCCCGAACGATTATTAACCTGGGGAGTAGGCAGGCGATTGTCTGGCGCAGCGGGGCATCGAGCGCCCAGGTCGAGGTTCTTGCCCTTCCCGAAATCGACGTCCTGGGCACGGGCGTTAAAGCCTTTACCCAGAAAGTTCTGGAGCGCCAGGACAAGCTCAACCCGATGGAGGCCACGCTACTCAAGCGAGAAGCCGCTATGGATCGCCTCGCCCGAGGGGAAGTAGCGAGAGATAAAGAACCAGAAAGAGAAACCGTAAAAGAAGCAAAAGAGCCGCTGGAATCGGGGCTGGCGGAAGATGGGAGCCTGATTTGAGGAAGCGGCGTTACGAGCGCGACGGACACGCGGGGAAGAGCCTTTCCCTGACACCTCGGAAGCGGGCGCTGCTCCGGCACCTGATTGCCTGTCGTCTGCTCTCGCTTCCGCAGCTTGCCGCGCTGGAAGGACTCGACCCGAAAGCTGCCCGAAAGCATCTGCGCCCGCTCTATGATGCTGGCCTGGTCGAGGTTATCGTCGTGACGCGAGCCGCACTGGACGACCCGCAGGAGGGCGAGAGCGAGCTTTCTCTGGTCTTCGGCTCGGCTCCGAATCTGTACTGCCTGACCCGCGCCGGGCTGCGTCTGCTCTACGATCTGGGCGAGGTTGGAGCCGAGGAGCGTGAGCGCAACCTCCCGAGCTACGGCCCGAGGAATGCACTCTTCCTCGCCCATGATGTTCAGGTTCGCGACCTCCGTGTTTTCCTGGTACGAACGGCGCGGGAGCGTGGGGGGCGGCTCATTCTCTGGCACGACGGCCCAGAGGCGCATATCGACCTGGGCAAAGGGGTACGTCCGCAGGTCGCCCGCCCGGATGCACGGTTTCAGTTCGAGGTGAGAGCGGGCGATCCGGGAGTCGCGCTGGCGGGCTTTATCGAGCTGGATCGGGGGACCGAGCGCGGGGGAGTCCGCTGGCGAGAGAAGGTCGCGCAGTATCGGGCACTACTCGGAAACGTAGCGTTGGTTCAGCAAGCAACGGGCAAGCAGCGGGCGCGGGTACTGGTGGTCGTGCCGAGTGAGTCACGCCGCCGGTGGCTGCGCGAGTTTCTGAGGCGAGAAATTCCGTCCACCGAGGATGCGCTCCGCCAGGCGTTCTATCTCTGTCTGCGCCGCGAGCTTCTAAATGCCGATGCGACCGCTCCGATCTGGCAGGTTCTCGATGGAGATGGCCCGCAGCCACGCCCCCTGATTCCTGAAGAGCGGTTTATCTGAGAGTAAGAAAAAAGAAAAAGGCGCAGCGGGTGGCTGTCGCCTTTGAGGGGAGGGGGATTGTTTCGTCGGTGTGTCAGCGCCGGGACGAGCTTAGGCCAAAGAGCCGGTTTCCCTCCAGGAGGGTGAGGTCGCGTCCAAACGGCAAGGGATCTTCGATGGTGCGTCTCTCCGAGCCGATGGTAAAGCGCATGTTTCGGTAGTACGGCTGCGCGACGGCAGGTGTTGGGCCGGGGCTTCGCTCGACTCGAAGGTAGAAGAGAGTGCTTTTGGGGCAGCCCAGCTCTCGGTAGAGGGTCGTGGCCGCCGACTCGAAGGCGTTGACGATGGAGGTTCCGCAACCTGGCTCCCAGGTGTGGAAGAAGAGCGCTATGGGTGCGTTTGTACTTGGGTCTCTGTAGAGCCTGAGCGGGCAGCGGCTTTTAATGCCAAAGCCCGGAAACTCGAATCGCTCTCGGCGAGCGAGAAGCTGGAAGGGGCGCATTGAGAAAGGTCTCCGATCTGTTTTTGGGATGCCGAGAGAGTCCTCAGCAGCGCCACCAAAACAGAAATCAGATCAGAGGTCAAGCAGCGTTTTCCTTTTTGATGGGAACGAAGGTTATTTCCAGCCCGAGCGCCTCCAGAGTCGCACAGACAGGCTTGAGGGTAGCGATCTCGCGCATGCCCTCCGCTGAGGGTCTCGCCACGAGGCTGGGGTAGCCTAAAGAACGCATCGCCTCAGTCCCGTCCATCGCGGGAGTTTCAGGGCTGGATAAGCTCGGTCCAGCTCTCCACTTTGTGCAGCTCTTCCGCCCAGCGCTCAATCACCTCACCAGAGGCTTCTTCGATCGTCGCCAGCGTTCGCTCATCCGGCTCGCCCAAGCGACGACGTGCCAGCTTCAGGAAAAGCAAGCGCTCACCAACAGTCACGCCTTGAGCCATTCCTTCCTCGCGTCCGTCAGCGAGAATCTTCTGATAGGTCATTGAGTCTTTCATCTGTGCCACTGCCCTCTCTAATAGTTTACCGGCAATCTCCGGCGCGTACCGCACTCCCGCAAGAAGATACGTCGAAGCCCAAAGCTTCCGACGCTCCTCCACCCGTGCCTCCGCCTCGATCCGGGCTTCCAACCCTTGAACTACATTTTCGGGCGTTGTGGTGGAAAGGTCACAGAGCAGCGCAAGAGGAAGCGTCGCCAGCCCGCCCCCCAGAAGCCGGGCGACGGGCAGTTTCCAGAGACGAACCACGCTGAACTCGAACAGGTGATAGCGGCTCCCGTCCGGGCGGAAGCGCTCCACGACGCCTGTGAGAGCGGGGCTGTCGGCCTCGGGCCTCAGCAAGATCACATAGCTCAAGACAGAGAGACTCGTCTGCTCTCCGGCCAGGACGTTGTAGCGGAGCATCCGCCCAGGAATTGCATGACCGTCGTGCCCTGCCTGAAACTCGATGTGAACCAGGTAGGGCCGGGCCGAGTTCACCTGGATGAGCCGGTCGGCCTCGGTGGAGACCGTCGCGAGGTCTGCATCCACTAACTCGCAGGGTTCGGGCGGTAGGCCAAGGAGGGCGAGCCAGTCCTCGGGCTGGAAGCGTACCAGCTCCTTGGTAGTGGCGTCGAAGGGAGTTGGCATGCCCAATTGTACCTGCCAGGGGCACCTCCCCCTGATCCACTATTTATGGTGAAGGCTGACCCGCATCGATCTGAGTGAGCTTGGTACGACTGGGAAAGAGTTCACCGACTTCTATCTCCAGCGCCAGTGCGATACGGATCAGGTTCAGCGCGGAGAGGTTTCTCTCACCGCGCTCAATGCCGCCATAGTAGCTGCGGTCTATCTCGGCGTGAGCGGCAAACGGCTCCTGGGAATACCCCTTCGCTTTTCGTTGCGTTCGGATCTGCTCCCCGAGCGCGACGAGAAAGGGATCTTTGGACTTGGGCATGTAGCAGGGTACGGAGCCACCGGCCTTGTTACCACGGCTCTATAAAACACGGCTTATCAGTACACGGCTAAAAGTAATGTATAATCTCTTAAAACTATGAGGCGATCAGGTTTCCAGTACCCGTCAGCAGCCAACATGGGGAGCAGTCCAGGGCTTTCGCCAAGGCGAGCAGTTCCAGGTCGGACACGATTCTGGTACCGGCTTCCAGATGAATAATCTCTTTGCGGTTTGCGATCCAGCGCCCGTCGGTCACGTCGGCGAGCCGCCCGCAGAGCTGCTCCTGGGTCAGCTTCCTGGCGCGTCGCTGCGTCCGAAGTCGCTCGTTAATCTGGTTGATCTTGCCTTCCTCGCTTCTAAGGCGAGCATCTCCTCGTGGCATGGTGAGGACATTTTGCGGCGTGTCGGTGGTACAATTGGGCAAATAGATTTGCCATTTGGCAGTTCTATCAGTCAGGAATTACGAGTGTGAAGACGTGCCGAGAAGACCACGAGTCAAACAGAGAAGCCGTCATTGCTCTGTTCGAGGGAATTGCGGCTGCCGAGGGCTGGCAGCCAGGGGATCAGCTTCGCGCCCATGTCTCGCGCTCTATCTATTTCGGCGTCTGGACGAACAAGAGCGGCAAGCGGGGCGAGAACAAACTTGTCGGCGGTCTTCAGATCGTAGCACCCGACGAGCTTGGCAAGCTCCCGACGCACCAGGTCTGGCCCGAGTTACCCGCCATAGAAGCCAGGTCGCCCGTTCTCCATGCGGCGGTTCTTGCGGTTCTCCCCGAGTGGCGCGGTCGGGACAGCGGCGCGGCCTTCTGGAGCCTCGGCATCGCGCTCTGGCGGCACTGCATCGAAAGCGGGGTGAAAACGATCTACCTGGAAGCGACCCCGAAGATGCTGCGCTGCTACAAGCTGCTTGGCTGGCCGCTGGAGCCGATGGGAGAGCTTCGGGAGCACTGGGGCGAGCCTTGTTACCCCTGCCGCCTTGCCATGAGAGACGTGGCCGGATCGCTTGCGGAGCGTGCGCTGACCTCGACGACGTACCGACGCATCTTTACCCGTGCCCTCCAGCCATCTCAGGCAGCAATAGGAGAATCGCTGAACCTGAGTGCCCACACTCCCGCTGCTGCGCCTGCTTGACCCGATCTGCTCTGGCTGCGATGATTCTTGCATCATGGGTCAGCCGCTCCTTCTTGTTCTCTACTCCCTCTGCGCCCTGCTGCTCTCGGGCGGCTCGCTCTACCTGACCCTTCGCGAGAGCCGCAGCAATCCCGCCGTCCGCTGGTTTGTGGGAGCGTCCCTTTCCCTTCTGGTCTGGCTGGTGACACTGTTTTTGTTTTTGCGCTCCAGCGACCCCGGCTTCATTCTCCGGGTGGGGTGCGCCAACTTCGCGTCGGTGAGCCTTGCGGTCTACTTCGGCTGGCGCTTCGTGAAAGCGGTGGCGGGGAAGCCCGGCTCCCCGCTGGACAGGCCGCTGCTCTACATCTCGATTCTGCTCGCGTTGCTTTCCGCATTCAGCCCCTGGATCGACCGCGCTGAGCTTGTGGGCGTTGGTATTAGCGCTCGTCACGAGACGATCTACGGGCCGCTGTTCCCGCTCTACGCCGCGCATGTGGTTGGACTTCTCGCCGCCGCGATTTATGAAGCTTTCAAAGGGAGTCACCGTTTGGTTTGCTACCTGCACCGCCGCGATCAGCTCTTACTACTGGGGGTGGGGGATTCTGGCAACGAGCGTTGTGGGCCTTATCTCCAATGTCGTGCTGCCCTACGCTTTCGGTAACTTCAGCTTCATCGATCTCGGGCCGCTCTCGACCCTGCTCTTCCTGTTCTCCGTAGCCTACGCCATCGCACGGCACCAGCTCTTCGATGTCCGCGTGTTCCTGCGCCGAACCCTCGTGCTCGGAATCGCGCTTTCCCTCGTTCTTGCCGCGTACAGCGCCCTGGTCTTGCTCGCGACTGACCGATTCGCCTCTACCGAATCCGTGGGCGTGACCCGGTTCGGGGTGCTGGTTCTCGCTTTCTCCTTCGATCCCGTCCGCCGCTTTCTGGAGAGCCGAATCGACAAGTTGCTCTTCCCTGGGAAAATTCGAAAGCGGGGGCAGTACGGTTGAAATAGTCAACAAGTAGTTGACAAATCTTAGAGATGATATTAAAATAAAGTATCTTTTCTCTAAGATTTGTCATATGAAGTTAGATGCCTTCTTTGCCGCTCACCCTCTTTTCACCACCCGGGAGCTGGAGGGGTTTCTTGCCTCGGAGCGCCCGGCAGCGGGACGTGTACTGCTGAGCTACCACCGACGAGCGGGGCATATCTTTCCCGTTCGGCGTGGCCTTTGGGCGAGCGTTCCGGCGCACCGAACGCCCGGCCAGCAGCCCGTTGATAGCCTGCTTGTCGCGTCCCGGCTGACCCCGGATGCCGTCGTCGCGTACCATGGAGCGCTCACGCTTCATGGGCTGGCCCACTCGCTCCGAGAGGAGATCGTGGTTCTCTCCGGCCAAGCCGTCACGTCGCCGCTTCGGTTTCGGGGAACGCTCTACCGCGCCGTTCCGCCGCCCGGCGAGCTTCCTGCTGCCGAGGCGCTGACTCTCGGCGTGGAGACCTGGAACCGGCAGGGCCTGGACATTCGCGTGACGAGCCTGGAGCGTACTGTGGTGGACTGCCTGGATCGCCCGAGTCTTTCCGGTGGCTGGGAGGAGGTCTGGCGCTCGCTGGAGAGCCTGGACGTCTACCTGGACTTCGAGAAGCTCGTTGACTATGCCCTGAAACTCCGCACCGCCACGACCGCCGCAAAAGTCGGCTACTTCCTGGGCGAGAACCAGAAGCGGCTCAAAGTCCCGCAGGCGGCGCTGGATCGGCTCAGGGGCCATCTTCCGAAGCGGGCGCACTACGTTCAGCGGGGCGCTTCTTCCAGACTCGTGCGCGGGTGGAACCTGCTCGTGCCTGTGCTCGCTGGCGAGGAAGCGACTGAGGACATTCTGATATGAGCCAGTTCTCCCGCGAGCAGATAGAAATCCATGCCACGACACTGGGTTTCCAGGTGGCGGCGCTGGAGAAGGTATTGCGGCTCGTCGAGCTGCTGCAAGCCTTCAGCGAGCACCCGGTACTGAAAGACGCTCTCGCTCTGAAGGGTGGGACGGCGCTGAACCTGTTTGTCTTCGACCTGCCGCGCCTCTCGGTGGACATCGACCTGAACTACATCGGCGAGCAGGACCTTGCCGAGCGTGCCCGGCTGCACCCGGCCCTGCGCTGGAAAGCCCTGAATGTCCAAAAGCTCAACCAGTCGCGTAGCAAGGGGAAGGGCAAGGTCGGGTGATTCGGGTGTAGATTCACCACGGCGTGGGTAATATCTATCCACCCAGTGGATAGATTCTATCCATCAATCCGTCCCCATCTCCGCGCTCTGGAGCGGGCTGTAGCCCTGTTCATTGGACAAAAACCAGCGAAAGTATAGACTTTTTTGCTACTTTCGCTGGGTTTTGTCAGACAGCAGATTCGACCCTTGATTTCTGTAAAGGGCTGCTTTCCCAGGGAGCTATCCCAACCTGAACTGGAAATCCCAGGGGAGGAATCGGCTACTGTCGGCTACTGAATGCCGGGTAGCGTTATGCCGTTTATAGATTGGCATATTTGTGTGAATGCTCTCGCGTCCTGGCGGGCAGTTTTCCGAACATACTCCAGCAGGGGGAGCCATTTCCCATTTTCGTTTCCCGCACGCACTGTGGCAAAGAGTTCATCAGGTTGAATGAAGAGCTTTTTGCCCTGGATGCGCCGGTTCGAGCCGACGATTTCGAGGATGGCTCGCTTCTCCTCGGGAGTACCGCTCTCAAATCGCGATTTCAGGCTCCTGCAAAAGAAAAACGCACCCTCCACCTCCTCCAGCCATCGGTTCGAGCGCCCCGTATGGCGCTCAAGACTCTCGGCCAGAATCAGGCTCCTTTCTATTAGCTCGGTCCGTCTCTCGTCGTATTCGGCCTCGTCGATGCGCCTCTCGATGAGCAGGTCGGCCAGGCGCTTCTTTGCCGATTCGTTCCGGGTGATGGAACCCTGAATCTGCGCCAGTGCCTGCTCCTGAGCGCGTTGCTCGTATTGGTTCTCCTCGCGAAGCTGCCGAAGCGTCCACTCGGCTATCGAGTCCGGCAGCGTCAGCGTCTCCAGGAAGGCCGTCGCCTGCCGCTCAAACTCGACAAGCGGCAGATACCGCTCGGGGCAGGCTCCTCTTTTCTTTGTGCAGCGCAGGTAGACGAAGCGGCGCACTTCCCCCGCCTTGTTGGTTTTGGCATGCGTCTCTGCGGTGATGGTGCATCCACAGGTGCCGCAGCAGACCAGGCCGCCCCTGTAGGGCACTACGTCCGTGGCGGGCTTTTGCAGGTGGGGGCGAGGCCGGGCCGGTCGCGCGATCAGCTCCTGTGCCCGCTCGAAGTCGGCGACCGTAATCATGGGGGTATGGCTTCCCTGGTGAACCGTGCCAGCCCACTGATAGAGTCCGCAATAGAACGGGTTGTAGAACATCGCATACAGCCCGGAATAGTTGAGAACGCCGCCCCCGATCTTGCCGTAGCGCTGGGTCGTTAGCCCCATCGCCTTCACTTCCCGGTGAAGCTGCTTGAGGGTATAGGCCCCAGTGAGCAGCTTCCTCCAGAGTCCTTGCACTATCTCGAAGCGCTCGGGGTCGGGCAGGATGCGTCGGTCTCCCTTGACGCCGAACACATCGTTGAGGTAGCCGATAGGGGCTTTGCCGGGAAATTGTCCTTTTGCGTGCTTGTTGGCGATGCTGCTGTTGACGCGCCGGATCAGGGTGCGAACCTCCTCGGTGGAGGCGCATGCCTCGACAGCGATGAGGATGGTGTTGTCTCCGGGGAGATAGGTGCGCTGGTGCGTCACCAGGCGTCGAATCTGACCTGTTTGTAGGGCATGGATAAGCCGTCCTCCGTCGATCATGTTGCGGCAGAGGCGGCTGATTTCGTGGGTGTAGAGGACATTGAGATCTCCGGACTCGATCCGCGCCATCATCTCGTTGAAAAAGGGCCGTCCGGGGTCTTTGGTGCTCTGGCTTTCCTGATAGCCAGGAATCTGCTCTATCTCGAAGCCATCACGCCCAATGATTTCCTTCAGGTCTCGAAGCTGGCGCTCATGGCTGGCGGCCTGCTGGTCATCGAGTTCGCTGCTTTTTCGCGCGTAGACGATGGGGCGATCCGGCTTTAAATCAGCGTTTTGGTGGACTTTGTTTCTGGTAGCGGGCCTGGTTCTGGTGGAGCGAATGGAAACCATGTTGTGGTGCATTAAAATCTGAGGAATCGGTCAAATAATTTGCAAAAAATTGTCATAGGGAGTGATTCTTCAAGAGATTCTGCCTGTTTTCTTCTTGTTTGGGAAGGGGCGTCGAGAGCAGTGAGGGGGCAGAAGCGTTGTCCAGGATTCTGAATAGTTCGATAAGCTTTCGAGCTTTCATCTGGGCTTCTTCGACAGCGAGAGCTGCCCCATACTCTTGCTGGTAGAGGCGCTGGAACTCGGCAATGGCGTCGGATGGGATGATCATCCCCTTCAGGATCGCCCAAGACGTTTCCCGCTCCAACGAGCGTTGCCCAGGTGCAACAGCGATACTTTCGATACTTTTCTGTGTTGCTCATTCTCAAAGCAGTAATTCTGGTGATTCCGGCGGCTCTCTCTGCTGGAGAGCTTCAAGGATGGGCCGGGCGACGTAGAGCTTGCCCCAGGAGCGTCCCGTCGTCTCGATGAGAATCCCCTCGGCAACCAGGTGCCCTATCGCTTGCCTTGCGGTGGGGGCAGTCACTTTCAGCATCTCTTCGACGCGGGCGGCGGTGAGGTATGGGTTAGCGAAGAGCGGGTCGATAAGCGCGAGTGCTTTGGGCTTCTCGGCGAGGCGGCGGCGATAGTCCTCGCGAAGCTCCATGAGCTGACGTGCCTGCTCGACGCCCTGGCGACTCGTGACAGCAACGCCCTCCAGGAAGTAGTGCAGCCAGCCCGTCCAGTCTCCCTCTGTCCGCACTCGCTGGAGAGCGTTGTAGTAGCCCTGGCGGTTCTTCTCGATGAAGTCCGAGAGGTAGAGCAGCGGCTGGTCCAGTCGTCCTCGTTCGATGAGAAACAGCGTGATGAGTAAGCGCCCGACGCGCCCATTGCCGTCTAAGAAGGGGTGAATCGCCTCGAACTGCTCGTGGAGCAGGGCGCACTGAATTAGCTCGGGGAGCTTCTCGCGCTCGTGGGCGAAGCGCTCCCAGGCGCTCAGGCAGTCCATGAGAGCGTCGGGAGGTGGCGGAACGTAAGCAGCGCTCGTGAGGGTGCTACCCGGCGCGCCTATCCAGTTCTGGGAGCGGCGGAACTCGCCAGGAGTGGCGTGCCCGCCTCGAACATCTTTCAAAAGTTCCCCATGAAGCTCGCGCACCAGGCGAAGCGAGAGCGGTAGGGTAGAGAGCCTCGCGATGCCGTGCTCCAAAGCGCGGACGTAGTTTCTGACCTCGCGCATGTCCTCGTCATCGCTCCGCCGCCGCACGACCATCGGCTCGGCGTCCTGGGCGAACTCGTCCAGGAGCAGGGCGTCCATCTCGGTGCGGGTTCCTTCGATTCGAGACGAAAGAACAGCTTCGCGGCGGACGTAGGGCGCGATGAGCAGGTGTGGGTTGGGCAGCATTCGCCCCAGCCCGGCCAGCTCCGAAAGGGCGGCATCGGCGCGGGAGAGCGCCAGTACCAGCTCATCCGTGTAGACAAGCTTCGGCGGAAGGGGAGCCGGAACGAAGGCGTGATAGCCCTGGGCAGCGAGGACGACCTGGCCTGCTTCAGGTGCGTGATAGTCGGCGGGATTCATGGGTGGTGACTTACATCTTTGAAAGAATTGTACTTCTTTCTTTCAAAGATGTAAAGGGCTTGAAAGTTCTCTTTCAAAGCTCCTGTAGGAAGGGGCAAGAAAAGACCCGCCAGCGGCTTGCTGACGGGCAGGTTGTGTGATCTTCATTTCTTTTGCTTTCAGGTAACGAGTGCAAGGCGAGCGAGAGGTTCGCTCTCTAACAGTCGCTCTTTCGAGTCGGTAGGCCGGATGAGGTTCTGGCTGACGGGAGCGTCGAGGCTCTCGCCAATCAGCTCTTCGAGTAGGTCTCTGTCTATCGGCTGCCAGTGGTGAGGTAGGTCGGGCAGGTCGGCGAAAAGTATCAGCCCGATGCGCTCCTTGCCGCCGGGCAAAGCATGATGCTCCACCAGGGAGTAGTCGCGCGTCATGTGGTTGGCCGAGATGTGCAGGAAGCCCTCGCGAAAGCTCGCCGTGATCTCGGAGAGAAGCGGATCGAGCAGCTCGGTCGGTGGCCTGGGAATCCAGGTGATGAGAACGATCATGGACTGCTGCGGGTCGTCGGGCGCGAACACCCGAACCCGGCAGTCGATGCCATCCTCCACCCCTTCGGTGTAGTTGTCTACGGTCTTTTTCATCTGTTCCTATGCCCTCCTTTCGGGCGTTGTCTGGTCAGTGCCATCGGCGCGAGCCGTGGCGGTTTCAAGGGTACTTTGGGCGGAATCTTCATCACGAGGATGGAGTCTCGTTCTGCCTCTGTCAGCTCGTGGCAGGGGACGAAGGGAATGCCCAGCAGAATTGCATGGGCGAGCCGATGCCAGCCGTCGCACAGGACGCTGGTTCCATTGGTGAACGGAACGAAGAGAATCGGCCTGGTTACATCCGTAGTGCGGGCGTAGTCGAGGTCAAGACTTTCGTACTGGCGCTTGAGCTGTGGAATGTCGAGGCCGTGGTCGCTCGGGTAGAACGCCAGGGGCTTCCTGCCGCTTGCCTCGGCGATTCGCATTCCCGCACTGGCGTTCCAGTGCCACTCACCGCCCTCGCTGTCCACGAACGTGAACACCTGGTCGGTGAGGTTCAGAACAACGATCTCCGTGCCTTCTGTGGGGTCAGCAAGGTTCATGGCTCAGTACTCCTCCCTGACCATCACAGCAGTCTGTTGCCAGCCCGCCTCGGTGATGATCCAGAGGACGGTGCTGTCGTCGAGCGGGTAGCTGGAGAGAACGCGCCCTCCGGCCTTGATGCTCTTCTCGTTGACGATTTTGTCGTCGTAGCACATCTCGCCGAAGTCGCCGGACACATGCCACTTGAGCAGCAGAGTCAGGCTGGCATCGGTTCGGAACAGGGCTTCAACAGCAGCGGGCGAGACATTCACGACTCCGAGCGAGAATTTTCGAGGAAGTAGACTCGTGGCGCTCATGACTTGCCTCTTGCATGCGGGTCGTAGGTGCAGTCACTTTCTCGCATGAACCGCCGCCGCTTTGGTAGCTCTGGCTCCTGGCCGGTCAGCCTCCTGACGACCTCGACGGCTCCTTTGCGGTAGAGCGTGACAACGACCAGCTCGCCACCTTTCGTCTCCCGAACCGCCCAGTGCCGACCGCCTTTGTAGCGGGCAATGGTCAGCGGGCAGGGCTGTGGAATCGGCGTCGGGTCGGCTTCCTCCTGTCGTTTCCAGTGGATGCCCTGAAGCTCCAGAAGCTGTTCAAGCCCTAAGAGATGCTTGCAGGTTCTGTCCAGGTCGCTGCCTGCCCGTTTCTTGCTTGCCTTCGTGAAGAAGGGACAATCGCAAGTTTTGGCTTCGGTGTCTATCTCGTAGATGCCATTGGTCGGCGAATCTATCTCGACGGTCGTTGCATTCACCCAGCGGGCGCGGTAGCCGTCCTCAAAGAGCCGTGTGGCTCTCTCACGGACATTGGCAAGGGTTCTGGCTTCGTTAATAGAAAGCCTGGGGTCTTTCATGGAATCGGTTCCTTTCGGCCTCAGAGGGCCAGGTCAGTAGCCGATCTCGCCCCTGCCGGACGAAACCGGCAACAGGGTGAAGTGACGAAAGCGGTGGGAGCTACCCTTTTGGGGGTTCTCTTCTGAGGAGTTCCACGATCTCGTGGAGGAGCCTGGAGTCTGGGGCGGCGGGTGACTCGATGCCCCGAGCGCCCTTGCACTCCTCGATGACCTTGCGAAGCATGGCGCAAAGCTCGGGAACGCTGGGAGGGAGGGGAACTTCCTCGCCATCTTCCGGGGAGTGCTGATAGTCCTCAAGCTCGGGCACAGGAACTTCGACCTTCCAGTGTCGATGGCTCTGGATGACATGCTCCTCGGTGAAGAGGTGAACCATGCCGTAGCGCCATCTTTCCTCGATCTGGTCTGCCAAAGCCCGAAGGCGCTGGCAGGTGAGGAAGAGCCGCTTGTCGATAGTGGGAAGCCTCGGTTTCCGGCTCATGGCAGCACCAGCCCGCCGATAGATTTTGGGGCGAGGACTCGCTCCCGAAGGCTGATCCCAGCCCGGCTGTCGTCGGTAGTGTCGATGAGAACGCTTGCCAGGGTCTCCAGCTCGAAGCGCCCGTCGGGGGAGAGCTTCTGCGCCGCGTTGGTCACGGCATTCAGCAGCCCGTACATGGTGTCTGGCCGGGATTCTCCGTGAAGCCCGAACTTGATGTACTCGACGGTCTGCTTTGTCAGTCCCCAGGAGGCGGCCAGAATCTGAATGGCTCGGTCCATGTCAGGGACTTTGAGAGCTGCCGAGAGAACCATCTGCTCGATGAACGCGGCGGCAATCAGCTTGGCTTGCTGGATCGCTTCCTGAAGTGAGGGCACGAGCTTCTCGGTAGCGACATGGATGTGCCGCTGCTTCAAAATGCTCTTGCCCCCGATTTTTCTAAGCAAGCCGTTCTCGCAGACCTGACGATACACGCAGGCGTCTATCGTCACGGCCCGAAGCCCGATTTCCGAGTTCGCGACATGGATCGCCACGACGAGCGGGTCGCCCGGAAGGACGAGCCGCGACATTCGGGGGTCGGTGAGCCGAAGGTGAAAGCTCTCGGGTGTCAGATCGAAAAGCTTCACTTCGTAGTCGGTGCCAGCGAGGGCGGGAACGAGGGCTTCGAGGAGCTGGTGGTTGTCC
>JANLTX010000090.1:0-21639 GCA_031363095.1 Armatimonadota bacterium | reverse complement strand
TCTTAGAAATTCTTTGATTCGACGAGGGACGCTTGCGTCCTGAAGGTCGAATTCGTAGTCGTAGCCGGGAATTTATTCCACGGGACCAGTGACGCAAAATCCAAATGCGTTTGCCCTGGGGGGTCAGAGTGGGGGGGAGGGGGCCGGGGGAATAATGATAGAATGCGCCCAAAATGCCTCTTCTCTCCCTTCAAAATGTCACCAAGCGCTTCGGTGGGCTGACGGCGGTGGATGATGTCCAGCTCAGCGTGAATCAGGGCGATCTGGCCGGGCTGATCGGTCCCAACGGCGCGGGCAAGACGACGGTGTTCAACCTGCTCACGGGCGTCTACGAGCCGAGCGACGGCGAGATTCTCTTCGATGGGGCTTCGATTGGGGGCAAGAAGCCTCACGAGATCGCCCAGCGCGGAATCTCGCGGACGTTTCAGAACATCCGTCTGTTCTCGGAGCTGACGGTTTTAGACAACGTCCGGACGGCAGCCTCGGGGCAGGCAAGCGTCGGGCTTTTCGGGACGGTTCTTCGCACTCGCGCTTTCGAGAAGGCCGAGGAATCGGCCACGGAGGCCGCGATGGCGCTTCTCAAGCTTCTCGGACTCGACGACAACGCCCATGAGCTGGCCCGCAACCTTCCGTATGGCGATCAGCGTAGGCTGGAGATCGCGCGGGCGCTGGCGACAAAGCCCAAGCTTTTATTGCTCGACGAACCCGCTGCCGGGATGAACCCGCAGGAGTCCAGCGACCTGATGCATCTCATTCGTCGGCTTCGCGACGAGTTTGGAGTCACTATTTTACTCATCGAGCATGATATGAACGTCGTGATGGGCGTCTGCGAGCACATCACGGTTTTGGTGTATGGAAAACCTATCGCCAGTGGCACTCCCGCCGAGATTCGGGCGAATCCGAAGGTTATTGAAGCGTACTTAGGAACCAGCGCCGATGCTTAAGCTGGATAACCTCGATGTTTTCTATGGCGCGATCCATGCCCTGCGCGGCGTCTCGGTCTCGGTGGAGCCAGGCGAGATCGTGACCCTGATCGGGGCGAACGGCGCGGGCAAGTCCACGCTGCTCCGAGCGGCCAGCGGAATGGTGCGGGCGAAGTCGGGCACCGTGAACTTTCTGGGCGAGGAGATCGGGCGGGCCTCGATTCCGTCGATTGTCGGGCGGGGGCTGATTCACTGCCCGGAAGGCCGAAGAATTTTCGCCAATCTGAGCGTCAAAGAGAATTTAGAGCTTGGCGCGTATTTAAGAAAAGACAAGGCCGGGATCGCGGCGGACTACGAGCGGGCGCTGACGCTGTTTCCTCGGGTGCGCGAGCGACTGAGCCAGGTCGCCGGGACGCTCTCGGGTGGGGAGCAGCAGATGCTCGCCATCGGACGTGCTCTGATGAGCCGTCCCAAGCTCTTGATGCTCGACGAACCCTCGCTCGGGCTGGCCCCGGTGATCGTCCATGACATTTTTCGGATCTTGAAAGAGATCAACCGGGAGGGCGTGTCTCTACTTCTGGTGGAGCAGAACGCCAACCAGGCGCTCGCCATCGCCGACCGTGGCTACGTTTTGGAGACCGGAAAAATCGTCCTGCAAGGCCCGGCGTCCCAGCTTCTGACCGACCCGGACGTAAGAAAAGCGTACCTTGGCGGCGAGTAAAATTTCCTCAAATAACCAGGGAACAAAAAAAGTTTGCTGAGCGTCTGAAAAACCTGTAAGATAGATGTCATCTCGTGCGATGGGGCGCAGTGCCTCGATTGGCGAAACGAGAGATCGGGTCGTCGTGGTCATTGGAGATCGCAGAAAAACGCTTGGAAAAGGATCGTGTCCATGTCTCATCTTAGGACAAACGCCCGCAAGGCATTTACGCTCATTGAGCTTCTCGTCGTCATCGCGATTATCGCGATTCTCGCAGCAATTCTCTTTCCTGTCTTCGCACAGGCCCGTGAAAAGGCCCGCGCAACTTCCTGCTTGAGCAACGTCAAGCAAATCGGTCTTGGGATCATGATGTATGCGCAGGACTACGACGAGGTCTACCCGACCTATGCGTCGTATGTTCCCAGCGCCCGCATCCAGAACCCCCTCGACCCGAACGACAGGCCGGGTGGAACGACCGGAATCGGTCGCCGTCCCATGTGGCAGGCGAAGATCTATCCCTACCTCAAGAACTGGGATATCTACCGCTGCCCGAGTGACCTTGGCTCCCCGACCAACCTGGTCGCCAAGTTCCACAACATCAGCTACGGCTACAACTACGGTTACCTCAGCAAACTCGAAGTCACCCAGGATCCGGACCCGACAGGCCCGACCCAGTGGTTCAGCGGCGTCTCGATGGCCGCCGTGCTGAAACCGGCTGACATCGTGATGGTCACCGACAACGGTGGCATCTCGGCGAACGGCAACACGGCCAGCACCACCGGCTCGATGACCAACCCGCCTGATGGCTGGCCGAGCGACCTGTACTTCTACGGCCCGACCACGGTTGGTTGGGGCGCGAACTGCACCAACTACTTCAGCGGTGGTGGTGGCAAGTGGGAGAACACCGGTGGCTTTGCCTGGCGTCACAACGAGGGCGGCAACGTCTGCTACGCTGATGGTCATGCCAAGTTCATGAAAATTGGTTCGGGTATGGACGGGACCAACAACGCCACCCTGGCGCTGCCCTGCACCCAGACCTGTGTCATGGACTACGGCAAGTACCGCTGGGATCCGCGCAAAGACGCGGGTCGTCAGTGCCCGTAGTTTAAGGAACCAGTCATGAAGAAGCTGACTCTGATTCTTGCGTTGATCTCCCTGCTGGGAATCTTCGCCGCTGGATGCCAGAAGGACGATAGCTCGGCGACCGATAAGGCCGCCGCTGCCAACGCCTCCGATCCGGCCAAGATGAAGGCTGCCCCTGCCCCCGCAGGCGGAAAAGCGACACTCGTCGCGCCGCCGCCTCCGTAGGCAAGGTAGCTCGGTTAAGAAAAGTAAGGCGCAGAGTTCTCTGCGCCTTACTTTTTGGTTTGCATGGTACACTTCAAGCGCCTTGATCCGTCGCTTCCTCGCTCCCGTTCTTGAGACCCGGCCCCTTATGGCACCCGGTCATTTTGTGCTGACGCTCGACGCACCCGAGCTGGCTCGAAGCGCGCGTCCCGGAAGCTTTGTCGCGGCCCTCGCCGAGACCGGCGGCGAGCGAATTCTCCGCAAGCCGTTCTCCGTATTCATCGTGGACAGAGACGCCGGGCACGTCCAGATTTTGTTCTCGGTCTACGGCCCCACCACAAAGGCCATGAGCCAGCTTCAGCCCGGCGCGGCGCTCGACATTCTCGGGCCGCTCGGGGGGCGACTGTTTACGCCCGACCCGCGCCCCGGCGTCCACCATGTTTTAGTCGGTGGCGGCTATGGCGTCCCGCCGCTCAACTTCCTGGCACGCGAACTGAAACTCGCCGATCCGGGCGCACACGTGACGCTGATTCATGGCGCACGCACCGCAAGCTTTCTGGTCGGCGACGACGGCCTGCGCGAGCTTGGCGTGAGCGTCATCGCCTGCACCGACGACGGCTCGAAAGGCGTCGCCGGAAAAGTAACGGATGCGCTGGCCCCCCTGGTTTCCCCTAACCCCGATAATAGCCCCCTGCCCCCCGGTAACGGGGGAATCTCAACAAACTCCCCCATTACTGGGGGCCGGGGGGCAGAGAATGGCCTGGGGGAAGTCGCGCTCTACACGTGCGGGCCGACGCCCATGATGAAAGCGGTCGCACAGCTCGCGCTGGAGCATAACACTCCCTGCCAGGTTTCCATGGAGACTTTCATGCCGTGCGGAGTCGGGATCTGCGTCGGGTGTGCGCTCGCACTGCCCGATGGAACCTTCGCCCGCGCCTGCACGGACGGCCCGGTGTTCTTCGCCGACGAGGTGGCCTGGTGAAGCTCTCGGTCGCTATCGGCTCGCTGACGATGAAGAACCCGGTGACGGTCGGCTCGGGGACGTTCGGGTTCGGCTCGGAGGTTGCGGAGCTGGTCGATCTCGAAAAATTTGGGGCGATCACGGTGAAAGCCACGACCCGAGAGCGGCGCATCGGGAATCCACCGACCCGGATCGTGGAGACATCGAGCGGGATTCTCAACGCCATCGGCCTTCAGAACGGCGGGATCGACGACTACTTAACCAACAAAGCGCCGTTTCTGCGCCAGTTCACGGTGCCGATTATTGTGAACGTCCCCGGCGAGAGTCCCGACGATTTTGCGTTCGTCGCGCGGAAGCTGACGGATGCCGGGGCCGCTGACGCCATCGAGCTGAACATCTCTTGCCCGAACGTCTCGCATGGTTTAGACTACGCAACCGATCCGACGCTTATCGCGCAGGTTGTGGAGGCGGTTCGGAAGGTGACGCACCTGCCCGTTCTCGCCAAGCTCTCGCCGAACGTGACGGATATTCGGCCTCTGGCCCGCGCCGCCGAGGACGCCGGAGCCGACGGGCTGAGCCTTATCAATACGGTGATCGGAACCGCGATTGATGCACGAAAGCGGCGCTTCAAGCTGGCGAACGTCACGGGCGGGCTGTCGGGACCGGCCATCAAGCCGATAGCGCTCCTCCATGTGTATCGAGCGGCGTCCGTGGTTCATATCCCGATCATCGGGATGGGCGGCATTGTTAGCGCCACCGACGCGATTGAGTTTCTGCTGGCGGGGGCGAGTGCCGTCGCTGTGGGGACGCAGAACTTTGTGGACCCTGGCGTGGGGATTACCATCGCCGAGGGAATTGAGAAATACCTTGCCGAGAACCACTTCAGCGATGTCGCGGAGCTTGTCGGCGCACTGGAGACCTGAAACACATGCCTTACGAAAGACTCCCCATCGGAGACAACGCTCCCGAAGAGGTCAATGCCGTCGTCGAGATTCCGCGCGGCTCTTCCAACAAGTACGAGTACGACCACGCCCTCGGGCTGTTCAAGCTGGACCGGCCTCTGTACTCGCCACTGTTCTACCCGTGTGACTACGGCTGGGTTGCGGGAACGATGAGCGCCGACGGCGACCCACTCGACGTGCTTATCATCGGCAGTCACCCGACGTTCTGTGGATGCGTCGTGACGTGTCGTCCGCTTGGTGTCCTGATGATGCGCGATGAAAAGGGCGCGGACGAGAAAATACTCGCCCGAGTCGCCCATGACCCGAGGTTTCACGGTGTCACACGTCTGAGCCACGTGGCCGAGCATATTCTCAAAGAGATCGAGCACTTCTTCGATGTGTACAAAACCCTCGAAAAGAAAGCGGTTCAGATCGGCGACTGGAAAGATGTGGAAGCGGCACAGGAGCTAATCAGCACGTGTCGGTTGATTAAAGACGCCGTCTGATTTTGGGTCCATAAATGAACCTGCTGCACAGAACCAAGGAGGCACCCAGCCGCTGGGTACCCGGCCCCCTGCAAAACATAACGTTACGTGCAGCGCCGTTCACGGTGCTTGTTTTTGTGTAGCAGGCTGCTTTAGCTGCCTGTCGGATGTTCCCCCGACCCCAATCATGGGGGGCCGAAACCATTAAAAGGTTCATGATCCTTTGTTTCCAGGACGATGAACGTCCGGCGATTGATGTGCCCATGGGTTTCCAGGACGAAAATCGTCCGGCGATTGATGCGCCCACGGGTTTCCAGGACGAAAATCGTCCGGCTATGGGGCAATGGACATGTTACCAGGACGATAAACGTCCGGCTATAGAGCCTTCGGCTGTCTCACTGCGTTCGAGATTCGAGCGCAGCGAGACGGCGGCTTGCCCGCCCCATTGCCGGACGTTTATCGTCCTGGGGTAAATGATGATCCCATGCCCCGGTAAATGTTGGACGCGACATACCGACATTAACATGCGGGTCCGAACGTGTGCGAAGCCACATACCGACATTAACATGCAGGTCCAAACGCGTTCGAAGCCACGTGCAAACGTCGGCACATAGCTGAGCAAGCGTTCAGAGCCGGGTGAAAACGTCAGTGTACGGATTCAAACAAAGTTGAAGCCACGTGCAAGTGTTTGCACGTGGCTTCAAACTCGTTGAGAGCGAGCTGGCTCAGTTCTGATGCGTCTGGCAAACCTTCACAGCCTGCCCCCTGTGGGTCGGGGCTGGCTGCGAAAGAGTTTGAAGGCGCGTCGGACTGTAGAGACTTGCTATAGTATTCGCGTCGGGCTGCGTGACTCGGCCCGGATTCGGCGCGTACTCATTCATGCAGTCCGGCTTCTCGGGGCTATGTCCGTCGATACCGAGCGCGTGGCCCAGCTCATGGGCGGCAAGTGTCACCAGGTTCGCTCCGGCCACATCGCGACGGATCTCGATCTCCGCCGTCACCAGCGCAAGCGAGTCGAAACCCGGATAGACCGTCGTCGAACCCGCCGAGCCGTCGTCGAACGTGCTCTCGGGGACGAACGTTACGGTAATGTCCGCGCCGTCGGCCTTATCGACGAACGTAAAGCGAAACGGGCTGCCCGGATAATTCTCCCAGAGCAATGTCGCGTCTTTCAGCGACGCCTTCTGAGCGTCTGTGGGCGAGGCGACGTAGAGCGTCAGGTTTGTCTTAGGCCAGTAGAACCCGTTGCGCAGGCTTGCCCGGTAGTTCGGCGTGAAGGGAGCCGCAGGCGGGGTCTGTGCACGCGGCACCGGCGTGTTGTCGGGCTTCGTGACGGTCTTCACAAAGACGCCGCTACCGCAGCCAGTTAGTAGAAGCGCCACCAGGGGCAGGAGAGAGAGAGTTCGCAGAGTCATCTGTGGTGTACCCAATGTTTTAATTGTCCTGTGCTGTATTTCGGTTTTTGGCTCTGGCCGGGTCATTGGCAATTGTACCGACTTTTATGTCATTCTCGGACGCCTCGGAAGCCCAGGTTGACGGCGCGGGCCGGGCGCGGTATGGTTTGTTGGTCGCGCGACTGGCGAGTGTGGGGGACAACCCCAGGGGAGCGTGGCTGGATTTTCTCATTTACCGGTGTCGTGCGCCTGGGCAATCGGTCGCAAGGATAAAGCTTTGGAACATATTCCGGTGCGCCGCGCACTTCTCTCTGTCTCGGACAAATCGGGCCTCGTCGAGCTGGCCCGCGCTCTTTCTCAGCGCGGCGTCACGCTGGTCTCCACGGGCGGAACCGCAAGAGTCATCGCCGACGCCGGGATAGACGTCGCCTCGGTAGACTCCGTGACGGGCTTCCCCGAGATGCTGGAGGGCCGGGTCAAGACGCTTCATCCGCTGGTTCATGGCGGAATCTTAGCGGATCGCGACAAGCCCGCGCATTTGGAGACCATCGCGGCTCACGGCATTCAACCTATCGATTTGATCGTCGTGAACCTCTATCCCTTCAAACAGACTATCTCAAAGCCCGATGTGACCCTCGAAGACGCCATCGAGAACATCGACATCGGCGGCCCGGCCATGGTTCGAAGCGCCGCCAAGAACCATCAGGGCGTCGCGATTGTGGTAGACCCCGCCGACTACCCGCTGGTTTTGGACGAGCTAAGCCGCACGGACGGCATCTCACTCTCTACGCGCCGCAGGCTCATGGCGAAAGCCTACGCCCACACCGCTCGCTACGACGCCGCCATCGCGGATTACTTTGAAAAGCAGTTCGTCGAGGACGCCCCGCTGCCGCTCACTCTGCGCCAGGAGTTCGTGAAGGTCCAGGGCCTGCGCTACGGCGAGAACCCGCACCAGAAGGCCGCGCTCTACCGGGCCGAGGCAACAAGCGAGCCGTGCATCGCCAGCGCCGTCCGCCGCGACAACAGCGACAAAGAAGTCAGCTTCAACAACTTATATGACTTAGACGGTGCTTTAGAGTTAATCAAAGAGTTCCCCGAGAAACCGGCGGCGGCGATCATCAAGCACGCCAACCCGTGCGGGTGCGCCCTCGGCGAGAGTCTATCAGAAGCGTTCTCGGCGGCCCGCGAAGCCGACACCATCAGCGCGTTCGGCGGAATTCTCGCAGTGAATCGCGAGCTGGACCAGGAAACGGCGGAGCGCATCACCGGCCCGAATACGTTTTTTGAGTGCATCGTCGCGCCGGGGTACGCGCCGGGCGTCGCCGAGTTTCTGGTGACCAAGAAAAAGTGGGGTGCAAACCTCCGGTTGCTCGAAGTCGGGGAGCTTCTGGGTGGGCCGGGCAGCGCGGGCTTTGTGATGAAGCAGATCGTCGGCGGAGTGCTGGTGGCGGGCCGCGACTATCGCCCGCTGGACAGCTCCGACCTCACCGTGATGAGTGAGCGCCAGCCCTCCAAGGAAGAGTTGGACGAGCTGCTCTTTGCCTGGCGCTGCGTCAAGCACGTGAAAAGCAACGCCATTGTTATTTCCAGAGGGAAAGCCTTGCGTGGGGTCGGTGCGGGCCAGATGAACCGGGTACGCTCGGTCCGGCTCGCGGTCGAGCAGGCGGGCAGCCTGGCCCAGGGCGCGGCGCTGGCGTCGGATGCGTTTTTTCCCTTCCCCGACGGCCCGGAGGTCGCGGCGCAAGCGGGCGTCACGGCGATTATCCAGCCCGGCGGCTCAAAGAAAGACGACGAGACCATCGCCCTGTGCGACGAGTGGGGCATCGCGCTCGTCTTCACCGGCGTGAGGCACTTCCGGCATTGAGCATCGTCGTCAGCGTCCCGGCGACTTCGGCCAATTTAGGCTCGGGGTTCGATACGGTGGGGGTCGCGTTGGAGTGGCGGAATCTGTTTCACTTCGACGCTCCGCGTGTGCTCGGGGCGCTGGCGCTGCCGCAGGACTCGCTGGCGCACCTTGCCGCCGCCCGATTGTTCGAGGCCGTCGGGGAAGCGCCCCGGACACTGGACATTCAGTCGGAGGCCAGAATCCCGTTCAGCCGGGGGCTGGGTAGCTCGTCCACGGCGGTCGTCGGCGGGCTGGTCGGGGCGAACGCACTGCTGGGAAGCCCGCTCGACCGAGAGGCTCTGCTCGTGCTGGCGCTGGAGATCGAGGGGCACCCGGACAACGTCGCCCCGGCCCTGTTCGGCGGCTTCCAGATCGCCGTGCGCGACGACGATGGCACGATCACCCGTGTTGCGGTCGAGCCGCCAGGCGGTCTCAAGGCGGTGGTCTGCATCCCCGAGCGGCTGGTCCCCACCGACGAAGCCCGCGCGGCGCTTCCGCAGCACTGGACCCGCCAGGAGACGGTCGCCAACCTCGGGCGGGTGGCGGTTCTGATGACGGCGCTACTTTCTCGGCGCTGGGAATTGCTCCGGGTCGGGATGGACGATAGGCTTCACCAGCCATACCGCGCCGCGCTCGTGCCGGGCTTTCACGCCGCCATCGCCGGGGCACTGGATGCCGGAGCGCACGGTGTCGCTCTCTCGGGTAGCGGCAGCGCGATTCTCGCCCTGGTCAGCGGGGAAGAATCTGCCGTCGGCGAGGCCATGTGCCAGGCCGTCCGCGCGGCAGGCGAGAAAGCACAGTGGACCGCTCTCGGGCTGGCTGAGAGCGGTGCACAGGTTCTGTAGGGGATGAAGCACCAAAATGGTGCGGCAAAGGGGCCTCGTTCCTCGGCCAAGCCTGCTTCACAGGCGAAACCCACTTAATGGATTTCTGCTCCGAAGGAGCCTTGGCGCTTCGCCGGGTAAGCAAGTTTTAATAATCTGGGTTACAGTTTGAACCCCCCCGGCCACTCGAACCCACCCGTCCCCTCGAACCCACCCCGGCTTCGTTCGTGCCTCACTGCGCCGACCCTCCCTTCGCGGCGGGTACCCAGCGGCTGGGTGTGCCGCACGTTAATCGTGCCCTTACTTACGGCGGCGACGGAATTTTCCCAAGAAGCCGAAGCGGCCAGAGAATCAGAAGCGCCAGTGTGAGCAGGCCGAGCACGGGCAGATCGAGCCGCCAGCGCGTGAGAAATTTCGGGTTTTTGATTCGAACTAACGTAAGAACCAGGGCGCAGAGGACGCCGAGAAAGATCACCGGGCCGAGCGGATGGAATCGCACGGACTCCGAGAAGCTTCCATGGCCCAGGCAGAGCAGCGAGCGGGTCAGGCCGCAGCCGGGGCACGGATGGCCCGTGGCGGCCTTGAACGTACACAGCGGCGGGAGATACGTGAGCTGGCCTTGAGAATTGGGAAGCGGCAAGAGTGCGCTGAGCGCCAGAATTAAAAAATACGGAACGGCAGGCAGAAAGCGCTTCACAGCTCTCCGGTTCGACACGCTTCGGGCTTGCTCCTGCATTTCGTCCATGATAGACTGCGAAGGTTTCGTAGCACTGAGAAGCGTGGCCTGAGGCCACGTCTTTTTTATGTCGCACCCCGGCTCAAAATCTCGGTCCCAGAACATGGGCTTGCCGGGGGAGGAGAAACCGAGAAAGGTTGCCAACCACTATGGCCTCTATCGCCATGAAAGACCTGCTCGAAGCAGGCGTCCACTTCGGGCATCAGACCCGCCGCTGGAACCCGAAGATGAAGCGCTACATCTACGGGAGCCGCAACGGTATCTACATCATCGACCTGCACCAGAGCCTCAAGCTCTTCGATGATGCCCAGAACTTTATCCAGCGCATCGTTTTAGACGGCGGCTCGATTCTGTTCGTCGGCACCAAGAAGCAGGCGTCCGATGCCGTTCAGGAAGCCGCCGTTCGGTCGCGTCAGTACTTTGTCAATACGCGCTGGCTGGGCGGGATGCTCACCAACTTCTCGACCATTCGCTCCCGCATCGGGCGACTGCGCGAGCTGAACGAGATGGAAGCCGACGGTACGTTTCTGAAGCTCACCAAGAAAGAAGCGGCGCTTCTGGGCGAGGAGCGCGACAAGCTGGAGCGCTACCTCGGTGGAATCAAGGACATGGTTCGGATTCCGGCGGCGCTGTTTGTCGTTGACCTCAAAAAAGAGCACATCGCGGTCAAAGAAGCAAGGCTTTTAGGCATCCCGATCATCGCGATTGTGGACACCAACTGCGATCCGGACGAAGTCGATTATATTATTCCGGGCAACGACGACGCGATTCGCGCCATCAAGCTGATCACCAACAAAATCGCCGACGCGATCATCGAAGTGAAGCAGCACGAGTGGGACGACGAAGTGAACGTCGAGGCCGTTGCCAAGGAGTTCATCGACGCCGAGACCGGCGAGGCGATCTCCGCCGGTGCTGAGGCACGTCGCCGCCAGATGGAAGCCGACTCCGCCGGTGCCAGCTTCGACTACGACGAGGAAGGCCGCCCGGTCGAGAAACCGACCGAGGACATGCCCGATCTCGCCGCCGCGTTCATCGGCGAAGAAGAAGCGCCCGTTGCGGCCCCCGAGGTCGTCCCGGCTGCCGAAGAGACGCCCGCCGAGGCGTAGCGTTGGTTTTTGCAGGCGTTCTGTCCCGAGGCGTTTAGCGCGGGGCGGGACGCTTTGCGATACGGTTTGGCGCACCGAGATAGTTTCGGCGTGCATGAAAGGATACAGAAGCAATGGCTGTGACAGCGGCAATGGTCGGCCAGCTCCGAGAGCGCACCGGGCTGGGAATGATGGAGTGCAAGAAAGCGCTCACCGAGACCGACGGCGATTTAGAGGCGGCGGTCGAGCTGATCCGCAAAAAGGGCGGCAAGGACAAGGGCGACCGTGTGGCGGGTGAGGGCTTGATCCTTGCCTACATCGCCGACGGCGGCAAAGAGGGAGCGCTCATCGAGCTGAACTCCGAGACCGACTTTGTGGCCCGCAACGACGACTTCAAGGCGCTCGGACGGCTTCTGGCGGAGAAAGCGGCCACCAGCGCCGACCCGACCCCCGGCGCAATCCTGGCCGATCCCGGTCTCAAGGCGTTCTTCGACGAGTCGGTTCGCAAGCTCGGCGAGAAGATCGTCTTCTCCCGCGCGACGAAGCTGACGGCAGGCGAGGGCGCGATTCTGGTCAGCTACGTTCATAACACATCCGGCCCCCAGACCGACGGCGGCAAGACCGGCGTGATGGTCGAGATCGTCGGCGACAGCGAGATCGGGCGGGGCGTCGCCCAGCACATCAGCTTCGCCAAGCCGAAGTTTCTGTCCGAGGCTGAGGTCGATCCGGCAGTTCTCGCCAAAGAGACCGCGCTGATTACGGAGCAGGCTCAGGCCGATCCGAAGCTTCAGGGCAAGCCTGAGGCGGCGATCAGCGGCGCGATCCAGGGACGCATCAAGAAGTTCCTCGGGGAGATCGTTTTGCTCAACCAGCCGTACGTCCGCGACGACAAGAAGACCGTCGGGCAGCTTGCGAGCGAGGGCAACACCTCGGTGAGTCGCTATATCTGTTTCCAGGTTGGCGAGACGGCTCCGAAGGGCGACGCGTGAGCCGCGAACGCTTCACCCGCGTTCTGCTCAAGCTCTCCGGTGAGGCTTTCGCCGGAGAGCAGGGCTACGGCATCGACCCGGAGACCATCGCGGGAATCGCCCGTGAGATCGTCGAGATCGTCGAGGCTGGAACCCAGGTCGCGGTGGTCGTCGGGGGCGGAAACATTCTTCGCGGTGCGGTCGCGTCGGGTCGGGGCATGGAGCGCTCGACCGCCGACTACGCCGGAATGCTCGCCACCGTGATCAATGGCCTGGCTCTGCAAGACGCTATCGAAAAAGCCGGTGCCGAGACCCGGCTCCAGACCGCACTGACCATCACTCAGGTCGCCGAGCCGTTCATTCGCCGCCGGGCGATCCGGCACCTGGAGAAGGGCCGCGTGGTGATTCTCGCCGCCGGGACCGGCAATCCGTACGTCACGACCGACACCGCGAGCGCCCTGCGCGCCCTCGAAATCGGGGCGGATGCGGTTCTGATGGCAAAAAACGGCACCGATGCCGTGTATGATAAAGACCCGCGCGTCCACAGCGACGCCAAACCGTACCGCTTTGTCAGCTACGACGAAGCTTTAGAGAAAAAGCTGCGCGTGATGGACTTAACCGCCCTCACAATGTGCATGGACAACAACGTCCCGATCCTTGTGTTCGACATGAACGTCCCCGGAAACATTGGGCGTGCTGTGGCGGGCGAGGAGATCGGAACTTATATCGGGAGGGCAAGCCAGTGAGCGTTTCTGAGATTCTCAAAGATGCCGAGAGCCGGATGAAGAAGTCGATTGAGTCGGCCAACACCGACTTTCAGACCCTGCGAACGGGCCGCGCGACCCCCGCGCTGCTCGACACGCTCAAGGTGGACTACTTCGGGCAGCAGATGCCGGTCAATCAGCTTGGCACCATCCAGATTCCCGAGGCACGGGTTCTTCTCATCGAGCCGTGGGACCGTGCGGCGCTCCAGGCGATTGAGCGGGCGATCTCCAACTCCCAGCTTGGCCTCGCGCCAAACAACGACGGCGTGAGAATTCGGCTGAACATCCCGCCGCTGACGGAAGATCGCCGCAAGGACATGGTCAAGCAGCTCAAGCAAAAGTCCGAGGCGGGCCGAATCTCTTTGCGAAATATCCGTAGAGATGCCAATGACAGCCTCAAAAAAGACGATGAAGTGACCGAGGACGAAGCCAAGCGCGCCGAGAAAGAGGTCCAGAAGCTTCTGGATCGGTACGTTTCGGAGCTGGACACCTTGGAGAAGTCCAAAGAAGACGAGCTTCTGGAGAGCTAAGTCTATGGTTGCCCCTAACCCCGATAATGGGGAACCAGAAGCAGAAATCTCCTTGTTTGGTTCCCCATTATTGGGGTTAGGGGAACTTTGATGTACTCGGTTCAGCCTGTGACGCGCCCGGTGGATGGCATTGTTCGCATTCCTGGCTCGAAGTCCATCACGAACCGGGCGCTGGTACTGGCCGCGCTCTCGGACGGACCCGTGACGCTTACCCGTGCGCTGTTCTCCGACGACACGGCCCGGATGCGTGAGTGTCTGAGTGCCCTGGGCTTCACGATTGTCTCAGACGAGGCGCAAGAGACTATCACGGTGCAGGGGCAGGGCGGCACGATCCCCGCAGAGCATGCCCCGCTGTTTGTCGGCAACTCCGGCACCACGGCCCGGTTTATTGCGCCGCTGGTGGCGCTGGGGCAGGGAACCTTCACTATCGATGGCGTCGCGCGGATGCGGGAGCGGCCCATCGGCGATCTGGTCGATGCTCTGCGCAGCCTCGGGGTTTCTGTGGACTGCCCGACCGGCTGCCCGCCGCTCACGATCCACGCAGCGGGTCTGCACGGCGGTAGCGCGGTGATTCGCGCCGATGCGTCCAGCCAGTTTCTCTCGGGCTTGCTGCTGGCCGCGCCCCGTGCCCAGGCTCCCACAAAAATCACTATCGACGGCCCGTTTCTCTCCGCGCCGTATGTCCAGATGACCGTCGAGCTGGTCCGTCAGTTCGGCGGAGAGATTATTGTGAGCAATGACCAGCGGGAGTACACGGTTTCCCCCATTACTGGGGGCCAGGGGGCAGAAAAAACGGGGTTAGGGGGCTACCCCATCGAGCCGGATGCATCGTCGGCGAGCTATTTCTTCGCGGCGGCGGCCATCACGGGAGGGCGCGTTCGGATCGAGGGGCTTGGAATAAACTCGCTCCAGGGCGACACGGCGTTCGTCGATGTTCTGGAGAAGATGGGCTGCACGGTTCTAAAAGCCGAGAGTTTCATCGAGGTGCAAGGGGGAGCGCTTCGGGGGATCACCGTGGACATGAACGCGATCTCCGATACGGTCATGACGCTTGCTGCTGTGGCCGTTTTCGCCGACGGCCCGACCGTGATCGAGAACGTCGGGCATATTCGCCACAAGGAAACCGACCGACTCAGCGCGACCGCCTGCGAGCTGGCCCGGCTCGGCGTGACGGTGGAGGAGCGCGAAGGCGGCCTGACGATCTGGCCGTGCGAGAAGACCCGGCCCGCGACGATCCAGACCTACGACGACCACCGGATGGCGATGGCATTCGCGCTCATCGGGCTGCGAAACCCTGGCGTGACCATTGCAAACCCGGAGTGCGTCGCCAAGACATTCCCCGATTACTTCGACCGGCTGGAGGCGCTCTGCGATGCAGGTCGCGATTGATGGCCCGGCGGGGGCTGGCAAATCGACACTCGCGCGGCTGCTTGCGGCGGCGCTGGGCTTCACCTACATCGACTCGGGAGCCATGTACCGGTGCGTCGCGCTGGCAAGCCGGGAGCGCGGGATCGCCCCCGACGACGGCGAGGCGCTGGGAAGGCTGGCGCACGCCCTGGAAATCCGGTTCGTGCCGTCCGATCCGACGCAGCGCGTGGTTTTAGACGGCGGCGACGTGACCGACGCGATCCGGACGCCTGACATCTCTGCGCTGGCCTCGCGCGTCTCGGTGCATCCGTCGGTGCGGGAGGCCATGGTCACGCTCCAGCGGGCACTGGGCGCACAGACTGACTGCGTCATGGAAGGCCGGGACATCGGCAGCGTCGTGTTTCCCGAAGCGCCGAAAAAAATATTCTTAACGGCCACGCCCACCGAGCGAGCGCGTCGTCGGCTGGAAGATCTGCGAGCACGCGGCGACGACTCCCAGACCCTGGAGTCCGTGCTCTCCGACCTGACCGAGCGGGACCGGCGCGACGAAGAGCGGGCAACCAGTCCGCTGATCCGCACCGCCGATGCCCGCCAGGTGCTCACCGACGGCCTGACGCCCGCCGCGCTGGTGCAGCTTCTCGTCGAGTGGGTACGCGAGCCATGAGCAAGGCCGCCCCGTTCGATACCTACCCGATTCTGTACCACAGCACGATGGTTCTCTTCGGGCTACTGGGCGGCGGGATCGAGGTCAAGGGGGAAGAGAATTTCCCCGGAGAAGGTCCGGTTCTGCTGGTCAGTAACCATGTCTCGTACCTGGACCCGTGCGTCGTGGGGGATGCCTGCCCGCGCCGGGTGAGTTTTATGGCCAAGTCCGAGCTTTTTCAAAATAAACTGCTGAGCTGGCTGCTTCGGGGCGTCGATTGTTTCCCGGTAAAACGGGGCGAGGCAGATACGTCGGCCATTAGAAACGTCCTGGCGCAGCTCAAAGAAGGCCGCTGCGTGGTTATTTTTCCGGAGGGAACCCGGAGTTTAGACGGACAGCTTCAGCCTGCCGAAGAGGGGGCCGCACTGCTGGCGATGCGCACGGGTTGCCTGGTTGTTCCTGTTTTTCTGAGTGGAACGGACAGAATGCTGGACCGGCGCGGGCGCTTGCATCGGGCGCGGGTCTCGATGGCGATGGGGGAGCCGTTCACGCTGGCGAAAAACATGCCGCGCGATGAGGCTGCGCTTGAGCTGATGCGCCGAATTGCACAGACGCGCGATTTCTTTGCCGAAAAGCCGGGCCGAATGCTGCGACCCTCGCCGCTGAGGAAGCCAAAAGAGGGAAGCCGGGCCGCTCGATAAGAGCAACCCGGCTCGTTGGGGCTTAGCCGAGGAAGACGATGCCGCCTTCGTCATCGACGTTGATCCCGACGCTGCCGCCGAGGACGCCATCGAGGAGTGCCTTGTTCACATCGAACTTGGCGATGCGCTCGGCGGAGATCTCCGCCTTGGCGCGCCGGGGGCGCGTCTTGAGCTGACGCAGTGTTGCATCCTCTTCATGAACGCCGCGCGCCCACTCGATGACGGTGATGATCGCGCTCTGCGAAGCACCGCTCTCACCGCGTGCCTTGAGGAGCGCGCCTACCAGGATCGCGGTCTGGGCGGCATGGTCGATGGTCGTGCGTCGTCGTCGTCGGCGGATCGGTGCCTTCACTTCGCCATCGGCAGCGGGCGCTGCCGCTGTTGTAGTACGTCTTGCCATGGTATTCCTTCTGATAACCGAACGCTGTCGGCTTGGTTCAGGCCGTATTGGCCTTCCGGACGAATATACCCTATATCCACGCCGAAGTCCACTATTAGTAATAAGAAATGCAGAAAATAGTAAAGAAAACTAAGAAATGGGTTTAACGAGGGGGTTGACTTCGTTGTTTAGAAGAGGGATTCTTTAATCTTTCTCGTATTCGTTCCTCTAATTCAGTAAGGGAAGTGTCTCCTGCCATCAAACGCCCGACAAGTCGTGTCCCAGATGGATTTTTCACCCCAAGTTTGTAAGACAAATACGGAGCAGCATGAAACAATTTTCCGATTCTGTTGGCGGTGTCAAATTCTTCCCGAAACAGCTCCGAAAGACGCTCGGTGTAGCTCTTTACCGCCTTTGTGGTGATACATTCTGCCGCGATAGCGCCGGAGCGCATCGCATATTGGATGCCTTCTCCGAACAAGGGCTGAACCACCCCGGCGGCGTCGCCGACCAGGAGCACCCGCCCCTCTGAGGTCGCCAGCGGCTCGATCCCGGTCCAGTACGGAATCGGATGTCCCCAGAGCTTTGGCGCACCACTACCTTCTGGATAGGTCATCCCAACACTCGCTAAAAGCGTGTCTATGGCTCGTTTTAAGATCCGCCCGACGTTGTTCTCGGCGTCTGCTGACGGTTTTTTCGGCAAAAGCATACCGGCACCGACCGATAAAAAGCCAGATTTAGGAAAAATCCAGGCATAACCGTTCTTGACAGTCCCGTAGTCCAGGTAACAGGCGCTCTCTTCCAGCGCAGGATGCCAGATCGTGCTACTTTCAAACGGAATCTCGATCTCACGCGCGATCCCATAGCGCCGCGCCAGGCGCAGCCCGACACGCCCCCCGACGATTCCTTTGGCACCGTCCGCGCCCACCACGTGGCGTGCGCTCCAGTTCTCGCCCTCGGCGCTGGCGACCGTCACAAGCCCTTCCAGAGCCGTAACGTCCGCGACGCGCTTTCCCGTGAGAATTTTGGCACCATGCGCCTGCGCTTGATCTAACAAATAGGCATCGAAACGGGGCCGCTGGACCATCCAGACCTGGGCTGCCCCGCCACTGGCGCGGGTCATCTCGGCCAGCACCGGGTCCTTGCCTTTCCAGGAATGTCTCAAATTTGTCACAGATAAATCGGCGAATTTCTCCGGTTCCAGACCCGAGACATGGTCGCAGATAGACGCGGGCAGACCCCCGCCGCAGGGCTTGTAGCGCGGAAATGAGGCGGCCCGGTCCAAAACCAGTACCGAGAGGCCCGCCTGGGCACATTTCCACGCGCAGGTCGCGCCGCCCGGCCCGCCTCCGACGACGATGACATCAAAAATTTCCTGGCTCACAGAGGTAAAGTATACCGCCCAGGCGAAGAGATAACCCCGATGGCTCGTCCGTGGTTGCCCTATGTCCTGCCGATGGCGGTCTTTCTGGTCCTGACTGCGCTGGAAGGTCGGCTCGGTTCTTCGCTCTACCCGTTGCTTTATGGCGTCAAAGTCGCTCTGGTCTCGCTCACACTCGCGCTGACGGCACGCATCTGGCGGCCCTTGCTGGTCTGGGAGACGCGTCCGGCGCTTCTGGGCGCTCTCTGTGGGGCGCTCGGCGTGATTCTCTGGCTGGGCCTGGAGAGAATCACGCCGCCCCTGACATTTCTGGGCACTCGCACGGCTTTTGACCCGTCGGGGCTGGGCGTCTGGCAAGTCCCGTTTCTAATCGTTCGTTTTTTCGGGCTGGCCGCGCTCGTGCCGCTGCTGGAAGAGATTTTCTGGCGGGGCTTTCTGCTGCGCTGGGTGTCGAGCAGCGACGACTGGGAAGCCCGTACTGTGGAGAAATTCACTCTCCCGGCGTCGGGGATTGTCAGCGCGCTCTTTGCCCTGGCCCACCCCGAGTGGCTCGCGGCGCTGGTCTACGGCCTCGGGCTGTGCCTGCTCCTGCGCCAGACAAAGTCTCTGCTGGCCTGCGTCGTCTGTCATGGTGTCACGAACTTGCTGCTCGGAATCTACGTGCTTTACGCCCATGCCTGGCATCTCTGGTAAGACGAGGTTTTGCAGCGGGTACACTTCGGGGTAGATGTCTGTACTTGTTGGAATCGATCTGGGAACGACGAACTCGCTGGTTGCTGCCACTATCGCCGGAGTCCCGACCGTGCTGGGGGGGATCGTGCCGTCGGTGGTGTACTTCCCCGAGGATGGCTCCGTGCCCGTGGTCGGCGAGGCTGCCCGGCCCTTTTTGCTCTCGCACCCGGCGCGAACCATCTACTCAGCCAAGCGACTGATGGGGCGCGGCCTCGGCGACGGTGCGCTCGGGGCGGGGCTGGCCTACGCGCTCACCGAGTCGGCGGGAATTCGGCTGCCGGGCGGAGAGCACGTCACCGCGCCCGAGGTCGCCGCGCAGGTTCTGCGCAAGCTCAAGAACCAGGCCGAAGCGCAGCTCGGGCAGCCGGTCGAGCGGGCCGTGGTGACGGTGCCCGCGTACTTCAACGATGCCCAGCGCCAGGCGACCAAGGACGCGGGCGAGCTGGCCGGGCTGGACGTGGTTCGAATCGTCAACGAACCTACGGCAGCCGCGCTGGCATACGGACTGCAAAACACGAAGTCCGCCACCATCGCCGTCTACGACCTCGGCGGCGGAACCTTCGATGTCTCGATTCTGGCGCTGGAGGACGGCGTCTTCGAGGTTCTGGCCACGGGTGGCGACACCCGGCTCGGCGGCGACGACTTCGACGCGGCGCTCGCGGGCTGGCTGATGGCGCAAATCTCGAATCTCGACCCGAGCGAGGCGAGGCTCGCCGCCGAGGACACCAAAAAAGCGCTCTCGACCCACACGGTCGCCGAGCTTCTGGGAGTGACGGTCACGCGCGAAACGCTGGAATATCTCATCGCGCCCTTGCTCGAAAAAACGCTGGAGTCGTGCCGCCGGTGTCTTTCGGACGCAAAACTCACGCCCGAGCAACTGGACGCCGTGGTGCTGGTCGGCGGCTCCACGCGCGTGCCTGCCGTGCGCGAGGCCGTCGGAAAGTTGTTCGGGAAAGTCCCGTACACCGAACTCAACCCCGATGAAGTCGTCGCGCTTGGTGCCGCGATCCAGGCCGACGTTCTCTCCGGCAACCGCGACGATCTGTTGCTTCTGGATGTCACCCCGCTGAGCCTCGGGATAGAGACCATGGGCGGCGCGGTCGAGCGGCTTCTGTTTCGCAATACAAAAATCCCCGCCAGCGCCACCGAGGAGTTCACGACGAGCGTCGATGGGCAGACAAAAGTATTGCTCCATGTGGTCCAGGGCGAGCGGGAGCTTGCCGCCGACTGCCGCTCGCTCGCCCGGATCGAGCTTTCCGGTCTGCCGCCGCTCCCGGCAGGCGTCCCGAAGGTCGCCGTGACGTTTCTGCTGGATGCCAACGGGATTCTCTCGGTGAAGGCCCGCGAGGAGCGCTCGGGCGTCGAGGTCGAGGTGCGGGTGAAGCCGACCTACGGTATCGACCAGACCGAGGTTCGCCAGCGTGTCCGCGAGAGCTTTATCCATGCCGACGACGACTTTTCGGCGCGGATGCTCGCCGACATGCGCAACGAGGCCGACGCCGCCATTCGGGGGGCGAACCGGCTACTGCCCGGCTACGACGGCGACGACAAACCCCAGATCGAGCAGGCGCTGGCCCGGCTGATCGAAAAGCGCGGCGGCTCCGACCACACGGCCATTCGCGAGGCCATCGAGCGTCTGGACAAGATCGGCGAGGGGCTGGCCGCCAGCGCCATGTCGTCGGTGGCGCGGTCGCTGGTGGCGGGAAAAACCCTCGCCGAGGCCGCCGATTACCTCGACGAGCGCCTCAAGGATCGCTAACGGTCGAACTCCGTCGGCAGCCCGACAGACTCCCACGCGGCGCGCTCGGCCTCTTTTGCGGCAAGCGCTTTCTTGAGCTTGTCGCTGGCGTACTTGCCCAGAACCAGGCGCTGCGGCGGGCTGTCGGCGTTGGCGGCGGCCAGGATCGCGCGGGCGGCTTTCTCCGGGTCGCCCGGCTGCCTGCCTTCCATGCGCGCGAGAATCGTCGCAAACTTGCCGCGCGTCGGGTCGTACTCGGGGAGGGGAGCGGCTCCCGGCTCCAGGTTGCCCGCGAACGCCGTCCGAAAGGGGCCGGGAATCACGACCGTCGTGCGAATCCCGAGCGGTGCGCCTTCCAAAGCGAGGCTCTCGGCCAGCGTCTCGATAGCCGCTTTTGCGCCGCCGTAGACACCGAAGCCCGGATAGTTCTGGATCGCGGCGGCGGCTCCGAGAAAGACGACGTGCCCGCGCCCTTGCGCCCGGAAGAGCGGGAGCGCGGCCTGCACCAGAAACAGCGGCCCGAAGAAGTGCGTGTCCATCACGCGGCGCATCTGGGCTTCGTCGCACTCTTCAATCGCGCCCAGCAAGCCGTAGCCCGCATTCGGAACCACGACATCTATCTGCCCGAAGCGCCCTTTTGCCGCCTCGACGACCGCAAAGCACGCCGCCCGGTCCGTGACATCGAGAGTGAGGGCGAGAAACTGATGCGGGTATCTCTCTTCCAGCTCCGAAAGCGAACTTTCGTCGCGCGACGTGCCGACGACGCGCTCGCCCTCGCTCAAAGCCAGCTCCGCCAGCGCTCGGCCAATTCCGCGCGACGCCCCCGTAATCAACCAGACTCGATCCATACCCGCGCAAACGCTTCGAGGTGTCTATGGGTTCCCGGAGTGTGTCCCCCGAGTGTCGCGTCGGTCGCAAGCGACCGAAGCTCCCTCGCCCCCGTTTTTCCCCTCGTGCCTCGGGACGGGGGAAGCGTGCCATAAACTCCCCCGCAGCGAGGTACGAGCGATCAGCGGGGGCGAAAGCCTTGCGAGCTTGTGAGCATGGCGCTTCGGGGGACAGCACGGGGGGATGGCAGGGTCGTTCAGTTTTCGTGAATGGAATAGGCTAAACTGGGTGCATGTCTTCCTCGTCTCGTTCTTCGGCAGCTCCTCTGCCTTCTCTGTGGGAATTTTTGGGCAGGGTTCCTGATCGTCGCGGTCGTCACGGACGAC
>JANLTX010000089.1:0-28682 GCA_031363095.1 Armatimonadota bacterium | reverse complement strand
GGACCGGCGCGGGTTTTCCCTCCCCCCGCTCGTTCCTCGCGACCCCCTCCCCGGCTTCGCGGGGGGAGGGGGTTGGGTCAGGCGGCGCGGGCGATGAGGTGGCCTTCGACGGTAACGTTCAGGGCGTCCATGACCTCGCGGAGACGCTCCAGGCTCGCGGCCTGGTAGTGCGTCGCTTCGTAGCGCTGGATTTGCTGCTCTTTCAAGCCCAAACGCTCCGCAAGCTGCTTTTGCGTCAGCCCGGAGACGATCCGCGCCTGAATAATCGCCACTGCCAACCCCCTCAGCGAACCGACCGGCAGAGATTCTTTAGAATCTTGTTCTTGGAGTCTCTCAAACGCCGCGATTTCGTCCTGTAAATCCTCAAGTTGGCTCTGAAGCGCCTCTTTGTGAAGCTTGCGCCGCACCGGGCTTAGCTTTTTCGCTTCCTCAGAGAACTCCAGAACGCGCAGGGCATTTTTGAAACGCTCTGCCTGAGCCAGCGTGATTTTATATTGCCTCTGGTTCGTAATCATTTTTATGTCCTCATAACAGCCGCTCCAGGTCCAGCTTCACGATCCCCTTCGGGTTTCCGTCGCGATCCTGCTGAAAAAACTCCAGAAACGTCCGCCCAGATTCATCGGCAACAGCAGAAGCCGGAAAGAACTCACCACCAAACTGCGCTTTCTGTGCCGCACGTTTGTTGGAGAAATCCAGAAACACCGGACTGTCTCTCTGGAGCGCGTCGAAGTCCACGCCGTCGTCGTCCCAGCACACGTCCGTATCTTCAGGAAGCTCTTTGCTCGTCACAAAGCTCCCATTCAGGTAAACCGTCTTGCATCCTGCCGCCATCAGCCGATAGCAAGCGTCCTTTAGCCCCGCAAGGAGCCGACGCCGATGCACATTGAAGCCAAAAGCTTCCTCAAGCTCATGCCAGGAAGCAGGCTCATGCAGGCCCACCGGGAGAAGGCCACTCGTTGAAAATTCCGGGATCATGATGATTCCTTAAAGTTGTTTTTTTGTCACACTTCACTTCTCATTCCTTTCAGCCTTCTACCGTTACACAATCTTTACGTTGTGTTTTATCCATAAACACAACTATATCATTGTGTTTCAAGGTTGTCAAATGCTGTCCCCCGAATGTCGTTGCGTTGGTCCGGCATTGAAAATACCGGCCTTTTAGAAGCGCACCTCCGGCGCGGCCCGAACCCGAACATAATTCGGGGATTCCTGCTATCGCAGGCCGGAGGTCTGTTTTTAATAGGCCGGTATTTTCAATGCCGGACTGCTATCGACCTGCAATTGTCGGTAAACCACGTGCTCCGTCGGCTCCGATAGCACGTATAGCGAAGATAAAATCGTCTTTGGAGAGCGAGATCACGGCTTCGCGCAGATTTTCTGGTACCAGGAGCGGGCGCGGGTGCCAATCTGGGTCGGTAGTCTTGCGAAACAGCACTTCGTAGGCGGCGGCACCGGAGGATTCGTCCCAGTTCAGTGTGGTTTTTGCGCTCAGATCGCCTTTCACGCGGACGCGGGCGGGCGGGAGCGGTGCGGACGCAAGCTCGGCGAGCCAGGCGACGGCGGCCCTGGCGACGCGGGCGAGGTAGTTGTAATCGACGAACTCGGGGAGGTCACCGTACGTTATTTTATTTTCCGTGCGAAGGTCCTGGTGCTGGTGCGCCCAGTTCTCACTCGGCTCGGTGAAGCGAATCGCGGCGGGGAAGCCCTCCGCGAGAAACGCGCTATGGTCGCCGCCACGCCCGAAGCGGTCGTTGCGCAGGGTGAGAGTGAGCGAGAAGCCCTTCACGTAGCGGCGGGTGGCGTCCACGCTCGCACGGGCAAGAGTTCGGGCGGGCGTCTCGGTCTCGACGCCACTGCTGCGCCGCCCCCGGACACTCCGCTCGTCCGGCTCCCAGCCCGCCGAGAAGACGCGTAGATGGCGGTCGTCGCGCCGCCCGTCCTCGCCGCGTGAGTTGCCGACGATGTCATAGGTTGCCATCGCCAGCACGGATTTGTTCTCATCCTTGAGTTTTTTCGCCAGATGCGTACTCCCAAGCAGGCTCTGCTCTTCCCCCGTGACGGCGGCAAAAAGCACGGGCAGCGCAAGATTGGCGCTTGCCAGAACTCGTGCGCACTCCAGCGCCACTGCGACTCCCGACGCGTCGTCGTTCGCGCCCGGCGCGGGCTTTTGCGCATCCATGACATCGCTGACACGCGAGTCGTAGTGCCCGGAGATCACCAGATACGGCCCCTCCAAGGTTCCCGCATGACTTGCCCCCTCCGCCCCCAGTAATGGGGGAACCTTGGACGGGGAAAGTAATGGGGGCAGCGTCGCGTAGACGTTCTGGAGCGTGGCGGACTGAGGGAAGCGCGGGCCGGACGCGGGCTGAACCCAGGTGTCCCGCTCGACGACCAGACGCCCGCCGTAGGACTTCAGCTCACGCTCTAAATACAGCGCGGCGGCATCGGCCCCGCGCTCGCCCGAGAGCGTATGGCGCGTGGGAAACGCCGCCAGCGAGCGTACGGTCTTTTCAAGGTTCTTCGCGGAGACAGAATCGACGACGGCCTGAACAAACCGGCTTTTTGCGGGCAACATGGCCCGATTGTACCGAAAAAGAGATCGCGGCGGGGGGATTCGAACCCCCGACCCTCGGCTTATGAGGCCGTTGCGCTGACCGCTGCGCTACACCGCATTACGCCTTCTCTATCGCCACGAAAGCGTCGCTTGCTAAATTCGAGGCGGAAATGGCGTCGGGTCTGCCCCGGTTGGCAGAAAGTTCTGCGGAAAAACCCAGCCCGTTTTCCCCGCATGCTCGCCCGAGCGCACCCGCACGAAGAACGCCCGGATGATGCTTTCCGTACGCAGGAGTTTGGCCTCGGTTTTCGCAGGCACAAGAGAAACGTCGCCCGCCCGTACAAGATTTTCATACCCGATGCTATCTCGTGCCTCGAAGATTATTAAAAGCGCGGCCATCGCTTCTTCATCCCAGGCAATCTCAACGACCTCGCGATTTTCATCTGGCTGAAGCACTCCCAGGCATCCCAAATGGATTACAGGCCCTTCTGGAGATTTTTCGTTCGTTTTTTCGAGTATTTTTTGGATTTCGCTACGGGCAGCCACCAGTTCGATACCCAAACTGCCGAGAACTACGCCTGCCATGCCTTCACCTTCACGAATCAAGCCCAAAAGTAGATGCTCGGTGCCAATATAGTTCGTCCCCAGCATTCGGGATTCGTCGTAAGCGAGATCGATAACGCGTTTAGCACGAGGCGTTAGCTCAATGTCCTGCCCGAGTTTCCCCTTACCCTTTTTTAGGCATTGTTCAAGTTGAACTTTAAGTATACTTTGCGAAACACCCAGTGCGCGAAGCATATGCGCAGCAGCCGAATCGTCTTCGCGGAGCAATCCCAGCAGGATATGCTCGGTACTGACATGGTTTTCTCCTAATCTGCCCGCTTCTTCCTGGGCAAAGAAGATAATTCGGCGTGCTCGCTCAGTAAATTGGGTCCACATAATTTTATTTTCCGACATTTTCATAGAGTTTTGCAAGGCGATGCGCGTGTTCGTCGTAGGCGGCCTGAAAAATCTCGACGGAGCGCTCCTGCCCGACGGTAATAGCGCTTGCCAGCGCGAGCGGTGGCTGCCCGGCCTGTGTAAGCCGCAGGGCAAGCTCGGCTTTGACGGCGTTGACCAGCAGGCAGCCGCCCACGGTCGAACCCGGCGCGACCGGCATCTCCAGACCCGGAATCGAGACCATCGCATCGCCCACGGGTGCGCCGGTATCCAGCACGATATCGGCGAAGTCCATGAGCTTTTTGCCATCCGAGCGCTTACTTTGCGAAGCCTCGGCGTGGTCTTTCGAGACTAAAGCTACCGTAAAGATATTTTGCTTCTGAAAGCCTTCTGCCATCTCAATCGGCACGATGTTACAGCCCGATGAAGAAACTATCAGAGCCGAGTCTATCTCTTTCAGGTCGAAGTTTCGTAGAATCTGCTGAGCCAAGCCGCTGACGTTCTCCAGAAACATTGCCTGTCGCTGTCCATTCGCCCCAACAACCAGGTTATGAAACGTCAATGAAAGCTCCACAATCGGATTGAAGCCCGGAAATGACCCATAGCGCGGCCACATCTCTTCGACTAAGATCCGTGAGTGCCCGGAGCCGAACACATGCACCATTCTCCCGGCTAAAATAGTCTCTGCGAATCGATCTGCCACAAGGTTGATTGTTGCTTCTTGCGCCGAGACAACCTCTAAAATTCGCTGAGATGCTTGTAAATAGCTCTGCGTCGGGGTCATGAGACGCTCCAGCCTCCATCTATTTTCAAAATCTGCCCGGTAATCTGGGAAGCATCTGGCCCGAGCAGAAAAAGTGCGGCACTTCCGATAGCTTCAGGTTCTAATAAATCTTCTGAGAGTGGTTGTTTTGTCTTCATGAGTTCTATTATTTCTAAATTACTCTGTGCACGCAGGCTCATCGGGGTTTTTACGAGTCCGGGCGCGATAGCGTTGATTCTGATTTTACGGGGCGCATAGTATGCCGCCGTTGTGGTTATCAGCGTATTGATCGCACCTTTGGCAGTGGCATAGGCATGCGACGCAAAGTATTCTTGCTCAGGATTTGTGGATAATACTGAACTGGTAAGAACAACCGATCCGTATTTTTGAGTCTGCATCTGCTTTAGAGCCGCTCGAAGCACATAAAACGACATATTTAGATTCAAATCCAGCGTTTTCTCCCAGCCTTCGTCGGTGATTTCGTGCAGCGGACCGTCACCGAACTTGCGCCCGCTGCCACCTGCGACGTGAAAAACGCCATCGATGTTGGAAAACGTCGCGGCACAGGTCTGAATCGCTTCATCAACGAACGCAGAGTCGGTTAGATCGCCCGGAAGCGCCCAGCAGTCCAGCTCTTCCGCCAGCGCTGTACACTCGCCCTCATCCAGAGACGCAATAAAGACCTGATGTCCGGCTTTCACTGCCATTCGCGCCGTAGCAGCGGCGATTCCGGTCGCACCGGTGATAAACAGGTTCATACGCCCGGCGCAGAGCCTTTCGCCAGCGTCCGAACGGAGCCAACTTCTTTTGGAGAGCCGGTATTGGCCGATTCAATCGCCGCAAAACAAAGCGCCAGGCTATCTAAATTGCTCCAAGCCGAGTTTCTTGGCGTTCTATTTTCTTCGATAGAGCAGAGAAGCTCGCCCATCGTTCCTTTGAAGCCATCGTTGAACCATTTTCCTTGCAATTTCGGGTGCGCGATGCCCGCTTCGGTGTACAACGTGACGTGCTGGTTGCTGATATCCGGCCCGGTAGACAGAATCGTGCCTCGGGTTCCTGCCACAAAGGTTCTATCGAGCGAGCCGTGCTTCACATGGGCATCGAAGACCAGAGAAATCTGGCCGCCACCCTCTAAATCGACCATGGCCTGCGCCAGCATCGGCGGCATGAGTTCTTGCCCGATAGCTCTGGCGCGGGTCGCGTAGACTGTTTTCGCGCGCCCTGGAACCAGAGTTGTGACAAAATCGAACCAGTGAATCGCAAAATCATAGAAAATTAGATCAAAAATATGCTCGAACGGCGAGCCTTTGACCCAGGTATGATCCCAATGAACCCCGACATGGATGCTCATCACGTCGCCAAGCACGCCATGGCTCACGGCTTCACGAATATACGAGAAGTGTGGTGCCCAGCGCCCGTTCTGGTTCACTGCGAACTTCACGTTGTTCGTATCGGCCAGCTCACAGAGCCGGACGCCGTCGTCGAGCGATAGAACAAACGGTTTTTGCGACAGAACATGCTTTTTAGCGCTCAGTGCGGCTTCGATCAGCGGCAAACGCTCCCTCGGATGCGTCGCGATGTCTATTATTTCGGTAGAATCGTCGGCCAGAACGTCTTTGTAGTCTGTTGTCATTCGAGCCTCGGGATAGAACTCGGCCTGACGCTTCTGTGCCCGCTCGATGTCTAAATCACAGAGCCAGGCAATCTCATAGCCGGAGCTTTTGTAGGCGTCCAGGTGACACGCTGTGATTCCCCCGCAGGCGATCAGGCCGATCTTCGGGCGATAATGCTTCGGAACAGGCGGCAGATAGGGCAGCTCGGGTGCAGCCGCCGTGCCATGCTCGGTAGCTTTCAGGGCGTATTCGTCCTGGGACTTCTCTTCACTCATGCCCCAGAGTTCGGCGCAAGCGTGTCAAATCCCTTGTTAAAATCCGGTGCCGGAGACGCCTCGGTAGAGAATGGCGGGCAGATCGGGGACTTTGGCGGCTTTTTTATCGGCCTTGAGCTTGCGTAGCTCTTCCAAAAGTCCGGGCGTCGCGTGGGGGGCGACGGCAGGTTTCTCGAACGCGCGGGTAAAAACGGGCCAGAGCGGGTCGATGTCGTGCGAGAGATCGAAGCACATGATTCCCTGCGTGGTCGCACCGGCGGCCTGAAGTGCTCGTTTCAAACCGTCGGGGTTGTTCTTGAAGCGCTCCAGCGAAAGTCCGGCATAGACGAACGTCGCGTCGTTGACGGCGCGATTGGAGAACTGCCCGGCGGCTTCTATCGTAAACCCGACTTCTTTTCCCGCCAGCGCCGCGTCTTTAATCACGGCTTCCGAGTGATAACAGCCCGTAATCACAAAATCTACCAGCCCGGCCCAGCCTGTTTTCTTGTAGCTCTCGGTTAAAAACCGATACCCGGCAGGAACGTCGTCGGAGGCCCAGTTTGCACCGATATCAGGATAGTCTGGATACCAGGAACCGACATATGTTGCCAGAATTGCACTGGACTTCACCGATTTGACGGTTTTTGCAGCATCAGCGACAAAATTTCTTGTCGTCATGGCGCGAAAAACCAGCCAGGCTTCCCAGTTCGGACCTGGGACCGTCCGGCGTTCCAAATTAGGCCACGAAATCTCGTAGTGAAACACATCGTCGGGCCAGTTGATCTTCTTGCCGAGCCAGGTCTCGAAGTCTTTTTTGGCATAGTCCGAAAAATCGGCATTAAGCGACGCGTACCGAAGCCTGTCGTCGAAGATCACGCCGTCGATGTCGTAGCGCATGACCTCGGTGAGCATGTCTAATATCCGCTGGCGGACCTGCGGGTGGTGCGGGCTGGTCATCAGCGGAACCTGGGTCTGCCGCTGGCCCACGGGCACAAAAGTCGGGCGAGTGAGAAGCTCCAGCAGCATTCCGGGCTGCCCATGCTGACGCAGAAACTCGGAAGCAACTCCGGGAAGGCCGACCAGAACCGCGCCGCCCTCGGGCAGGGTGGGCTTCAGCGAAGCATCTAAGAGTGCGAGTGCCTGACCTTTGCTATCAATAATCGTGAAGAGCGTCCCGGCGGGGGACCTGGGCGGCAGCTTGTCTAAATCCGTGTAGAGCGACAGATCTTCCGGGCTGCGCGCCGGGGCATTGGGCTTATCGCCCAGCTGGTAGCTCCACTCTTCTTTGCCGTCGCGCCGGACTCGGGTCTCGATCTCGTACGTGACGCTCTGCCAGTCGGGGTGGCTGAAGCCCTGACCCTTGCCGGGAAACTCGCGGTGGCCCTCAGAAAACGCATTGAAGTTCACCAGCAGGCTCAGATTCGCGGCCCGTGCCTGGGTCGCCATCTCTTTGAGCGGGTCGAACTCGATAGGCAGGTTTTTTGTGCCCCAGGGCCGCACCCACTCGGTCATTTTTCGGGCGTACTGGCTCGGATAGAGAGTTAAACCAATAATTGGCTTTACATCGAAGACAATTGTATTGAATCCGGCGTCTTTTACCTGCTGAATCAGGGCTTGAATTTTTTCGGCAGAGTTCACCCGGTCCAAGTTGGCCGTGGCATCGATCCAGAGAATTCGGGCCTGGAGATTTCGCTCGCGGGTGATTTTCTGGCCGATCCCGACCCCGTTGTTGGCTTCATCGAGCGCCAGCGCCGGAAGGTTGGGAAACGGCAGATACGGCGCGACCTGGGTCGGCGGGGGAATCTGGATCGGCTCGGGGAGGGGCGGAAGCAGGGCCATCAGCAGCAGCGAGATCAGCGGCGACGCCACGCAGTCAGCCCTCCGAGTGCGCCCAGAGCGAGCAGACACAGACAACCCGGCTCCGGAACCGCCGCGCCGCTGCTTAAAACCAGGTCCAGAAAGACCGGCAGGTGCCCGCCCGCCAGCGGGACCGTGTTGTAGATCGCGTTGGCGATGGTGGTGCCGACCATCTGGTTGCCGGCGAGCGACATGTCGGCGTTGAGCAGCTGCTGACCGTCGTTGCCCCAGACCCGGTAGCTGTGGTTGGGGTCGTCCCAGGTGCTGGTCGAGTACGCGAGGTTCGGGTTGCCGTCGTAGGTCAGCGCCCCGGTCTTCAGGCTCTCCGACAATAAAATCATGTCGAGCCTGTCGTCCATCCCGCCGGGCGTCGCGCGGGGATCCTGGGTATGAATATACTTGAAACTTGCGTTGTTGTTCCAGGTGCCGGGCGAGTTGATCGGGTCAAAAAACCGGCCTGCGGTAGAAGCCTCGTAGGTCGCCTGGGTAAGCGTCTGGAACGCGGCCTGGGTGCTACTCTGAATGTTCGTGTCGCCCGCCATCAGGTAGTGAAAGCCGCTCGGAAGCGCACTTCCCGAGCCGTTTGTATTGATTCCCTGGGCGTTGTTACGAATATTGTCTGCTTCAACTTGCCTTCGGGCTTGATCTGCGCCTGATGAGCTGGATTTCATGTGAACCGCGTACATTCCGACGCGCTCGGTCGTGTTTTTTACTTGAACATCGTAGCGGTAGGTATTTCTTGGTTGTAGTGGATCAGCTCCTGCACTCGAATTCACGGTTGTTGTTGCCAGAAAGTCAAACTTGCTTTTTTTATAGAAAAACGCGCTGTCCCCGCTGGAGTTTGCCGTTGTCGGGCTTGCAAAGAACGGAGCCGCCGCCCAGTCGCCATTGACATTTCCCTGATTTAAAACGTCGTTGACAAAGCCCGTCACGGCGGCAGCGTTCATGAACTCCTGCCCGATAAAGATATCCGGGTTCATCGAAAGCCCGTTAGCCGGGTTTACCCCAAATATCGACGTCCGAAAATCATTGATTCGGTTTCCTGCGTTGTAGCTTGAGACATTCCAGTTCGCAACTCTCAGTTTTGTCTGTGCAAATGCAGAAGCTGCCAGAAGTAGCAGAGATAGCACGAAGATCGTGCGGCAAAGGGGCGAAGCGCCAAACCTGCTTCGCAGGCAGATCGACTCCGAAGGAGCCTTGGCAACCTGGTTGCCCCTTTGCCGCACAATTTTTGTGCTAATTTGGCTCACAGCCCGTAGACCTCAGTGAACTTGGTGTTCAGGTAACGAATGTACGGCTCGGAGCGGGCAGGCTCGCCACAAATGCGTGTAATCAATTCCTGAGGCAGGTAACGTCGCCCCGGATGGTGCACTTTCTCGCGAAGCCAGGAGAGAAGTGAGCTAAATTCGCCCTTAACTAAATCTTGTGCGATATTTGGACTGTCTTTGAGGGCTTGCTCATAAAGCTGGGACGACAGCGCGGTTCCAATTAAGTAGGTCGGGAAGTAGCCGATCAGCCCCGCCGACCAGTGGACATCCTGCAAACACCCGAGAGCGTCGTCGGGGGGCGTGATCCCGAGGTAGCTCTCCATCTTCGCGTTCCAGGCGTCGGGGATGTCTTTCACGGCCAGCGTCCCGTTCAGCATCTCGCGCTCGATCTCAAAGCGCAGCATGATGTGCAGTCCGTAGGTCACTTCGTCGGCTTCGACACGGATAAAGCTCGGCTCGACCCGGTTGATCGCCCGCCAGAAACCCTCTTCGCTCGTGTCGGTGAGCGTGCCAGGAAACGCGGCCTGGAGCTGCGGATAGAAAACGTGCCAGAACGGACGCGAGCGCCCGACGATGTTTTCCCAGAGCCTTGACTGGCTCTCGTGAACCCCGAGGCTCACGGCGTCCGAGAGCGGCGTGTCGTCGTCTTTCGGGTCGAAGCCCTGCTCGTACAGCCCGTGCCCGGTCTCGTGGATCGTGCCCATCAGTGCGCCGGGCAGCCAGTTCTTCTCGGTGCGCGTCGTAATTCGGACGTCGTGGCGGGTGAAGCTGGTGCAGAACGGATGAACCGCTCGGTCCTGCCGCCCGTGTGTAAAGTCGAAGCCCAGCCGCGCCGCCACTTTCTCAGCGAATTTGAGCTGCGCGGCCTCGTCGAAGTTGCGCTCCAGACACGAGAAGTCTACCTGCGGCGCGGCCTTGATTTTATTGAGCAATTCAATCAGTCCGGGCCGGATTCCCTCGAAAACGGTAACCACTTCCGAGGTCTTTGCGCCCGCTTCGTAGTTGTCTAAGAGCGCGTCATAAATCTCGCCGCTCTGTTTGTCGTAGCCGTAGCACTCGCCCGCCTGCCGGGTCAGCTCTAAAATTCGCTCCAGCGCCGGGGCGAACTGGGAGAAATCTTTCTCGGCGCGGGCCTTTGCCCAGACGCCATGCCCGAGTGCGGTCTCGCGGGCCAGATCGGAGACCAGCTTTGTCGGGAGCTTCACGGACTTGTCGAAGTCGCGTCGAACCGCCCGTAGCGTCAGTCCGCCGTCGGAGCCGGGCGCATGCCCCTCGCCCTCGGCGCTCTCCAGAAGCTTCCGGGTTTCGTCGGAGACGAACATCTCGTGAGAGAGCTTCCCGAGCGTCGCCAGCATCCCGGCGCGGGCTTCGGCGGCTCCCTCGGGCATGTAGCACTGGTGGTCCCAGTCTAAAATCGCGGCGGCTTTCCCGACGTGAGAAATTTCATTGAGCCGCGCAAGCAGCGAGTCGTAGGCAGACATATCCCGGTCATTGTACCGTGACGTTTAGCGCCAGGCGGGGCCGGGGCGACAGCGTGGTACCATGAAGCTATCCTTTTGTATGGGAGTGTAACCCACATGTCCTCTTCCCCCCAAGACCCCGACGAGCTTTCGTCGCCTTCTGATTTTGTTTCCCGCATGCGCCACACCACCGCGCACGTCCTCGCGCAAGCCGTGCGCGAGCGGTTCCCCGGCGCACAGATGGGTGTCGGGCCGGTCATCGAGAACGGCTTCTTCTACGACTTCGCCCTGCCGCGTCCGCTGAATGAGAGCGACCTGCCCGCCCTCGAAGCCCGGATGAAAGAGATCGTCAAAGAGAATCTCCCGATGACGAAGTTCGTCGAGAGCCGCGAGGTCGCCCGCGCTCGGTGTGAAACGATGGGCCAGACGCTCAAGGTCAAGCTCATCGACGATCTGGCAGGTGATGCCGAGATTTCTTTCTACCAGCAGGGCGAGTTTATCGACCTGTGCAAGGGCCCGCATATCGAGTCCACCGGGCGGATTGGCGCGTTCAAGCTAACGAACGTCGCGGGGGCGTACTGGCGCGGCAACGCCGAGAACGAGCAGCTCACCCGTATCTACGGCCTCGCTTTTCAGAAGCAGAGCCACTTAGATGCCCATTTAGAGCAGTTAAGCGAAGCAAAAAAGCGCGACCATAGAGTAATCGGGAAAAATCTCAAATTATTCCATATCGACGACCAGGTGGGCCAGGGAATGATTCTCTGGGCGCCCGCCGGAGCCGCGATTCGCCAGGAACTACAGACTTTTATCAGTGGAGAACTGCGAAAACAGGGCTATCACCAGGTCTTCACGCCGCATATCGGGAAACTGGATCTGTACCGAACGAGCGGTCACTTTCCATACTACGCGGAGAGCAACTTCCCGCCCGTGCTGGACGGCGATTTTCTCAAGGGGCTGGCGGAAGAGGGCTGCACCTGCGGAGACCTGGCGAACCGGCTGGCGACGGGCGACATCGAGGGCTTCGTCCTCAAGCCGATGAACTGCCCGCACCACATCAAAATCTATGCCAGCGAGCGCCGGAGCTACCGCGACCTGCCCCTTCGCCTCGCGGAGTTCGGGACGGTCTATCGCAAGGAGCAATCCGGCGAGCTTTCCGGCATGACCCGCGTGCGTGCGTTCACCCAGGACGACGCCCACCTCTTCTGCATGGAGGAGCAAGTTCCGCACGAGCTGGACATGTGTCTGTCTTTGGTTCGGCTGATCTTCGATACGCTGGGGATGAAGAACTTCCGCGTCCGCGTCGGCCTGCGCGACCCGGATTCGGCCAAGTACGTCGGCGATCCCGAAAACTGGGACAAGGCTGAGTCGGTGCTTCGGGAGGCAGCCCACAAATTCGGCGTGGCGTTCTCCGAGGAGCCGGGGGAGGCCGCGTTCTACGGCCCGAAGATCGACTTCGTGGTGAAAGACGTGATCGGGCGCGAGTGGCAGCTCGGCACGGTTCAGGTGGACTACAACCTGCCGGAGCGCTTCGGGCTGGAGTACATCGGCTCGGACTCGCAGCCCCATGCGCCTGTGATGATCCACCGCGCCCCGTTCGGCTCGATGGAGCGCTTCGTCGGCGTCCTGATCGAACACTTCGCGGGCGCGTTCCCGACCTGGCTCGCGCCAGAGCAGGTGCGCTTCTTGCCGATTGCCGACCGGCACATCGAGTTCTGCGAGGAACTCAAAACCCGGCTGGTCGAGGCAGGCGTTCGCGCCACCGTCGATGGCCGCTCGGAGAAGACGGGCAAGAAGGTCGCCGAGTCGCAGGTGGAGAAAGTCGCCTACATGATTATTGTGGGAGACCGCGACATCGAAGCCGGAAACGTCGCCGTCCGCCACCGCGACCGAGGGGATTTAGGCCCGCGCCCCGTCGAGCAGTTCGTCACCGAATTGCTTGGCGAGATTTCTGGGCGAAGTTTGACCAGCGAGATGCCCTCCACCAAGTAGGAGAGCGAATGAAGAGCAACGCCCCGCGAGATTTCTTGCGGGGCGTTCTTGTGATTAAGAAAGCGTCTGTCTCTCCAGAATTCGATGTTCCGCGTTGAAGCCAAAAATTCGTATTGTCACTCGGCCAATATCGGTTTTAGGTAAGATTCTTCCCTCGTTATCGAACTCGAAATGATCGTCCCAAGAATCCGTGCGAGGGGAATAAAATCGAATAAGAGTTAAATCGTCCGAGTCTCGGATAGAGCCGATGTCACTTCCCTTATTTCGATTGCAAAAGAAACAGGCAAGCGCCAGATTTCCTGTTATCGTTAGTCCACCGTGCTTTTCGCTCAGGACATGATCCACTTCGCACCCAAATTGAGTATCATTTTCATGGATTTGGCAGTATTCACAGCGATTCCCTGCTCTCTCTCGCACGATTCGGCGAATAGAGGCAGAGATATAGGTAACGCTCATGCCGCGTGCTGAAGGCGTTTCCGGGCGCGGGCTTTGACAAGGCGCATGAGGTGTTCGATTTGCGCGTAGTGATCCAGCTCGCTTCTCTCCTCGTCGGTGAGCGTCCCGGATTTCTCGCGAGCGACCAGCTCCCACACGCGGGCGTGGGCCTCTTCGCTGGGCTGGAACTCCAGGACGTGCGGGGCCGTGGCGAGAAGGTCGAGGATTTCGTCGTCGGCGCGGGTGGTCATAGGAGAATTATACCGTCACGCTCAAACGGCGAAAACGGCGTTGTAGCCGATGCGAACGCCGTAGAGTAGCGCGTCGGGGTGGCGCTCCCGGAGATTTTTCCCCGAAACGAGCAGATCATCGCCAATTTCGTAGTCGCCCGTCTCGACATCAATAGAAACGAGCCGCCCGATATTCTCCCCCGTCTCCAGCGTCGCCCGAAGCCGGGTCTGGTAAATACTTTCTCCCAAACGATCAATTTCTTCGTAGGGAATGCGCGGCTGTGGCATGGCAGGCTCCTTCAAACAAACGTTTCTAAATAGTATCACACAAACGAACCGGCAAGAAGGTCGCCTACATGATTATCGTCGGGGATCGCGACATCGAAGCCGGAAACGTCGCCGTTCGTCATCGCGACCGGGGCGACCTCGGCCCAAGAAGCGTCGCGCAGTTCGTCACGGATTTGCTCGCCGAGATTTCTGGGCGACTACTGGTTCCGGCGGAGGTTTCAGGCAGCTAAAGCAGCCTGCTGCACAAGTTTAAGGACCGTAAACGGCCCTGCGGAGAGCTTTCTCTGCGGGGCTATTTACTTTAAGAGATGTAGTGTATTTTCATTAAAAAATTTAGATAAAAATTCAATATTCTGAATCTCGTGAATATCCATTGCAAAAATCAGAGAGCCGTTTTCATGTTTTATATTTATTTGATAGCGCGGTCTTATGTAATTATTTTCAAATTTTTTAATATTCGACATGTTTTCGTATGAAAAATCTGGACGTTTTACATACCTTTCATGGATATCTAAATTCTCAACAATTTCAGCTATGGAATATATAGAAAAAATCGTATATCTCTCACTCATTCCACTTCTCGATTCATAAAATACAATAATACGTTTACTTGTTATTTTTATTTCCCATTTTTTCCATCCATTAAGAGTACATAAAATTAAATTATCTCTATTTTTATTTATTTCATCTTGAGATTTAAAATTAAAATCCTCATCCAACATACTGACCAAATATTCAGAATTGTAATGATTTAAGATTTTTTTGCACGAAATTCCAGCTATTAATTCTTCTTCATTAGTTAATTGTAGTTGTGAAAAATTACTATAGTCCATCATCTTGGTTTTTGCTTTCTGTCTTGAATTATACTACTGCGAAGTCAGAGGCAGCACGGCGCTCGGGGGAGCGGAAGCCGAGGACGATTTGCTCTCTTGGGATGCCGAGGCGCAGAAGCTCTTCGGCGAATGGTCGATCCGTGTTATCGGCCTGAATCCAGACCTTGCCATCCCGAATTTCCAGATCGGCAAGTACGCCGTGAACACGCTTTTTGCCTTCCCAGCCTTCCTCCAGCAAGAGATACCGATCTTTCTCGCGATCACTGACGGAGATAATCTGAAACGAGGCTTCCGGGCCAGGTAAGTTGTGCCATGAAGCGAAAACCGTCTCAATCGCTTGCCGTAACTCTTCTAAAGCCGCCATTCGACAATCTCCTCACGAATTGGATCGAAACTGAACATCTTCAACACGCTGTCTTCCAATAGAATCTCGCCAAGCGCATCGTCGAACACTGCTTCCAGAGCTTCCTGGGGAATCGCCAGTATGAGAGAGCGCTCCGGGTCTGTACGCTTCAACAAGGAGCGGTAGACGACGTACTGCCCCGCTGCCTGCTCCAGGTCGGCGACATCGGACGCACCACCGAACGTTTTGATCTCCACCGCAATCTTCTCGGTCCCTCGCTCTGCGGCGAGCAGGCGCTCGGCTCCCAGGTCCACATACAATCGCTTCTTCTTGTAGTTCAGCCGAAGTGGATCGTGCGTTATCGTCCAACCCTCTTTGATGAGGGCGTTTCGTACTGCAACATGATCTCGGTCCAGTGCAGACATTTCCCTTTATTGTATCGCGATGCCGGAGGAAGTTCACAGCCCGGTGGGGTTGAGGTCGGGGGCGCTTCTCGGGGCTTCTTCGACGACGCGTTTCCAGGTGCGACGCAGAAGAATTCCGGTAAAGATGAGATGCGCGGCGATGGCGACCAGGCGGGCGGCGAGCGCCCAGCCGGACGTGTCGGCGTCGGGCCAGAGCCAGGGGAGCGCAAGACCGAGCGCGATCAGCGGGCTGGTCAGAAGAAGAGGCACCGAGAGAGCGCCCGCCACGATCAGCGCCACCGGGCCAAGCCACTCGGGGAGAATATTGCGCAGTAGCAGTGCGGCGACGGCACCGACGGAGTAGAGAACCTGCACCACAAGCGGGCCGCCCAGCCAGAGCGCACCCCCTGCGCCGCTGACTTTTGCCGGAACCTTACGCCCGATCAGCACGGGGCGAAGCGTCAGAAGCGCGGTCAGGGGCGCGGCGACCAGCATCACGAGCCAGGCAATCGGGGTCCAGAGCCACCCGGTCGGGCCGGAGAGCGCCAGACACCAGAGCAAGAGCGGCATCAGCGCCACCGCCCCGATAGCGCCTGTCGCGAGGCCGCCCCCGATCTTCCCGACCACGAGCTGCTCGGGCGTCAGGCGGGTGAGCAGCAGCGCGTTCCAGGTCTGCTTCGTCCGCTCGCGCACGATGCTCCCGCCAATCGTGCTCGCGCCGGAACTCAAAATCGCCGCCTGCACCCCGAGAATCACGCCCAAAAGAATCCGCCAGAGCGCCTGGGTTTCGCTCGGATCGAGCGACGGCACGATCTTGCTGTAGAGCATTCCCAGAAGAAGAAGCCCGCCCAGCGCCCCGAAGATCAGTGCGTTGCGAGCGCGACCAAGAAGCTGCGTCCGGGCGTCCTCCCACCGCGCCCTTCGCCCGAGTCGCAGCTCCTTGGCAAGCAATGGGTTGTCCCAGACCAGGCTCTGGAGCGAGTTTTCCTCCGGGACGTGCTCGGGGCGTACCACTTCTATCTGCTCTTCTCCAAAAGCATAGCGGGTCGGCTCTGATTCTTCGCGGGTTTGCTGACGCAGCATGTTACTTTTATTATGCCCTATATTTGCGGGAACTCCACACCCGGTCTATGCATCTTGTTGTGCGTGATGCAAAAACCTGCCCTCAACGACTTTCCCATCCTGGAGCCGCTCCGCCAGCGCTGGAGTCCGTATGCGTTCTCGGAGACGCCCCTCGCCAAAGAGACCCTGCTCTCGCTGCTCGAAGCGGCGCGCTGGGCACCGTCGTGCTTCAACGAGCAGCCCTGGCGCTTCGTCGTGGCAAGCAAGGCCGACGATCCGGGGGCGTTCGAGAAGATTCTCAGCACGCTGGTCGAGTTCAATGCGGGCTGGGCCGGGCACGCACCCGTCTTGATTCTTGCCGTCGCGAAGACGACCTTCACGCACAACGGCGCTCCGAACCGCCACGGCGCGTACGATCTCGGGCAGGCGATGGGCCATCTCACAGTGCAGGCATCGGCGCTGGGCCTGGTCATGCACCAGATGGCGGGCTTCGACCCGGCGAAAGCAAAAGAGAGCTTCTCTCTGAGTGAAGACCTCGACCCGATAGCGGTCATGGCGCTGGGCTTCGAGGGAAAGCCCGAAGATTTGGGCGAACCCTTGCGCGAGCGGCATCTCAGCCCCGAGCGCAAGCGCAAGCCGCTTTCGGAGCTGCTTCTTGCGGGCGAGGGTGTCCTGTAGAGTAGAATAGCGCATGCCCGCTTTCGACCGACTCAGCGACAACACCGACGCCGCGCCCCGGCTGCGCGTCCAGCAGACCTGGTGGGGGATGACAAGGCTCCCGATGAACGCCCCCACCGAGTGGAGTTTGAGCGAGAAGTTAGATAAAGTCGCCGAAGTGGGCTTCGAGGGCCTGGAAGCCTGGCTCTCACCCGAGATCGAGGAGCCAATCGCCGCCGGATGCCGGGAGCGCGGCCTGCATCTCTCGCTCGGCCACCGCCCGTACAAGACCGACGACACCAAGAAGCTCGTCGAGCAGGCTTTAAGAGTGGGCGCAAGCTACGTCATGGCCCAGCCCGCCGATGCCTTCACGCCCCTTGCCGATGTGGTGAAGCTCGTCACCGAGGGCCGAAAGCTTGCCAACGACGCCGGGCTTTGTTACTTCGTCGAGACGCATCGGGGTAACTTCACCGAGACCATTCCGCAGACCCTGGCTTTAATAAATGCCGTCCCGGACATCCGAATCACCGCCGATCTCTCGCACTTTGTGGTCGTCGGCGAGTTCTACGGCTGGGACGACGAGCGTGCCCACGAGCGCATGATGCCGATTCTTCAGCGCGTCAGCCACCTTCATGGCCGAATCTCCAACGGCGAGCAAGTCCAGGTAGACTGCGGCGACGGCTCGGTGCCGTGGGCACGGTTCTTTGTGAAACTCTGGACCATCGCCATCAAAAACTGGCTCGACGGCGCAAAGCCCGGCGACATTCTCCCGTATTCGTCCGAGCTTGGCCCGCCCCGCTACGCCATCACGACTCCCGAGGGCCTTGAAATCTCCGACCGCTGGGAGCAAGCGCAGCTCTTAGGAAACCTCGCCCGCGAAGCGTGGGACGCCGCCAGTGCCTGATCGTCGCGGGCATCCGCGCCAGGGTAAATTCTGCACGGGCGAGGTTGTGCTATAATGCCCAGCACAGACTTTGTCCCGATAGTTTGAGGTAACCGTTATGCGTCCACTCCTGCTTGTCCTGCTCCTGCTGGCACCCTCAATCAGCTTCGCCGACGACGTTCCCGGCCACTCCCGTCACGGCTCTGCGTTCGACTCCGGGATGCGGACGCGGCCCTGGGTCATCAAGGGCATCGGAGATACCCCGTTCCCCATCACGTGCAAGAACCCGGAGGCCCAGAAGTGGTTCGATCAGGGCAACGCCCTGCTCCACTCGTTCTGGTTCGAGGAAGCCGAGCGCTCGTTTCGCTGGTGCCTCAAGCTCGACCCGGACAACGCCATGGCCTACTGGAGCCTTGCCCGCTGTGGACTCAACACGTTCGGTGCCGACGCGCCCAGCTTCGACGAAAAGAATCGCTACAAAGTGTTTCTCAGCGAGGCGGTTCGGCGAAAACATAAAGTGACCGAGCGGGAGCGCCTGTACATTGAAGCCTGGGAGAAAGCCTTCGCGCCACAGGAGAAGAACCGCACCAAGACGATGGTTAGTGCTCTCCAGCAGCTCGTGCTTCGATTTCCCGACGACGTGGAAGCCAAGAGCCTGCTCGCTCTCCATAACATGGGTCAGGGCAGCGCGTTTGCCAATGAACTCCTGATCCAGCAAGTTCTGCTGAAAAGCCCGATGCATCCTGGTGCGCACCACATCCGCATTCACAACTGGGATGGCATCTCTTCCGAGCAGGCGATCAAGAGCTGCGAGATGTACAGCAAGCTCGCCCCGGACATCGGGCACGCGATGCACATGCCCGGCCATATCTACAGCAAGATCGGCATGTGGCACGAGGCGGCCATTGCCATGGACTCTGCCACCCGAACCGAGCTACGGTACATGAACGACCGGCTGGCGCTGCCCTTCGAGACGTGGAACTACCCGCACAACCGAAACTACCTCTGCTACATCCAGGAGCAGCTCGGCATGGCGCAGGCGTCGCTGAAAGGCTCCGCCGATATGCTGGCCGCGCCCCGCGACCCGGAGTACAACCCGGCGGAGACAGGTGCAATCGCGGGCCAGGGGCTTGAGGCCAGAGTCCGCGCCCTCATCAAGTTCGAGAGGTGGGATCAGATTCTGGCTCCGAATGGAATCGAGTGGAGCGATAAAGACGACGGCGGCAAGCTGGGCCGGGCATTCGCCGAAGCGCTGGCGTTCAGTGGTGTTGGCAAGAACTTCGAGGCGCGGGAGCGTGTGAATACCCTTCGTGCGCTCGTCGAGAAGCTCAAGACGCCGCCCGTTCCTGTTCCTGTACCCACTCCTTCACCGTCGCCGCTCGACATGATGGCCGACATCGCCGATGGAATCGTGAGCCTTGGCGAAGGAAACGTGCTTGAGGGCCAGCGCAAACTTCTCAATGCCGCCGACATGGAGCAGAAGTTTCGTGACAAGGGCGAGTACCCCAACGATCCTCCGGGGCAATCCTGGCCCGTCATGCGGCTCTTAGGCGACCACTACCGCAAGAGTGGCGACAGCAAGCTCGCGATTAGCTGCTACGAACAGGCGCTGAAGAGCGAACCCAACGATGGCTTCTCGCTCTCCGGGCTGGCGCTTTCCCACTTTGCCAACGGAAATCGTGAGCAGGCGGCCATTTACGCCGGACAGCTGTACTATGTCTGGTCGCAGGCCGATCCTAATTTGAAGTGGCTCGAAGACGTCAAAAAACTCGGCTTAGATGCAAAGCCCATCGCGCAGACTCCACGGCCCGAGCGAATCTATCGACCGAAGGAACTCGACACGATTGGCCCGATGAACTGGGAACCGTTCCAGGCTCCGAATCTTCAAGTATTAGATCGAAGCGGCAAGAAGGTCGGACTGCAAGATTTCAAGGGAAAAAACGTCGTCCTTGTCTTCTTTCTGGGCGACGCCTGCGTACACTGCGTGGGACAACTGAAGTCGCTCAACGACCGGAGCGCGGAGTTCAGCGATCAGAACACGGTCTTGCTTGCCGTGTGCAGTCAGTCTCCGGCGAAGCTGAAGCAGTCGAAAGCCCTGGATCAGTCAGGCATCAAGTTTCTGTCGGACAACGCCCATGAAAACGCACGGAGGTTTTCGTCGTACGATGACTTCGAGGACATAGAACTCCATTCGACGATCCTGATCGACAAATCCGGTCGCGTTCGCTGGAAACGAACCGGAGGCGATCCGTTCACGAACCTCGACTTTCTGATGAACGAATTGAAACAAATCAACCGACCCAAGTGACTCAAGCAGGGCAATCTCGCGAGCCAGCAAATCTGAGACTGGAACATGGCTTAAATTTCTTAATAATCTCTCGCAAACTCTGTAAACTGTCTACCTCGGTACAAGATTCGAGTGACTGAAGTCCACTCGCTAAGGATGACTGCGTCGCCGAAGGCTCTCCGAGCCGATGTGACGGATACAGAGCAAGTTTACAGAATTTATGGGAGATCAATATCAATCAAAGTCGTGTCAAAATAAGTAAAACGGTATTTCTATGATAAAAAATTTATTTTTTCTTTTTCTCTGCGTATTACTAATCAAACAAGATGTATTTGCACAACGGGATTCTGCCGTAAAAATTAAAGTAGTCGCTATAGAATCTCATCCTATTTCTGGAAACTCTGTCGGATTCCTATTGATGGAATTCACCATGAATAGTGATTTTGATAAAATTCTACGTAAAAATATTACTTCCGTAAAATTACTTTCAGAAATACCAAAAATGGGGAAATATTGTAAAATTAGCCAGCGCGTCAAATCGTGGATGCAGTCACGAAAAGTGATGAAGTATAAACTCCGAAAGGGAAAATGGAAACTCATCGAAATAAGCGACCAAAATCGCGCTGGAGAATCGATTACGCTAACTCCTGCATGGGCATGGCCTCTCGTTACACCGGATAGTTACGATACCCACGGAAAAATCACCTGGACAAGTGGCTGGTTTTCGGGTACACCACGCCGTTTTCCATAATTCTTCTGACATACACGTCCGTAGGACATCGTGGCAAAGCCTTTAGCCTCCAACGTTTATGTTGGTGGGCGAAAATAAAAAAAAGCCCTCACGCAACCTGCACGAGGGCTTTTTTATAATTTCCCCATTATTGGGGCCAGGGGAGACTAAAGTTCGAGGCGAGTGGCACCGCGCGGCCCGGCGTTGGCCTGGGAGCGGAACGGCATTCCCAGCTTGTGGAGCAGGTAGCGCGACTCTTCGTCGGTCCTGGCGCTGGTGCAGATGATGATGTCCATGCCACGGATGGTATCGACCTGATCGTAGTTGATCTCCGGGAAGACGATCTGCTCTTTCATGCCCATCGCGAAGTTACCGCGACCATCGAACGAGTTCGGGTTGACGCCCTGGAAGTCACGGACGCGGGGGAGCGTGACGTTCAGCAGTCGGTCTAAGAACTCGTACATGCGCGCGCCACGAAGCGTGACCTTGCAGCCGATCTTCGCGCCCTCGCGCAGCTTGAAGTTGGCGACGGACTTCTTGGCGACGGTCGGAACCGGCTTCTGGCCGGTAATTGTCTGAAGGTCGCGGATCGCGTTCTCCAGAAGCTTCGGCTCGCCACCGGTCTGCCCCGCCCGCCCGACACCCATGTTGAGAACGACTTTCTCAATCCTGGGAGCCTGCATGACGTTCGCATAACCGAACTGCTTCATCAGGGCCGGAGCGACTTCCGAGTCGTAGCGCTCCCGCATTCGTACTTTTTCTGACATTGCTATTTCTTACCTTTCTCGATTTCCAACCGAGGAAAGACCCCGGCAAAGCGCCGGGGAATGGGTGTTACTTCGCCGGTTCGGCGATGGGCTTGCCGCCCTTGGCCGCGATTCGGGTCTTGTTGCCCTTCTCATCGACCGCGATCTTGACACGGGTCGGCTTGCCCTCGTGGTTGAGGAGCGCGACCTTGCAGGCCAGGATCGGAACGGCTGCCGGAATGCGACCGCCTTCGGGGTTCGGATTCTCGGGCGTCGGCTGCGCCTTGACGTGGCGCGTGACGATGTTAATCCCTTCGATCAGAACCTTGCCGGACTTCGGGTACGCACGGGTCACGAGGCCCGTCTTGCCCTTGTCTTTGCCGACGAGCACCATGACGGTGTCGCCCTTGCGAATGGAAAGCTTTCCCTCAAACGGGATCGGCGCTTTACGCATCACAGCACCTCCGGAGCGAGCGAGATGATCTTCATGCCGCCCGAGACGCTGGACTCGCGAAGCTCGCGGGCGACCGGTCCGAAGACGCGGGTTCCGCGCGGCTCCAGCGCGTTGGTTAAGACGACCGCCGCGTTCTCATCGAAGCGTAGCGTCGAGCCGTCGGCGCGCTTGATCGGGAACTTGGTTCGCACGATCACCGCCTTGACCACGTCGCCTTTTTTGACGTTGGCGTTCGGGGTAGCCGACTTGACGGCGGCGACGATCACATCGCCGACTGCCGCTGTTCGGGTCATCGAGCCTTTGAGCACCCGGATGCACAGGAGCGAGCGCGCTCCCGAGTTGTCCGCCGCTTTCAGGCGAGTGTATTGCTGAATCATTGTTTTTCCTCAGCGCCGCAACGGAGCAGGACGCTCCGCCCGGACGCTTGCCACGCGGTTTCCCCGCGCGACGCAGCCCCAGCCTCTCCTCTTCCCTCGCCCCGACGAAGTCGGAAAGAGGTGAGGGAAGGGGCCGGGGGATGGGTGCTACTTGGCCTTCTCGACGACCCGAAGCAGACGCCAGTTCTTCTCACGGCTCATCGGGCGACACTCCATGATCTCCACGTTGTCGCCTGCGCCGCACTCGTTGCTTTCGTCGTGCGCCTTGAACTTCACCGTGCGCTTTACGGTACGACCGTAGAGCGGGTGGGGCTTGAGGGTCATGACCGCAACGACGATGGTCTTGTCCATCTTGCTGCTCACAACCACGCCCTGGCGGGTCTTGCGACGGCCACGGGCCTCAACGGTAGTGGTCTCTTCCGCCATTATTTCTCTTCCTTCTTCGCCAGAGTCGTAAGATACGTGTGGATTCGGGCGATCCGCTTGCGCGTCTTGCCCAATTCCGAGGTCTTCTCCAGCTGACGCTTGCCGTGGGCGAACGAGTCCGTCCACAGCTGTTTCTTCGCTACCGCGAGCTGCGCCTGAAGCCCGGCGGCGTCCAGCGCTTTCAGCTCTTCACGGTCTGCTCGGGCAATTTTCTCACTTGCCATTGCCTGTCTCCTCTGCCCTTGGAGCCGGAGCCGCCAGAACCTGACCGGCTGGGGCTGGCTCGTCGCCGCGCACGATAAACTTGGTGGCTATTGGAAGCTTGTGCTGCGCAAGGCGCATGGCCTCTTTTGCCAGCTCTTCCGAGACGCCCGCCATCTCGAACAGGACACGGCCCGGCTTGATCACTGCGACCCAGCCGTCCGGTGCGCCCTTACCCGAGCCCATGCGGGTCTCGGCGGGCTTCTTGGTGAAGCTCTTGTCCGGGAAGATACGAATCCAGATCTTACCGCCACGCTTGATGTGACGGGTCATGGCGCGCCGCGCCGACTCGATCTGGTTGGCCGTCATCCAGCAGGACTCCTGCGCGACGAGCGCGAAGTCGCCGAAGTTGATGGCCGTTCCGCCGGAGGCAACGCCACGGCGATGTCCCCGGTGCATCCGCCGGTATTTTACACGCTTGGGTGCAAGCATTTACTCTCCTCCTCCGCCGCCACCGGTGGTGTCTGTGGTGTAGCTACCACCGCCGGTGAACTGGCCCGGTCCACGACCATCGCCGCCACGCGGCCCACGACCGCCGCCCGGACCGCCTTCGTTACGTCCGCGACCGCCACGGCTGCCACGGCTCCGGCGACGATCATCGCCCATGTCGCCGCCACGCGGACGGCGCTCGACCGGCTCGACCGGACGACGTGCGCCCGGAAGAATGTCGCCCTTGTAGATCCAGACCTTGACTCCGATGGTGGAGTAGGTGGTCCGGGCCTCGGCGAACCCGTAGTCGATGTCGGCGCGCAGGGTGTGCAGCGGAATCTTCCCCTGACGATCCTGCTCGCGGCGGGCCATCTCCGAGCCGCCCAGTCGTCCGGCGACGTGGCAACGGATGCCACGGACGCCGAGCTTCATGGCGCGGGTGACGGCCTGGCGCATCGCACGCTTGTAACCGATACGCTTCTCGATCTGCTGAGCAATCGACTCGGCCACAAGCTGAGCGGTTGTCTCTAAGTGTCGAATCTCGGCGACGTTCACATGGACCGTCTTCTGGGTGATCTGCTCCAGATCGGACTTGAGCAGGTCCACGCCCGCGCCGCCGCGCCCGATGATGATTCCGGGCTTGGCCGTGTGCAGCGTGACGCGCACCTGGTTGGCCTGGCGCTCGATCTCCACTTTCGAGATCGAGGCGTTGTCCCAGCCCTTGCGCTTCTTGATCATCTTGCGGATGTTGTAGTCCTCAAGAACGAACTGCGCATACTGCTTGTCGGCGTACCACTTGCTGTCAGCATCGCGAATGACGCCGATGCGGAACCCGATTGGGTGAATTTTCTGTCCCATGTTACTCGCTAACCTCCGCAGGCGTCTCTTCCGTCACTTCGACCGCTGTGGTCTCTTCCGGGGTCTCTTCGACCTTCGGCTCTTCTTTTACTACCGCAGCCGGGGTCGGAAGCGCTGCACGCAGCGGCTCTCGCTTCTCTTTACGCTTGCCACCCTTGGTCGGGCGCTCGGCTCCCTCGGCGACGATCACCGTGATGTGAGCAGATCGCTTGAGAATCCGGTAAGCGCGGCCCTGAGCGCGCGGCTGGACCCGCTTCATAGTCGGACCACAGTCCACATAGCAGCGCACGACCTTGAGAAGATCGGCGTCCAGCTCGTAGTTGTTCTGCGCATTGGCGACCGCCGAGCGCAGCACTTTCCCGATCTCCGCCGCCGCATGGTTGGGCGTGAACCGGAGCTGATCGTAGGCTTCCTCGGCGTACTTGCCGCGAATGGTGTCGAGAACCAGGCGGACCTTGCGCGGCGACATCCGGACGAAGGTCGCGGTGGCTTTTGCTTCGATTACTTCTGCCATTTTTGCGCCTACTTCCGAATCCGGCTGGCCTGGCCCGTCCCGCCCGCGTGCCCCTTGAAGGCGCGGGTCGGAGCGAACTCGCCCAGCTTGTGGCCGACCATATTCTCCGTCACAAAGACAGGAACATGCTTTCGTCCGTCGTGAACGGCCAGCGTGTGGCCGATAAAGTCAGGGAAGATCGTCGAGCGGCGCGACCATGTTTTAATGATGCGCTTCTCGCCCCTTTCTTCCATTCCACGGACCTTATCGAGCAGTTTCGGCTCGCAGTAAGGCCCTTTCTTTAAAGATCGTCCCATATTTTTTCCTTAATGCCCCAGACCAGAGAGAAACTCTCTGCGGGAGCGTGGCCGGGGAGACTATCCCCGGCCAACATGGACGAAAGTAACTTACTTCCGCCGCTTGACGATAAACTTGTCGGTGCGCTTGTTGCGGCGCGTCTTGAAGCCGATTGCGAGAACGCCCGTCGCGGAGACAGGGCCTTTCTTCCGGCCCACGGGACTCTTGCCCTCGCCACCACCGTGCGGGTGGTCCCTGGGGTTCATCACGACGCCACGGACATGCGGCTTTCGCCCCAGCCAGCGGCTCTTTCCGGCTTTACCCAGCGATTCGTTCTCATGCTCCAGGTTGCCGACCTGACCGATGGTCGCACGGCACGTGAGCAAAACCTTGCGCATCTCGCCCGACGGCAGACGAAGGGTCGCGTACTTGCCTTCTTTTGCCATGAGCTGCGCACCCGCTCCCGCCGAGCGAACCATCTGGCCGCCCTTGCCGGGGTGAAGCTCGATGTTATGAATCAGCGTCCCCACCGGGATATTCTGGATCGGAAGCGCGTTGCCGGTCTTGATGTCCGCCGCCGCGCCACTCTCTAAAACGTCGCCGACTTTTAAGCCAAGCGGCGCGAGAATATAGGTCTTGGTCTTTTTCTCGTCGTTGTACTGAAGCAGGGCGATGCGGGCCGTGCGGTTCGGATCGTACTCAAGAGCCGTCACGGTGGCGTTGAAGCCATCGAGGTTGCGCTTGAAGTCGATGATCCGGTACATCCGCTTGTTGCCGCCACCACGGTTGCGAATGGTCAGGCGGCCCTGGTTGTTGCGGCCACCCTTGCGCTTGATCGGCTCCAGCAGGCTCTTCTCGGGGCGCTTGCCCTTGGTGAGATCGCTGTAGCTGGCGATTGCCATGAACCGCCGACCAGGAGTGATCGGCTTAAATCTTCGGACTGCTGGCATCGCTTATACCCCCTCGAAGAGCGTGATGGCCTGGCCCGCCGCGAGCGTCACGTAGGCTTTCTTGAAACCAGGGGTCGTCCCCTTGGTGAAGCGCCCGAACGTGCGGTAGCTCTTGGCCTTGCCTTTGACATTGATCGTGTTCACCGCCGTGACGGTAAGCTTGCCGCCCCCCTCGCCCGAGTTCTCAAAGAGTGTCTCGACGGCGCGGGCGATTTCCAGCTTGTTGGCATCCGGATGCACCAGGAACGCATAGCGCCCCTCACCGGAGATGCCCAGGGCCTTCTCCGTGATGATCGGACGCTGAATAATCTGATACAGATCAGGCATTGTCGCCCTCCTTTGTCTCGCCCCAGCTCGACAGGTTCTCGGCAGCGGCTTTCGTCGCGACGACCACGCCGCCATCGACCACATCGCGTGTCGAGATAGTCCGGCCAACGCGGATCGTGACGCCCTCGATGTTTCGCAAAGACTTGAAGACGACCTCATCGGCTCCGTCTAAAAGCACTAAAGACTTCTTCGCACCGCCCGTGACCTCGGCCAGAAACGCGGACGCCTCTTTGGTCGAGATCGCCTTGAGCGGGAACGCGTCGATCACGACCATCTCGCCGTCGGCGAGCTTCGCCGAGAGCGCGGACCAGATCGCCGCGCGGCCCATCTTGCGGTTGAGCTTGTGGCCCAGATCGCGCGGATGCGGGCCATGCGCCGCGCCACCCTTGCGCCAGTGCGGTGCAACGATGGAACCCTGACGGCTTCGACCGGTGCCCTTCTGCTTGAACGGCTTACGACCGCCGCCCAACATCTCGCCCCGTCCGGGAGCGTTACGGGTGTCCTGACGCCAGTTCTCCAGCTCCGCACGCACCGCCTGGTGCATGAGAGGAATGTTTCGCTCAGCGCCAAAGACACGGTCCGAAAGGGTAACTTCCCCCTTGGACTTGCCGCCTTTGATTTTAATTGCTACGGTAGGCATATTTCTCTCCGTTTATCGCCTTTACTTAGACCTTGTTGCTCTTCTTGACATTGGCCTGGGTGTTCTTGACGCGCTCGTTGCGGTGAGCCTTGTACAGCTCGACCAGTGCACCGTTCGCGCCAGGGATCGCTCCCTTGACCAGAAGAAGGTTCTTGTCGCCGTCGATACGCACGACGCGCAGACCAGGCTGCGTGACGCGCTCATTTCCCATCTGTCCCGGACGACGCGAACCCTTGAAAGTACGCGCAGCGTCCGTCGCACCGCCCGACTGGGGCTTGCGCTTGACGGTTGAGCCGTGGGTCATGTCGCCACCGTGGAAGTGGTAGCGCTTGACCGCACCGGCGAAGCCCTTACCCTTGCTGACGCCCGCCACCTGGATCTTCTCGCCCTCGGCGAAAACATCCCCGGCAACGATCACGTCGCCCACGGAGACCGACTGGCCGTCCAGAATCTCAACCTCGTGCAGGAACCGACGGGGCTGGACGCCCGCTTTCGCCAGGTGACCCTGCTCGGGGCGGTTGAGGCGGTTGACATTGCACTCCTCGAACGCAAGCTGCGCCGCGCTGTAGCCGTCGTTGTCCACGGTTCGGACCTGCGAAACGACGCAAGGCTCGACCGCAACCACCGTGACCGGGACAACCCGGCCTTCTTCGTCAAAAATCTGTGTCATCCCGATCTTGCGACCGAGAATCCCTTTAACCGACATAAACTTCCTCCACGGCGCACCTGGATCACCTCATCCTCCCCCATTACTGGGGGCAGGGGGGCGATTTACGTGACGCGGGTATTTTTAGAGCTTGATCTCAATGTCCACACCCGACGGCAGATCGAGGCGCATGAGCGCGTCGATGGTCTTCGGGCCAGGACCTAAGATGTCGATGAGCCGCTTGTGCGTGCGCATCTCGAAGTGCTCCATCGACTCTTTGTCGATGGTGGCGTTGCGCTGGACGGCGAAGATTCGCTTCTCCGTCGGCAGCAGAACCGGACCCGAGATTCGGGCACCGGTGCGCCGCGCGGTATCGACGATCTTCTCGGCGGACTGATCCAGAACGCGATGATCGAACGCACGCAGGCGGATTCGGACTTTGTTGTCTTTACGCATAATTAATTAATCTCTGAGGCACAAGAAAGGGCGGGTAGGGTCTCCCCTCCCGCCCGATTCTTAGCTACTCGATGACCTTTGCGACGACTCCTGCTCCGACGGTTCGGCCACCCTCGCGGATCGCGAAGCGAAGGCCCTCTTCCATCGCGATAGGCGCGATCAGCTCCGCAGAAATAGTCACGTTGTCGCCAGGCATCACCATCTCGACGCCCTCAGGAAGCGTCAAAGAACCCGTAACGTCCGTCGTTCTAAAGTAGAACTGAGGGCGGTAGTTGTTGAAGAACGGCGTATGACGGCCACCCTCTTCTTTCGCCAACACATAGATCTCCGCATTGAACTTCGTGTGCGGCTTGATAGAACCGGGCTTCGCAAGAACCTGACCGCGCTGGATAGACTTCCGGTCCACGCCACGAAGCAGAACGCCCGCGTTGTCGCCCGCCTCCACGTAGTCTAAGATCTTGCGGAACATCTCC
>JANLTX010000056.1:0-5547 GCA_031363095.1 Armatimonadota bacterium | reverse complement strand
GTTTAAGTGCCAAAGTTGCTCTTCACAACTTTTGTATTTTTCTCAACCGCAGCCTCGGTCGCCCCTCCCTCCAGTTTGCTGATTTGCTGGGCTGGAGATGAGGAGAGGGGCGTTGCGCCCCTAATTCACAACAAGCGTTTTATTCCACGGTAACTAATCGGGCTAACGTCTAAATCTCCGGCTCCGAATGCATGGAGCCGGAGATTTACCAATCCGTTCTATTTCGGAACGGGCTTGCCCATGCTCTTGTAGGCGTTCTCGATCATCGCGAGGTCTTCGAGGGCGAGCTTGTTGGTCTTATCGACCTTGAGCGCACTCCGAAGCGTCCCGAGCGCCATCGGGTAGCGCTTGACCGGCGGGACGCTCTGGTCGAGCATCTGGCCGTGGCCCAGCTCGGCGAGAGCCTGGGAGTAAGGCTTGGCGTTGGCCTTCGGGTCTTTTTTGTACTTGGCGTACCACTCGGCGGCTTTGGCTTTCAGAACCGGGATGTTTACCTTGGGCCGGGGGGCAGGGGTCGGGGTGGCTTCCGGCTCGGGTTTGTCCGGGGCGGTCCAGCTGGTGGGCTTGGCGTCGGGGAACGGCCCGACCTCGACTCCGGCTTTTTCCGCCTCGGCCTTGTCGTCGAACTTGGCGAAGCTCAGAGCGTTCCTTTTGTAGAACATGCCCCGGTAGTTGCGCTTTCCGCCGCTTGGCTGCTGGTGACAGAAGGTACAGGCCGGAACCTTCTCCTTGTCCTTGAAGGGCGGGAAGGCGCTGGCGATGCTGGCCATGCTCGCGAGGGCGACCCCGGCGAGTGTCAGCTTGATGGAAATGTTAGACACGAAAAACTCCTCTCAGCTTGGAAACTAAGTGCTTTGACGGTTTCACCCTGGCAGAGTTTCATTCCTTCTTCAATTCTGATTTTCGGCGGGATATTCTTCTAAAAATTTCCGGCACGTCGGGTCATCGGGGAAGCGGGCCTGGCCGTCGAGCGCCCAGCGACGCGCCGCCGGGATGTCTTTGGCGTACCTGCGGTTGTTGACCAGGAACCGGTACGCGCTCACCAGCGCTTCTTCGTCGTCGGTGGTGAGCGTCTGCGGGTCGCGAAGCTTTCCGAGGGCAATCGCTCGCTCCAGCGGAGTGCGGCCTTCGTCGTAGCGCTTCAGATCGCGAGTGAGCAGCCAGCCCAGGCTCGACGCGATCTCGATGCTCTCGGGGTTTGCCTTCTCGCCCTCGCGCAGAAACGCCAGCGCTTTCTCTGCGCCCACTTCTTTTTTGCGGGCCATCAGCCACGCGCCCTCGGTCCAGCCCCGGATAAACTTCGGGTTGGACGCCGTCATCAAGCGGTAGATATGAAGCGCGTCTTTGGGGTCGCGGTGGCCGTGGCCGCCCATCGGTTTGTAGGTCTTGACCTGCCGCTCGATATCGCCCAGAATCCCGCGCCAGTCTTCTTTTTTGCCTGGAACCACGGTCGTCTCGGTGCCATTGTGCTGCCGCGCTCCGGTCTCGACCCCATCGCCGCTCGTGACGCTCTCTTTGTCTTTTTTTAGCTCGCTCTCGGTCTTGCCCCGAATCTCGACACCCTCATGGACGAACTTATCGACCTGAAGGTAGAGAAAGTCCGACATCGAGCCGCGAAACTGCCCAAGCAGCGACGCCTGTGCTTTCTCTTCCAGAGCTTCGTTCTGCTCTTGCGTCAGACCGACCGGGCCTTGCTCAATAGTGGGCCGTATTGAGTTTGCTATTGGATACGCCAGGGCCAGACAAATTCCGCAGAGTGCGTAAACAAGCCCGTCTTTCACAGTGCTTGCCTTTTGAAGCGCAAGGCTCCGAGCATCAACCAGGCGGCTATGTGAAGCAAAGCATAAACCGTAAGCTGCAAAACAGTGACTGTTGGAATTGTAGTCCAGCCAAAGCTGACCCTACTGGAAAGATCAAAGAGATTGAACTGTGGCAAGGCAAAGTAAGTGCCGTGCAAGAATAGCTTTCCTGCCTGCTGTGAGTCTGCTTCCAGAAGCATGACTGCCGAAGAGAATGTTTGTGAAACCATAGCCAGAAGCAACGAAATCGTAATAGCAGCCTGAGGCGTCATAAAAACTGACAATCCTATCGTAACTGCGCACACGACTCCCAAAATTAGCGCCCGCAGAAACAAATACTGCCAGAAAATCGTCCCGACCCCGAGGCCGAACCACTTGAGCGCTCCGAACGCAATCAGAGCAAAGAGCAAAAGCCCCAGAAGCGAGAGCGCGTACGCCCCGAGAAACTTTCCAAAGAGCAAGTCAAAGCGCGAGATAGGCCGGGCCAGCAGCGGATAGACCGTCCGGCGACTCACTTCCTCCGGGATCTGCCGCGCGGTGAAGATAACCGCCAGCACGACGGACAGAAGGTTCACCACGGTGAGCGCGGCGCTCTTTAGAAACGTCTCCAGCCCCTTCACCCCGAAGCGCCCCAGCATCCCGGCGGCCCCGATCATGAGCACGGAGAGAATCACCGCGACCCACAGATCTTTTCGGCGGATCGATTCTAAGATAGAAGCCCCCGAAAGCGCCCCCCAGATGGTCAATTTGCGCAAAACCATTGTATTAAGCTGCCTTTCGGAGCGTCGCCTGCTCCATAGTTGTTACAAAGTAGTCTTCGAGTGCGCTTCCGATCCCCGAGCGGAGTTTTTCGTCCATGATTCTCTCCTCGATGAGCCGTCCGCCATGGAGCAACAGAACCCGGTCGCAGAGCTGCGCCACTTCATCAAGCTCGTGGGAACTGAAGAAGATCGTCGTGCCGGTCTTTTTTACTTCCCCAAGAAGCTCGCGCAGGTGCCGCCGCCCGATAGGATCGACTCCGCTCGTCACTTCGTCTAAGATTAAGAGCTTCGGGCTTCCTAAAAGCGCCTGCGCGATCCCAAGTCGCTGCTGCATTCCCTTGGAGAACGTTCTAAGCTGATGCTTTTCGCGTCCTTCCAGCCCAACACGCTTGAGTAGCTCCAAAGACTCGGCTCTTAACTTTTCTTTGGGAATCCCTTGAAGGGTTCCGTAGAGCCGGAGTGTCTCCATCGGGGTGAGAAACGGATAGTAAAGAGCCACCTCGGGAAGATAGCCAATGTTCTCGCGGGCCGTAATGCTCCCGGCATCGTGCCCGAAGACCTTCGCGCTCCCCGCAGAAGCCGTTACAAAGCCCATCACGGCTTTAATCGTCGAGGATTTTCCGGCACCGTTCGGTCCTAAAAACCCGATCACCTCGCCCGGCTGCACCGAGAAGCTCAGCCCGTGGACGACATATTTCGTGGGCTGGAGGGGGCCGGGCTTGTAGCCGACCGTCAGTCCGTCTACGTGGAGCGCCGGAACGCCCCCAACTTGCGCTGTCATGCGCCTGATTTTCGGCACACTCCCCGTAGATTTACAGGCAAACAAAAGCAAACGGTTATGATATTCTGGAAACGCCAGAAAGGCCGCTGAGTTAGAGCGGCCTCTCGCGGCCCACGGCGAGAGCCGTGGATCTCAGGGAAAGGAGGAACGCTAACATGCCAAATGCGTTCGCCCTCTGGGCGGCTACGCTCGTTGTCGTATGCTTCAAGTATTACTTGATGCACCGGCTGATGAGCAAGTAGCCTGACCCAAAACCCTGCCGGAGTCTAAGCACCTCCGGCGGGGTTTCCTGATTCCTGAAAATTATATCTTATTTTTCTGTCCAGGTTCCACCATAAGGTATACTTTGAGGCAGTACCAATGGCCGGGAATTGCCCCGGCCTTTTGAATGTCAGGAGAAGAGTGACGTGAGCGGACAGAGCAGCTTCGACAGCAGCAAAGACTTCGATGTGGTGGTGATCGGCGGCGGGCCGGGCGGGTATCCGGCGGCCAAGCGTGCGGCGCAGCTCGGGGCGCGGGTGGCGATCATCGAGGCGGACAACCTGGGCGGAACCTGCCTCAACTGGGGCTGCATCCCGACCAAGACCATGATCGGCTCGGTCGCGGCGCTCCATACGCTCAAGACCGCAAAAGACTTTGGAATCTCGTGCGACAATGTGAGCGTAGACTTTCCGGCGCTGATGGAGCGAAAAGACAAGGTGGTCTCGCAGCTCGTGGGCGGGATCGGGTTTCTGATGGGCAACGTGAAAGTAGCCGGACCCGATGGCAAGCCGGTGAAGAAGTCTGTGAAAGTCTTCAACGGCTTCGGCTCGGTGAAAGACAAGAACACGGTCGAGGTGAAAAGCGAGGGCGGCAAGACCGAGACGATTACAACGGCCAATATTATCTTAGCGACGGGTTCGGTTCCGACGAAGCTCCCGATTCCAGGAATTGACAGCGCCGATATCTGGTTCCCGAACTCCGAGGTAAAGGCCCGAAAAGCCGCCGGGACGCTGGCGAGCGGCGCGATCTGGACCAGCAACGAAGCCGTCAGCGCCACGAAAATCCCTGCCGAGTTGGTGATCGTCGGCGGGGGCGTGATCGGGGTGGAGTTCGCCTACACCTACAACGGCCTCGGCTCGAAAGTGACGGTTCTGGAGTTCCTGCCCCGAATTATCGCAACGATGGACGAAGACATGTCCAAAGAGCTTTCTCGGGTGCTGGGCAAGCAGGGCGTGAGCATCAAAACCGGCGTCAAAGTGACGAAGGTTGAGGACGGAAAAAATGGCAAGAAAGTCGTCTTCTTTGCCAACGAGAAAAACGAAGAGTCGTCGGTCGAGGCCGATGCGGTGCTGGTTGCCACGGGCCGGACGCCCTACACCGAGGGGCTGGGGCTGGAGAATGTCGGAATAGAATTAGGCTCGCCCAAGGGTCGCCGCGCCATTGCCGTCAACGACAGGATGCAGACGAGTGTCCCGAACGTTTTTGCCATCGGCGACGTGGTGGGGTCGGGGCTGGCGCACACCGCGAAGGCCGAGGGTGAGGTGGCCGCTGAGATCCTCTGCGGGCATTCGGCGAGCATGAGCTACAAGGCAATCCCGAGCTGCATCTACACCGAGCCGGAAGTCGCGTCCGTCGGGCTGACCGAGGCGCAGGCCCGCGAGCAAGGCCATGACGTGAAAACAGGCCGGTTCGACTTCAGAACGCTGGCAAAAGCCATGGCGATCAACGAGAAAGACGGCTTCGTGAAGGTCGTCGCGGACGCCAAACACGGCGAGATTTTGGGCGTCCACATCATCGGCCCGCACGCCACCGACCTGATTATGGAAGCCGTAGTCAGTATTCAGCTCGAAAACACCGTGACAGAGCTGATGAAAACCGTCCACGCGCACCCGAGCCTCGCGGAGGCTATCGGCGAAGCAAACGCGGACGTTTTAGGTCTCGCCATCGACAAGGGATAACGCAGCGGGTCCGTGGCAGCGGGCAGCTAAAGCAGCCCGCTACGGGAGTTTCAAGCACCCTGAAGGGCGCTGTTTCCCCGACCCCAAAATGGGAAACGTTTTGTAGGGGGCCGGGTAAGCAAGTATTTTGAAGTTGGGTTACAGTTTGAACCCACCCGAGTGCTTCGTTCGTTCCTCACTGCGCCTCGCCCTCCCTTCGCCGCGGGTACCCAGCGGCTGGGTGTGAGGGTCCGACGAGGAACGAGGAGGGGGTGGGTTCGGGTGGG
>JANLTX010000051.1:0-35411 GCA_031363095.1 Armatimonadota bacterium | reverse complement strand
ATCTGGGCAATCGGAACTATGCCCATGAGTGGGATTTGGAGCGTTCTATCTTCAAGGCTCTGGAACGTTTCAATGCAGATAGGGTGACTGGTCATAGGCTATGCAAACTGTAACCCTATTTTATAAACTCTGCTTACCCGGATGTAAGCTTGGAGGAGACGCTTTGCGTTGATTGTTAGGTTAGATTGCGATATACTAAACTTATGAGGATGGTCTGCCTAAAATATAGAATACTTCCCACAAAAGCACAGCAGACGGCGCTAAACCAAACTCTCGAGATTTGCCGAGAAGTCTATAACGGCCTCGTCAATCAACGCACCGCAGCTTACAAAATAGATAAGAAAACATATTCGCTTTACGAGCAACAAGCAGAGATCAACAAATGGAAACAATCACACCCAGAAATCAAAACGGTTCACTCACAAGCTTTACAGAACATAGCAGTTCGAGTCGATCTTGCCTTCCAAGCTTTCTTTCGCCGTGTCAAGAAGGGAGAAACGCCAGGTTATCCAAGATTGAAAGGGTTTGGTGTCTACTATAGTATTATTTTTCCGTAGGTAGATAGAACAGGGTGTAAACTAAAAGATAACTCTATTTATATCTCCAAAATTGGTACTGTCAAAGCCATTATCCACCGGAAACTCATTGGAGCCGTCAAAACTTGCACGATCCGAAGTCAGGCGGGCAAGTGGTTTGCCTGCTTTACTTGTGAATATGAACCCGAAGCTCTACCGGAATCTCTGGAATCTATCGGTATCGATGTCGGGCTGGAGAAGTTCGCGGCCCTTTCGGATGGTTCGTTTGTGGAGAATCCGCGTTTCTTCTGCCGAGATGAAAAAGCCCTTGCCAAAGCAAGCCGTAGGCAAGCGAAGACGAAGAAACGCTCTGTAGAACGAAAGAAAGCCAACAAGGTTCTCGCTCGCATTCATGAGCGGATTCGGAATCGCCGCCATGACTTCGTTCATCAGCTTTCTCGGAAATTAGTAAATCAGTTTGGCTTTATTGCTGTTGAGAAGCTGAATGTAAAAAGCATGGTGAGAAACCATTGCCTTGCGAAGTCTATTTCAGATGCGTCGTGGTCTCTATTTCGCGTTGTGTTGTCAGGCAAGGCTGAGAGTGCCGGTCGGACGATAGCGGAAGTAAACCCGGCGTACACGAGCCAGACGTGTTCTCAGTGTGGAAACGTCGCCAAAAAGAAATTGAAAGAGCGCTGGCATTTTTGCCCGATTTGTTCGCTGTCTTTGGACAGAGACACCAACGCTGCATTCAACATTCTTCAAAACGCTGTGGGGCTACACAGCGTCAACGGTTAACCGTTGTAGAAGCCCCGCGATTTATCGCAGGGGAGTAGTCACTGGGCGGGGGCGATGACGATGTAGCGGTTCGGGTCTTCGCCTTCGGAGTAGGTCCGAATGCCGGGTATCTCGATGAGAACCTGGTGGATAATCCGGCGCTCCAGAGCGGGCAGAGGCTCCAGCTCGGCTTCCTGGCCGGAGCTCAGCACCTCGTCGGCCAGCTCGCGGGCCATCTGCGTGAGAATGTCCTCGCGGCGCTGGCGGTACCCGCCCGCGTCGAACAGAAGATGCAGGCGTGGTGCCCCTCGCTCGATGCACGACGACATTGCAAGAAGCTGGAGCGCTTCGAGAACCTCACCGCGTCGTCCGGCGAGAAGGGAGCTATCCGGTCCCTCGAAGGCAATGGTGATGCCCTGGCTTTCGTCGCGAGCCACGCGCACTGTGAGGTCGAGTCCTGTCGCTGCCGCCAGGCCCGTCGCCCAGCCTGCCACTCGCTCTTTCAGCTCCGTCAGAGTCACCGTATCCGCCATGTCCTACTTCTTTCCTCCCTTTTTGCTCCGAGGCGCGATCAGCTTCGGATTCGCCTTCAGCTCGGAGCTTCCTGCCGCCGCTTTTTCGTCGTCGCTGGCTGAGATGATCACCGGCGCGTTGCTGGCATCGCGAGGAAACTGCTTGTTGAGCGTCCACTGCCGCCACATTCCCAGTAGTGTCGATACGAAATAATACAGCATCAGCGCCGACGGCATCTGGTTTTGTAGCATAATAAAGAAGTAGAAGACGGGCATAAACGTCGTCATCGTCTTCTGGATCTCGGCCTGGGTCGGGTCGGTGGGCGGCGGGATCAGCCGCGCTTGAGCAAACTGGCTTCCGGCGTAGAGAATCAGCATCGGAATGTCTAATTCTCCTAAATTATGCCCGATGATTCCCTTGAGAATCCCCGGCCAGGTCAGCCCGGTCGCCCCGGCCAGCGGATTGATCCACAGAAAGTGTGACTGGGAGAACCGGAACTGATAGGTCCAGACCAGCTGGAGCATCAGCAGGGTGATTCCCATCTGGACGAACATCGGCAGGCAGCCCGCCGTCGGTTTTATCCCGTGTTCGGCGTAGAATTCTTTCATCTTCTGACTGAGCAGAAGCTGATCGCCCTTGTACTTCTCTTGAAGTTTCTTGATCTCCGGCTGGAACTTCGCCAGGTCTTTAAACGACGCATACTGCATCTTCTGGAGCGGCCAGAGCATTACGGCAACTAAAATCGAGAGAATAAAGACCGCGATAACGGGAGAATATGTCGGGTTGCCGCCGCAGATACGTACCAGTATATCCATCGCCTTGTAGAAGGGCGATCCGCTGTTGTCGGTGTCCATGCGCTTTTCCAGCTCCAGGCGCTTGGCTTCGAGCTGGGCGCGCTCGGGCAGGTCGCTGGTGGCGTTCTGGCGCAGAATGTTCCGAAGCGTGATCCAGCCGCTGTGGGTGTTGTTGGCCTTCTTCGGGTCTTTGTAGAGATCGGCGGACTTGAGCGCGGCCTGCATGCCCTCGGACTGCTTGGGAAACTGCCCGGACATCTGTCCGTAGAACCCGGCAGCATCGCCCCAGAGCTTGACGGCCTCGCTTGACTTGGCTTCGTCGGCTTTGACGGCAAGCTCTTCTTTTTTAGCCCCCTCGGCCAGGGCGGCGGCGGGTTCGGCAGGAATTTTATAGCTCGGGCCGCAGCCGGACCCCAGCGGGATCAGGGCGAGCAGGAGTGTGATCAGTAGCAGTCGAAGTCGAGGTTTCACGATGGGTTGACGTTCTCTTTCCGCACGGCGGGGCGCTCGGGCACCGGGTCGTAGCCTCCCGGATGAAACGGGTGACACCGACAGATTCTTTTTATTCCCAGCCAGATGCCCGAAAGCGGACCGTGGCGCTCTATCGCCTGGGCCGCGTACTCCGAGCAGGACGGGGAGAAGCGACATGCGGGCGGCGTGAAGCGGGAGACCTTCTGATAGCCCCGGATAATCCCCAGGAGCACTCCGGTCAATCCACCTCGTCGCTTGCCTCTCATGCATCGCCTCCAACTGTGAGGACGCCTGCGCGCGAAAAAAGTTGCACGAGCGCCTCGCTCAGCGTTGCGAACTCGGCCTCGCTCGCCCCCGCCCGCGCGACCAGCACGCCGTCGCGCCCGCTCTGCGTGGGGAGCGCCCGACACAGCTCGCGCAAGCGCCGCTTGATCCGGTTGCGCTCGTGGGCCTTCCCGACTTTTTTGGAGACCGAGAACCCGAAGCGCCGGGGCTGTTCCCCTCCCGACGGACGGAGGTAGAGCGTGAGCAAGGGGTGCTCGTAGCGTCTGCCGCGCCGATAGACCGCCCCGAAGTCGCGGCGGCGAGTGAGACGCTCGGCGCGAGGCAGCATCGACGCCTTAGTGCTTGTGAGCGAAGACCGTCAGCTCGTGGCGACCACGGGCACGACGGCGCTTGATGACATTCTGACCATCGGAGTTCTGCATGCGCTTGCGGAAGCCGTGGACGCGCAGACGACGGCGGTTCTTGGGTTGAAACGTTCTCTTCATGATTTCTAATTCTCGCAACAAAACGGCGCGGGCTTGCCCGCGCCGAGTAGTGACAACCGGCAAGTGTATCACCGCTGCCCCAAATTTGCAACGGGAGCGTGTGGGAATCGAACCCACCCGGGACGGGTTGACCGCCCCGCGCACGGTTTTGAAGACCGGGAGGGCCACCAGACCCCCTTCGCCCCCTCGTTTTTGATGCGATCTAAGTGTACCATGCAGGCATAATGCCCACGCTCGAAGCGCTTCTGAAAACCCTTCTCTCTCTAATCGTCGTGGTCGATCCGCTCGGGGCGCTACCTGTCTTTCTCTCCCTGACGGCCAGCCTGACGGAAGCCCAGCGCCGCCGTGTGGCTCGCGACGCCGCTGGAGCGATGTTTCTCATTCTGCTGATCGCTGCCGTCGCCGGGCGCTGGATTCTCGAAGTCTTCGGAATTCACCTGGCGTCGATCAAGGCCGCCGGGGGGATTCTGTTCTTGCTGATGGGCATCGAGATGCTCAACGCCCGTCCGAGCCGCAGCCGCCAGACCCCGGAAGAGGCCGAGGAAGCCCACCAGCGCCCGAACATCGCGATTGTTCCGCTGGCCCTGCCGTACCTGGCCGGACCCGGCGCGATTGGCTCGGTGATCCTGCTGGCCGACCGTGGCCCCGCCTGGCCCAACCTGCCTCTGATCGGGGGAATGATCGGCGCGGTTGCGTTTGCGTCCTGGGTTCTGCTTCGTCTCGCTGAACCCATCGGGAAGCGCCTGGGCGTCTCGGGGCGGCAGATACTGGAGCGCATCATGGGGCTGATCCTGGTCGCTATCGCCATTGAATTTCTGGTCGGCGGGGTGCGTGCGCTCTGGGGAATCCCCCAACCCCAATAAAATCCCCCTCTGGAGCGCTTCGTTCGTTCCTCCCTGCGCTTCCGTCTCCCCCGGCAAGCGAGGGAGAATTCACGCAGCGCTGGTTCCAGGTCGCCACAGCCCATGGCCGCGTAAATACCCCTTCGCCCGCGAGGCACGAGCGAATAGGCCGGAGGGGGCGGCGGTGACGCCGGGGGAGGCCGAGCGGGGGCGGTTCAAAGACGCTCGCTCTGCTTCCGATCCGGGACAAAAAAGGTTTGACATCGAAATCGAAAGGTGATACGTAAAAAGATGTGGGGGTTCACACTCTACACAAACTCTAAGGGAGAGATTGTCTATGTTTCTGACGCTCGTTTTTGCCGCTCTGTTGCAAGTGCCCTCTGTGCCGCCCGGCTGGACCGCTTCGAACAGCCAGCCACTTCTGGAAGCGTCCGGTCCTTCGCAATCGGTCAAGATACCCGTGGCTCTCTGGGATGCGGATGCAAATCCGGTTGCTCCTGATGTCTCCTTTTCCTACTCGGTCACAGCGTCGGACAAGGATACGTTTTCGTGTCGTCAAGCCGAATGCGATTCCACCAACGACGGAGACGCAACAGTTTCCGCAGGGAGTTGGATATTCGGTATCCCGTCGTCGGAGGGACATCGGGATATGCCAATGGAGTTCATACTTGGACGTTCACAGGTCAGGGAATAACCGTTCTGCCCAAACCAAAGCTGCCAGGCGAGTATGAATCGACGACCGTCGAGGCGCAAACGTATGTCAATCGTCACAGGGCGCAAGATCCTGAGGCAAATGCCAGTGTTCTTTACGACATGCCCTACACCGTTAATGTAAGCCTGTCCAGAGCCGCTTATGTCGTCTGGAACCGGAAGCCACTGCCTCCTGGCAATCCTCCCGGTGGTGGAAATCCGCCAGTCGGCGGCGGGTAAGCATTGAAACGATTCCTCCGGTCGCAATCAGGCCGGAGGAAGGAGATTGATCATGTTTCCACTGACGGTCATCGCCCTCTGTGCTACGTTGCAGATAAGCAATGACGCACCGACTGCCCCGGAGAATGCGTTTACTCAGATCGTTCGTTCTTTGTCGGAAAAGTACAAAATAACGATCCTTGCCGATGTCTACGCGGGACCGGATATTCCTCTTGATAAGAAAGCGCTTTCTGAAGCCCCGCTGAATAAAGCGCTGAGCGATCTCTGTTCCATCGCAAAATACACTCTTGAGGTAAACAACGGAATCTATGTTCTGAGGCGGCGAAATGGAGCCGGAATTCGGCGCGATGAGACGCGACCAGGATACGTTTTTGCCTGGCAACGAGAAGGAAAAGCGCAGATTTTCCTTCCCAGGGGACTGGAGTCGCTGGTAGCCGATCTGCCGGAGTACAGCATCGAGACGAGCGCTGTTTCTTTGCAGCTTCTGGGAAAAGAACTGACGAAAGCTGGGCATCCAGTGCGAATCTCGCCCGAGCTTTCCGGGTGTCGCGTGGTAGTCTGTGCTCCGCAGGTTCGCATTCCTACGCTGATGGAGGCCATCGGGCGGCTCTTCAATGCGACACCGGAGATCACGCTCAAACGAAGCCCCCGGCAGGTGACACGTGAGGGCTTCGAGGGGCAGAACCTTCCACCTGATCTGCTCGCCCGCCGGACCCTCTCCGCAGAGCTGATGGAGGAACTGCTCGGTGCGCTCTCTCCCGAACAGAAGCAGGCACGCGAGCGCGGCGAGTTCATCGAGATGAAACTCGCCACGCTTCCCGAGAAGCAGCGAGAGCGCTTCTCTCTCTATGTCCGCTTCTCCTTCGCTGTCAGCAGCCGGGAGTTAGACTCTCTGGGAACGCCCGACTGGGCGAAACTGGAGCGATTTAAGCTTCATTTGACGCCGCCGGGCACGCCTGGAGAGCAGATGATCGGCGTGGGCGTCCTTCGCACCGACGAAACGTATATCGTCTTTTAACGGATAGCGTCACCACTTGGTGTTGAGGGAGAGCCGATCTTTTGGCGTGATATTGGTGCTTCCTGCGTGGGCGCAGAAGCAGGTGTAGAAGAGCACGTCGCCCGGACTCGGGACCAGCTCGATGGGGGAGCCAATAGGAATCAACCCGCTTTCAAGGGCATGGTTCAGTGCAGGCATCTTTCGATATTTTTCCGGGTCGGCGTCGCGGGCGGCCTGAATGGCGTGGTGCGAGCCGGGCCAGACGACGGTTCCGCCGCCATGGACTTCCACTTTGGAGAGATACGTCATGGTCGCGATCCGAAACGGCTTCGGCTCGGTCGGGTTGTCGTCGCGCTCCAGAGCACCGTCGATGTGGGGCGTCGGCCAGCTCCACGGCACCTCCGGGCGCGAGGGCTGCGTGATCGAGAGCGCACCGGGCCGGGCCTGAAGCGAGTCCAGGGAGACTTCGAGCAGAAAGGCCGCCGTGGGCCGGATCGCTTCGGTCGCGGCTTGAACCGCTGCGATGTCAAAGAAATGGAACGCCATTTTCGTTCGCTCGAAGTGCTCCGTGATCCGGGCGGCGGCCTCAGCGATCAGGTCGGGGTTTACCAGGCCAGGTACAATGAGGTAGCCATCGCGCCCGTAGCGCTCCAGTAGGGTTTTGTTCATCAAAAGCTCGCTTCGTTTTCTCAAACGCAAACTCCTGCCGTAAAAAATAATTTTAAGATGCCACTGATCCCGCCCCCCGACTATGCCCGCGAGGTTCGCCCGATTCTCGCGGCAAGCTGCCTGAGCTGCCACGGCTCCGACGACCGGGCAAGACGCGCCAATCTCCGGCTCGACCTACCGAACGCTGCGGTCGTGCCGGGCGACGTTCTGTCGAGTGAGGTCGCCCGCCGGATTCTGTCGGACGGAGCCGCGCAGATGCCCCCGAAAAGCAGCGGCCACGCCCTCACGCCCGCCCAGAAAGCCACGCTCCTGCGCTGGATCGACTCGGGCGCAGCCTACAAAAAGCACTGGAGCTTCGTCGCGCCCATCTCCCCCATTACTGGGGGCCGGGGGGCAGAACCGGGGGGGATGGGTGCCATCGACGCGCTTGTCGGGGCGAAATTAAAAGAGGCCGGGCTACGCTTCTCGCCCCAGGCCGACACCCACACGCTGGCGCGGCGAGTCGCGCTGGACTTGACCGGGCTTCCGCCGTCGCCCGAGAGTTTCTCGAAGTCCTACGAAGCCCAGATCGACGCGCTGCTCAAAAGCCCCACTTTCGGCGAGAAATGGGCGCGGCCCTGGCTGGACCTCGGGCGCTTTGCGGACTCGGCGGGGTACGGCTCCGATCCGCTGCGGCCCAATCTCTGGCCCTGGCGCGACTACGTGATTCGGTCGCTGAACCAGAACAAGCCCTACAACGCTTTTGGAACCGAGCTGATCGCAGGCGACCTGATCTACGGGGCCAGCGATGAAGCACGCATCGCGACGGCGTTCCATCGCAACACGATGACCAACACCGAGGGCGGCACCGACGACGAAGAGTTTCGCACCGCCGCCGTGAAAGATCGGGCGATTGTGACGATGCAGGCGTTCACCGGCCTGACCCTCCAGTGTGCGCAGTGCCACACCCACAAGTTCGACCCCATCACTCAAAAAGAATTTTATCGACTCTACGCGCTGTTCAACCAGACCGAGGACAACGACCAGCCCGACGAGCGCCCGACGATGCCAGTTCAGACCGACTCGGAAGAGACGCTGGCAAAGGTCGTCTGGCTGAGGACGCAGCTTGTCAATGCAGAGGTGCAGCGCGACAGAGAGCGCACAAGCAGCTTCGTCGCCGCACGCTTCGTCCGCGTGACGCTGCCCGGCAAGAGCGAGTTCCTGACGCTCGCCGAGGTGCAGGTCAACTCCCAAGGCTCGAATGTCTCGCAACGCAGGCCCGCAAGTCAGTCCAGCACAGATTTTGGCGGCGATGCCCGGCGAGCAAACGACAACAATACCGATGGTAACTTCGCCGCAGGCTCGGTGATCCACACGGCGGCGCAGGACGATCCGTGGTGGGAGGTCGATCTTGGCGAGCCAAAAAACATCGATGAGGTTATTCTCTGGCCGCGCACCGATGCCCATCTCGGGCGGATGAAGGGGCTGCGCGTGGCGTTTTTCGATGCCAACCACCAGCTTCTTCTCGAAAAGTCCCTCGCCGAGCCGCTGCTGGCGGCGCAGACGCTCTACCCCATCGAGACGGAGCTGACCCGGAAGCTCCTGAAGCTTCGCGCGGAGCACGCCGCTGTCAAGCTCAAGCCGGTTTTACTGCCTATCCTGAAAGAGCTACCCGAGAGCAAGCGTCGCACGACGCACGTCCTGACGCTGGGAAATTTTCTTCTGCCCGGAGAAGCAGTGATGCCCGGAGTTCCGGCGGCACTAACGCCGTCGCGGGCCGTGCGCGACCGGCTGGAGCTGGCGCACTGGATTTTTTCCAAAGAAAACCCGCTGACGGCGCGGGTCTTTGTCAACCGGGTCTGGGCGCAGCTCTTTGGAGTCGGGCTGGTGGAAACCGAGGAAGATTTCGGGCTGATGGGAGCGCTCCCGAGCCACCCGGAGCTTCTGGACGCCCTTGCGATAGATTTCCAGAAAGACTGGGATGTCAAGCAGTTAATTAAAACGATTGTTCTCTCAAAAACCTACCAGCAGAGCAGCAAAGTTACTCCAAATTCTCTTAAACTCGACCCCAAAGCCCGGCTACTCTCCCGCTATCCCCGACGCAGGCTCGATGCCGAGGGTGTCCGCGATCAGGCGCTGGCCCTCAGCGGGCTTCTGAGCGCAAAGATCGGCGGCCCGAGCGTCTTCCCGCCTCAGCCCGACGGTCTCTGGAAAGCCGCGTTCAACGGCGAGCGCACCTATCCGACCAGCGTCGGGGAAGACCGCTACCGGCGTGGAATCTACACGTTCTGGCGCAGAACGGTTCCGTATCCCGCGCTCCAGACCTTCGATGCCCCGAGCCGCGAGAGCTGCTTGCTTCGCCGCCAGCCGACTAACACCCCGCTGCAAGCCCTGGTCACCCTCAACGATCCGGCCTATATCGAAATGGCCCAGGCTCTCGGCAAACGGATTTATAACTCTCCCGGCAAGACGGTTTTCGAGAAAGCAAAATGGGGCCTGAGCCTCGCCACAGGCCGCCCCGCCAGCGACTCTCAGGCGCAAACTCTGGCATCGCTCTGGGCCACCGAGTGGGAGAACTACCGCCAGAAGCCCACCGAGTCCCAAAAATTAGGCGTAACCCCCGAGCAAGCCGCCTGGACCGTCGTCGCCAACGTCTTGCTCAACTTAGACGCCGTGCTCACGAAAAGCTGAATGATGAAAACACAAAAACGACCCGTCTATCTTGGTGTAATGTTTATTTTTCTGTGGTCAATTATCTGGTTGGTAATAGGAAAACCGCTTAAATCGGAAGGAAAGAAAAAATATCGAGGATCAGGTGAAGAGATGATGCAAAAAATAAAAACTAATCTTCTGAAAAACAACTGGAGCGAGTCTTATTTGCTCAATCATAATAATCCATCCGAGAAAACCACGCTGATGAATGCTTGTTTTGCTCGCCCAAGCAAGATTTTTATCACAGAAGATAGAGTTTATATCCAGCTCCAATCAACAGAAAAACCTGGAGATATAGAAGTTTCCATGGATGTCAATGTCTATCAGACCTCGCCGAGCGAGATCAAGTACGACTTATTCGATCACCTGGCGACGCGCTGGAAAGAAGTGAGATGAACCTCGATGAACTCAGGCTGACGCGGGCGCGTGGGCTGACGCGCCGGACGTTTTTCTCGCAGGCGGGCCTCTCGCTCGGCTCCGTCGCCCTCGCGGCGATGAACGCCGAAGCAAACGCTGCCATTCCCCCCATTACTGGGGGCCAGGGGGCAGAAGCAGGGCTGGGGGAAAAGAAAAGACGCGCCAAATCGCTGATCTACTTGCATCTCTCGGGGGCACCGCCGACCCTCGACATGTTCGACTACAAGCCAAAGCTCACCGAGTTCAACCTCAAAGACTGCCCGGCGGAGTATCTCAAGGGCGAGCGACTGGCGTTCATCAAGGGAACCCCCAAGCTCTTAGGCTCTCCCCATAAGTTCGCGCAGCACGGCCAGAGCGGGATGTGGGTCTCGGAGCTTCTCCCGAACCTCGCAAAAATCACCGACGAGCTGGCGCTGGTCCGCTCGATGAGCACGGAGCAGTTCAACCACGCGCCCGCCGAGCTGTTTCTCTACACCGGCGACGCGCTGCCGGGAAAAGCCTCGCTGGGTTCGTGGCTGACGTATGGCCTCGGGTCGGAGAACAAAGACCTGCCGGGGTTCGTGGTGCTGCTCTCCGGCGGAACCGATCCGACCGGTGGGAAGAGCCTCTGGTCGAGCGGGTTTCTGCCGGGCGTGCATCAGGGTGTCCAGTGTCGCTCGTCGGGCGAGCCGATTCTGTATCTCGCCGACCCGCCCGGCATGGACCGCAAGACCCGCAGGCGCACGCTCGATGCATTGGATAGGCTCAACCAGGACGAAGCCCGCGCCCTCGGCGACCCGGAGACCGCAACCCGGATGGCGCAGTACGAGCTGGCCTATCGCATGCAGCTCTCCGTCCCCGATGTGATGGATATCCACAAAGAGTCGCAGGAAACCCTCGATCTCTACGGCGCGAAGCCGGGCGAGTCAAGCTTTGCGAGTAACTGCCTGATGGCCCGCAGGCTTGTGGAGAAGGGAGTCCGGGTGGTGCAGCTCTATGACTGGGGCTGGGATATCCACGGCACCGGCACGGGCGACGACCTCATGACGGCCTTTCCGCAGAAGTGCCGCGAGATGGACCGGCCCGCCGCCGCCCTGATCCAGGATCTCAAGCGTCGCGGTCTCTTAGACGACGTTTTAGTGGTCTGGGGCGGGGAGTTCGGGCGAACCCCGATGAACGAGGCGCGGGGCGGGAGCAAGTTCCTCGGGCGCGACCACAACCCGCACGGCTTCTCAATGTTTCTGGCGGGCGGCGGCACAAAGCCGGGCATCTATGGCGAGACCGACGAGCTGGGCTACCGCGCCGTGCTGGGAAAAGCGACCGTCCGCGACCTCCAGGCGACGATCTTGGACCGCCTGGGCCTCAATCCGTTCAAGCTACACTACCCGTACCAGGGGCTGAACCAGCGGCTCATCGGCCCCACCGACGAAGCCCGGATTCTCACCGAGCTTCTTAAGTAGCTGCTAAATCGATCAGGGGCTTGATGACCTCGCGGCGGGCGATGGCGTCGAACGCGCCTGCGATCTCCGCGAGAGGGCGGACAGGGCAGCCCTCGCCGAGCCACCAGTCGGGTTTGTAGACGCCCGCCCTCAGCCGCTGGCAGATTTCGTCGTGGGTCTCGGGTTCGTCGTAGCTGTCGTTGTAGAGGGTGAAGCTGCCCCGCGCCCGCGCCGGATGAAGCGTGAGGTTGTCCCATTCGTCGAGGCCGTAGACTCCGATGACCCCGCCCGAAGCGATCAGGGGCAGGAAGCCGTCCAGCGCCTCGGCCTTGCCCACCGAGTCGATAAGCCTGTCGAAGCCCTCGGGAAAGCTCGCGCTGAGCTGGTCCACAAGGTTTTCGGTGCGGTAATCGACATAGTGCGTCGCTCCGGCCTCTCGGAAAACCCCCTCGCGGGCGGCGGCTCCAACCACGACGATGGCGCTCGCACCCGCATGGCGTGCATGCGCGACGAACGCCAGGGCGTTCCCGCCGGTCCCGATGACGAGCAGGCGCGTTGCTGCCCCGATCCCGAGCCGGTTGGAGTAGCTCAGGGTCTCTCGCAAGGTAATAAAAAGCGGCCCGGCCTTCTCCGGAATGTCGGGTGGAATGACCTGATGGATGCGAAAGGCGTCCCACGCGCTCTTTTCGACGCCATCCGCCTCCATCGCTCGCCAGTCGCGGGCAAATCCCCACTCGGCAAACCCGCCCCAGCCTAAAATCCAGCTCTTCTCGGGGTCTGGCGCGGCCCCGACCCGAGAAATCAGGTCGCCGACCTTCAAAAACCGAACCTTCGGACCCACGGAAACGACCCGCCCGACGCTTTCATGGCCTAAAACAAGCGGGTACTCCATGCGCCAGGGCAGCCGATCATGCAGAATATGCGTGTCGGTCCCGGCGCAGACGGTTCCATAGACCATCCTGACCCGGCAGTCGTATGGGCCGGGCAGCGGCGGCTCAGGAACGTCCGTGACCCGAACGATGCCGTCGGGCCGGTCTACAAACGCGACTTTCATACGATTTATTTTTTATTTCTTTGGCTCAGAGATCGAAAACGTCTCGGCAGAAATCGGTTCGTCGATCTCCGGGTTGATAAATAACATCACGCTGTCTTTCTTTGCGCTTTTAGCGACCATTTTGCGAATCAGCCCATTGCTGTCGATATAAAGGCGGGCAGAGTCTCCGGTTTTCTTGCTTTTAATATCAATGACATCGACAACCGTGTTCTCATCGAGCATTTTCTGGGTGACATAGGTCGTACTCTCGATACCCTTGAAGACCGTCTCGAAGTCTCCTGAGATCATGTTGAGAAATGTATTGACACCTTCCTGTGCCTGCGACGCGGGCAGGGGGAGGTTCATCTGCCCCTGAGTCACCATGGCTTTCTCGCCATTGATGGTGATCGCGACATTGGTGTCCTTGCTCTGGATCGTCAGGCGATACTTGTCGGGGCGCTGCAGCTGGAAACGGATCTTTCCCGGATCTTTCCCGTCCTGGACGCTCAGGGTGACCGAGTAGGTCGTGGCGTTCTTCATCCGAAGGGCGACCTCTTTTAAGATCGCGTCGGACTTGGTGTCGGCGTGGGCGAGCGTGGAGAAAGTCAGGGCGAGAGCGAGAGCGGCGAGATATTTCATGCGGGAATTTTACCCGAAAATAAATAAAAATAAAACCCGCCGGGTCTGGCGGGTTTATTTCTGTGGCTTGAGGGCTTACTTGCGGCGACGAAGCCGAAGTGCGAGCGGCACGGCGAGGCCGAGAAGCGCGAGCGTCCCCGGCTCCGGCGCGGCTGCCGTCACCGAGAGATTGTCGAGCTTGTAGTCGTCGTCGAGGCCGTTGACCTGCGACGTAAGACGCAAAGTCAGGTTCGAGGCGTTGAAGACTGGGGTTGCATAGTTGAAGCTTGCCCAGGCATTGCCCACCGTGCGGCCAAAGTTCGCCGAGTGCAGCACCGTACTGGTGTTGGTGTCGATGACCTCGATGAGAAGCGTGTTCAATCCCGCACCGTTGGCGCGGGAGCCGTAGTCGCCCGAGACAAAGTAGGCCAGCCCCGGCGTGACCGCAAACGACTGGAAGATCGTCGGCTGGTCCACGGGAAAGTCGTTGAGCCAGAAGTAGTTGCCGCCACCGGGCAGCGACTGAGCGTCGTTGAAGACACCGGCGGTGCCATCGTTGTTGGTGATGGTCCAGCCAATCGGCGCGAGCGGGTTGCCGGGGCCATTGGCGGAGAAGTCTCCGTTGGTCAGTAAGTTTTGAGCAAACGTGGGGCCAGCCAGAGCCAGCACCGCCGCGCCAAGCGCGAGTTTTAAAGTAGTCACATTGATCCTCCTGCAGAATCTAATGTGAAGTTTCGGCAGGAAGTCTATTTTTCTTTAATTTTAATTACCAGGATCAGCCCGATACCCAACGCCAGAAGCCCAGGAGAGCCAGGCTCGGGAACCGCCGCACTGGCAAATGTCCAGAGAAGCCCGTACTCGTTTCCCTGTGCATCGATCCCGTGGCCGACGATGTTTCCGTTGCTATCGACGGAGTTCGCCTGCGAGCTGATCATCGAGACGGGCAGGCCCGCAAGGTAGCTGTGCAGGTCGATGTTGCTGGCCGCCGAGCCGCTCCAGGCCATGGCGTGTGAGACGTTGGTGGAGGCGGAGATCGCATAGCCGACCTGCATCGTCTCGGACGTGGCGCGGGCGTCGCTTTCGGTGAACCCGGCGGGGTTGAGGTCCACGGCGCTCGCAGCGGTCCCGCGCCAGAGAAGCGCGTGCTTGTTGTTCCCGGTGGCGCTGCCCGAGCCGGAGCCGACCTGCGTGTCGCTGGACGCCGCATACGCTTCGCTCTGGATCAGCCCGGCAGAGTTGAGATCGACGACGGTCGATGTCCCGTGCCAGAGCAGGGCATGGTTGCGGTTCTGGGTCGCGCCGCTGGCACCGTAGCCCACCTGCGACGTGCTGGAGATTCCCCACCCGACGCTCGATGTCCACCCGGCGGGATGGAGATCAAGGGCGCTGGCCGCCGTCCCTCCCGTCCAGAGCAGCGCGTGGTTGGCGCTGCCGGTTACTCCCGCGTAGCCGTACCCGATCACGGCGGTGCCAAGAATGCCGTAGGTGTAGCTCCCGATCAGCCCCGCCGGATGCAGATCGACGACGCTGGCCGCCGTTCCGCTCCACAGCAGAGCATGGTTGGCGTTCCCCGTGCTGGGGCCAAAGCCATACCCCGCCTGAAGGTTGCCCGAGGCGGCGTAGATCGTGCTCGACGTATATCCCGCCGGGTGCAGATCGACTGCGCTCGCGGACGTTCCACTCCAGATCACCGCGTGGGGATTGCCCCCTGTCGCGGCTCCCTTGCCCTCGCCCACCTGCGTGCTTCCCGAGAGGCCATAGGTGTCCGTTTCGTCGAACCCGGCGGCCTGAAGCAGAGTCACGCTGTACTGCTGCGCATGTGCCGAGGCAGCCAGCCCGATCAGTCCCAAAAAAGCAAATACCCTGCCGAGCGAAGTTTTCATAATACCTGGTTAACTGTACCAGGAAAACAAACGGAATGCCCCGATTCATGAGGCAATGAATTGTCTCGCTGAGGGCAACGCGTTGCCGAATGTCCTTCGGACACAAATGGATTTCGTCCGGAGGACATTGCGGCGCGGAGCGCCTTTAGCGAGGGATTTCAACCCCTCGTGAATCCGCGTGGACCGTTGGGTGCCGGGTTATTCCAGCCCTAATTTTTTCAGGGCGGCTTTGAGGCCCGCTTCGTCGAAGCCGACCGAGCGATACACCACTTTCCCCGAGGAGTCCAATAAATAGTTCGTGGGAAACGCCTGGATACCGAACTTCGTAATGGTCTCTTCGGTGGCTTTAACTATCGGGAAGCTGATTTTTTTCTCTTTCAGAAAGCCATTGATCTCCGGGTCGTCGTCGCCGTTGTTGATTCCGACCAGCCCGAAACCCGCGTCTTTGAACTTGACATAGAGCTTCTGAAGCTCGGGGAACTCCTCGCGGCAGGGGGGGCACCCGACGAACCAGAAGTTAATCAGGGTCGCTTTCTTGCCCTGGGAAACTTGCGCCAAACTCAGCTTGCCGCCTTTGGGGGTCGCGAGATTGAAGGCCGGGACGCTCTTGCCCATGCCGACCAGCCTGGCATCGAGTCCGCCGCCCGGTCCCTCGGGCGCTTTCTGCTCCGTGACGCCTGCCGGGAGCGCGAACGCGGTCTCGGTGAAGACCGGAGCCGAGTCGATCTCGCTCAGTAGCATCTCCTGGACCACCTGCGCCGAGGTCAACCGAACCTTGCGCACCAGGCTGTCGCGGTCGATGTAGGCGCGAACCGTCCCCTGCGGCCCCATGACATCCACCACATCGACGACCGTGCTCTCATCCAGCATCTTCTGGGTGATGTACTTCGTCTCTTTGGTTCCCCCGACAAAGTCGCCTATCGTCCCGAGCAAGGGCGGCCAGATGCTCTTGCCGACCTGCTCGCTGGAACCGGCAGGAAGCTTCTGGAACTGCTTGCCCGTGACCTGATAGGCGTCTTTTCCGTCGAGAAGCACCAGCATCGGACCCTGGGGCGTCGTCATGGCGAAGCGTATCTTGCCGGGCGGCGCGAGCAGCATGCTTCCCAGCATCGTCTGCCCGGCCCCTTTGAGTTTCGGGTCGGTCGGCAGGGACTTCAGCGAGAACTTCGCCGAGAAGCTCGTGATCGTCTTTGCTCTTGCGGCAACTTCTGCCAGAATTGCGTCGGCCTTGTCATCGGCGCGGGCACAGAGCGGGAGGGCGAGAGAGAGCGCGGCTGCTCCGAGAGAGAAAATTGGTTTCATAGTGCTTACCTTACTCGAAATCGGTGCGGCGTGGTTCCTCGATGCCGCGAAAAAGACTCTCCAGCCGCTCGGCGTCCTGCGACGCGATGAGGGCGTAGGACAATTCCAGCGCGACGACCCAGAGCTGCTGGATCGCTTCTCCCTGGGGAAGCTCCAAAACGTCGCAGAAAAACGTCCGCATGACCTCTTCATAGCTTCGGGCGCGCTCGTCGATGACGAAGCGCTGCCCGGAGCCGTGCGGCGAGGACTCCTCGGCCAGCGTGTCTAAAAAGTCACGAATCGAAGCAGGCGAGGCCCGATGCAGGTCCTCCCCGAACGTCGCGCGTACCCGCGCCCGAAACTCGCCAAGCTCCATTCGTCTCTTTCTCTAATTTCCCTCCCCCCGCCTTCGCTCGTCCCTCGCTACGGCGACCCCCTCCCATGCTACGCGGTAGGTGGGGGTAAGCCCCAACCCCCTGCCCCAAGCGAAGCCGGGGAGGGGGTCGCGAGGAACGAGCGGGGGGAGGGAAAACTCTACTTGAACGTCGTCTTCATGGCCTGGAGCAGCGACGGCGGGACGACCTTCAAAACGCTCGTCGCGCCGACGATGTCCACGCCCACGACCTCGGTGCCAACCAGCGCGGCCATCTGCCCGAAGTTCTTCTCGGCGACCAGCTCGGCGGCCTTCATCCCGACCCGCATTCCTAAGATTCGGTCGAACAGGGTTGGCGCACCGCCCCGGTGCACGTGCCCGACGACCGCATGGCGGCTCTCCCAGCCCGTTTTCTCGGTGATGGTCGAGGCCACGAACTCGCCGACGCTTCTATCCGAGAGCTTCACATGCCCGAAGTCATCGATGGCTTTCTCGTCGCCCTCGGCGGGGATCTCCGTGCCCTCGGAGCAAACCACCAGGCCATACTTCTTGCCCCGCGCCCGGACGCTCTGAAGGTGTGCGCACATCGCTTCGACATCTAACTTCTCTTCGGGGAGCGTGATCCAGTCTGCGCCGCCCGCCATCCCGACGTACCACGCGACCCAGCCCGCATGCCGCCCCATGACTTCGAGAACCATCACGCGTCGGTGGCTACGCGCTGTGTCGCGCAAACGGTCGATGGCCTCCAGCCCGACGCCCGCCGCCGTGTCGAACCCGAACGTGAAGTCGGTGCCCGAGAGGTCGTTGTCCATGGTCTTCGGGACGCCCACGGTGGGGACTCCGTGCAGCGAAAACAGTTTCGCGGCGACGCCCAGCGTGTCCTCGCCGCCCAGCGCGACGATGGCGTCGAACTTCGCGGACTTGATGTTCGCAAGAACCGCTTCCAGGTCTTTCTCGCCGCCCTTTTTGAAGGGGTTGGTCCGCGACGAGCCCAGAATGGTTCCGCCCTGGTAGATGATCTCCTCGACATCGCTGATCCCGAGCGGCTCGTAGATTCCCTGAACCAGCCCGCGCCAGCCCTCTTGAATCCCCACGAACTCAAAACCAAGCTCCGTGCCCCGGTAGACCACGCCTCGAATGGCAGGGTTGAGTCCGGGGCAGTCTCCGCCGCCCGTCAAAATTCCGACTTTCAATCCGTTAACTCCTTGCATCCATCCCCCGGCCCCTTGCCCTCACCACCCAGCCGCTGGGTACCCGCCGTCTTCGACGGGGCGAGGGAAGGGGCCGGGGGATGGGTTATCTCTCAGGCTCTAAAAGCCCGTAGTTTCCGTCCTCGCGCCGATACAGAACGTTGACTTTGCTGGTCTCGGCGTTCTCGAAGACAAAGAAATCGTGGGAGAGTAGCTCCATCTGCGCGACGGCTTCGTCGGGGGAGAGGGGCTTGATCCCAAAGCTTTTCTGCCGGACGATCTGCCCGACAGGTTCGTCATCGGGGACAAGCTCGTCGGCGGTCGGCATCGTGCGGGGCGTGTCGTGGGCGTGGTGCTGGCCGTGCTTGAAGGCCCGATGGCGGTCCTTGTACTTCTGCATCTGCCGCTCCAGCTTGTCGGAGACCCGGTCGATAGCGGCGTAGATATCGTCGCCCCGGTCCTCGCCGCGAAGCGTGATGCCGTCGCCGTCAAGCTGGACCTCGACTCGGTGCGACTTTCCCTGGACCGTCTGCGTGACGGTGGCACCGTTCAGGTTTCCAAAGTGCCGCGTGAGCTTGTTGACTTTTTTAATCGCATACTCGCGCATGGCATCCGTGACGACGACGCCCTTGCCGCGAACCTGAACATCCATTTTGTTTCTTAGCTCCTCTTGCTCAAGAGAACCGTCGCGTGCGCCGCGATTCCCTCGCGCCGCCCGACGAATCCCATTGTCTCGTTCGTCGTCGCCTTGACGCTTACCTGCTCGGAAGTTATCCCAAGTGCCTTTGCGATGACATTTTTTATTTCGGCAGCCCTTGGCCCGATCTTCGGCGTCTCGGCGATGATCGTCAGATCGACGTTCTCGACTCCCCAGTTTCGTTCGTCTATTTTCTGTTTGACTTCGCTCAGAAACTCGATGCTCGCCCGGTTTTTGTGCGCCATGTCGCTCGGCGGGAACAGTTGCCCGATGTCCGGAAGCCCGGCGGCCCCGAGCAGCGCGTCGCAGAGGGCATGGAGAACCACGTCGGCATCGGAGTGCCCGTCGAGTCCGAGATCGCTCTCGGGAAAGTGTACCCCGCCCAGCCACAGCTCCCGCCCCTCGGCGAACCGATGCACATCGTACCCGTGGCCGACGCGGACCCATCCCCCCATCCCCCTTCCCTCGTCTTTTTCCCGCTTCGCGCGGACGAGGGCAGGGGGGGAGACCCGATTCCTCAGGATCGCTTCGGCCAGGACTAAATCTTCGGGGGTCGTCACTTTGAGGTTCTCCAGTGCGCCGGAAGCCAGCGCCACACGCCCGATGTACTGGGCATAGAGCGTGGCGTCGTCGGTGGCGGGAGCGCCGACGCTCCGGGCTTTTGCGTGTGCGGCACAAATTTTTTCAAAGGGGAAGACCTGTGGCGTCTGGACGGCGCGAAGCTCATCGCGGTTTGCGGGCGGGCCGACGGTCGGATAGCCGGTGACGCCCTCCGGTTCCTCGTAGGTGAGCGTGTCGCGCACGAACTGCGAGGCGGTCGCTGCGCCCCAGAACCGTGCGGACTCGATCACGCTCTCGATCAACTGGGGCGTGATGCAGCAGCGGGCGGCGTCGTGGATCGCGACGATCTCGCACGTCTCGGGCAGAGCATCGAGGCCGAGCCGCACGGATTCTTGCCGAGTCTCGCCTCCGGGAACGACTGCGAGCAGCTTTCCGCCGCCGAATTCTTCGCCTATCTCTCGCAAGCGGGGAAGTTCTGGCTCGGAGCCGATCAGAACGAGGGCATCGATAGCCGCGCACTCGGCGAAGGCTTGAAGTGTCCAGCCGAGCAGTGGGCGGCCCAGAAGATCGGCGAAGACCTTATTCTCGGCGGCCCCGAACCGGGCGCCGCGCCCCGCCGCCGGTATAAGAGCGCATGCCCTGGCCGTAGTCTTCGCCGTCTTCATCGTCCCTCATTCGTGCAAAGATCATCTTGCCCGCCGTGGTCTGGAGCAGCGAGCTGACCAGGATCTCGACCGTCTCGCCGATGTGCTTTCTGCCGCCCTCGACCACGATCATCGTGCCGTCGTCGAGGTAGCCAATGCCCTGACTGGACTCTTTTCCCTCTTTCACAATGGCGACGCGCATCTCCTCGCCGGGCAGAACCACGGGTTTCAGCGCGTTGGCAAGCTCATTGATATTGAGCACGGTGATGCCCTGAAGCTCGGCGACCTTGTTCAAGTTGAAGTCGTTGGTGACGAGCTGGCCGTTCAGGGCTTTGGCGAGCCGCACCAGCCGGGCGTCCACTTCGTCGTTGCCGGGGACGAGCTTGTCGTAGGTGCGCACCACGACATCCAGCTCTTTTTTCATCTCGTTGAGAATGTCTAAGCCCCGTCGCCCGCGCGCCCGCTTGAGGCCGTCGGCGGAGTCCGCGATGTGCTGGAGTTCGTCTAAAACAAACCCCGGAATGTACAGCGGGCCTTCGAGAAAGCCTGCCCGAGCGATATCCGCCACGCGCCCGTCGATGATGACGTTGGTGTCGAATATCTTGAAGTTCTCTTTGGGCGGAGCCTCTTCCTCAGGCTGAGGCGGCATGTAGATCCGAATCTCTTCCTTCATCGAGACCGCCGCCGACATGGCGAGGTAGGTGACCACCAGCCCTAAAAACAGCGTCAGCGGGATCGAGATCGAAGGGTTCTTGACGGCCAGAAAAATCGGCAGGGAGAGAACAGCGGTAAGAAATATCCCCAGGGTCAGTCCGGCTCCGAGAGCCAGCTTGTCGCGGGTGGACATCTCCCGCACGCGCTCGCCGAGATGCTCCAGCCGCATAAAGAGCGAGCGTCCCAGCGCGACACCGAAGACCAGCCCGCCCAGGATGAACACCACCATGTAGCCCGGCTTGACCCACGGGCCGTTCAGCATCCTCTGCTTTTCCGCAAAAGCGACATAGGCATCCGAGGCGATCCAGCCGAGGACTCCCGCGATTATAGTCGATATCGCGGTGAAGATCAGTCGCCAGATTTTATTGTTCATGTGGTTCTCTCCTACTGCTGTTCTTAACTTCTATTCTGGACGTACTCTTTTGAGGAACGCTCGGGTTCCCGGCAGTTTACTGGTTACTTGCCGCCGCGTGCGACCCGAAGGCGGGCCTGAGCACGGGCGAGCGCCTGGCTCGCTTCGGTCCGGTCGGGCAGCGCCTCGACCGAGGCCAGCAGGGCTTCGGCGCGCGCGAGCGATGCCTCAGCGCGCGTGACATCGATCTCGTTGTCCAGCTCGGCGGTTTCGGCCAGAACCGTGACCTTCGCCCGCGTGACATCCGCGAAGCCCCCGGAGAGAACCAGCGTGTGTTGCTGCCCGCTCTCCAGCTTGACGAAGCACTCACCGACCCCGAGGTCGGCCAGAAGCGGAGCATGGCCCGCGAGGACGCCGAAGCTGCCCGCCGCGCCAGGCAGCGTTATGGAGAGAGCTGGCTCGGAGAGAACCGTCCGCTCCGGAGTGACGATATCGAGTAAAAATGGAGAAGCCACTCCGAATTTTACCACGACGTATTCCCCCTTCCCCCGTGCCGGGGAACCCCCATGGCAGACGCCATCGAATGAATTCGTGGCTACGACGACGAATTCGACCTTCAGGAAGCAAGCTTCCCTCGTCGAATCCAAAAATCGTGGAGATCCTCAAAGATTCGACAAACCGAGCTTGCGAGGTACAGGTCGAATTGGTGAGGGTAGCCACGATTTTATTCGATGGCGTCTGCCCTGAACTTGCGGAAAATTCAGAAGAAATCGGCTATACTCTCACCAGAAGAAAGACTCGACGATGAACAATCTTTATCAGATGCAGACCAGTGCCGGAGGCTATACCAACACCGAGATCACGCGTCAGAACCCGTCGTGCTTTGTGTTTCTGATCGATCAGTCGTCGTCGATGGCGGCCTCGTTCGAGGAAGACAGAACCAAAGCCGAGGCCGTCGCTCTTGCGCTGAACAATCTTCTGCGGAACCTAATTCTCACTTGCTCCAAGTCCGAGGGAATCCGCGACTACTTCGATGTGGCCGTGATCGGCTACGGGCGCTATGTCGGGCCTGCATGGGGCGGGTCGCTGGCCGGGCGCGAGCTGGTGCCCATCTCCGAAGTGGCGGCGTCGGTGCTGCGCATGGACGAGCACCCGGTCGAGGTTGCACCGGGCGAGTGGGAGAAAGTTCAGGCTCCCGTCTGGGTCGAGCCACGCGCCGAAGGCTCCACGCTGATGTGCAACGCCCTGAGCTACGTCCACCAGATGCTCGGCTACTGGCTCGGGCGCAACCCGGTGAGCTTTCCCCCCGTGATCGTGCATATCACCGATGGCGAGGCAACCGACGGCGACCCCGCCGCCTACTTCCGGGCGCTCAGCGAGCTGGGCACCCAGAACGGGCGGGTGAGCCTGTTCAATGTCCATCTCTCCAGCCGAAAAAGCGCGACATCCCTGAGCTTTCCGGATTCTCCCGAACAACTTCCCGACGACTACGCGAAGTTATTATTTAACAGTTCAAGCTTCCTGACGCCCTACATGCGCTCGGTCGCGTGGGAGAACGGTCTGCCGCTCACCGAGAAGGCCAAAGCGTTCGTACTCAACGCCGACCCGTCGCTGATGGTGCTCGCGCTGGAGATCGGGACGAGGCCCGGAAAGCTTTGGTGAGAGTCGCCGTCTTCTGCGCTCCGCGTCGCTTCGAGGCTCCCGACGAGTTCGAGGACGCGGTCTGGCCGGAAGAGACCCCGACGGAGCCAGGTTTTCCCTTGCGCGTCGCCGTGGCCGATGGCGCGACGACCTCGTCGTTTGCGGGCACCTGGGCGCGGCATCTGGTGCGGGCCTGGGCCGAGGAAACTCTCTCCCGCGAGAGCATTGTGGACGACATCACGACGCTCGCCTGTCGCTGGCGCGAGGAAGTCGAGAAAACCCCGCTGTCCTGGTTTGCCCGCGAGAAGGTCCGGCTCGGTGCCCATGCCGCACTGCTCGGGCTGGAGATCGAAGAGACCGGACGCTGGAGCGCGCTCTCGGTGGGCGACTGCTGCCTTTTTCAGGTCCGGCGGGATATTTTAATCGAGGCGTTCCCGGCCCGTCACCCCGAGGCGCTGGACCAGCACCCGTATCTCATCGGCACCGAGCCGTCGCCCGCGCTCGACGAAGCCGCACGCACGGCCATCGGGTACTGGGAGGCAGGCGATGCGCTTTTTGTGATGAGCGACGCGCTGGCACTCTGGTTCTTAGAAAGTGCCGTCGCGCGGGAGCAGACGCCCTGGCGCTGGCTGGCCGGGCTGGATGCAAATGCCTCTCCACGGGCGTTCGAGGCGATGCTGCGACCCCTCCGCGCCGAAGGAAAGCTCCGCGCCGACGACGTGACGCTGGTGAGGATCACGCTGTGAGCTGGCCCGAGGCGAGCGCCTACCAGAGTGCCCTGCTCCTGCCCGTGCGCACCCTGCGCGACCCGGAGCTGGCCGCCTGCACGGTTCCACTGAAGACTCCGTTCGGGCTGCCACAGCCTATCGCTGGAGCCTATGCCCATGTCTATCGGCTGGTTCATCCCGATGGACGGGCGTTCGCCGTTCGCCTGTTTCTCAAGCCCCGCCCGACGGCCCGGCTGAGGCTCGCGGCGCTCCAGGAGAGGATGGACGCCTACCGCCCTGCGGTTCCTGGCTGGCTGGTGCCGTCGGTCTGGGACGACGAAGGAATCTTCGTGGGCGGAGCCTGGCGTCCGCTGGTGAAGCTGCCCTGGATCGAGGGCGTAACTCTGGGCGAGTCCATCGAGCAGGGGGCCGGTGTTCTGGCGCTGGCCGGGGCAGTGCGGGCACTGGCGATCTCGCTGGAGGCCACGGGCGTGGTCCATGGCGATCTTCAGCGCGGCAATATTCTCGTCGAGGCGCAGACGGGCGCTCTGAAGCTCATCGACTACGATGGTGTCTGGGTTCCGGGCGTCTCGGGCGACACGGGCGACGAAGCCGGGCATCCGGCGTTCCAGCACCCGCGCCGCCAGGGAATCGCGCTCGGGCCGGGCGGGGATCGGTTCTCGGCGCTTCTGATCTATGTCGCGCTGCGCATTCTGGCGGTCGCGCCCGAGGTCTGGTACCGCCTCGACAACGGCGACAACCTTCTTTTTCGCCCGGAAGACTTGCGCCTTCCCGACACAGGCCGGGCGTTCGCGCTTCTGAGAACCACCCTGCGCTCGCGCCCCGACGAGCGCCAGCTCCTCGAAACCCTCGCCGAAGCCTGCCGCAAGCCGCTCGGGTTGATTCCTCCGCTCAGCCGGTTTTCTGCCCCCTAACCCGGTTTTCTGCCCCCTAACCCCCAGTAATGGGGGGACTCTGGAGGGCGGCTGCGAAGGCTTGCGCGTGAGCCTCGGAACTCTATCGATGAGCCTGCACAGGCTCACCGAGGATGCTCGGAGCTTCTCGGGCAACGTTCTGAGGCTCTTCGTCAAAGCTCGGAGCTTTGCACGTGAGCCTGCATAGGCTCACGCGCAAAGAAAAGAGCCTCTCGAAAGAAGCGCGGTGGCTCTTTCGAGAGGCTCTGAGCATCGACGAAGACCCTCAGGGCGTTGTCGATGGAGTGGGCTTGGGCTTCTCCCGAGTGGCGAGCCTCTTCCAGCGTTCGGCCAGCCCGTCCAGAGTGGGACGCAGGCCGGGCGACCGACGCGCTGCTGTCTTGACATAGGAATAAACCGTCACCGAGTGGGTCATGGTCTCGTTTCCGGCGGCCATGAGCGTGTCGTCCACGGCTTCCAGCAGGCTGGAAAGCTCGCTCTTGAGCTGCGAGAGCTGCTGCACCAGGGCAGCGTCCTTCTCGAACTCGGCCAGCGCGAACCCGGCGGGCAGGATCTCCGGGTGCGCTCGGGCGGCTTCGAGGGCTTTGTCGGCGAACGCGACACTCTTGTCGCCTAACTTGAGGATCGTCTTGCGCTCCTCGGGGGTCAGGGCGATCAAGAACGGGAGCGTCACCCGGATCGTCGTCAGTGCTTCTTGAATCTCGGCAAGCTGTCTATCGGTTAGCTTCACCGAGAGATTGGCATAGGGCATTGTGCTAAACCTCCTGAAGAAAAAGACAGAAGGAAACCAGAAAAGTTACAGCCCCGCCCACCTTAATTTTTGCCCCATCACTGGGGGCCGGGGAGCAAAGCTGCCTGAAGCAAGACTCTGGCACGCTCCAGGGTCTCGGGTTTTTTGCAGTAACAGAACCGAATTAAATGATCGCCGTCGGCGGGGTTCTGAAAGAAGCTGCTTCCGGGCACGACGGCGATCTGCTTTTCTTTCACCAGCCACTCGGCCAGCGCCCGTCCGTCGGAGATTTTGAGTTGCTCCAGCCAGCGCGACGCATCGGCCAGGACGTAGTAGGCACCGGCAGGCGTCCCGGCTTCCAGCCCGACCGACTTCAGAGTTTTGAGAAATTCGTCGCGCTTGGCTTTGTAGGTATTTGTGAGTTCTTCATAGTAACTGTCAGGGAAGTTCAGGGCAACCGCCGCGCCTTCTTGCAGCGGAGCCGCCGCGCCGACCGTGAGAAAGTCATGCACCCGGCGAATGGCGAGCGTCGCCTCGGGGGGCGCGAGGAGCCAGCCGATCCGCCAGCCGGTTGCCGAGTAGGTCTTGGAAAGCCCGGTGATGGTGACCGTGCGCTCGATCATTCCGGGCAGGTCCGCGAGCCGTACATGCTCTCCCTCGTAGACCAAGTGCTCGTAGATTTCATCGGTAATGGCGATCACGTCCCACTTCTGGCACAGCTCGGAGATTTTAAGAAGTTCTTCTCGGGTAAAAACCTTGCCGGTCGGGTTATGGGGCGTGTTGATGATAATCGCGCGGGTTTTAGAGTTAAATGCTTTGGAGAGTTCGTCGAAGTCTAACGTCCAGTCGGGATATTTCAACGAAACGATTCTCGGAGTGGCTCCACAGAGCACCGAATCGGGGCCATAGTTTTCGTAGAGCGGCTCAAAGACGATCACTTCGTCGCCCGGATCGACGAGCGCCAGAAGTGCCGCCATCATGGCTTCCGTAGCACCACACGCGACCGTTATCTCGCGCTCCGGGTCGGGTCGGACGCCATAATGCCGGTAGGTTTTCTCGGAAATAGCGTCCCGAAGCGATTTTGCGCCCCAGGTGATCGCATACTGGTTAATATCGGCCCGAATAGCATCGCAAGCCGCTTCCTTGAGGCCATCGGGAGCCGGGAAATCGGGGAATCCCTGCGCCAGATTGACCCCGTGGGGCGCGGCGTGCTGTAAGTAGAGCCGCGTCATCTCTCGGATCACGGACTCTTGAAACTGTGCGGCTTTCTGCGACGCTCGAATCATGGCGCACCCATCCCCACCACCCAGCCGCTGGGTACCCACCCCTTGCCCTCGTCTTTTTCCGCCTTCGGCGGGACGAGGGAAGGGGGAGAAGTGATATTTAGTATCGAAACATAGAGTTTTCCATTGGCGTTTAACCGAACGATTGCTTTTCCAGGACGTAGCGCGGTGAAAATTCCATTTTGATCTAAAAAACCGACGTTTCCCAGCTGAGACCATGTGGAATTCTCAGGTTTTGCACCGATGGGTATGCTAAACGCAAATTTTTCGCCGACAACGAGCGGCTTTGTGGGGCCAGGAAGCGGAACCTCGGCACCCACGGCGATGCCCGACCCGACGACGAGCATGTCGGCGACGGGGCGCTCGCTCGCGTCCGACGGCGCGTTGACGATTCCGCCGAAAATCGCCAGTGCGGTCGAGCCGCCGCCGTCGAGGTTCACGGCGTCAATGGCTCCAAGGCGCTGCATCAGGGCCGTCAGCTCGGGCAGGCTCATGCCCCGGCTCAGTGCTTTCTGGCGGCCATCGACCGTGACCAGCAAGATTGTGCCATCTTTTGTCACGCCCGCCGCCGTGCGCGGGTGGCGCGTGGTCGAGAAATCGGGCTTGAGCTTCTCGGCAGCAAGGTCGAGCGCGGGCTTGCCGCTTTTCAAAAGCCGCCCCGCACCCGTGACCGCATGCCGGATTTTAGAGACATCGAGTGTGTCGCCCGGCACGGGAGTCACGCCGAGGTTCACCGTAAGCTCGGTGCCCACCGTCGCTTTTTCTTTGAGCCAGGTTGCAAGCTCGCCGCCCGCCGAGAGAACCACTGTGCCCGCGCTCAGCGGCACATCGCCGTTCTCAGACGCGGTTTCGACTCTGCCCACGAACGTCGATCCCGGCCTCAAGGGACTCGGCACGCCGGAGAGCGTGACCTCGACGCGCTCGGGCGTTTTCAGGGTTTTTTCAAAGAACTTCGGGGTGAACAGAAGCAGCTCATTGCCCTTGCCGGGCTTGCGGTTCAGCCCGTTCAGCGGCTTGCTCTCGCCGGAAATACCGACGCTTCCACTCCAGACAAACGCCGCGACGCTCGCCTTGCCCGCTTCGTCGATGACCAGTGAGGCGCGGGTGAGCTGTGGCTCGGTGACGATCTCTCCGCCCTCGACGTGCAGCCCGATGGGGTTTCCCAGAAACGGAAAGAACCCGGCGTTCATGGCGACCAGCGCCCCGGTTCGTTGCGCCAGCCCGGAGACGGTCTCGCGCCCGCTCGTCGGGTCGAGGCCCCAGACCCGGCCCTGCCCGAGCGCCGCCGAAACCCCGACGCCCGGCGAGACCCGCACGACGTTCACTACCTGCGGGCCGTCGTCCGACCCATCGGGAGTAATCTCCTGTACCAGCACGACGCCTGGCGCGAGGGTTCGTTCTGTACGCTGGGTTGCGCAGGCTTTGCCCCCTGGCCCCCGGCTTGTTCTTGCCCCCCAGCCCCCAGTAATGGGGGAGAGATAGGGGGCTGTTCCCCCATTACTGGGGGGCAGGGGGCAGAATGCGAGTGCGATCAGTAGCGCGACGTTCATCGGGCGGGGGCGAGGTGTCGCAGCGCGAAGTTCATGGCATCGCGGACGTGCTCGTCCCAGTACGGCCAGGTGTGCGCCCCGTTGAACTCGGAAAACTCGAACGGCAGGCCCGCTTCGAGGAATCGGCGCTCAAACGTCCGGTTGCTCTCGATCAGAAAGTCGTCTTTTCCGCAGTCGAAGTACAGCGCCGGACCCTGCCAGCCAGTTTTGGGATTGTGGAGCTTCTGCACTTTCGGCCAGAGCGCCGCGCTCGCCCAGCCAGCATCCGTGTCGGTCGGCCAGGTACGGGCGACGAACGTCCGCATGCCGCCTTCTTTGGGGAGTGGTCCGTCGCCCCAGCCAATAGCGCCCGAGAGCGAGGCCGCCGCGCAGAATTTCTGGGGGTTGGACAGCGCGAGGTGCCACGCGCCGAAGCCGCCCATCGAAAGACCCGCTATCGCCCGGCCCTCACGCGACGCCAGGGTTCGGTAGGTTTTATCGATATGCGGGACCAGCTCGGTCTCAAAGTAGGTCTGGACTTTGCCAAAACCTGCGCCGTCCACATAGAAACTGTCTCCACTCGCATCCGGCATCACAATAATCAGCGGAAGCGTACTTGCATACGCCGCAATTCCCGAGGTTGCGTTCCAGTCCGAGTGCTTTCCGGTCGCGCCATGCAACAAATAAAGTACCGGATAGCGTCTTTTCGGGTGCGCTTCGTAGTCTTTAGGTAGAACGATGGTATAGTTCGTATCTTTTCCCAGTGCCACAGACTTTAAGACGATAACTCGGGCCGATTTACGGGCGCTTGCTTTTTCGTCGTCGGTTACGGGTGGTTGTGGGGGCGGGTAGGGCGTCCCTTTTGGAACGAACGGTGCGGCGTAGGGCAGGTAGCGGTCGTCCATCGTGAAGTTTTGCGGGAGATTGGGGCGTCCCGCCTGGTTCCAGGCGGAAAGAAGGGCTCCCGCAAGTCGCCTGCCGCCTGTTTGCAGTCTCTGGATCGCGATAGGCCGGGTCTTACCGACAAAGCTCGGCCAGAACGCGTCGCTCTCGATTCCGCCGTTTGTTTCCGCCGCCGACTTGTCTGCGGCCAGAATCGCGGGCACTTCCTTGAGGCTCTCGCCAAGCGCGGTAAAGGTCTCTTTCACCGGGTCATCGAACGGAATCGGCGTACCGGGAGCGAGGTCGGTGAGCTTGATGAAGCTAATAACCCGGTCCTCGAAGCGGGCATGAACCCCTTTCTGGGACGGGTTGGAGAGCTGGCCGTCGTAGTTCTCGCTGGCATGGAACGGAACATGGGCATCCCCGAGGTAGTGCGAGAGATAGGCCATCTGGACGTACGCATCGGGCCAGCGCTTCTGCTTCATCGCCAGAACTAAATTGGCATGGATGCGCCGGACCGTCCACGGGTTCATGCCGTCGCTTCGGAGCTTTAGATAGTCTCTGACTTTCTGGACCTCGGTGAAGTCTTGCGGAATCTTGGTGATATCGGTCCCGAAGCCGAACCGCTCGGTGTCTAAAAAGTGCCGCGCCCCCTCGGCGTTGTCCGGGCGATTGCGCCAGCGGTCGGGGTGCGACGACGCCACGGCCAGCCAGTCGGCGTTTCGTGCCAGGCTTTTCTGGAGCGCCGAGCCGGGCAGCGAGGCCACCGCGAGCCGGGCGGTGTACTGGTGGCCTTCGCCGCCCCACGCCTGGGCGAGCGTCGGCGCAAGGGCAAGTAGCAAAGCAAGCGCAAGTCGATTCATGCCCCAAGGTTCGCCACGAAGCGTACATGTCCCTCCCCCCGCCTTCTCTCGTTCCTCGTTACGGCGACCCCCTCCCATGCTACGCAGTGGGAGAGGGTAAGCCCAGCCCCCAAACCCCCCTGCCCCCAGCGAAGCCGGGGAGGGGGTCGCGAGGCACGAGCGGGGGGAGGGAAAACACGGTTTCGCGCGTTTGGTGGACTAACTCGTCTCTGCGCTGGAGGTACGATGGTTTCCATGAGAATTTATCGAGGAGCGTTGCTCCTGGGACTGAGCATTCTGGGAGGAGCGGCGCTGGCCCAGACTACGCCGCCGCCCATCAAACAAGCAGCAGGAAAGCCCGTCCGCGAGATTGTGGCAGCGCTCGGAAAAGCCTCGGGGGTTGCGGTCTTGATCGACAGCTCTCTTCTCGCCGAGAAGACGACGTTCAAAGAGACCGAAGTCACGCCGGAGACGCTCGAAGCTGTGCTGGACAGGCTGGTCAAGACGCTTCCGCAGGGCACGGCCTGGGCAAAAGCGTACCTTCCGGAGCCGCCTGTGGGCAAGAAGTACACGGGCGACGCCGTGGCGCAGTTTATTCTGGCGCAGGCGACGCTTTTTGGAAAAGCGGGCGCGAGCGAGCCGGGCAAGATCGAGCTTCTGGGCAAGGCGCTCCCGACCGAGCAGCTCCAGCCCCTGATGGCCGACTTGAAACTGAAGCCTTACTATGTCCTGCGCAACAGCCAGCGCCCGAAGTTTGTGGCGGGTATGCCGGGCATGGGAGGAGCCGTGATGGACAGGCTGGGCGGCCCCGGCGGGTTCATGGGTGCGCTTCTGAAGCAGCTCAATGTCAGCAGCATCGATCAGGTGCAACCGGGCACCTACAAGGTCTCTCTACCCGGCCCCGACGGCACTCCGATGAACGCCGAGGTCACCGTGGAAGGCGACGAAAGCCAGCGCCGCGTCATGGTTCACATGGGCGAGGGCAGCGGCGGGTAGGGTACCGGGTGCAGCAACGGGCAGCTAAAGCAGCCTGCTGCACGAGCAAAGCACCGTGAACGGCGCTACAGCCAAATGGGCATGCAGGGGGCCGGGTTTACAGGGAGCTTTAGCTTCCTTCACCTCGTGCAGTGGGCTGCTTTAGCTGCCCGTTGCTGCCGCGCCGGGGAAGACGCCCTGGGCGATCAGGTCGGCGAGCGGGTGGTCGTCGATGGCGAGCGGCAGGTCGATTCGTCCCCGGCGGCGCGCGGATTCGTAGATTGCAAAGAGAATCTCCGTGGTCGGGAGGGCGTTGGAGACATCGCACAGCGGCTTTCGGCCCGTCACCAGGGCATCCACGACATCGACGACGTTCTTCACGTTGGCGTCGTTGCCGTGGATGCCGCCTGCGGTCGCCTCGCCCTCCACGACCTGGGTGGCTCCGTGATTCTTGCCGCGCCAGCGAACATGCGGCGCGTCGTTGTGGACTTCGATCCAGCCGTCGGTGCCGAAGATCCGGTGCTCGCACCCGACCATCGCGTGGGCTTCCTCGCCGGTCCAGAGCGTCGCCATCACGCCTGTGTCGAAGCGCACCGTGCCCATTCCCTGCGTGTCGTGGGGAATCCCGAACACCAGCGACGGCTTTCGGGCATCGATCTGGCCCATCGCCCAGAGCGGCCTGGCTTCGTCGCGCAGGTAGAACAGAAACATGTTCATCCAGTGCGTCCCCCAGTCTAAAAAGTTCCCACAAGCGCCTTCGATTCGCACCACATCGCCGATAGCGCCGTCGTCGAGCATCTTTCGGGCGGTCTGGAACGTGTTATTAAATCGTCGTTGATGGTTGAAGCTGAGCTGGCTCCCGGACTCAGCGCATGCGGCGGCCATCGCGCGGGCCTCGCCGAAGGTTCCGGCCATGGGTTTCTCGCAGTGAATGGCTCGCGCCCCGGCTCTTGCCGCCGCGATGGTCATGGGCGCGTGAAGATGAGGCCAGGTGCAGATGCTCACCAGATCGAGCTTTTCGCTGGCAAGAAGTTCCTCGTAGCTCCCAAACAGCGCCGCTTTCCCGCCTGCGTGTTTCTCCGAGAACGCACGGGCGTTTTCTTCGACCAGATCGGCGATGGCGACGATCTCGCACTGGCCGCTCTCTTTGTAGCCCTCGGCGTGGGCGTGGCTCATCCCGAAGCCCGTCGCGCCCTCCGATTTCCAGGGTCTGCCCGCCCCGATGATTCCCACCCGTAGCTTGCTCATGCCGGTCTTCTTCGACAATGCCCGAGCCGAAACCTTCCCGGCGCTCAGTCGAGTACAATGGAGATCGTGCCGGTCTTTATGAGTATCCACACGCTGCCGCCGGGCGCGTTCACGCCGGAGCGGATCGCCGAGATCGCGGCGCTGGGCCAGAGCGACCCGGACGTGCGCGGCTATCGGAGCTTCCATAGCCTCGCGGAGGGGCGGATCGTCTGGCTTCTGGAAGCCGCCAGCAAAGAAGTGATCGAGGCCTGGTGCCAGAAGGTCGGGTTGCCGCTCGATGGCGTCTCGGCGCTGGAGCTGGAGGGTTTTGTGGGAAATATCCGTCCGGCGGCGGCGCGGATGGCGATCCCCAACCAGCTCTCGGCCCTGGTGCGACGGATCGTCCGCGAGGAGGGCGTCGCGCTGGTCTCGCTGACGCTGGAAGGCGGGGCATCGGTCACGGCGCTTCTGGAGACCGACATCTGCGACGTGCTGGGCCTGGGCGAGGGGAGCGCGGCGCTCGTTTTAGTCAAGGCCACCAATGTCTCGGTAGAGAAAGACGAGGAAAACAAACCGATGAAACTCAGCTTCCCGAATCAGATCAAGGGCAAGGTCACCAATATTATCTCCAGCCAGACGCTGGTGATCGTCTATATCGACACGCCTGCGGGCCAGGTCGTCTCGGCGATGATCCCGTCAGCGGCGGAGCAGATCGAGCTGAAAGTGGGCGACGAAGTGACCGCGCTCTTCAAAGCTCTCGATGTCTCCCTCGCCAAGGCGTAGCCGCCCGGAAAATCGCCCCGATGAACCGGGGCGTCAGGGCGTCTCGGTCCTCGCCGACGAAGTCGCTCCGCGACAAATCCCCGAACCCCAATCACCCAGCCGCTGGGTACCCGGGGAACCGAATTGGATTCTGTCGCGGAGCGACTTCGTCGAACGCAGTTCGCCCAGACGCCCCTGTTTGTAGGGGCGACCTACGCGACGAGGTAGCCGGACTCGGCGTGGGCCTGGAGGCGCTTGAGGCCGCGCTCGTACTGCTTGCGGACACTGGCGCAGCTCTGGCCGGTCTCGGCGGCGATCTCCTCGTGGGCGACGCCCTCGGCGCGGCGCAGAACCACGATGGCCTCGTTGGGCTTGAGCAGCTTCTCGATGGCGCTTCGCAGGGAAACCTCCGCGAGCCTTGCGAGGACTTTATCCTCGACGCACTCGTCCGGGTCGATCACGTCGCGGGCCGGGCCGTCCTCGACCGGCTCGTCGAGCGAGAGCGGGGCGAGGTTCTGGCCGCGCCGCGAGCGGTGCCGTCGCTGATCGATCAAGAGGTTCGCGGCGACCTTGGCGACATAGGCCGGGGTCGGGTCGCAGGCGGTCGGGCACTGGAGCAAGCGGATCAGCACGTCCTGGGTCAGGTCTTCCAGCTCGCCGCCCGAGAGGCTCGCATCGCCGCACCGGGAGATGGCGGCGGCGCAGAGCGTCCGGATCTGGCGGCGCAGGGTATCGGCGGCCCGGCTGCGCTCGACCTCGGTGGTGCGCTCGCTTCGGATCGTGGCGAGCAGCTCGCGGTTGGTGGCACGCCTGGGGGCGGCGCTGGCGGCTACGGGCGTCGTCGCCTGCTCCGCTTTCCAGCTCTTCAGCCCGAGTAATTTGGATTTAACGCTGTCTTCCATGGCAGTCTTTCCTTAATCCCTTTCGGCTACTTGCCCGGCTTGCCCGTCGGCGGCTTGTCCGGCCCGGAAAGATCGGCATGGGCACCGCTCGCCACGGTGGCTCCCAGTGCGACAAGGGCGAGAAGGCTCGCCAGGATGCGTTTGAGTTTCATGATTCGTCTCCCTCGAAAAAGCGGCGTAGCGGTTGGTACTTGGCCGCATACTCCAATAAAATGTCCCGTGAGGGCGTGGCTTTCACCGCGCGCGCCCAGAGTTTTGCGGCCAGGTCGTCCTCGCCGCGCTCGCACTTCACAAAGGTCCAGGGGCAGAGCAGCTCGACCCGCTCTTGCTGCGCCAGCGCGTCGGCCTCGGCATAGCCCGCATCGGCGCGGTCGAGCTGATCGGTCCGGCCCGTCTGTCGATACTGGTTCACCGAGAGATACGCGAGATTCTGGCGGATCATGCTCCGTAGCTCGGCGCTCAGCCCGCTGGTCTGATCCAGTTCGGAGAGCTGGGTGAAGACGCCCTCGGCGAGATTCAGGCTCTCGGGCGTGTTGTCCATCACTCCGGCGATTCCCAGCGCGACCCACGGCTGGAGGTACTCCGGGTCGGCATCGATAGCGGCCTCGTAGCAGCGCATCGCGGCGATAGGGTCTTTCTCGTCGTAGAGAAGCCGGTGGCCTTCGGTGTACTGCGCGAGTGCTTCTTTGTTCTTCGAGTGCTCCGGCCAGATGCCGTCGCTGCTGCGAAGCCCGACCAGATGGGCGGGAAAGCGCTCATGGAAGGCACGAGAGAGCGGAGCCTCGTCGCTGAGGCGGTCATCCGCCAGCAGGAGCCGGGGGTATGCACTCGGGTTTTCTTTCATCTGCATCGTTGCCTTACATTCTATCTGACGACAGTATCGGCTCAAATGTGACAGGAATTTTCAAAAATTTTTATAACGCCAACAGTCTACCCCAAAATTCCCCTCCGCGAACCTACTCCGGCTGTAGGGCGAGGGAGGGCCGGGGTGGGTTCACCGGTTGACAACCAGCAGAGTCACGGAGGGGCAGGGGAGCGTGAGTGGGGCGGGAAGCTTCACTTCGGGCAGCGCGGTAATTTTGTTCTGCGCGGTGAGCTGAAAGAGCCGTGCTTTCCCCGCGACTCCCGCGAGCGTCACGACTCGACTGCCCGACGAGGCTTTTGCGATCAGCATCACGGTCGTCGCGCCGGTTTTCGAGTCGGTGGCCGCGAACGCCGAGAGGTCGTCGGGGTCGGGCGCGGTGCATAAAACCGAGGTGTCTCCCAGCCCCTTGCCGTCGGCGTTGCGATAGAGTTGAAACGCCTTGAACGTCGGCGAGTCTTTCCCCGGACTCACCCAGCGACACGCCAGATCCAGCCCCTCGCGCCCGAATATCCCCAAAATATCAGCCTGAGCCGTCGCGCCGTTGATATGGTCGTCCGCACCCCACGAATACTCGGTCAAGCCTATTTTTGTACCGGGATAGTACGTGTCGCGCCAGGCTTTCATTCGAGGAATGAGCTTTACGGTATCTCTGATCCAGGTTTCATCTTTATAATTCTCGTCCCAGAGCGCTCGTGTCGAACGATTGCGCCGTTGCTGCATCTCTTCAGAAATATTTTTGCCATGTTCTCCGCCCTGGGGATAGAAATGCAGCGTAAAAACATCTAAAAGCCGGGTTTTTGTTTTCTTCTCTTCGTTGGCGAACCGGGAGAGCAGATACGGCGTAACTACACAGGCCTCGCGCCTCTCCATATTTTGAGGTAATATCCCCTCCAAGACGATGACGAAGCAAGAGGCGGGTGCGCTGTACGACCAGGGCCGTGAGGTGACGGTCGCGTATTTGGTGGAAATCACCAATCGCCT